>NZ_JAVDSQ010000004.1:0-366364 GCF_031455395.1 Luteibacter sp. 1214
GGGGCCGGTCAGGGATGACCGGCCGTTTTCGGGGAGGCAGGGACAGCCGACTCGAAAACCCCCAGTCGGAGCCCGACCCGGCCGAAGGCCATTGAGATACGGCCGCGGTAGCGGCCTTTCCCTGAGGGGTCGCCGCAGGCGTGGACGCGAGGGTGGCATCCGCCGGCTCTTACAGGCGACATCCAATGCCCCGGCAAGCTAAACGCGACGGCGAAGCCGAGCCCAGACAAACATGCCCGCAAAAAAAACCGGCTTTCGCCGGTTTTCTTCGTCATCCAGGGATCAATGGTGCCCCGAGAACGGGATCGCCTTGCGCCAGATCGACGGATGGTGCGGCCAGTTCGGGTCCGTGAGGTACGGGTGGTCCGGATAGTTCAGGGCCAGCACCTTGCGGCTCTGGTCCGCCAGCGGCTGACGGTCGAGACCGAGGTAGCTGCGGGTCAGGATGGCCAGGGCGTCGCCCGTTTCCGGCGACTGCTGGTAGTGCTCGATCACGTACTGGGCGCGATCCGCCGAAGCGATATAGGCCTTGGTGCGCAGGTAGTACTCGGCCACGTTGATCTCGAAGCGGGCCAGCTGATTGCGCAGGAAGATCATGCGCTGGCGGGCGTCGGTGGCGTAGGCGCTGTTCGGATAACGACGCGTCAGCTGGCTGAAATCGTCGAATGCGGTCAGGTTGAAACCCTGGTCGCGACGGGTCGAACCCGAGTTGTCACGCTGCAGGTAGCGCTCGATGATGCCGCCCGTGCGATCGAAATTGATCAGACCGCGCAGGTAATAGGCATAATCTGCATGCTTGTGGGTCGGAAACGTCTTGATGAAGCGGTTGATCGTCGAGTAAGCGTCATCCGGCTTGTTGTCTTTGTACTGCGCGTACGCCAGTTCGATTTGCGACTGTTCATTGATGTCACCCGACGGGAAGCGAGCGATCAGTCGCTGGTACGCTTTCTCGGCCGCGGCGTAATCGGAATGCTCCAACGAGTTGTGAGCATTGGCATACAGCCGGTCGACCGGCATCGTGTCGATCGTCTCCTTCTTACTGCGGAACATCGAGCAGGCGCTCATCGACAGGGCGAGGACGAGCAGAATGGTGATCTTGGTTGCACGCATTGAGAGAGTTCGGATGCTTAAGCGAATGGGCATGATAGCCGAAACCGGCCTTCGGCCGGGCGGGTCGGTATGACGACGGTCCGGCATGAAGCCACGGTACCGGTGACGGCCGCTGGACGGCGTTTCGACCAGTCCGTGGCCGAGATGTTCCCCGATTACTCCCGATCCCGCCTGACGGGCTGGATCAAGGACGGGAAACTGTTGCTGGACGGGGCCCGGGTGGCTCCGCGGCATCTCGTCCGGGGTGGGGAGCACGTGGTGCTGGAAGCGGAGCTGGAGGCGGAAGTCCACGCCCTGCCCGAGGATATCGCTCTGGACATCCGCTATGAGGACGACGACCTCCTGGTGCTGGACAAGCCTATGGGGCTGGTCGTCCATCCCGGGGCGGGCAATCCGGCGGGCACCCTGCTGAACGCGTTGCTGCATCACGCGCCGTCGCTCGCCGAGTTGCCACGCGGCGGTATCGTGCATCGCCTCGACAAGGACACGGCGGGTCTCATGGTGGTCGCCAAGTCCCTGGCGGCGCACACGGGCCTGGTCGCCATGCTTTCGCGCCACGACGTCCACCGGCAGTACGAAGCGGTGGTCCTTGGCACCATGGTCGCCGGCGGTACGGTGGATCAGCCGATCGGCCGTCACCAGCACGATCGCCTGAAGCAGGGGGTCCGCGACGTGGTGGACGGCGGCAAGGAAGCGATCACCCATTACCGGGTGCGCGAGCGGTTCCGCTCGCACAGCGTCCTCCAGTGCAACCTGGAGACGGGGCGTACCCATCAGATTCGCGTGCATATGGCGCATATCGGCCATCCGCTGGTCGGCGATCAGCTCTATGGCAACGGGCTGCGCCTGCCGCGCGGCGCCAGCCAGGAGCTGATCGACGCCCTGCGCGGCTTCCGTCGGCAGGCTCTGCATGCCGAGAAGCTGGCCTTCGACCACCCGATCAGCGGTGAGCGTCTCGAGTTCGATTCGCCGCGGCCTGCGGATCAGGACGCCCTGATCGCGACGCTGCGGCTCGACACCGAGCTGCATCCGATCGAGGACTGAGCATGACCGAGGCCTGGATCGTTCCGGACTGGGTGGCGCCCGCGGGCGTCGGCGCCGTCGTTGCCACCCGGAACGGCCCCGGCGTATCGGTTGGTCCGTACGGACGGTTCAATCTGGGCCTGCGCTCGGGCGATGCGCCGGAGGCGGTGGCCGCCAACCGCGCGGCGCTGTTGCCGGCCCTCGGGCTTCCCGAGGCGCCGCTGTGGCTGCGCCAGGTCCACGGTGTCGACGTGGCCGACGCACCGGGCGCCCACGGTGAAGAGCCCGTGGCCGATGCCGCGATCGCACGCGGGCCGGGCCGTGTCCTGGCCATCCTGACGGCGGACTGCCTGCCGGTGCTTTTTTCTTCGACGGATGGCGAGACCATCGGCGCCGCTCACGCCGGCTGGCGCGGACTGGCGGCCGGTGTCCTGGAGCGCACCGTGGCCCGGATGGATGCCGATGGCGTTCAGGCCTGGCTGGGACCCGCGATCGGTGCGGCGTCTTACGAAGTGGGCGAGGAGGTCCGTGCGGCCTTCGTCGACACGGATCCGGGCGCCGAAGCGGCTTTTACGCCGACGCGGCCCGGACACTGGCACTGCGATCTGTATGGGCTGGCGCAGCGCAAGTTGTCCCGTGCGGGAGTGACGAACGTGTCCGGTGGCGGCTTCGACACCTTCCGCGACGACCGGCTCTACTCCTATCGTCGCGACGGTGCGGCCAGCGGCCGCTTCGCCAGCCTCATCTGGACCCGCTGAGGCGACGACCTCAGGGGGCCGTCATGGGCCGCTGCACGTAGATTTCCGGCTTCACCTTGGGCGGTTCCATCAGCGCATGCAGGAACGCGTTACGCCACGTCGTGATGTCGTTCCGCTCGAGCACGTCCATCATCGACTGCCAGCGCATGCGCCGCTCCTTCAGCGGCATCTCGAGGGCTCGCTTGAGCGCTTCCGATACCTCGTCCAGATCGGACGGGTTCACCAGCAGGGCGGCGTCCAGTTCCTGGGCCGCACCGGCAAAGCGCGACAGCACCAGCACGCCCGGATCCTGCGGGTCCTGGCAGGCCACGTATTCCTTGGCGACGAGGTTCATGCCGTCGCGCAGGGGCGTGACCAAGCCAACCTTGGCCACACGGAAGTACCCGGCGAGCACCTTGTGCCCGAAGGATTTGTTGACGTAGCGAATGGGCACCCAGTCGGGCTCGGCGTATTGGCCGTTGATGTGACCGGCGCTGCGCTCGAGTTCGCGGCGCAGCGAGCGATATTCCGGAACGTCCGAGCGCGAAGGCGGGGCGATCTGCAGCAGCGAGACCCGGCCGCGCATGTCCTTGTGGTCGCGCAATAGCCGCGCGAAGCCCTCGAAGCGCTCCGGAAGGCCCTTGGAGTAGTCGAGGCGGTCGACGCCGATGATCAGCTGGCGATCGTCGATGCTGGCCCGGAGCTTGGCGACCGCACCACTGTCTTCGGCGCGATGGGCCAGCTCGACCGCTTCGGCCGTATCGATGCTGATCGGGAAGACACCGGCGCGGAAGATGCGGCCGTTGGCGGCGCGGATCCGGCCACCCGTGCGCATCGCAGCGCCCAGTTCGTGCAGGAAATAGTCTTCCAGCGCACGCAGGTCGCGCTGCGTATGCAGGCCCACCAGATCATAGGACGCCAGCGGCTCGAGCAGTTCGCGGTGGCGGGGCAGTGTGATCAGCAGACCGGCGGCGGGCAGGGGCGTATGCAGGAAGAAGCCGATCCGGTTCTCGACGCCCAGCTCGCGCAGCATGGAAGCCAGCGGAATCAGGTGGTAGTCGTGTACCCAGATGATGTCGTCTTTTTTGAGCAGCTTCGCCACGCGCTTGGCAAACGCGCGGTTCACCCGGAAATAGCCTTCGAGGTGGTCGCGCCGGTAGTCGACCAGATCGCCCCGATAATGGAACAGGGGCCACAGCGCCCGGTTGGCGAAGCCGCTGTAGTAATCGTCATGGTCCGCCTTGGACATGTCGATCGTGGCGTATTCGATGTGTCCGTCGCTGACCTCGTGCAGCTCCTTGCCGGTCTCAGCGGCGATGTTGCCGCTCCAGCCGAACCAGAGGCCGCCCATTTCCTGCAGCGCCGCGTTCATCGCGGAGGCAAGGCCACCGGTCTGCGTCTGCTTAGGCAGCGCCACGCGGTTCGATATGACGACTAGTCGGCTCATTGTGCGCGTACGGCTCCTTGCGTCAACGTGGCTTTCACGGAATCCAGCCAATTCTGAACGTCGCTCGGGCTAGACAATGTGAAAGCGGCTTGCGACGGGGTCCGCGTGCCGATCCGGATGGACGCGCCGCCCCGTTCATTGACGACGGCGAAGGCGTGCTCATCGGTCAGGTCGTCACCCAGATAGACCGGGCGTCTGCCCGCGAAGGGCGCTTCTGCCAGAAAGGCGGCGACCGCCACCCCTTTGTCCATGCCGCGCGGCTTGAACTCGAACACGTAGCTTCCCGGCTGGAGTTCGAAGCCGGGAAACGCCGCCGCGATCTCTGGCGTGCGTCTGGCCAGTTCGGCTTCGTAGCGGGGGTGTTCCCTGCAGTGCAGCGCCACCGACCAGCTCTTGTCTTCCACCCGAACCCCCGGCAGTTCCGCCGCGACGGCGTGCACCGTCGCACGCAGCCGGGCCAGGGCTTCCTCGTCGACCGGCACCGTCACCAGTTGGCCCTTGTCGTCCCGGCGCTCCAGGCCGTGCTGCCCGGCAGCCGCCCAGTCCGGACGATGGAAGATCGCGTCGAGCCCGGCGATGGCCCGTCCGCTGACCAGTGCCACGGCGCCACCGAGTTCCCTGCGCAGGGCATCCAGCGTATCCATCAGGCCGTCCGCGGGCGCGACGGCGGCGGGGTCGTCGGCGAACGCCAGGAGCGTGCCATCGGCGTCGAGGAAGAGAGCGGTCCGGCTGTCGATCAGATCCACAGGTGGACGGGGCAAGGTGTCGCGGTCGGCTGTCACGGCGTTTCCATCGGGCGGCTATCCCCCGAGGATGCCGTCGCTCGCGTGAAAAAAGTGCTCGCTTTTGACCGTTGAAGGACTAATGTTCGAGCCGCATCTCTTGCGCCAGAGGCGGTCGCGGGGAGGTCCCGGGTCGCGCCATCACCTTTTGGGAGACACCTTACGATGCGAATGGACAGACTTACGTCGCGTTTCCAGCAGGCCCTGGCGGACGCACAGTCGCTGGCCGTGGGCCGCGACAACAACATGCTCGAGCCGGCCCACGTCCTGGTCGCGCTGCTCGACCAGCAAGGCGGTTCGACGGGTCCATTGCTCACCCAGGCCGGGGTGAACGTACCCGCGCTGCGCCAGCGTGTGGGCGAGATCCTCGACCGCCTGCCGCGCGTCAGCGGCCAGGAGGGCAACATCAACCTCGGCAACGACCTCAACCGCCTGTTGAACCTCACCGACAAGCTGGCCCAGCAGCGTGGCGACCAGTTCATCGCCAGTGAGCTGTTCCTCCTGGCGACGCTGGAGGATCGTGGCGAAGTGGGTGGTGCGCTCAAGGCCGCGGGCGCGACGAAGGAGCGCCTCGAGGCCGCGATCGAGAAGCTGCGCGGTGGTGAGAAGGTGCAGTCCGAGAACGCCGAAGAGCAGCGGCAGGCGCTCGAGAAGTACACCATCGACCTGACCGAACGGGCCGAGAACGGCAAGCTCGATCCGGTGATCGGCCGTGACGAGGAAATCCGACGCACGATCCAGGTCCTTCAGCGCCGCACGAAGAACAATCCGGTGCTGATCGGTGAGCCCGGCGTGGGCAAAACGGCCATCGTCGAAGGCCTGGCGCAGCGCATCGTCAATGGCGAAGTGCCGGAAGGCCTGCGCGACAAACGCGTCCTTTCGCTCGACATGGGCGCGCTGATCGCGGGCGCGAAATTCCGTGGCGAATTCGAGGAGCGCCTCAAGGCCGTGCTCAACGACCTGTCCAGACAGGAAGGTCGGGTCATCCTGTTCATCGACGAGCTGCATACCATGGTCGGTGCGGGCAAGGCCGACGGCGCGATGGACGCGGGCAACATGCTCAAGCCGGCGCTTGCGCGTGGCGAACTGCATTGCATCGGTGCCACGACCCTCGACGAATACCGCAAGTATGTGGAAAAGGATGCCGCGCTCGAGCGTCGCTTCCAGAAGGTGTACGTGGGTGAGCCGAGCGTGGAAGACACGATCGCCATCCTGCGCGGCCTGAAGGAGCGCTATGCCGTCCATCATGGCGTTGAGATCACCGATCCGGCCATCGTGGCGGCCGCCACGCTTTCGGCGCGCTACATCCCCGATCGTCAGCTGCCTGACAAGGCCATCGACCTGATGGACGAAGCGGCATCGCGTATCCGCATGGAGATCGACTCCAAACCGGAAGAACTCGACCGCCTCGAACGCCGGCTGATCCAGCTGAAAATCCAGCGCGAGATGCTGAAGAAGGAGCCGGACGACGAGTCGAAGCAGCGCCTCGCCAACCTCGAGTCGGATATCGAAACCCTCGATCGCGAATTCTCGGACCTCAACGAGGTATGGAAGTCCGAAAAGGCGATGTTGCAGGGCGCGACGAAGATCAAGGAGCAGATCGAACAGGCTCGCCTCGAACTCGAAGCCGCACAGCGTCGCCAGGATTACGGCGCGATGAGCGAGATCCAGTACGGCCGGTTACCCGCTCTGGAAGCGCAGCTGGCGGCCGCGCAACAGGCCGAGAAGCAGGACTTCACACTGCTGCAGGACCGTGTGACGGCCGAGGAGATCGCGGAGGTCGTCGCTCGCTGGACGGGTATTCCGGTCAACAAGATGCTCGAAGGCGAGCGCGAAAAACTCCTGCACATGGAGAGTGCGCTGCACGCCCGTGTCGTCGGGCAGGAAGAGGCGGTGCGCGCGGTGTCGGATGCGATTCGTCGCGCGCGTGCCGGCTTGTCGGATCCGAACCGTCCTTATGGCTCGTTCCTTTTCCTCGGCCCCACGGGCGTCGGCAAGACGGAACTGTGCAAGGCGCTGGCGGACTTTCTGTTCGATACGCAGGACGCGATGGTCCGCATCGACATGAGCGAGTTCATGGAGAAGCACTCCGTGAGCCGCCTCGTCGGCGCGCCTCCAGGTTACGTCGGTTACGAAGAGGGTGGGTACCTGACCGAAGCGGTGCGTCGTCGTCCGTACAGCGTGATCCTGCTCGATGAGGTCGAGAAGGCGCATCCGGATGTGTTCAACATCCTGCTGCAGGTGCTGGACGACGGTCGCCTCACCGACGGTCAGGGTCGCACGGTCGATTTCCGCAACACCGTGATCGTCATGACATCGAACCTGGGCTCCAACCTGATCCAGGAGCAGGCGGGCGACAGCGAGGCCGACTACATGCAGATGAAGGCATCCGTGCTGGGTGTCGTGCAGGCGCACTTCCGTCCGGAGTTCATCAATCGTCTGGACGACCTGGTGGTGTTCCGTCCGCTCGACAAGAAGCAGATCCGGTCGATCGCCCGCATCCAGCTGGATTACCTGGCAAAGCGTCTGGCCGATCGTCAGCTGTCGCTGGAACTGAGTGACAAGGCGCTCGATCTGCTGGGCAGTGCGGGCTTCGATCCGGTCTACGGTGCGCGCCCGCTCAAGCGGGCTATCCAGCAGCAGCTGGAGAATCCGCTGGCGCAGCGGATCCTGCAGGGTGCGTTTTCGGCCGGGCAGACGATCCGGGTCGATTCGGATGGGAATCACCTGATCTTCGAGGCGGCATAAAAGCCCGTGTAGGAACGCGCCTCGCGCGCGATTCTTCACGATCGCGTGCGAGGCGCGCTCCTACACGTTCCGGTTCTTCAGAACCGGAACCCCACCTTCGCGTAGTAATACCGCCCGTTGAAGCCGAACGGCGACAGCGCGGAGTACTGCAGGCCGCTGAAGTAGTCCTCGCCGCTGTTGGTCGGCTTCACGCGCTGCGGGTACTGGTTGGTAACGTTATCCACGCCGACGCCGAAGTTCCACTGGCCGATGGTGTAACCGCCGGACAGATTGAGCAGCCAGCGCGCCGGAAACTTCTGGTCGGTGCTCGGATCCGTATTCACGCGGATCACCGAGCCGTAGCGAGTCAGGTCCGCATGGGCGTTGAATCCACCGAGTGTCCAGTCGGCACCGAGCAGGAACTTCGTTCGCGGTGTCGCGCTGGTCAGGATGCCCTGGCTGGATCGGCCGAAGAGTTCGATCGGGCCTGACGAATTCTCCTGCAACACGGCTGGCGTCGCCCCGACCGAGAGCACCTTCACCTTGTTGTAGTTACCGCTCGCCAGCAGGTTGAACTGGCCGAAGCTCGTCGTCGGCACGCGATAGTTCAGGACGAGGTCGGCACCGCGCGTGCGTGTGGCGGCCGAGTTGGCGAAGTACTGAATCGCCGTTACCTGCTGGCCGGGTACCACGCTGTTGAAATACGCCGCCAGCAACGGGTCGGTGAGGCTGATGGTGTCGGAGTAGAGAATCTGGTGCCAGATACGGATCTGGTACAGATCGAGCGTGGCGCTGAAATCCGCGGTCGGTTCCCACACCGCGCCGATGCTGTAGTTCGCGGATTTCTCCGGCTTCAGCGGTTTGGCGCCGAGGGCGACGGCCGCGGGATCGGAGGTGCGGTACGTGCCGGTCTGCGCAAGCTGGCCGGTCGTGGGGTCGATGATGGTCACGACCGACTGATAGTTCTGCTGGGCCAGCGACGGTGCGCGGAAGCCGTTCGAGATGGTGCCGCGCAGAGCGAACTCAGGCACGAACTGGTAGCGCGCGGAAAGCTTGCCCGAGCGTGTCGAGCCGGAGTCGCTGTAGTGCTCGTAGCGGCCGGCGACCCCGGCGGAGAACTTGTCGGTGAGGTCGGTCTCGAGATCGACGTACGCCGCCTCGCTGTGTCGCGTGAAGCTTCCGGCAGCGGTCGGGTTGAGACCCGGAAACACCTGCGCACCGCCGGCATACGGCGTGTCCGTGCCCGGAATCAGCGTGTTCTGATTGAAGTAGTACGACTCCGGATCGCCCGCATCGATCTGGTACTTCTCCTTGCGGTACTCGGCACCGAAGGCGAGCGTCAGGGGGTTGGGCAGCCAGCCGACACTGAAGTCCTTGCCGATGTCGATGTTGGCCAGCGCCTGCGAGTTCTTGAAGGTGCCCGCGTTGAAGTACGTCGGCGACGCGCCGGTGGAGTAGTACAGATTGGTGTTGATGCTGTTCTGTACGTCGAACACCAGGCTGTTGATGCCGTAGTTGCCGGAGGCGTCCCAGCGCCATCCGCCGTCGGTCACGCCTTTGACACCGAGTACGCCGGTGGAGTCGTTGGTATGGTTGACGATCTGCGGAAGGAAACCGTCGGGGTAGATGTCGGGTACGTTGCGCGCGTTGGTGGCGCCGCGGTAATAGCCGTTGGAGACGACGTCGCGACGGCTGAGGCTGAGGAAACCATAGACGTCGACGTTGTGCGCGACGGCATACTGAAAGTTGGTCAGTACCTGATAGGTCTTTACCGCCGGGTCGCCGTAACGCTGGTGGGCGACGTTGCCGTCGGCGGCCTCTTCCGGGGTGAACAGGCTCACCGGCGAGGCGCGGTTGGTGTTCATCGAATTCTGGTAGTTGAACGCGATACGCGCCCAGCCCTTCGCATCGGCTCCCTTGCCGCCGAGGTCGATGCCGAGCGACCCGTCGATACCGTTGGTTTCTCCGTCGCCCTTGTCCATGATGCCGTAGTTGGCATTGATCGAGTTCTTGCCTTCGCCGGCGCCGTGTTTGAGCACGACGTTGATCACGCCGGCGATCGCATCCGATCCGTACTGCGCCGCGGCGCCGTCACGCAGCACCTCGATGTGGTCGATCGCGGAGATCGGAATCGAGTTGAGGTCGGCCGGTGCGGCGCCGCGTCCCACCGAGTTGTTGTAATTGACCAGTGCCGACGTGTGATAGCGCTTGCCGTCGACGAGGACCAGCGTGGCGTCGGGGGACAGGCCGCGCAGGCTGGCCGGGCGAATCGCGTCGTTACCATCGTTGATCGCGGGACGCGGAAAGTCCAGGGACGGCAGCAGGCGTCCGAGCGCCGTGGCGAGGTCGGTACTGCCGGTTGAGGTAAGATCCTTGGGCGAAAGTACGTCGATGGGGGAAAGCGAATTCGCTTCCGTCCGTGTCGTGCTGCGTGTACCCGTGACCACCACCTGATCGAGCTGGCGTGCCTCCTTCGTATCGGGGGGCGGTGTGGTGTCCTGTGCATAGCCGGGCGTCACGATCATGAGGCCAAGCGCGGGTAGCCAGAAGCTGGCCGACGGTTTGCGTCGTAGGGTCTTGCCTGTCGTCATTGATGGGTCCCCAGGGCGAGCTACGGTACGCGAGGCGGGACACCCCGCGGACGCGGACGAAAGTGCCGCGTTGGATTCACGCTATGCACGCACCTTGCGGTGCGTCAACACGCTCGTAACAAATGCGCCATAATGGTGAAACGAAGGCATGAAGAGCCCTTTTTTTAAGGGTCTGGCACGAAACTGGCTCGTAAGACCATGTTGGTGCAATGCAAAATCCTGTGCCCGGTTCCGCGTTCGTGCCGCCGGGCGGATCATTGAAAATCCCCGCGCCGGCCAGATAATGCCGGGCTGAATCCCAAGGCTCCCGCGTCATGCCCATCTACGAATTCCAGTGCAAGGCCTGTGGTCATCGTTTCGAGCGGCTACAGAAGATGTCCGACGCCGATCCGTCGGTGTGCCCCAGCTGCGGCGAACCGCAGGTCGGCCGGATGCTGAGCGCGCCGCAGTTCCGCCTTGCCGGCGGTGGCTGGTATGAGACGGATTTCAAGAAGGACGGCGACAAAAAGCGAAATCTTGCGGAAGGCTCGTCCGGCGCGCCCGCGTCGGCCGCTGCGCCGGCTCCGTCCCCGGCGCCCGCTCCAGCTCCCGCTCCCGCAGCGGGCTCGAAGTCCACGGGCGACTGACGGACTGCTCTTCGCGGCAACGTTTTCCTGCGATCCGTTCAAACAGCGTTGCGGATCCTTCCGATAGTTTTTGCGCCACACACATCGGAGGTCAGGGGTATGAAACGCATTCTTGGGTTGGTCGGCATGCTGGCGCTGGGCGCGGGCCTGTTCGCTACGCCGCACGTCGCCCATGCCCAGCGCGGCGGCGACACGGTCAACTGCTTCAGCGACAACGGCCGCCGGTCCTACTGCCGGGTGCCGTGGCGTGACGCCCGCCTGATCCGCCAGGATTCGAAGACCGCCTGCATACGGGGTCGCACCTGGGACATGGACCGCAACGGCCTGTGGGTCGACGACGGTTGCCGCGGCATCTTCCAGGAGGCCGGCGGCTGGGGCGGTGGCGGGCGTCCGGGCTGGGGCGATGGCGGTCGGCCGGGCTGGGGTGACGATGGTCGTCCCGGTGGCGGTCGTCCGGGGTATGGCGGCAACAGCGGCCAGATCGTCTCCTGCGACAGCGAAGACAACAAGCGCGTGTTCTGCCGCTGGCCGCTCGGCCGCGGTGCTCGCCTGGTCGAACAGAACTCCAATGCCTCCTGTCGCGAGGGCTACAGCTACGGCTTCACCCGGGACGGCATCTGGGCCGATCACGGTTGCCGCGCGAAGTTCGATATCGGCCGCTGAGCGGCTCCCGTCGGCGCCTGGGGACCCCGGTCGTGTTACGATCCGGGGTCTTTTCCCACGAAGCTTCAAGCGCATGCGCACTCATTTTTGCGGACTCATCGACGAGTCGCTGATCGGTCAGGAAGTCACCCTGTGCGGCTGGGTCAACACCCTTCGCCTGCAGAGCCACGTGGCCTTCGTCGACCTTCGTGACCACGAGGGCATCGCCCAGGTCGTGATCGAGCGCGAGAATGCCGTCGCCTTCGCCGTCGCCGGCGATCTGGGAAACGAGTTCGTCATCCGCGTCACGGGGCAGATTCGCCAGCGCCTGTCGCCTAACGACAAGCTCAGGACCGGCACCGTCGAGCTGCTGGCGGATTCCGTCGAGATCCTCAACGAAGCCCGCGACCTGCCGTTCGCGCAGCACGAGACGCCGAACGAGGACATGCGGATGACCTACCGCTACCTCGACCTGCGCCGTCCCGAGATGCAGCAGATGATGCGCACGCGTACCGCACTGGTCCGCGAACTGCGTCGTTATCTCGATACCGCCGGTTTCCAGGACATCGAAACCCCGATCCTGACCAAGGCCACGCCGGAAGGCGCGCGCGACTATCTGGTCCCGAGCCGCGTGCACCCGGGCCAGTTCTATGCGCTGCCGCAGTCGCCGCAGCTGTTCAAACAGATCCTGATGATGGCCGGCTTCGATCGCTACTATCAGGTCGCCCGCTGCTTCCGCGACGAAGACCTCCGCGCCGACCGCCAGCCGGAATTCACCCAGCTCGACCTGGAGTTCGCCTTCGTCGAAGAGCGTGACGTCCAGGACTTCGTCGAGAACCTTATCCGCCACGTCTTCCGCGAAGTGCGCAAGGTCGAGCTCGATGCGTCGTTCCCGCGTATGACCTATGCCGAGGCCATGCGCCGCTTCGGGTCCGACAAGCCCGACCTGCGCATCGCGCTCGAGCTGACGGACATCGCCGAGGCCGTGAAGCATGTCGAGTTCAAGGTTTTCTCCGGTCCCGCCAACGACCCGGCCGGTCGCGTGGCGGCCCTGCGCGTGCCTGGCGCGGCGGATCTGTCGCGTAAGGACATCGACGGTCTGACCGAATACGCGGGTCGCTACGGCGCGAAGGGCCTTGCCTGGCTGAAGGTCGACGACCTCGCCAAGGGTCGCGAAGGCATCAACTCGCCGGTGGCCAAGTTCCTCGACGACGCCGCGCTCGAACAGGTGCTGTCGCTCACGGGCGCCGGCAACGGCGACATCGTGTTCTTCGGTGCAGGCGCATGGAAGACGGTTACCGACTTCATGGGCGCCCTGCGCATCCGTGTCGGTCGCGATCGCGGTCTGGTCGAAAACAGCTGGAAACCGCTGTGGGTCACCGACTTCCCGATGTTCGAGTACGACGACGAAGAAAAACGCTTCGTCGCGCTCCATCACCCGTTCACCGCCCCGAAGGTCGACGACATCGCCGATCTTCGCGCCCATGCCGCTGACGCCGTCAGCCGCGGCTACGACATGGTCCTCAACGGCAACGAGATCGGTGGAGGCTCCATCCGTATCCACCGTCCCGAGATGCAGAGCACCGTATTCGACCTGCTCGGCATCGGCGCGGACGAGGCGGAGGCCAAGTTCGGCTTCCTCCTCAAGGCGCTGCGCATGGGCGCGCCGCCCCATGGCGGCCTGGCCTTCGGCATCGACCGCATCGCCGCGCTCATGGCGGGTACGGAATCCATCCGTGACGTCATCGCCTTCCCGAAGACCACCAGCGCCCAGGATCTTATGACCGATGCGCCGTCGCCGGTCTCCGAGCCGCAGCTGAAAGAACTGCACGTCCGCGTCGCCGCCGCGGAGGCGCTGAAAGCCTGACCCCTCGGAGCCCCGCGTCCATGAGTGACTCGCCTGCCGATGTCCTGCTCCTCCATGGCTTGTGGATGCGGGGCTTCGCCATGGCGATGCTCAGCCGGCGGCTGCGCGAGGAAGGTTTCCGGGTTCACCAGTTCGAATACATGAGCGTGGCCGCGCCGCCGGAGCAGGCGATCGCGCGGCTGCGCAAGCGCATCCGCCATCTGGGGCCAGGGCCCGTCCACGTCGTAGGGCACAGCCTGGGCGGCATCCTTGCTTTGCTGGCCTGCCGCGACGAGGACCTGCCCGAGGGTCGCATCGTATGCCTCGGTTCGCCGCTCAATGGCAGTGGCGCGGCCCGTGGGCTGACCCACCGCTGGGGCGGCGACATGCTGCTGGGGCGCGCCCGGGGTCTGCTCGAGCACGGTCTGGACCGCTGGGACGGTTCCCGCGAGGTCGGCATGATCGCCGGCCGCATGCCGGTTGGTCTGGGGGCTTTCGTCGGCGAACTCGGCGCCGAGCACGATGGCTCCGTCGGCGTGGAAGAAACCCGCCTGCCGGGGCTTTGCGCGCACTGCGTTCTGGAGACCAGCCACACCGGCATGCTGGTGTCGGCGGACGTCGCCAGGCAGGTCGGTGTCTTTCTGAGGGAGGGGCGTTTCGATACCCCCCTTAGCCCCCCGACGTGATTGCGGATAGAATCGCGCCCTCGTCCGTCCGGTAAGTCCAGGAATCGAACATGGGTAGAGGCCCTTCCATCGAAGGTCGCAAGAATGCCGAAGACGCCAAGCGCGCCAAGGTGTTCACCAAGCTGATCCGCGAAATCACCATCGCCACCCGTGGCGGCGTGCCCGATCCCAACGGCAATCCGCGCCTGCGCGCGGCTGTCGACAAGGCGCTGGGCGCCAACATGACCAAGGACACCATCGATCGCGCGATCAAGCGCGGTTCGGGTGCCGAGGGCGGGGCGGACATGCACGAGGTTCGCTACGAGGGCTACGGCCCGGCGGGCACCGCGCTGATCATCGACTGCGTCACCGACAACCAGACCCGCACGGTCGCCGACGTCCGCGCGTCGCTGACCAAGCTCGGCGGCAACCTCGGGACGACCAACTCGGTCGCGTTCCAGTTCACCCGTGTGGGTCAGGTGCTGATCCATACCGGCGGCGACGCGGACATCGAGGGCAAGCTCGAAGAGGCCGCGATCGAAAACAACGCGGAAGACATCGTCATCGAAAACGGCGTCGGTACGGTGCTGCTCGCCGCCGACCCGATCGCCGTGGAGGCCATGCGCAAGGCGCTGGTGGCGGCGGGCTTCGAGGTCGAAGGCTCCGACGTGGTCATGCGGCCCAACGGCCCCCTGGTCACGCCGACGGGCGAGGCGCTGGAGCATTTCGAGAAGCTTCTCGACCGGCTCAACGCGCTGGACGATGTCGACGAGGTCTACCACAACGCCGTTCTCCCGACGCAGGATGCGGACGAGGCGTGACGCCTCCGGCCCCTTATCGTCTTGCGTATTAATTCGCTGTCATGACCCGCATCCTCGGTATCGATCCGGGTAGCCAGCGTACGGGCGTCGGTCTCATCGACGTCGCCGACAATGGCGCGCTCACCCATGTCTGGCATGGCGCGCTCGTTGTCGGCGGGGAAGCGACCTTTCCCCTCCGGCTGAAACGCATCTTTGACGAACTCTGCGCCATCATCGGTACGCATGCTCCCGCGGAAGCCGCGATCGAGCGTGTGTTCATGGCGCGCAACGCCGACTCGGCCCTGAAGCTGGGTCAGGCGCGTGGCGCGGCCGTGTGTGCCGTTGTCAGCCAGGGAATCGTCGTGCATGAGTACGCGGCGACCGAGGTCAAACAGGCGGTGGTCGGTACCGGCCGCGCCGACAAGACCCAGGTCCAGCACATGATCGGGATGATCCTCGGTATCAAGGGTCCGCTCCAGGCGGACGCCGCCGACGCGTTGGCGATCGCGATCGCCCACGCGCATACCCGTTCCAGCATTGAACGCGTGGGTATCCCGCGCACGGCATGGAGACGTCGCCGATGATCGGCCGCCTGCGAGGCACTCTTATCAGCAAGCAGCCGCCCTCCCTCCTCATCGAGGTGGGTGGCGTGGGTTACGAGGTCGACGCTCCCATGTCGACCATTTACGACCTTCCGGCAACCGGCAAGGAGGTCATCCTTCTCACGCACTACGCGGTGAAAGAGGATGGCGTGTCGCTTTACGGCTTCATGCACGAAGCGGAGCGGGCGATGTTCCGCAACCTGCTCAAGGTGAGCGGTATCGGCGCGAAGATCGCGCTGGCCGTGCTTTCGGGTGTGTCGACCGATGAGCTGTCGCGCCTGGTTCATGCGGGCGACGTCGTGGCCCTGACCAAGATTCCGGGCATCGGCAAGAAGACCGCCGAGCGGATGGTCGTGGAACTCCGTGACCGCGTCGACGCGGTGGGCGTGCGCCTGCCGGCGGCGATGGGGGCGGGCGTGTCCGCGCCGGTCGATCCCGTAAGTGAAGCCACGGTGGCCCTTCAGCAGCTGGGCTACAAGCCGGTCGAAGCGTCGCGTCTGGTCCAGAAGGCCGCCGCCGACGGCGACACCGCCGAAGCCATCATCCGCAAGGCGCTCCGCGCCGCCCTGGGGGGCTGAGCCATGGGCCATCACAATCCCGCCGAAGAACTTCAGAACGCGCGCGGCAAGAAACTGGCCGCGCTGGCTCTGGGCGCCATCGGTATCGTCTTCGGCGACATCGGCACCAGCCCGCTGTACACGATGAAGGAAACGCTCGGCACGCACGGCATGACGCCGCAGCCTGCCGCGGTGCTCGGCGTGCTCTCGCTGATCTTCTGGTCGTTGCTGATGGTGATCTCGCTCAAATACGTCACCTTCGTGATGCGCGCCGACAACAAGGGCGAGGGCGGCATCATGGCGCTCATGGCGCTCGCGCAGCGCAGCGTCAGCGGTTCGCCAAGGGCGCGCTGGGTTCTGGCCGCGATCGGCATCTTCGGCGCCTCGCTGTTCTATGGCGATGGCGTGATCACGCCGGCGATGTCCGTGCTTTCGGCGGTGGAGGGCCTGGAGGTCGCCGCGCCATCGCTGGACACCTACGTGGTGCCGATCTGCCTGGTCATCCTGGTGGTGCTCTTCGCGATCCAGCGGCACGGCACCGAGATCGTCGGCAAGGCGTTCGCGCCGGTCATGACGCTGTGGTTCCTGGTGTTAGCGTGGCTGGGGCTGCGCCAGCTGATCCAGCATCCGCAGGTGCTCTGGGCCTTGAATCCGTACTACGCCGTGAAGTTCTTCACGGAGCACGGCCGCTCCGCCTTCATCGCGCTTGGTGGTGTCGTGCTGGCACTCACCGGTGGTGAGGCGCTGTATGCCGACATGGGTCACTTCGGCAAGAAGCCGATTCGCCTGGCCTGGTTCTTCTTCGTCCTGCCGGCGCTGCTGATCAACTATTTCGGGCAGGGCGCGCTGCTGCTGCACGATCAGACCGCCATCGAGAACCCGTTCTACAAGATGGTGCCGGAGGACCTCCTGTATCCGATGATCGCGCTGGCGACGGCGTCCGCCGTGATCGCTTCGCAGGCCGTGATCTCCGGCGCGTTCTCGATGACCCGCGAGGCCATGTCGCTGGGCTACTCGCCGCGCATGGCCGTCGTGCACACCTCGCACGAGATGTCCGGCCAGATCTTCGTGCCCTGGGTGAATCGCCTGCTGATGGTGCTGGTGTTCCTCGCCGTCATCGGCTTCCGCTCGTCGAACAATCTGGGCGCGGCCTACGGCATCGCCGTGACCGGTACGATGACGATGACGACGCTGCTCGCCCTGGTGGTCGCGCGCCGTCGCTGGAACTGGCACTGGTCGGCGGTCATCACCGTCGGCGTCATCTTCCTCATCACCGATCTCGCGTTCTTCGGTGCCAACGCGCTCAAGATCGCTCATGGCGGCTGGTTCCCGCTGGTGCTCGGCGTGGTGATCTTCACCATGATGACGACGTGGCGGCGGGGCAGGGAGCTGGTGGTCCGCGAGATCAAGCAGTCCGGCCTGGCCCTCGAACCCTTCGTCGCGAATATCGCCGATCACCCGCCGCTGATCGTGCCGGGGACGGCCGTGTTCCTCACGGCCAACCAGAACGCCGTGCCGCACGCCATGCTGCATAACCTCAAGCACAACAAGGTGCTGCACGAGCGCAACGTGCTCCTTACCGTCGAAATGCTGGAGACGCCGGTGGCCGACTTCGACGAGCGGATGGAAGTCATCGAGTACGGTGGCGGCTTCTTCGGGCTGCAGCTGCGCTATGGCTTCGCTGAGGATCCGAATATTCCGCTGTCGCTGTCCCGCGCCAGCTCGCGGGGGCTCGACTTCGACATGATGGACACGACGTTCTTCCTGTCCCGCGAAACGATCGTCGCGGATGCCCGGCGTCCGGGTATGGCGTTGTGGCGCGACAAGCTGTTCGCCTTCCTGGCGCGTAACGCGATGCCGGCCACGGCGTTCTTTCAGATTCCGGGCAACCGGTTGATCGAGCTGGGCGCGCAGGTCGAGATCTGAGGCGGCATGCCATAATGCGGGCATGTCCGAGCACCGCATTATTTCCGCCACCGCCGCCATGGATGACGACGCCCTGGAGGCGAGCATCCGGCCGAAGCGCCTGGCCGAATACCTCGGCCAGGAGACGGTGCGCGAGCAGATGTCGATCTACATCGAAGCGGCGCGTCGTCGTCAGGGTGCGCTCGATCACGTCCTGATCTTCGGGCCTCCGGGTCTGGGCAAGACCACGCTGTCCCACGTCATCGCCAACGAGCTGGGCGTCAATGTACGCTCCACCTCGGGCCCCGTTCTCGAGCGCGCTGGCGATCTCGCCGCGCTGCTGACCAACCTCGAAGCCAATGACGTCCTCTTCGTGGACGAGATCCACCGGCTTTCGCCGGTGGTCGAGGAGGTCCTCTATCCGGCGATGGAAGACTTCCAGATCGACATCATGATCGGCGAGGGTCCTGCCGCCCGGTCGATCAAGCTGGACCTGCCGCCCTTCACCCTGATCGGCGCCACCACGCGCGCGGGCCTGCTCACCGGCCCACTGCGCGATCGCTTCGGCATCATCCAGCGGCTGGAGTTTTACAGCGTGGACGAGCTGACCGCGATCGTCCGGCGTGCCGCGAAAATTTTCGGCATCGACTGCGATATGGATGGCGCGATCGAGATCGCCCGGCGCTCGCGCGGTACCCCGCGTATCGCCAACCGGCTGCTGCGCCGGGTGCGCGATTACGCCGAAGTGCGCGGCGACGGCAAGATCACCCATGCCCTGGCCCGGGCCGCGACGGATATGCTCAAGGTCGACGCGGAAGGTTTCGACGACCTCGATCGCCGCCTGCTGCGTACCATTATCGAGAACTTCGAGGGCGGCCCGGTCGGTGTCGAGTCGCTCGCGGCGGCCCTGAGTGAAGATCGCGGCACTTTGGAGGACGTGGTCGAGCCCTACCTGATCCAGCAGGGTTACCTGATCCGCAGCGCGCGCGGCCGCATGGCGTCGGCCAAGGCCTGGCGCCACCTCGGGCTCAATCCGCCCCCGCGTCAGACGGCCATGCCCGACCTTTTTTCGGACGACGCATGAGCGATTTCAGCTTTCCTGTCCGCATCTACTGGGAAGACACCGACGCCGGTGGTGTCGTGTATCACGCCAACTACGTGCGCTTCATGGAGCGGGCCCGTACCGAATGGCTGCGCGCCCAGGGCATCGACCAGCTGGCCCTGAGGGAATCCACCTCGCTCGGCTTCGTCGTCCGCGAGATGCACCTGGACTTCCTGCGTCCGGCCCGTCTGGATGATGAACTCCAGGTCACGGTCGCCGTCAAAGAGAGGCGTTCAGCCAGTATGCTGTTCGGTCAGGAGATCGTGTGTGGGGGCACGACGTTGTTGCGAGCCACGGTGCGAGCAGCCTGCGTCAACCTCGACACGATGCGTCCGGCCCAGATTCCGGCCGGGCTGTTCCCCCAGACCTTCCCTATTACCTAAGCCCCAGATACCCGGCGGAGAGCCTTCAAGCGATGAACGGTGGACTGAACATTTTCAAGCTGGTCGCGGAAGCGAGCCTGCCGGTGCAGCTGGTGATGCTGCTTCTGCTCGTCTTCTCGTTCCTGTCGTGGGTCATCATCATCCGCAAGTACAGCCAGCTGAAGACCGCCCACGACAACGCCGAGACCTTCGAGGACCGTTTCTGGTCCGGCGCCGACCTGGCCGCCCTGTTCCGCGAGGTGGGCAACCGCGAGGGGCAGCACGGCATCGAGAACGTCTTCGAGGCGGGTTTCCGCGAATTCGCTCGCCAGCGCCAGCGCCGCGTGACCGATGCCGACCGCATCATGGAAGGCTCCGAGCGCGCCATGCGCGTGGCCGGCACCCGCGAGATCGGCAAGCTCGAACAGAACCTCGAATTCCTCGCCAACGTCGGTTCGATCAGCCCCTACATCGGCCTGTTCGGTACCGTCTGGGGCATCATGGGTGCCTTCCAGGGTCTGGGTGAGATGAAGGACGTGACCATCTCGGTCGTCGCCCCGCACATCTCCGAGGCCCTGATCGCCACGGCCATGGGCCTGTTCGCCGCCATCCCGGCGGTCTGGGCCTACAACCGCTTCGCCACCAAGGTGGAGCGCGTCGCGTCGCGTTACGAGGTCTTCCAGGAAGAATTCTCCTCGGTGCTGCAGCGCCAGATCCACGCCGACGACGTCGCCTGAGCCCGCCGCCCCATGGCCACGCGTAACGTACATCGCCGTCACAAGCGCAAGCTGAAGTCCGAGATCAACGTCGTGCCGTACATCGACGTCATGCTCGTGCTGCTGATCATCTTCATGGTCACCACACCGATGATGAACCTCGGCGTCGACATCCAGTTGCCGCAGACCAACGCCAAGTCCCTGCAGGACAAGAAAGACCCGATCGTCGTTTCGGTGGACGAGGGTGGGCAGATCTACCTCACCGCGAACGGCACCAAGCGCGAGCCGGTCAGCGCCGATGAGTTCAAGAGCAAGATCACGGCGTTCCACGATGCCAATCCCGAGCTTCAGGTGCTCGTCGCCGGCGATCAGCGCGTGGGCTACGGCAAGGTTTACCAGATCCTCCCGATCCTCCAGGAAGCGGGCGTCTCCAAGATCGGCCTGATGAGCCAGCCGGAGTCGGGCGCGCAGAATGGAAAACCGTAACGGTACGCCGCGCGCGGTCGTCCTCGCCGCGCTCCTGCACATCGGTATCGTGGCCTTCCTGGGTCTCGCGATCATCCCGTGCTCGGACTACGAAAAGTGGGCCGACGCCATCGGCTTGCCCGCCGACTGGAATCCGCTGAAGTGTCCGGCGCCCATCCAGTTGCCGGGTCAGATCATCGAAGCGACCCTGATCGGTCCGACGGGCGCGCCGCCTCCCAAGCACACGCAGAAGCCGGTGCCCAACACCGTGCCGCCACCGCCCGCGCAGCCCACGCCGACGCCGCCGCAGCCGGAGAAGCCCAAGGTCGAGACGTTGCCGCCGCCGCCCAAGACGCCGGCCCTGAAGGACCAGGAGAAGGTGGTCGACGACGCCGTGCAGAAGGCCGAGGACGCGAAGCGCCTGCAGGAAGAGCAACAGCGTCAGCGTCAGGCCGAGCTGGATGCGCAGCAGGAAGAGAAGAAGAAAGAAAAACAGAAGCAGATCGACGAGATCTTCAAGCAGCTCGATGCCGCCAAGTCGCAGACCAAGCAGGCCGACAGCAAGAAGAAGCAAGCCGAGCAGCAGCTGAAGGATCTGGCCAACGCCAAGGACGACGGCCGGGAGAATCTTCCCCCTGCCGACAAGGTTCAGACTGGCCAGAACGGCAAGGACAACAGCAAGCAGGCTCTGTACATCGCCGCCATCCAGAACGCGGTGACGCCGAACTGGCTGCGCCCGGACAATATGCCGGACGCGCCTTGCGCGGTGCATATCACCCAGATTCCGGGTGGGCAGGTGCTCAGTGCGAAGGCCGATGCCAGCTGTCCTTACGACGCGGCGGGCAAGGCCTCGATCGAGAACGCGGTGCTGCGCGCCCAGCCGTTGCCCTATCAGGGCTTCGAGGACGTCTTCCAGCGCAACCTCACCTTCACGTTCAGGCCGCAATGATGTGTCGCGCCCCGACCCGGCTGCGCCGGGCGGGGCGGTTCATAATCGGGTCACGCTGGCCGCTTCCAGCGCGCTAACATGCCGTCGCCGTCCCCCAACCCCAGGTCGCAATGAATCCGCCCATGCGCAGAATGCTTTCCCGCCTCGCCATCCTCCTGGTTGCCCTGACCGCCTTCGTGGCCGGTCCGGCCGCTGCCCAGTCCCTCAATGTGGACATCGTCGGCGGCCTGAAGACGGCTACCCCGATTGCCGTGGTGCCGTTCGCCCAGGCTGGCGGCGCGCCGCTTCCGACCGACGTCGCCGACGTCATTCGCGCGGATTTCAACCGCTCCGGCAAGTTCCGCTCGCTGGACAAGGCCGACATCGTCGAGACGCCGTCTCAGGGCTCGGACATCAAGTTCGCCACCTGGCGTCTGCTCAAGCAGGATTTCCTCACGATCGGCCGCATCAGCGACGCCGGCGGCGGCAACCTGAAGATCGATTACGAGCTGTGGGACGTGAACAAGCAGCAGAGCCTGCTGGCCCAGTCGTTCACCGCGCCTGCGGGTGACCTGCGTGGCGTCGCCCACCAGATCGCCGACCAGATCTATGAAAAGATCACCGGCGTCCGCGGCGCCTTCTGGACTCGCATCGCCTACATCACCGCCGTGGGCGTGGGTAACAACGCGACCTACTCGCTGATCGTGGCCGACTCGGACGGTTTCAATCCGCAGGTGGTCGCCCGTTCGCGTGAGTCGCTGCTCTCGCCGGCCTGGTCGCCGGACGGCAGCAAGATCGCCTATGTCTCCTTCGAGAGTGGCAACTCGGCGGTCTACATCCAGAACATCAATACGGGCTCGCGCAGCCTGATCGCCTCGCACCCGCGCGGCATCAACAGCGCTCCCGCCTGGTCACCCGATGGCAGCAAGCTGGCGGTGAGCCTGTCCTACGTGGGTAACCCCGAGATCTTCGTCATCGACGTGGCCAGCCGCACCGAAACGCGGGTGACCAACAACTTCGCGATCGACACCGAGCCGACCTTCACCCCGGACGGCCAGAGCATCCTCTTCACCTCGGATCGCTCGGGTAAGCCCCAGATCTACCAGATGTCCGCCGCCGGCGGCGCGGCCACCCGCGTGACCTTCCAGGGTGGCTTCAACGCCAGCGCTTCCGTCAGCTATGACGGTAAGCAGATTGCGATGGTGCAGGGCAACGGGAACGTGTATCGTATCGCCATCATGGACCGCAGTCTGGGCGGGCAGGTGCGCTTCGTATCCCCGGGTAACGTGGACGATTCGCCCAGCTTCGCGCCCAACGCCAGCATGCTGCTTTACGCCGCATCGCAGGGTACGCGCGGCGTCCTGTATGCGGTTTCGGCAGATGGTGCCGTGCGTCAGCGCCTCGTCCTCTCGGACGGCGACGTGCGCGAACCGTCGTGGGGACCCTATCGACAGCGCTGATGCGGCGACCCTTCGGGGGCGCGGCGTCGGCAACGTCCAGGGAGGGGCGCGGATATTCCGCGCCTTTTCTGCGGACGACAATTAACCGGTAGCCGCTTCGCGGCGGTTATCGGAACGAAGACGCAGGGTGCGGGACAGCGCCCCGTCGGCGTAGATGTAAGTAGAAAAACAGCCGGACAACCGGCGGTGCCTGTCCCGAAACCGAAAACCGACTGTCGGAACTCAACTGTTTGAAGGAACGTCCCATGAATAAGACTGTTACCGTCACCCTGGCTGCCCTGCTCTGCGTGGGCGCGGCCGCTTGCTCCAAGAAGCAGGTCAAGCCGGTCGCTCCGACCGAATCGCAGCCGGTCACGCAGACCCAGGCTCCGACCAACGACGGCAAGTACCAGCCGTCCGACCTCGACACCGACGCTTGCCTGCGTCAGCGCGTTGTGTACTTCGACTTCGACAAGAACGACGTCAAGCCGGAGTTCCAGCAGATCATCGCTTGCCACGCCAAGTACCTGCAGGATCGTCCGCAGTCGGCCATGACCCTCGAGGGTAATACCGACGAGCGCGGCACCCGCGAGTACAACCTCGGCCTCGGCGAGCGTCGCGGCAATGCCGTCTCCAGCGCTCTCCAGGCGGCTGGTGGTTCGGCTGGTCAGGTCAACGTCACGAGCTACGGCAAAGAGAAGCCGACCTGCCGTGAGCACAACGATGACTGCTGGGCCAAGAACCGTCGCGTTGAGATCGTCTACACCGCGAAGTAAGTAATGAAGAAGACTCTGGCTACCAGCTTTACGGCCAGGCTTGGCATGGCGGGCGCTCTTGCGTCCGCCATGCTTTTTGGTCTGCCCGCCACCGCGCAGGACACGCGCCTCAGTCTCGCCGATCGCGTCGCGCGGCTCGAGCAGCAGTCGCAGGCCCAGGCCGGTTCGACCACACTGGTCAATCAGGTCAACGATCTCCAGCAGCAGGTGGCTCAGCTGCAGGGTCAGATCGAAGAACTGCAGCACCAGAACCAGCAACTCCAGGATTCCCAGAAGGCGCAGTACGCGGATGTCGATTCGCGTCTGGGCCGTATCGAAAAGGGTGGCGCCGCGCCTCAGGGCCAGCAGCCCGCCGCACCCGCCGCACCGCAGGCCTCCGCCGCGCCGCCTGCCGCCTCGCAGCAGGGTCCGGCCGCCCAGGCCGCTGCCGCGGCCCCGACGGCAGCAGGCGCCGCTTCCGCTCCCGCCAGCGGCGACCAGCAAGCCGCGTACGACGCGGCGTTCAAGTCGCTTCGTGGCGGCGATTACGTCACCGCATCGCGTGGTTTTCGCGACTTCCTGATCAAGTATCCGGACAGCCCGCTCGCGCCCAACGCTTACTACTGGCTGGGTGAGTCGTACTACGTCACGATGAACTACCCGGTGGCGATCGAGGCGTTCCAGCGGCTGGTCAAGCAGTACCCGCAGAGCGACAAGGTCTCCGACGGCCTGCTCAAGGTCGGCTATTGCCAGATCGAGCTGAAGCAGCAGGACGCCGCCATTGCCACGCTCAAGCAGGTCACGGCGAAGTATCCCGGTTCCAAGGCTGCCGGCCTCGCACAGGAACGCCTGCGTCGTCTGCAGCGCCAGACGGCCAACTGATCCCATGAACGGCAGCACCGCAATCCCGGCGGACGTCTCGCCGGTCGCGCCCGTCGCGGAGCGGCTGCGGATCACTGAGATCTTCCACTCCGTCCAGGGCGAAGCCGATGCGATTGGCTGGCCCACGGTATTCGTGCGCCTGACCGGCTGCCCCTTGCGCTGCGTCTGGTGCGATACCGAGTATTCGTTCCACGGCGGCCAGTGGCACGACATCGATGCCATCGTCGCCGAAGTCGCCAGCTACGGGACCCGCCACGTCTGCGTGACCGGGGGCGAGCCGCTGGCGCAGAAGCGCTGCCAAATCCTGTTGCGCAAGCTCTGCGACGCCGGGCACGACGTGTCGCTTGAGACCTCCGGTGCGCTCGATGTCTCCGCGGTCGATCCGCGCGTCCGTAAAGTCATGGACCTGAAGGCCCCTGACTCAGGCGAGAGCGCACGCAATCTCTGGTCCAACCTCGATCACCTGTTGCCGCATGACCAGGTCAAGTTCGTGATCGCCAGCCGCGGCGACTTCGAGTGGTCGCGTGACGCGGTCCGGGAACACCGCCTCGATAGCCGGGCGATGTGCCTGTTTTCGCCGGTGTGGGGCAAGGTCGAGCCACGCGAGCTGGCCGAGTGGATCATCGCCGAACGCCTGCCGGTGCGTTTCCAGCTGCAGTTGCACAAGCTGCTATGGAACGATGCGGCCGGCCACTGAAACGTCTTTAGAAAGGTACCGCCATGAATACGCCGAACCCCTCCCGCAAAGCCGTGATCCTCGTCTCCGGCGGCATGGACTCCGCGGTGACCATCGCGATGGCCCGCGAGCAGGGATTCGACGTGTATGCGCTCAGCGTCGCCTATGGTCAGCGTCATAGCTCCGAGCTGGAGGCGTCGGAGCGGGTCTCGAAGATGCTCGGCGCGGTTACGCACAAGACGGTCCACGTGGACTTGCGCAGCATCGGCGGGTCGGCGCTGACCGCCGATATCGACGTGCCCGAAGATGGCGGTGAAGGTATCCCGGTCACCTATGTGCCCGCCCGCAACACCATCATGCTGTCGATCGCGCTGGGCTGGGCCGAAGTACTCGGCTCGACCGACATTTTCTGCGGCGTCAACGCCGTCGACTATTCCGGTTATCCGGACTGCCGCCCGGCGTTCATCGAGTCGTTCGAGGCTCTGGCGAATGTCGCGACCAAGGCTGGCGTCGAAGGGGCGGGCATCCGCATCCATGCGCCGCTGATGCAGATGGGCAAGGGTGACATCGTCCGCGAAGGCATGCGTCTGGGTGTGGATTTCTCGGCCACGGTCAGCTGCTATCAGGCCGACGCCGAGGGCAGGGCGTGTGGTCACTGCGATGCATGCCGGCTGCGTGCCGAGGGCTTCGCCAAGGCTGGCGTGCCGGATCCTACGCACTACGTCTGAGTGCGGGGTTTTCGCCGCGAATGGTGGGTCGTGCCGGATTCGAACCGGCGACCTACGGATTAAAAGTCCGCTGCTCTACCAACTGAGCTAACGACCCATACGCGCGAAGCCGCCTAGTTTAGTCGGCGGGCAGGGCAGCGCACAACCCGCCTCGTGGGCTGATTCAGGTCGTGGCGACGATCGCTTCCACGTCGCGGCCCGCGTCACGCCATGCGCCCAGGCCGCCGGTCAGTGGCCGGACGTTGCGGAAGCCGAGCTTGCTGAGCCGTTCGGCCACCTTCGCGGCGGAGACCTCGTTGGGGCACGAGCAGTAAATCACGACCGCACTGTGCCGCGGCAGGGTGGCGATATCCGCGTCCGCGGTCGCGAAATCGAACAGGCGGGAGCCCGGGATCACGAACGGGTCGTCGCGTCGGCTGATGGCCGAGCGCACGTCGACGATCAGGGCGCCGGGTTCGCTGGCCAGCAGCAGCGACAGTTCGTCGACCGAAATCCGGGACTTGCGCAGCTGTTGCAGCAACAGGGAGCGTCGCGCGTAGCGAAAGCCGATCCACAAGACGATACCGATCGCGGCAACGGCCGCCATGCCCAGTCCGAACTCGCGGAGGAGTGCCAGAACGGCGTCGATCTGCCGGTAGAAAAGCATGCCTGCCGAGAGGCCGACGGCGATCCACAGGGAGGCGCCGAGCAGGTCGTAGAGCGTGAAGCGCACGAACCGGGTATCGCCCGCACCCGCGATAGGAATCGCCACGAGCGACAGCCCCGGGATGAACCGGGCGACCAGCAGCAGCTTGACGCCCCGCTTTTCGAAGAATCCGCTAGCGCGCCGCACGCAGGTGTCGGGCGAGAGAGAAATGCGGCAGAGGCCATCGAGCACGCGGTAGCCGAACCGGCGTCCGGTCAGAAACCACGCCGCGTCACCCAGGAAGGCACCGGCCAGCGCGGCGGCGAACGTCGCCATGATGAGCAGCGGATCGCGCGAGGCCACGAGGGTGCTGCCGACGACGATGAGCGTCGGCATCGCTGGTACGGGCAGCCCGATGGCGCCCGCGAATACGCCGAGAAAAGCGACCGTTGGCGCTGTGTCCGACCAGTTGATGCTCGCCACGCCCGCCACCCTCGAAAAAGGTCCTGATGCTCACGCAACGATACGCCGGTCGGGCGTCCGCGGACAGGTAGCGTGTCTCAGGACGCGGCGTGACGGATCAGGGCGGACACGACACCGCGAGGTGCGGGTCCGATGGCTGCGCGGTCCAGCTGCACCCAGAACAAGGTGCCGCGTCCCGGGCTGGATCGCACGCCGATGTGGCCGCCGAGGGTATCGGCGATGCGGCGCGCCACGGCGAGGGCGAGTCCATAGCCAGGCTGGCCGGGGAGGCGCGTGAACTCCTCGAACAGGCGCGCCTGTTCCGCCGGCTCGACGCCCATGCCGTTATCCCGTACCTCCAGACGAATGGCGTCACCACGACGTCGTATCGCCACCAGTACGCGACCATGCGGTGTGCTGAGTACCGCGCACGACACCAGGCGGTTGAGCAGCTCGACCAGCAGGGCGCCGTCGGCATGGAAAGGCAGCCGTCCGCCACGCCAGCGCACGTCGACGCCAAGTCGCATGGCGTCCGCTTCGACATGGGAGCGGACCCGGACGAAGAGGTCGGCTGCCAGCACCACCGTCGGCGTCGGCTCGACGGCGCCGGCGTCGAAGCGCGCCATCTCGAGCAGCCCGTCGAGCAGTTCGGTGAGGCGCGTCAGGCTGGTGCGCATCTGGCCGAGCACCGCACGCTGGCGCAGGTCCTCCCCCGGTTGCATGCCCGCGACAAACAGGGAAAGTGCCTGTAGCGGCTGCCGGAAGTGGTCACCGACCTGCTCAACGAAACGGGTGTGCCGGGCTATGTCCTGCAACCGCTGGCGAAGCGCGTCCGCCATGGCGGCATCGTGCCGCGCGCGAAGTTCGACAAGCTCGTCCAGCAAGGCATCAATGGCCCGCAAGGGGGCGTCCGGTGTGCCGGCGTGGGTGCCGCGCGGATGAAGCGCGTGTTCCAGGCGTGCGCGCAGCCGCTCGATCGGCTGCGCGACATCGCGTTCCACAGCGCGTTGCGTCAGGAAGAACACGCCGCAGACACCTGCGCCGAGCAGGAGACACATCAGGGTCGCGGCGGTGCGCCTTTCGCGTAGTGCGGACGCATCGGACACCGTTTCCAGCTCCCCTGCGGCGGTGCTGAGGCGAACGTGGAGCCCATGACGATCCGGCGCATCGCGCCCGCTGGTGACGATCAGGTCGGGTGCATCATC
This sequence comes from Luteibacter sp. 1214, assembly GCF_031455395.1. Classification (NCBI taxonomy): domain Bacteria; kingdom Pseudomonadati; phylum Pseudomonadota; class Gammaproteobacteria; order Lysobacterales; family Rhodanobacteraceae; genus Luteibacter; species Luteibacter sp. 1214. Next base: position 28,406 of record NZ_JAVDSQ010000004.1, read on the forward strand.
GCGATAAAGGGTCGCGCGCTGCGTCGGCGCGCTGCGCGACAGCGCTCGGGTAAGCGCGTCGCGAAGGGCGTCGTCGCCCGTGACGCCGTTGACGGCGCCGGCGAGCCTGACCGCCTGGATACGCGCTACGGCGTGCGCCTCCGATCCCAGCGCGCGAAGTTGCATCACCGCGAGGGTGGCCGTCATGGCCAGGGCGACGACCGTCATCGGCAGCAGCCCTTTGAGGACGAGCTGGCGGCGCAACGACACGATCCTTCCTGGCAGGTGCAGCGACGCGTTCATGGGTTGCCTTGTGGCACCGGACTCCATGACGAATCTATGAAACGCGTGTTCGTGACGCGATAGACAAGGGGGCTTAGTCCTTGCGGCTTAGGTCTTACGGTCTATCACTTGCCGCGCAGCCGGGCGACGAGCGCGTGGTGATCGGATTCGATCTTATGAAAGCGCGTCTCGCGCGCGCCCTCGCTTACCCACTGCGCGCTGGTGGCCCGGCGTTTCTCCAGCGCGTATTCGATGTCGGCGAAAGCTACGAGGTCAGCGTTGCTCGCCGGTGCGAAGCCGCTGATGTCGTGGATCAGCTTCAGGTTGGCTTCCTCACGGGTGCCGTCTTTCCCCTTTCCGTAACCCGTAATGAAACTCGCCACACGGTCGCGCAGCGATGCCGGTAGATCGTTGCGAATGACGATCACGGCATGCGGTATCAGCGAGGATTTCCAGATGACGCGCAGCCGGGCGTACTGATCGGGAAAATGTTGCTGGAAACGTTCGAGATCGGCCGTGTTGTTGGTCGCGACGTCGGCTTCGCCGTTGGCCACGGCCAGCGCGTTGTTCTGATGGTTGTCGATATGCACGCTGGCGAAGAACGTATCGGAATCGACGCCCCGGGCGGCGAAGAGCTGGGTTTCCGGGACGAGGTAACCCGACGTCGACAGCGCCTCACCGCGCGCGAACCGCCACTTGCCCGGTCGCGAGAACAGCTGCTCCAGATTGCCGATGCGCGAATCGGATGCCACGATCAGTTCGGCGTAATAGCCCTTCGATCCGTCACCGCGGGTGAGTCGGCCGATCACCTGCATGTTCTGTTGGGTCACCGCGTCCAGGGCCAGCCGCCCCGACAGGAAGGCGATGTCCACGCGCTGCTCGCTGATGGCCTGGGCGATGCCTTCGTAGGTCGTTACGGAGACGGCGCGAATAGGCCGTGCCAGAGCTTTATGAAGATCGTCGAGCAGAGGCCGCCAGGCTTCCAGCGACTCGACGGGGCCGCCGATGGGCAGGATGCCGAAGGTCAGCGGCGCATCGGGGTCGATGTCGTTCCTGTCGCGGGGTGACGCTGGTGAAGGGGCGATCCACAGGGCGCACAGAAACCACGCGGTCAACCACCCGCGCGCCCAACGTCCTGCCGCGTTCCTCACGCCTGCCTGCATCGCGCCCGCCCCGCGTCACACCCTGGACCCGAGCTTACGCCGGATCCCGGTCGAGAATGTGCCGGCCGTCAGTCGCCCAGATGCTGGGCGGCCACGAGGGCCTCCAGCCGGTTGCGCACGTGCAATGCACGGAAGATAGCGGCCAGATGGATTTTTACCGTGCCCTCGCTGATGCCCAGTTCGCGTGCGATCAGCTTGTTCGGCCGTCCCTTCGCGAGCAGCTTGAGGACGTCGATCTGGCGGTCCGTGAGGACCGCAGCCAGGCGCTCCTTGGTGGTCAGCCCGTCGCTGCCGTTGCCCTGAAACGCGAAGGCGGGCACAGGCGTCGAAGCGGCCGCCTTCATCGCCTCCGGCGGTATGTAGATTCCCCCTCCCACGACGAGCCGGACCGCGCTGAGGATGACGTCGGGCGGTGAGGATTTCAGGATGTAACCCTGGACGCCCAGATCGAGCACGTGACGGATCGCGGCGGAATCTTCCGTGCCGGACAGCACGATCACGGCGCGCTTCTGCGCGGTGTGGGCGCCGATCAGGTCCGCGGCATGCCGTCGTTCGTCTTCCGTGAGGTCGCTGCTCGCCCTGTCGCCGACGGTGACCCGGTCCTCCGCATCGGCAAGCGTGTCGAGCGCCTCCTTGATGTGCTCGACGCCATTGGCGCCGGGCATGGCCATATCGATCAAGGCGAGGTCGGGCAGCGGTTCGCGAGCGAGTTGCGCCCGGAGCTGCGCCACGCTTTCGGCCTCGACGAATTCGACGTGGTCACCCAGCTCGCGAAGCTTCAGCTTCACCCCTTCAATGATCAGACGATGATCATCCGCGATCAAGACACGCATGCCACTCCTCCGCCCGCACTGCCACAGGCATCCCCGTTCCCCGGACCATAGCCCTCCTGCCGGTCGTCGGCAAGCAGGCCATCCGGCTCAGACGGGTGCATGATGGACAGCCCACGCGGAAACCATTACTTCGTGGAGGCGTTCGGGCGAAACCGGTTTGAACAGTACCTGCGTGGTGCTCGCATCGACGTTGCGCAGAAAGTCGCCGCGTGTCTCGCCAGTGATCAGCACGCGCGCGAAGGGAGGCGCGTCGCCGGGGCGTCGTCGGTAATAACGGTCGAGCAGGGCGATGACGTCCAGCCCGGTACCCTCGCGCAGCCGCAGATCCGAGATGACGATGTCCGGCGGCTGTATCCACTGGTGCACCGCTTCCATGGCCTGCTGAGCGTCCTCCGCCGTCATGACCTCGCAGCCCCAGCTGCCGAGCAGATAGCTGATGCCGGCGAGGATGCTGGGCTCGTCGTCGATCACGAGGACCCGCATGCCGGCGACGTCACGCGTGGCGGCGGGCGCCTGCGAGGGCGTCTGGCGCGGCTCCAGGGTGCCGGCCTGGGTCTCGGGCAAGGTGATCGAGAACACGCTGCCCTTGCCTGGCCGGGAACGCACGGACGCTTCACTGCCAAGCAGGCCGGCCAGGCGCTGCACGGTCGAGAGGCCCAGCCCGAGGCCTCGTCGCGTTCCTTCCGGCCGGCCGGTTTCGGGGCCGCTTTCCACACGATAGAACTCGTCGAAGATGTGCCGCAGATGTTCGTCGCCGATGCCGAGTCCCGTATCCCAGACGTCGATCCTCACCCGGCCGTCGAGCCGCTTGCGGGCGCCGACCAGCACTCCGCCACAGCGGGTATAGCGCAAGGCGTTACTGACGAGGTTGTTGAGGATGCGCGCCAGCATCGTGCGGTCGCATCGCACCCACAGGCCCGTCGTGCGGACGACCAGTCGCAGATCGTGCTGCTCGGCGACCATGCGGAAATTCACGCTGACCTCTTCGAACACGTCATCGAGCGCGACGTCGCGGATCACCGCCGGCATGGCGCCGGTCTCGAGGCGGGACAGGTCCAGCAGTTCGCTGAACAGATGATCCAGCGCATCCACGCACTCCTGGATGTGCGCGATACGGTTGAGTCTCAGCGGATCGTATTCATCCACCGCAAGGCCCGAGGAGAACAGGGTGAGGGCATACAGGGGCTGGCGAAGGTCGTGGGAGGCGGCGGCCAGAAACCGGGCCTTGGCCACGCTGGCAGCTTCCAGTGCCGCATTTTTCCGGGCCAGCTCTTCGGTGGCGGCGGCGATTTCCCGTTCCATACCGATCTGGGCATGCAATAGCTTCGACGCGGCGCCATTGAAGCCGCGCTGGAGATCGCCGATTTCGGTGTCGTCGGTGACCGGGACAACGACGGTACGGTCGCCCAGGCCGAGCTGTCGCACGGCGATCGCCAGATTGCGCAGCGGCGCGCTCAGCCAGCGCGCGGTCGACCAGCCGATCATGACGGCGATGAACAGGCTGAGCGCCAGCCAGAGCAACGCGTTGTGCATGCTGGCGCGCTGCGCGGCGATGGCGTCCTCGACGCTGACGTCTACCGTTACCGACCCGACCACCCGGTGGGTCAGGGGATCGAGCACCTCGCGCGCCACGGTCAGGCTGTCGTCATCGCCGATCGTGCCGTTGACGCGGTCGGCGAGGATTTCGCCGTCACGGTCGCTGATCCTTACGCGCGATACCTGAGGGAGCTGAACGATGGACTGGGCGATACGGGCGATTTCGCGGCGCTCACCGGTGCGCAGGGCATCTCCTGATACCGTGGCGGACTGCTGTGCGATGGCGTCCGCCGTCGAGCGGCCCATCTCGTGCAGAGTATCCATCTGATGCCGGGTCAGCAGCGTCACCAGCAGCAAGGCGCTGATCGCCGTGGGCACGAGCGCGACGCACGTGAGGCGCTGCACGAGCGACGTGCGACGCCACACCTTTTCCAGCCATGACGAAGTCGACACGTCGCGCATGAACTCCCCCGGCGGGCCTCTCCCAGGCGCCGCGAGGCTACAGCCTAGCGCAGTTCCGCCGGCTCAGTCGCGGCGAAGGCGTGCCCGGACGGAGCGAGCCGCCAGCGGCAGCAGGCTGACGATCAGAAAGGCGCACAGCGGCAGCAGGATGCGGGGGTCGATCAGACTGAAAGGCGCATCCCCGCCCAGCGTGGAGGCCAGGCCGGCACCGATCGCGCTCTCGATCACGAGCGACACGGTGCCGCCCAGCCAGGTGGCGGCGGTGAACAGCCACAGGGGGCAGCGGAGCCAGGCCAGCACGACGGTCATGGCGCCCAGTGGCACGACGGGAACGAAGCGCAAGGCGAACGTGTAACTGACCGGTCGCCGGGCATAGCCCTCGCGAACGCGCCGTGCCAGATCGGGCGGCTGGCGCCCTCCGTGACCGAAGGCATGCCGGCTGGCGGCATAGAGAAGCAGGGAGCCGGCCACCAGGGCCAGCGAAGACAGGGCACTGCCCTCGGCGATGCCGAAGAGCAGTCCGCCGGCCAGAACGATGACGATCGTACCGGGCACACCGGTCGCGATGGCCAGCGTCAGCAGCACGGCATACGACACACGGGAGAGCACGGGATGGGCGGCGATGCTCGCGCGTAGCATGCCTTCCTCCGCCAGCAGGTGACTGGGGTGAAGGCGGTCCAGTGCGCCACTGGCGAGCGCGATGACGCCCGCCAGCACCATCAGGGCGAGAGGCAGGGCGGCGCGCCAGCGTTTCACCGGGTGAGCATCCGGATCAGTAGGCGACGCCGGATTCGCCGTAACGGCGCAGGACGTCGCGAGCATCGTCGCGGCGGATGTCCCGGCGCACGGCGATGCCGCGACGCTCGAGTTCACCGATCCAGTCGGCGGGCAGGGGACCTTCGTCGAACGGCGTGAGCTCCTCGACGTCCGCCGATCGGGCACCGATCAGCAACTCGTCGACGCCCGCCCACACGGTGGCGCCGTAGCACTGGCAGCAGGGCTGCGAACTGGTGGCGAGCACGAAGCGTGAGCCGTCCTCGTTGAGGCGGAAACGCTGCATGCGCTGCTGGGCCGTCATGTACGCCATCATTTCCGCGTGCGCGACGGAGCAGCTATGCGGCACGACCCGGTTGACGCCGACGGAGACGATCCGGTCGTTGGCATCGAACACCGCGGCACCGAACGGGCCGCCCGTGGCGAGATCGACGTTACGCGACGACAGCTCGATGGCGAGGCCGACCTTGGCCTCGTCACCGGCGTACGTCACCGACGTGTCGACCGCTTCGTGGACCCAGGCGGGCAGCGTGAGATGGACCTGTGCGTACAGCATCAGGCCTGCTTCGCCCACGAATCGCGCAGGGTGACGATCCGGTTGAATACCGGCGCGTCGTGCGTGTGGTCGTGCATATCGGCCACGAAGAAACCCAGCCGTTCGAACTGCACGCGGTCCTCCCGCGCGGCAGCGGCGGCCGCGGGTTCGACGTAGGCATGCACGATCCGACGCGAGTTCGGGTTGATGTGGTCCTTGTACGTCTTGCCGTCGCTGTCGTCGTCCGGATCGGTGACATCGAACAGGCGGTCGTACAGGCGCACGACGGCCGGGACGGCATCGCGCGCGCTCACCCAGTGGATCGTGCCCTTGACCTTGCGATCCGCACCCGGCATGCCGGTGCGCGACTCGAGATCGAGCGTGCAGCGCAGTTCGGTGATGGTGCCGTCCGCGTCCTTGATCATTTCGTCGCAACGGACGATACCGACGCCACGCAGGCGCACCTCGCCGTCGGGCTTCAGACGATGGAATCCCTTGGGCGGGACTTCAGCGAAATCCTCGCGCTCGATCCACAGCTCGCGCGAAAACGGCACGCTGCGGCTGCCGAACGATTCGTCCTTCGGATGATTCGGGAAGGTGAGCGATTCCGCATGCGCGGCATCGAGGTTGGTGATGACGAGCTTGACCGGATCGATCACGGCCAGGCGACGCGCCGCGGTCACGTCGAGGTCTTCACGCACGGCGCCTTCGAGCACGCTCATGTCGATCGTGCTGTTCTGCTTGCTCACGCCGATGCGTTCCCAGAACAGGCGGATGCCGGCGGGCGTAAAGCCGCGGCGACGCACGCCCGCGATGGTCGGCAGGCGTGGATCGTCCCAGCCGTCCACCAGATTTTCGGTCACCAGCGTGATCAGCTTACGCTTGCTCATCACCGTGTAATTCAGATTGCCACGGGAGAACTCGATCTGGCGCGGCTTGCTCGGGCTCGTCGGCAGACCGGCGTCGACCAGCGGCTGCCAGAGCGCCGCATCGTTGGCCAGATCGACGTGGTCGACGCACCAGTCGTACAGCGGACGATGGTCTTCGAATTCCAGCGTGCACAGCGAATGCGTGATGCCTTCGAGCGCGTCCGACAACGAATGCGCGAAGTCGTACATCGGGTAGATCGGCCACGCGTCACCGGTATTCTGGTGGTGCACCTTGCGCACGCGGTAGAGCGCCGGGTCGCGCAGGTTGATGTTGCCCGAGGCCATGTCGATCTTCGCGCGCAGCGTCTTGCTGCCGTCGGCGAATTCACCGGCGCGCATGCGCTGGAACAGATCGAGGTTTTCCTCGATGGAGCGGTCGCGGAACGGCGAGTTGCGCCCGGGCTCGGTGAGGGTGCCGCGGTATTCGCGCACTTCGTCCGCGGAAAGGTCATCGACGTAGGCGACTCCCTTGCGAATCAGCTTCAGCGCCGAACGGTAGAACACCTCGAAGTAGTCCGAGGCGTGACGCAGTTCGGCCCACTCGAAGCCGAGCCACCTGACGTCGCGCTGGATGGCCTCGACGTACTCGACGTCCTCCTTGGAGGGGTTGGTGTCGTCGAAGCGCAGGTTGCAGACGCCCGTGTAGTCGGTGGCGAGACCGAAGTTCAGGCAGATCGACTTCGCGTGACCCAGGTGCAGATAGCCATTGGGCTCCGGCGGGAAGCGCGTGCGGATAGCCGCGTGCTTGCCGGATGCCAGGTCGTCGCGGACGATCTGGCGGATGAAGTTCTGCTGCAGGACGGGCGTTTCGGTCGACATCGCTTAGGCTCGGAAAGAAGGGCGCGGCAAACGTCCGAGTTTACCTTTGTTGGGCCCGCGACGCTTGCCGTCGAGGCACGGCGCGGGGTAGCTTGGGCCCATGCGCATCGCTTACCACGCCGAGACCCTGATCGACGCCCACCTCGTGAAGGACGCGCTCGAGCACGCGGGTATACCGGCGTTCATCGCGGGCGAGTTCCTCACCGGGGCGGTGGGTCAGCTCCCGGCGCGCGATTTCGTCGCCGTCATGGTGCCCGACGCGGCGACCGAGGCCGCCGGGAGCATCGTTCGCGCGATCGACAGGCAGCTCGTGGAAGCTCGCGCCAGCGTGGCCGACGACGACGATCTCGACGACAGCGTTATCCTGCCGGCCTGAGCCGCCGCCCCCCTTCTTCAGGAAAGCTCCATGTCGTTCATTTCCCACCTCGTCCGGGACGTCCCGGATTTTCCGCGTCCCGGCATCATGTTCAAGGACATCACGCCGCTGCTGGCCGACGCCACCGCCTTCGCCGCGTGCATCGACGCGCTCTGTGAACCCTGGCGTGGCCAGGGCATCGGCGCTGTCTGCGGCATCGAATCGCGCGGCTTCATTTTCGGCGCCGCCATGGCCCGCGCACTGGATGCCGGCTTCGTCCCCATCCGCAAGGCCGGCAAGCTGCCGCCGCCGGTGGTGGGTCTCGACTACGGCCTCGAATACGGACTGGATCGCCTGGAAATCGGTACGCAGGCCTTATCGCCGGGCGAGAGAGTCATCGTGGTGGACGACGTCCTGGCGACGGGTGGCACCCTGGAGGCCGCGCGTCGGCTGGTCGAGCGGCTTGGCGCCGAAGTGCGGGGCGCCAGCGTCGTCATCGAACTGGCAGGCCTGAACGGTCGGGCCAGATGGGTAAGCGACGCCCCTTTGCATGCCCTGATCGGGTCCTGACGGCCGCGATCAGCGGCTCGCCGGCTTCTCTTCGCGCAGGTCTTCGACGAGCACGATTTCGCAACCACCCGCGCCGGTGTCCTCGCGGGTCAGTGAAGTATTCCAGTGCCACCCGTCGTCGCGATCGACGTCGACGAGGAAGCCTTCGAAGTGGACCACCTCGCCGGGGCGTACATCGCGCAGTTCCCGGGCGGCATTGTCGTTAGCCGGGATCATGTGCATGTTGGCGCTGGAATCCTCGATCTCGCGGCGCGGGATCGGGAAGTGGTCGGTGTACCAGAAGTAGAACCGGTTGGACTGCGAGATGCGGATCTTGTCCAGTACGGCATTGTCCGACATGCGCCCCCAGCCCAGGGCGAGGTCCGTCGGCGCGATGGGCGCGAGATCGTCCAGCTGATAATCCTCGCGCGACAGGACACGCCCGCTCATCGAGAATTTCGCGCGCGGCGTGAGCGTGAAGCGTCCGCGCTTGAGCAGGGTGCCCGAGCCCAGCGCTTCCTGATCGGGTATGTCGCCCGCGACGATGCCAGGGGCGTCATGCACGGGACGATGCCGCCACCAGGCATAGCCGCCCCAGCCACAGATGATCAGCAGAAGGACGAGCCAGACACGCATGCGACGAAACCGTCAGAGGGATGGAGAGGCAACGGCCGGGCGGCCGTCCGGTTGACGCGCCCCCGTCCCTCGCGGATGGAAGAGGTCGGCGGGCAGGTCGCGGACGATCCCCGCCAGCGCTTCGAAGAACGGCGTCATGGCCGAACTCTTGCGCCACAGCATGGCGATCCGGCGGCTCGGCGCGGGCGCCTCGAAGGCGATCAGGTCGACGTTCGGCGACTGGGCGACCGGCGCCTGCACGGCAAGCGCCGGGAGCAACGTGATGCCGACGTTGGCGGACACCATCTGGCGAAGCGTTTCCAGACTGGTCGCGCGGAAGCCGGTTTTCTCGCCCGCGCCCGCGAGGTGGCATACCTCCAGCGCCTGATCGCGCAGGCAATGCCCGTCCTCCAGCAGCAGCAGGTTCTGATCGGAGAGATCGTCCATGCGCAGGGCGCCGCGCCCGGCCAGCGCATGCCCGCTGGGCACGGCAAGCACGAAGGGTTCCTCGAAGAGGAACTCGACGTGCAGGGAGTCGTCGTGAACGGGCAGGGCGAGGATCCCGGCGTCGAGGGTACCCTCGCGCAGCATGTGCAGCACCTGCTCGGTCTTTTCCTCACGCAGGAGAAGTTCGAGTCGCGGGAAACGTGCCCGTAGCTGCGGAATCACGTGCGGAAGCAGATAAGGGCCGAGAGTCGGGAAGATGCCCAGGCGAATCGTGCCTGACTCGGGGTCCCGGGTTCGCTGCGCGATCGACTTGATCTCATCGATCTGCGACAGCACGCCGCGCGCGCGACGGGCGATTTCACCGCCGGTCTCCGTAAGCAGCACTTTCCGCGGGGTACGCTCCACCAGCGCTACGCCCAGCTCGTCTTCCAGCTTGCGGATCTGGGTGGACAGCGTGGGCTGGCTGACGAAGCTAGCCTCCGCCGCCCGGCCAAAATGGCGGTACTCGGCGAGGGCGACGAGATATTGAAGGTCTCGCAGGTTCATGGCGACGGGCTCTGGACGTTCGCAATAGTCACAGCCTATCACATTGATGCCTACAATCGATTTGAGATATCTGTCCGGCCCCGCTAACCTTAGCTTTCAGTCGCGTCACCAAGCGCGCAATGAGTTCAACACCCCTCAACGGAGAGTCGTAACATGCTGACCATTGGCGATAAGTTCCCCGAGTTCAACCTGCTGGCTGTCGACGGCGGCCCGCTTGCCAACAAGATCGAAGACGCGTTCACGACCATCTCGGACAAGTCGTACGAGGGCAAGTGGAAGCTCGTGTTCTTCTACCCGAAGGACTTCACCTTCGTCTGCCCGACCGAAATCAAGGGTTTCAGCGACCTCAACGAGAAGTTCGCCGACCGTGACTGCCAGATCCTGGCCGTGTCGACCGACTCCGAGTTCGTCCACCGCGCCTGGCGCATGGACCACGCCGATCTTAAGGACCTGACGTTCCCGATGCTGGCGGACATCAAGAAGGACCTGACCTCGGCCCTCGGCATCCTGACCTCGGACGGCGTCGCCCAGCGCGCCACGTTCCTCGTCGATCCGAACAACGAGATCCAGTTCGCCTACGTCACCGCCGGCTCGGTCGGTCGTAACCCGGACGAAGTGCTGCGCGTCCTCGACGCCCTGCAGACCGACGAACTGTGCGCCTGCAACTGGAAGTCCGGCGACGAGACCCTCAAGGTCGCCTGAAGTACCAAGCGTTGAAAGTCCCGCGCCGCTTCCCTCCCTCCCCCGCGCGGCGCGGGCACCCTGTGTAGGAGCGCACCTTGCGCGATGCGTGCTCGCGATGACCTCGGGTCGCGCGCAGGGCGCGCTCCTACACGCTCTTTTCGTTACTTCCCGAATTCTTTGCGGCGTGCCTTCGGCGCGCCCCGCGTGAACCGGTGCCCGCGCTCCGAGCCATTCCGCGACCTATCCGCACGTCTTTCATTACGATCAGGAGCACACCGATGAGTATTGCCGATCTTCGCAGCCAGCTTCCCGAGTACGCCAAGGACCTCAAGCTCAATCTCGACTCCGTGTTGAGCGAAGCGGGCGCCCCGGGCCTCAACCTCGCCCAGATCTCCATGGTCGCCCTCGGCGCCGCGTTTTCGACGCGCTACAAGCCGCTGACCGAAGCCGTCGCGTCGTTCGCCGCCGAGCACGCCTCGGCCGAGCAGCTGACCGCCGCCAAGGGTTCGGCCGCGATCATGGGCATGAACAACATCTATTACCGCTTCCAGCATCTGGTCAGCCACCCGGAATACGCGACCATCCCGGCGAAGCTGCGCATGAACGTCATCGGTGCGTACAAGGGCGATGCGAAGAACGACTTCGAGCTCGTCTCGCTGGCGGTGTCGGCCGTCAACGGCTGCGGCATGTGCATCGATTCTCACGACAAGGTGCTGCGCGACGGTGGCGTTTCCGTTCAGGCGATTCAGAGCGCCGTGCGCATCGCGTCGGTGATTCACGCCGTGGGTGTGGTGCTCGAGCAGGCGGAAGCCGCCGGCTGATCCGAGGCGGACGACTGTGACCCCGAAAGGCCGCTTAACGCGGCCTTTTCTTTTCGCCACGACGGCCCGGCGCCGGTTTCTGACGCGCCGCAGCGAGCGGGGGGTGCCTTCTGGCACTGTGTCGAAGGTCACCCCTGTTCCCAGGATGGGGGATTACCCACAGGGGAGTCCCACCCACCATGCGTCGTCTCGTCCGTCCTCTCGTTCTCACCGCGCTCGCCGCCTGCTGTGGCGCCGCGCTCGCCGCCGGCACGGACGCCGCGCCGCCCACCGGCCATCTTCCCACCTGGGCCAAGCCTGAAAGCTACAAGCTCTCCTTCAAGGTCGACCCCAGGCAGGAAGACTATGCCGGTTCGTCGACCATCAGGATCAAGCTGACGCAGTCGTCGGACTTCGTCTGGCTGCACGGCAAGGAGCTGAAGGTCTCCAGGGTCACCGTCACCGACGCCGCCGGCAAGAAGCACACGGGCAAATACACCGTGGCCGCGGAGAAGGAAGGTGTCGCCCGTGTGGATCTCGGTGCGAAGCTCGAAGGCGAGATCACCCTCGCCATCGAATTCACCGCGCCGCTCAACAAGCAGCTGCAGGGCCTGTACAAGGTCTCGCACGAAGGTGTGCCGTACGCGATGACGCAGATGGAGCCGGTCTCCGCGCGCTACGCCTTCCCCGGTTTCGACGAGCCCTCGTTCAAGGTGCCGTTCGACATCAGCCTGACCATCCCCTCCGACGAACAGGGCGTCGCCAATACCGCCCAGATCAAGGAAGAAAAAGCCGGCGCCGGCTGGAAGACGCTGACCTTCTCCACCACCAAGCCGCTGCCGACGTACCTCGTCGCGTTCGCCGTCGGTCCGTGGGATGTGGTCAAGGGCCCGGACATCTCGCCGACCCAGTACCGCACCACCGCCACCCCGCTGCGCGGCATCGCCGCCAAGGGCGAGGGCCACCGCATGGAGCACGTGCTGGGCGAGACCAGCTCGATCATTCACACGCTCGAGGACTACTACGGTTTCGGCTACCCGTACGACAAGCTCGACCTGCTGGCCGCACCGGACTTCAGTGCGGGCGCGATGGAGAACGCCGGGCTGGTCACGTTCCGCGACTGGCTGCTGCTGATCGATCCGGATTCCGCCGCTCAGTACGTACGCGGTTCGTTCAATGTCAACGCGCACGAGCTGGCCCATCAGTGGACCGGCGACACCGTGACCATGGCCTGGTGGGACGACCTCTGGCTCAACGAGGCCTTCGCCACGTGGATGCAGCAGAAGGTCACGACCAAGGTGCACCCGGAATATCGCGCCGATCTCGATCGCGTGCGCGGTGCCGAGGGCGCGATGAACAACGACAGCCTGGTCAGCGCGCGAAAGATCCGTCAGCCGATCACCGGCAATGGCGACATCGAGACCGCGTTCGACGGTATCACCTACCAGAAGGGTGCGGCCGTACTCGGCATGTTCGAGGGTTATGTCACCGACCCGGTCTTCCAGAAGGGCATGCGTGCCTATATCCAGAAGCACAAGTTCGCCAACGCCACGGCCGACGATCTGATCGATGCCATCGCCGAGGCGGCCGGTCAGGGCGATGCGTTCAAGAAGGCCTTCCGTAGCTTCCTCGACCAGTCCGGCGTGCCGTATGTCACGACGGAAGTGAAGGTCGAAGGCGGCAAGACCGTGTTGCATCTGGCGCAGAGCCGTTACCTGCCGCTCGGCAGCACCGGCGACGCGAGCCGCGTCTGGGGCGTGCCGATGTGCGTCCGTTACGGCACCACGGGTGGTGCGAACAAGGTCAAGTGCGAACTGCTCGACCAGGCCACCGGCACGATGGTGCTCGATGGCGCGACGAAGAACACGTGGGTGCTGCCCAATGCCGACGGTCGCGGCTATTACCGCTTTGCCCAGAGCAAGGCCGATCTCGCCGCGCTGACCAAGGTAGTCGGTACGCTGAGCGACGCCGAGCAGCTGGCCTATGCGGATGCCGTCCGTGCGGCGTTCCAGCACGGCGATCTCGATGCCGGCGACGTCCTTGCCGCCATGAAGCCGCTGACCGCGTCGAAGACCCGCGAGGTGTTCACCGCACCGCTGATGACGTTCAGCTGGATATTCAACAACGAAGCGTCGACGGACGCGCAGCGTGCGCATCTGCGCAAGTGGGCGATCGACGCCTACCTGCCCAAGGTGCAGAGCCTCGGCTTCCGCAAGAAGCCCGGCGAGCCCGACAACGACACGCTCACCCGTTCCGCGTTGGTCGGCTTCCTGGGCGACGACGACATCGCCGAGAAGTCGGTGCGTGCCGAACTGCTCAAGCAGGGCGATGCGGCTCTGAAGAGCAAGGACGGTCATCTCGATCTCGAAGCGGCCGACCCCGACCTGCTGGCCGATGCCCTCGGCGTGGCGGTGCAGGAGCGTGGCGCTCCCGCGATCGACGCGCTGATCGCCGAGATCCCGAAGACGTCGGACCCGGCCAAGCGAAATGCGATGCTGTCCGCGCTCGCGTCGACCAAGGATCCCGTGCTGGCCAACAAGGCACGTGACTTCTCGCTCGGCAAGGACGTCAAGGTCGGTGAGATGGCGTCCATCCTTCGCGGCGGTCGCGCCACGGAAGCGACCCGTAACGATCTGTGGAAGTGGTTCACCGCGAACTACGACAAGATCGTCGCCCGCACGGGCAGCTTCGCCGGCGGCAGGCTGCCGGAGATGGCAGCCGGTGGCAGCTGCTCGAAGGAGGAAGCCGACCGTCTGGACGCGTTCTTCAAGCCGCGTCTGGGTCAGGTCAGCGGCGCGGAGCGTGGTCTGGCGCAGACCAGCGAGCAGACGCTGCTCTGCGCGGCGTTGAAGGCCAAGCAGGACCCGAAGACGATCACGCGCTGATCGATCTTTGTGGGTGATGTACGAAAGCCGGGCGAGCGATCGCCCGGCTTTTTTTGTTGTCCGGGATGCCTCAGCGAATCTGGAAGCTCACGCGCGCAGGTGCGCCGACGCCGTTCGGTATCACCATGTACTCGAAGTTCCCACCTTCCCGGCCACTTGCCTCCCAGGTACGACGGTAGCCAATGACGGTGCCACGGCCGTTGCAGGGGTTCGGCCGCCCGCCGACGTGGCAGAGCGCCTCTGTGCGGATCTCGCGAAGCGGGCTGCCGAGCAGTCGAGCCTGTGCATTTCGGCCGTAGCCGATGTCGTCGGTGGCGATACGCATCCAGGCGCCGCCGTGATCGCGAGCGGTCGACGATCGACCTTCGACGAGTTCGGCACCCGCCCTTGCTGAGTGCACCCAGGAAACGTAGGCGCGTGTCAGGTTGTTGCTGTGCGGCGCTGCGGAGATGGGACAGGCCGCGAGAAAAGTCGCGGCGATCACGCATGCTTTCATGACGAATCCTTCTTCGTAGACCCAGTCGGTCGCGGGAGATATTGGGAGTGCGTCGTCTTCTCGTCAGTCATCCTGAGTGGTTCAAGGCTGTCGGTTTAACGTGGCAGGATCTTGTTGCCTTCTGAATGCCTTGTTGTTGCGTAGGTGCGCGCCACCTGATGCGTCCCACGGGTATTGGTGGAGGCGCAATTCTGCTGTCGTTGTCTCTCCGAACGGAGCGACCCCATGCAAATATCGACATCATTGCCAATTCACCAGTACTCGGCAGCAGCCTCCGCAGCCGCCCCGTCAGGCCAGACCGCCACGCTTGCTCGTCGCGATCCCGTGGAGCACGCATCGCGACCGATCAATTTCTCGCACATCACACCGCGGCAGTTGCTCGCCTATGTGAATGACATGATCTCGAAGGACCAGATTGACCCCGACGACGCGACGTCCATGGTCGGTTCGATCCCCGGTGCGTGGTACACGGAGCGGCCGGATACGCCGCTCGATTTCGCATCGAATATCAAAGCGATCGCCAACTTCGATCGCAATAATGGCACGCGCCACTTGCCGCCTGGTACGACGGGCTGTCGGATCGCATGAAACTCATGGAGGCTCGTTCGTCGCCTGTTTCGGTGAGAGCGTGAGACGCGACTCGCGCCGTGTCTCCCATGCGCTAACCTTGCAACATGTCATCTCGCCAACCGACCACCGTCCGCCCCGCCACGGCCACTGCTCGTGATGTCGCCGAAGCGGCTGGCGTGTCGATTTCCGCGGTATCGCGCACCTTCACCCCGGGTGCCAGTGTGTCGGAGAAAACGCGTGAACGCGTGACCGAGGCGGCGACGCGCCTGGGCTATCGACCCAATCATTTAGCGCGCAGCCTTATGACCGGCCGCACCGAGCTGATCGGGCTGGTCTCGAATCATTTCGCCAACCCGACCTTCATGGAGGTCTTCGACCTGTTCACCCGCGAGCTGCAGGCGAGGGGCCTTCGCCCGCTGCTGGCGAACCTCGGTGAGGACGAAGATGGCAGGGCAGCCATCGACATGGTGCGCCAGTACAACGTGGATGCCGTGCTGATTGCGACCTCCGCACCGCCAGCGGGCTTCGCGGCCTCATGTCGCGAGGCGGGGCTGCCCGTGCTGCATGTCTTCGGCCGGCCAGGGCGTTCGTCGCCCGTTCCGGTGGTGACGGTGGACAACCAGGCGGGCGGGCGGATGGTAGCGGAGACGATGCGCGAACGCGGCCTGGTCCGGCTGGCGTTTATCGGCGGCTCCGCGCACGATGCGTCGACGCTGGATCGCGGTAACGGTTTCGCGTCCGCGGCGGGAGGTCTTCTGCTCGAGACCATCCATGCGGGCGACTACACCCACGAGCACGGCCGCAAAGCGATGCATGCGTTGCTCGATGGAGGTGCGGCCATCGATGGGGTTTTCTGTGCGGACGACGTGCTGGCGCTTGGTGCCATCGACGCGTGTCGTGAGCGTGGCTTGAGCGTGCCGGAGGACATCAGCGTCGTCGGGTTCGACGACATGCCGCTGGCGGCGTGGGCGTCCTATTCGTTGACCACGGTTCGTCAGCCCATTCGCGACATGGTGCTGCACGCCATCGAACGCATCGTCGCCTGGATGGAAAACCCCGAGACGATCCCGCGCAGCAAACTATTCACTTGCGAGCTCGTCCAACGGAACAGCCTCCGCAAGGCCGCCAAGCTGTAGGAGCGCGCCTGCGCGCGACCCCGGCAGCCGAGAACTCACCCCACATCGACCCACCGCCTCTCACGGTTCGACACCAGCGCCGCCGCGATCACCTTATCGACCTCATACCCATCGCGAAACGTCGGCCACACGGCATCGCCCGTCGCCACCGCCCGCAGAAAATCCCGCGCCTCGATCACGATCTGTTCGTTGTATCCGGTGCCGTGGCCGACGCCCTGATTGAAAGCCAGGTAATCCGGGTGCGCCGGTCCCATCAGCAGCTTCTGAAAGCCTCGGCGAGCCGGGTCACGCGAGGCGTCATACAGCCACAACGCGTTCTGGTCTTCCTGATCGAAGGCGATCGCACCGCGGGTACCGGTGATGCGATACGTGTAGCCCATCTTTCGTCCCGCGGCCATGCGACTGAAGCTGATGCTGCCGGTGGCTCCGTTGGCGAAGCGCAACAGCATCTGGCCAAGGTCATCGTTCTCCACGGCTTCGGGACCATGTGCTCCGGCCCGGGTCGGCTGGACGATGCGTGTGTCCGCCACCAGGCTGGCGATCGGACCGACGAGGCGCAGGCAGGCGTTGACGATATGCGTGGCGACATCGCCCAGGGCGCCGGCTTCGGTTCCCGTGGCGATGCGCGTGCGCCATGAGGCGGGCAGCGAGGGATCGTGCAGATAGTCCTCGACATGCTCGGCACTGATCTGAATGACATCGCCGATCTCGCCCGAAGCGACGATCTGCCGGGCGAGCTGACTGGCCGGCGTGCGGATGTAGTTGAAACCGACCATGTTCGCCAGGCCGGCCTTCTCGACCGCTTCGGTCATGGCGAGGGATTCCTCCGCACTGGCACCGAGTGGTTTCTCGCAGAAGATCGGTTTTCCCGCCGCGACACAGGCCATCACCATGTCGAGATGGGTGCGCGGTGGCGTGGCGATCACCACGGCATCCACCGCCGGATCGTCGACGAGTTCCCGCCAGTCGCCGGTGGATCGCCTCCACCCCCAGCGGGCGGCGTGTTCGGCAGCCCCCGCGGCGGTCGAGGTCGCCAGCATCTCGCAGATCGGTCGCAGCGTCGGTTCGAAAGTCGCCGCCACGCTGTGGAACGCCAGGGTGTGCGCTTTACCCATGTAACCGGCGCCGATCAATCCGATCCTCAGCTCGCTCATGGCATGGTATTCCGGGGTTGGGAGAGACCGACTCTACGGATGCTGCAATGCAGTTTGCAAGCGCTTGCAAATCGGCCTAGCGTAGTGACCGAGCCGGTACCTCGCCGGTCCTCCCACAACGCGCACCGCGCAGGAGTCCGCATGAATGCCTCCTTCCAGACCGATCGCCGACCGTCCATCGTTCCGCGCGTCTTCACCGAAGACACGCTGGATACGGGCCTCATCGTCAACGAACTGCTCGACGGCATCGGCGCGGTGACCTTGCGGGGGCTGTTCAGCGCTGACGAGATCGCCGAGGCCCGCGCTATCGTCATGCGCGAATCGAACGCGGATGACCGTCGCGGAAAGGTCACGCATTTTCAGGGCGATGCCGAGCGGGCGGGGCGGATCAATCTGCAGCGTCGCGTATGGAATCTGCTCGCGAAGGGCGAGATCTTCTCGCGGATGGCGGCGCATCCGGCGATCATGAAGGTCATGCGCGCCTTCATCGGCAGCGAGTTCATCATGGGCTCGATCGCGGCCAATCGCATTCTTCCCGGCGGCCCCGGGCAGGAGCCCCATATCGATTATCCGTACTGGGATTACCACTCGCCGCAGACGCATCCCGTGCGTCTCAACTCGACGTTCCCGCTGAACGCGCAGGCGACGATCATGCTCGATCCGTTCACCGAGGAGACGGGAGCGACAGCCTATGTACCGGGTTCGCAGCGTCAGCTGCATTACCCGGATGAGAGCGATCGT
Organism: Luteibacter sp. 1214; assembly: GCF_031455395.1. Taxonomy (NCBI): domain Bacteria; kingdom Pseudomonadati; phylum Pseudomonadota; class Gammaproteobacteria; order Lysobacterales; family Rhodanobacteraceae; genus Luteibacter; species Luteibacter sp. 1214. The sequence continues at coordinate 46,696 of NZ_JAVDSQ010000004.1, forward strand.
TTCTTCGACCGGTGCGAACGCATGCTCGGCGAGCCGGGCGATACGGTGATCTTCTTCGGCGCGGTGTGGCATTGCGCGATGCCCAACCGGAGCACTATCGACCGTACGGCGATCATCACACAGTACCTGCCGAAGTTCATCAAGCCGATGGAGAACATGCCCGCAGCCCTGCCGGCCGAGTTCGTGAAGAACGCGAGCGCGGACATCAGGCAGCTACTGGGACTGAATTATCCGTACCCGGAAGTGCTCGACGCGGCGCGCGGTGGAAATGCCGAAGGGCGGGACGTGATGAAGGCGCGCTGATAGCGGCGTCGTTGCAGCCTGTATCGCCGCCGGGGTGGTTCCCATCCGAGCCACTCCGATCGACGTTACTTCGCGTCCCGCGGCGTCCGCACGTTGGCGGCAATCGGCGTCGCTGGCGACGGGCTCCCGACGAAATGCACGACATCGTCCAGCACCGGCGGGGCTTTCTTCCCGCCGCGCAGCGCGAACAGAATGCCCATGTGCCCCATGTCGGGGTAGAGCTTCACCACTACCGATTCACCCTGGGCCTCGTAACGCCGCTGCAGGGAAAGCGCATTTGAAGGCCGCACGGTCGAATCGTCCTGACCTTGCAGAAGCAAGGCGGGGGGCTCGTCGCCATCGACGAAATTCACCGGTTGCGAGCGCGCCTGTTCGGCCGGTGTATGGCCGAACATGTCGATGAAGTCGTCGTCTTTCAGCGGCAGGAAGTCGTACGGCCCGGCCAGCCCGATAACGCCGGACAGATCCCGCGGCTTCATGCCGACCACGCCAAGCCAGCGCGCATCCGTGGCCAGCAGCGCGGCGATGTGCCCGCCTGCGGAATGGCCCATCACGAAGACGCGCCCGGTGTCGCCGCCATAGGTGCCGACGCGATCGTGCGTCCAGCGGACGGCCTTTGCCGCATCGCCGACGAACCCGTCCAGTTTTACCTTCGGCCACAGGCGATAGTCGGGTACCACGGTGACGATGCCCCGCGACGCCAGCGCCTCGCCCACCCAGCGGTACCACTGCCGCTTGCCGCTCTTCCAGCTGCCGCCGTAGAGGAACACAACCACGGGCGCGTTCTTCGCATCGACGGGGCCGTACACATCCAGCGCCAGCCCGTCCGACGGGTCGTAGACGATGTCGTGGTGCGCAACGACGCCGGTGGACGACTGGCGTGCATTGATCACACCGAACAGAGCGGACTGGCAGCCGGAAAGGAGCAGGGCGCCGAGAGAAACGAGGAAGAGTCGGGTCATGTAAGCACTCTACGGACCGCCCGTGAAAACGGATGCAGCGCCACGTCCGCCGTGCTTCCACACCGCTGTGATTGCGAACCTCGGTGATTCCATACCCGGTGGGAGCCAACCCTGTTGGCGACGCTCTCAGCGAGCCGCCGGATGCCGCCGGATAAAGTCCACGGTGTCATTCAGCACCGGAGCCGACCGCTGCCGGGGCCCGAGTGCCAGCAAAAGCCCCTCATGGCCCACGGCGGGATAGAGCTTCAGTTCGACGGGCTCCCCCTGCTGCCGGTAACGCCCCTCGAACGCGACGGCCTCCGCCGGCGAGACGATCGTGTCCTTCTCCCCCTGCAGCAAAAGCGCAGGCGGCTCGTCGCCATCCACGAAGTTGATCGGCTGCGAACGCGCCTGCTCGGCAGGCGTGTGTCCGAAGATGTCCGCGAACTCGGGTTCGTCGAAAGGAATGAAGTCGTAAGTTCCGGCCACGCCGATGAACCCGGCCAGATCGCGCGGACGCATGTCGACGGCGGCAAGCCACTGCTTGTCGACGGCAAGCATGGCGGCTATCTGGCCACCCGACGAGTGGCCCATGACGAACTCATCGCGCGGATCGCCGCCGAATTCTCCCGCGTGGTCATGCGCCCAGCGTACGGCTTCCGCGCCGTCATGGAGGAAACCGTCCTGACGTGCGTCGGGCCAGAGTCGGACGTCGGCAACGATCGTCACGATGCCGCGAGCGGCCAGTGCCTCGCCCACCCAGCGGAACCACTGGCGCTTCCCGCTCATCCAGCTGCCGCCGTAGAAGTAAACGACGACGGGCGCGTGGGTCGCCTGCGCCGGAGCGTAGACGTCCAGTGCGATATTCAGTGCGCGGTCGTAAACGAGATCGCGATGTGCCACGACGCCATCGGTGGACTGGCGAGCATTCATCGCGCCGAAGAACGCCGACTTGCAGCCGCCGAGGAGCACAACGAACAGAAGGATGAAGGCGCGAAGGGACATGAGCGGGATTGTAGCCGTGGGCGCCTTGCATAGGCCTTCCTGCGGTCCAGCGGCTAGAATCCAGCCATGACCGATGTCCGCACGATCCTGCGCCAGGCCGCCGAGGCCCTTGACGACCGTCTCGAAGCCGAATTGCTGCTGGCGCACGTGCTGGGGGTGAATCGTGCGTGGTTCTTTGCGCATGCCGATGACGAACTCGGCGCCGACGCCACTGCTGCGTTCGGAGAGCTCGTGCGTCGCCGTGCGGAAGGCGAGCCGGTTGCTTACATCACGGGCACGCGGGACTTCTGGTCGATGACCCTGGAGGTGGGACCCGCCACGTTGATACCGAGGCCGGAAACCGAGCTTCTGGTGGAGCTCGTTCTGAATCGGCTGCCTGCGGGAGGGCGCGTGCTCGACCTCGGAACGGGTAGCGGGGCGATTGCGCTCGCCGTGGCGAAGGAGCGGCGCGATGCCTCGGTCACGGCCGTCGACTTCAGCGAGCCGGCGCTGCTTGTCGCCCGGCGAAATGCGGAGCGCCACGGTCTGCAGCGCGTACGCTTCGCTGCCAGCGACTGGTATGCCGCCGTGGGTGACGAGCGTTTCGATGTCATCGTCAGCAATCCTCCGTATATCGAGTCAAGCGACGCGCATCTCGGGCTGGGCGACCTGCGTTTCGAGCCGGCAAGCGCGCTCGCCTCCGGGGAGGACGGTCTCGACGACATCCGGCGCATCGCCTCCGGCGCATCCGCGCATCTCGTCGACGGTGGCTGGCTGCTCATGGAGCACGGCTGGAACCAGGGCGACGCCGCGCGCGCATTGCTTGAACGCGAGGGCCTGACGGACGTCTTCACCGCCCAGGATCTGGAGGCGCGGGACCGTGTGAGCGGGGCGAAGTCGGTCGCCCGATAAGTCCGGCCAGCCTCAGCCCGCGCTGGCCACTTCCGTCGCCACGAACTGCGGAAACCGCGCAACGATCGCGCTGCGGATCTGCGGCAGGTCGAGTCCGGCCATCGTGAGGACTTCCTCGCGGCTACCGTGTTCGAGATAAGCGTCCGGCAGCCCCAGATGCAGGATCGGCAACGTCACGCCATTGGCGGCCAGCAATTCGGCCACGCCCGCACCGGCACCACCGGCGATGGCATTGTCCTCGATGGTGACGAATGCTTTGTGCGTCCGCGCCATCTCGAGGATGAGTTCCTCATCCAGTGGTTTCACGAAGCGCATGTTCACCAACGTGGCATCAGTCTCCGCGGCGATAACAGCGGCAGGTGCCAGCATCGTGCCGAAGGAAAGAATCGCCAGACCGTGGTGCCCGCGACGGCGCACTTCAGCCTTGCCGATCGGATACGTCTCCAGCGCCTCGACCATCTTCGCGCCCGGGCCGGTACCGCGCGGATAGCGAATGGCGGCTGGGCCGTGGTACTGATAGCCCGTGCTCAGCATGATGCGGCATTCGTTCTCGTCGGCCGGCGCCATGATCACCATGTTCGGCAGGCAGCGCATGAAAGACAGATCGAAACTGCCCGCGTGCGTGGCGCCGTCCGGACCGACCACACCCGCGCGGTCGACCGCGAAGGTGACATCGAGGTTCTGCAGGGCGACGTCGTGGATGGCCTGGTCGTAGGCGCGCTGCAGGAACGAGGAATAGATCGCCACGACGGGCTTCGCACCCTCGACCGCCATGCCCGCAGCAAGCGTGACCGCATGCTGCTCGGCGATGGCCACGTCGAAATAACGCTGCGGGTATTCCTTCGAGAAACGCACCAGGCCGGAGCCTTCGCGCATCGCCGGGGTGATGCCGAGCAAGCGCTCGTCGGCGGCCGCCATGTCGCACAGCCAGTCGCCGAAGATATCGGTATAAGTCGGCTTGGCCGGCGCGCTCTTCTTCACGAGACCGGCCACCGGGTCGAACGGACCTACGGCGTGGTATTCGATCGGACCTTTTTCGGCAGGCTCGTAGCCCTTGCCCTTGGTCGTCATGACGTGGACGAGCTGCGGGCCGGGGAGGTCCTTGGCGGTTTCCAGGGCCTGGACCAGCTGCGCCATGTTGTGCCCGTCGATGGGACCCGTGTAGTGGAAGCCCAGTTCCTCGAACAGCGTCGACGGCACGAACATGCCCTTGGCGTGTTCTTCCCAGCGCTTGAAGAAACGGCCGAAGAACGACTCCCTCGGCATGGCCTTCTTGGCCCGCTCCCGCCAGGCGTTGAGCGTGCGGCTGGACATGGCGCGGGCCATCATCTTGGTCATCGCGCCGACGTTTTCGCTGATCGACATGCCGTTGTCGTTGAGGATCACCAGCATGTTCGGCTCGACGTCGCCGCCGTGGTTGAGGGCCTCGAAGGCCATGCCGGCGGTCATCGCGCCGTCGCCGATGACGGCGACGACCTTGCGGTGGTCGCCACGGCGCTGCAGAGCGATGGCCATACCCAGTGCGGCCGAAATGGACGTGGACGAATGCCCGACGCCGAAGGTGTCGTACTCGCTTTCCTCGCGGCGGGGGAAGGGAGCCAGGCCGTCCTTCTTCTTGATCGTGGTGATGCGGTCGCGGCGGCCGGTCAGGATCTTGTGCGGGTAGCACTGGTGACCCACATCCCAGACGAGGCGGTCTCGCGGGGTATCGAGCACGTGGTGCAGGGCGACCGTGAGCTCGACGACGCCCAGTCCCGCGCCGAAGTGACCGCCCGACGAGGCGACGGCCTCGATCAGGTACCGGCGCAGTTCGTCGGCGATCGCCGGAAGTTCGTCTTCCGGGAAACGCCGGAGATCCTCCGGCGAGTCGATCTGCGCCAGATAAGGGTAGCGGGAGAGGTCGTTCATCCGCCTATTGTTCGCCTACGGAGGGGCGGGGGCAAGGGACGACGTGTGAAACCTTGCGGGCAAAGGCGGGCGGGATTCAGGCGGGGCGCCGATCCCGTGGCAGATGGCTGACCAGAAATTCCATCTGATCGGCCAGGATATTGCGGTTGGAAAGGATCAGGTGCTCCACCCAGCTGGGCCGGTAGGGCACGGCCAGAAGCGGCATGCGGGCCTGCTGCGGGGTACGGTTGCTCTTGCGCAGATTGCAGGCCAGGCAGGCGCTGACCACGTTCTCCCACTCGTCCGCGCCCTTCTTGGACAAGGGCAGCACGTGGTCGCGGGTGAGTTCGTGGCGGGTGTAGTGGTGACCGCAGTAGAGACAGATGTGCCGGTCGCGGGCGAAGAGGGCCGTGTTGGTCAGCGCCGGCGCCGGATCGACGGCGTGTTCTCGGCAGTGGCCGGTGCTGGCCACGATGGGGTGAAGCTCGAGGCTGCTCTGCATGCCGAGCGCCCGGTTCATCCCGCCGTGGACGGTCAGGCAGGCGTCGCCCAGTGTCCAGGCCACCACGCCGCGGACATACAGGCAGACGGCGTCCTGCCAGCTGATCCAGTCCAGGATGCGGCCCGCCGCGTCGAGCGACAGCACGCGCGTCGTATGCAGCGCGCTTACCCTCGGCAGGTCCTCTTGGAGCACTTCCATCGTCATCGGGTCTCGTCCTTCACTAAAGCGAAAGAGCGTTCCAGCAAGCCGAACTCCGTGCGGATCGGGGGGCCGATCCCGCCTCCTGGGAGGCGTTCGCCCGAGCATAGCCCATTATTGCGACGGAATCGCGCACGCCCGGTACGGTTCTTGCGGGCTGTAGCGGTCATGAAGCGCTGATATAGTGGGGGTTCGTTAACGCCTGCGCGGGTTTGGAAGGGGGGCCGGGGTGGCTTCCCAGGTCCGGCGGGTCCATGAGGGTTTCTCAGTGGCAGAAGTGCTTTTCTACGAGCGTCCGGTTCCCCTGAATCGCACGGCGCATCGCGATCTCCGTCTCAAGGCGGTGAACAACATCCGTTTCGCGGCCACGGCGCACTCCGTGCCCCTGACCGGCGTCGAGTTCGCGCCCGCCGCGCGTGACTTCCCGATCCTCTTCGCTGGCAACAGCATGGAAGAGGCCGGCCCGATGGCCCTCCTCGGCCTGCGTCAGGGCGAGAACCTGCTGGTCGGTGAGAACGGCTTCTGGGAACAGGGCATGTACATCCCGGCGTTCGTCCGCCGCTATCCGTTCGTGCTGGCTGAGAAGCCGGCCGGTGCCGAAGGCGACGACTTCACCGTTTTCCTCGACGAGGCCTACGAAGGCTTCAACGAAACCGAAGGTGAGCGTCTGTTCAACGAAGACGGCACCGACGCGCCGGCCCTGACCAACGCCGTGAATTTCCTCGGTGAGTTCCAGGACCACGTCGCCCGTACGCAGTGGTTCATGGGCAAGCTCCGCGAGCACGACCTGCTCGAGCCGCGCACCATCACCCTGCAGAAGGAAGGCAAGGGCATCAACCTCAACGGCCTGTTCGTCATCAACGAAGAGAAGCTGCGCGCTCTCGACGAGAAGGTCGCCGGTGAATTCCTCCGCGAAGGCGCCTTCGGCTGGATCTACGCGCACCTGGTGTCGCTGGCCAACATCGACCGCATGGCCGCGCGTCTCGACACGCGCGAGCAGAAAGAAGTCACGACCCCCACGGTCTGATTGTCTGGCTCCATCAAAAAAAGGCCACCCGCGAGGGTGGCCTTTTTCGTTCCACCGCCTCGATCAGCGAACCGGCTTCGCCAGCCGTATCAGGTCCGTATCGAAGCCATGCTTCACATACATGTCGCGGGCCCGCTCGTTGCCGGGGAACACGGCCAGCGTTACGAACTGGCAGCGATGGTCCTTGGCCCAGGCGTAGGCGTGGTCGAGCAGGAAGGTACCGACGCCTTCGCCCTCGTGTTCTTTCGCCACCGCGATATCGGAGATATGGCAGTTGTCGCGATGCGTGAAGAAGTCCTTGGTTTTCTGAAGATGCACGAAGCCCACCGGGTCACCGTCTTCGTTCTCGGCGACGAAGATGTAGCTGTTGGACGGTTGCTCGTCGAGGTGTCTGACCAGGTCCGACTCGATGCCCTTGAGGCAATCGGTCTTGCTGCGCCCGTTGGGCAGTGGGAAGTCGACGAAACGGTGGAGCAGGCCAAGGATGAACTCGTCATCGTCGCTCTCGGCGAGACGGATCAGAAACGGAGAGTCGCTCATCGGGTCGGGCACCGTCGCGGTGGGAAGGCTGGCCAGAGCCTTTTCTACACCTTCGGGGGTGGCGGGGAAACCCCCGCCACCCTCCGGCGGGTTACAGCAGTTCCGGCAACGTCGCCACGCCTGCCTCGATCGCCGCCTTGTGCACGTGGATACGCGGCAGGATGCGGCTGAAATAGAACGTGGCCGTGTCGCGCTTGGCCTGCTTCGCATCCGCGGAGAGGTGTGAGCCCTCGGCGGCGAGTACGCTGCGTGCCCAGCAGTAAGCCAGGGTCACATAGCCCGACAGGTAGAGATAATCCACCGCGGCCGCGCCCAGCTCCTCCGGATTGGCCTGTGCGCTCTGGGCGATCGCCTGGGTCAGATCGCCCCAGGTCTTGGTCGCCACGGCGAGAGGCCCGATGAAAGCCTTGACGCTTTCCGTGGTCTGGTGCGCCTGGCAGAACGCCGAGATCTCACCGAGGAAATGCTTCAGACCGGCGCCCTGCAGCTGCATGATCTTGCGGCCGAGCAGGTCCAGCGCCTGGATCTGCGTGGTGCCTTCGTACAAGGTGATGATGCGCGCATCGCGGACGAACTGTTCCATGCCGTGCTCGGCGATGTAGCCGTGACCGCCGAAGATCTGCAGGGCTTCCTTGGTGCACTCCTGCGCGGCTTCGGTGAGCAGGCCCTTGGCGATCGGAATCAGGAAGGACAGCAGTTCACCGGCTTCCTTGCGCGCTTGCGGATCGGCATCGCGCGACTCGATGTCGCTCTGCAGCGCGGCGTAGGCGGCGAGCACGCGGCCACCTTCGACGAAGGCACGCTGGGTCAGCAGCATGCGGCGCACGTCGGGATGCACGGTGAGCGGATCGGCCGGCTTGTCGGGCAGTTTCGCACCGGACAGCGCACGCATCTGCAGGCGCTCACGGGCGTAGTTGAGGCTGTTCTGCAGGGCGCGCTCGGACACGGCGAGACCCTGGATGCCGACGGCGAGCCGCGCGGCATTCATCATGGTGAACATCGCCACCAGACCCTTGTGGGCGGGACCGATCAGCCAGCCTTCGGCCTCGTCGAAGTTCATCACGCAGGTGGCCGAACCCCTGATGCCCATCTTGTGTTCGATGGCGCCGGCGGCGACGGCGTTGCGCTCGCCGAGGCTGCCGTCTTTGCCTACCTTGAACTTCGGCACGACCAGCATCGAGATGCCCCGGCTGCCGGCCGGCGCGTCGGGAAGCCGCGCGAGCACGAGGTGGATGATGTTCTCGGCGAAATCGTGTTCGCCCGCGCTGATGAAGATCTTGGTGCCGGTAACGCGGTAGCTGCCGTCCTCGTTCGGCTCGGCGCGGGTCTTCAGCAGGCCCAGATCCGACCCGGCCTGCGGCTCGGTGAGACACATGGTGCCGGTCCAGCGACCTTCGACCAGCGGCTTCAGGAAGGTTTCCTGCTGCCATGCGTCGCCGTGGTGCTCGAGGGCGTCGGTGGCGCCGTGCGAGAGCAGGGGGTAGATGCCCCAGGCCAGGTTGGCCGAGTCGATCATTTCCTTGGTCATTGCGCCCAGCACGGCGGGCAGGCCCTGGCCGCCGAACTTCTCGTGCGCGGTGAGACCGGCCCAGCCGCCTTCCGCGTACTGGCGGTAGGCTTCCTTGAAGCCTTTGGGCGTGGTGACTGACGCGGTGGCCTTGTCGTAATGGCAGCCTTCCTGGTCGCCGCTCGCGTTCAGGGGTGCGAGCACCTGCTCGTTGAAGCGGGCGGCCTCATCGAGCACGGCATCGAGCAAGTCGCGCGTGTGGCCCTCGCCGCCTTCCAGCCGGGCGAGCACGGCTTCGGCGCCGAGTACGTCGTAAAGCGCGAAGCGCATGTCGTCGAGGGGGGCTTTGTAGATCGTCATGGCGAATCCTGGCGTCGCGGCGGGCGCGGCTGGGTGAGGTCAGGGAGAGCGATAGGTATCGGGGATGCCGGGTACCGGCGACAGCCAGTTGCGTCCGTGCACCTCGAAGGTGCGGGGCTTCTTTTCCTGCTCCGGGAGGGCGGTGATCGTTCCTTCGATGGCATAGGGCAACGAGCCGGAGCTGCCTTTGGCGGCCAGTTCGGCCAGCGCTTTCGACATGTCCGGTGTCGGCAAAAGATCGATTTTCGCCACGTCGGCGGCGAACGACGGGATGTCCTGGTCGACCTTCGCATCGAGCAACACCCCGGCGAGGTTGCCCACCTGCAGGGTGCCCTGGAACGCCTCGAACGACATGCCGCCGTAACTGTTGTTACGGACGCGCAGGGTCAGGTGCCAGACGCCGCCCGGCCTGGCGGTGACTTCCTGCAAGGTCACCGACGGCGGAAAAACACTCTTTTTCGCGGGGCCGCAGGCGGCGAGCGTGGCCACGCCGAGAAGCAGCGCGATGCGTACGAACGAGTTGCGGACGGTCGAGATCATTCCCTGGGCTTCCGGCATGGGTGCGTCGAACAGGTGTCGGATGGTAGCGCCGGGCATGCATGCGCGCGAGACGTGCGTTTGAAACGCGGTTCCCAAGCGGGGAGCGAGCAGGCATCATCAGCGATCATCATCCAAGACCATCGATTCTCCCTATGACCCGACGCATCGCCGCACGACGTTCGCCCATCCACGGAAACGGCGTCTTCGCCACCGCGCCCATCAAGGCCGGCGACGAGATCGTCGAATACAAGGGCGATATCATCACCCACGCCCAGGCCGACAAGAAGTACGGCGACGGTGGCGAGACAGGACACACCTTCCTCTTCACGCTGAACGAGAAGTTCATCGTGGACGGCAACAGCAACGGCAATACGGCGCGCTGGATCAATCATGGCTGCGATCCCAACTGCCAGGCCGTGGTCGAGGAAGCCGTGGAAGGCAAGCCGTCGAAGAAGGACCGCGTGCTGATCGAAGCCATCCGCGATATCGCCCCCGGCGAGGAGCTGACCTACGACTACGGCATCACGCTGGACATGCCGCATACGGCGCGCCTGAAGAAGATCTGGGCCTGCCTGTGCGGCTCGCCGAACTGCATCGGTACGATGCTCAAGCCGAAGCGCAAGGCCGCCTGAGCCTTCTCTTCACGTTTGCTCACGGGGCGCCGACGCCTGCGCGACGCCCCGGTCATGCTCCGCCATCGATCCTCGTAACACACCCTTTCCGAGGAATCATCATCATGGCAAGCCAATCTCTCGACGGTCGTCGCATCGCAGTGATCGCCACCGACGGGTTCGAACAGTCCGAGCTCACTGAGCCGAAGCGCCTTCTCGAAGCCGCCGGCGCAACGGTGGACGTCATCTCGCCCGGCGATGCCACGCAGATCAAAGGCTGGGACAAGAAAGACTGGGGCAAGAGCGTCGATGTCGACGTACGCCTCGACGACGCCGACGCCGGCAAGTACGACGCGCTGGTGCTTCCAGGTGGTGTGATCAATCCGGACAACCTGCGCACGGACGAGAAGGTGCTGGCTCTGGTCAAGGCGATCGCAGGTGCGGGCAAGCCCGTCGCCGCGATTTGTCACGGGCCGTGGACGCTGATCAACGCCGGGCTGGCGAAGGGCAAGAAGCTGACTTCATGGCCTTCGCTGAAGCAGGACCTGGTCAATGCCGGTGCGAACTGGGAAGACAGTCAGGTCGTCCAGGACGGCAACCTGATCACCAGCCGCAAGCCGGATGATATTCCGGCGTTTACGGATGCCTTGATCAAGGCTGTGGCTGCCTGACCTGGGAGCATCGCCAGGGCTGGCTTTCGCAGCCAGCCCTGGCGGGAGCCGACGCCGCTGGCGATCGACCTGCCTTGGCCTGAGGTCTTCCGGATCAATCCTCGTCCTCCCGCGGCTTCCACCGCTCCGCCAGCTTCCGCTGCACGGCCAGTGGGACCGTGTCGTAGTGACTGAACGCCATGCCGTACCGCCCCAGTCCCCCGGTCGTCGACTTCAACTGCGTGGGATAGTCGGTGAGCTCCGCCAAGGGCACGCGCGCACGGATGAGCGTCTCGCCGCCCCGTAGCGCGTCGCTACCCATGATCTGTGCACGCTTGCCGGCTAGCCCACCCGTCACGTCGCCGACATAGCGGTCCGGGATCGACACCTCCAGATCCATCACCGGCTCCAGGACCTGTGGCCGTGCTCGTGAGGCGGCATCGAGAAAAGCCTTGCGCCCCGCGCTGATGAAGGCGACTTCCTTCGAGTCTACCGGGTGATGCTTGCCGTCATAGACGGTCACACGCAGGTCCTGCATCGGGTATCCCGCCAACGCTCCAAGTTCCAGTGCCTGGCGCACACCTTTCTCGATCGCGGGGATGAACTGGTTCGGGATGACGCCGCCCCTGGTCTCATCCGCGAAGATGAAGCCCATGCCGCGCTCCAGTGGCTCCACGCGCAGGAATACTTCAGCGAACTGTCCCGCGCCGCCCGTCTGTTTTTTGTGCCGATGATGGCCCTCGGCACGCACGCCGATGGTCTCGCGGTAGGCGATGCGCGGCGGGTGCGTAACGACGTCGATGTCATATCGCGACTTCATCCGTTCGATCATGAGTTTCAGGTGCAGGTCCGACAGACCTCGCACCACGGTCTCATTCAGCTCCTTGTGATGTTCGACGCGGAAGCAGGGGTCTTCTTCCGCGAGCCTCGCCAGTGCCTGCGACAGTTTCTGTTCCTGCCCCTTATGTGCCGGTTCGATCGCCAGTCCGAACATGGGTGACGGGAACGGCGCCGCATCGAGATGGATGCCCGCTTCGTCCGCGGCATCATGCAACACGGCGTCGAAGTGGATGTCCTCGACCTTCGCCACCGCGGCAATGTCACCGGGCAGGGCTTCGTCCACTTCGACATGTTCACGCCCCTTCAGGCGGAACAGATGCGCCACCTTGAACGGCTTGCGTCCGTCGTCGACGAGCAGTTGCGAATCCCGGCGCACCGTTCCCTGCCAGACGCGAAAAACGCCGAGCTTGCCGACGAAGGGATCGTTGATGATCTTGAACACGTCGGCGACCACATGGCCTCCGGCATCGGCGGCCACCTCGAAACGCGTGCCGGCGTCGTCATGGAAGGGGGGAGGATTCGTTTCACCGGGACAGGGCAGAATACGCTCCACGATCTCCAGCAGTTCACTCACGCCGATACCGTCGCGCGCGCCGGTGAATACGATGGGCACCAGATGACCGTCGCGGAGACAGTGCTCGAACGCACCACGCATTTCCGTCGCGCTCAACGCCGACTCGCCCGCGTCGAGATAGTGCGCCATCACGTCGTCGTCGATCTCGACCACCTGATCGATGATGCGCTGGTGTGCCTCCCCGGGTGACGAGAAATCCGTATCTCCCGTCGTCTGGAAAAAGGCGTCGCGCACGATATGTCCCTGCGATGCGGGAAGGTTGAGGGGAAGGCATTCGTTCCCGAATTCGTTACGCAGATCGTCCACCAGCAGAGCGAGGTCCGCGCCCTCGGCGTCGATGCGATTGACCACGATGATGCGTGCGAGCCGACGCTCCTTCGCGTAATTCATCATGGCCCGGGTGCCGTGTTCGATGCCGTTGGCCGCGTTGACGACGATCGCTACCGTGTCGGCGGCGGCGAGCGCCGCGAGTGCCGGGCCTCGAAAGTCGGCGTAGCCGGGGGTGTCCAGCAGATGGATGCGATAGCCGTTACGCTCGATGGAGGCGATCGAGGCATCGATCGAATGCCCGCGCGCTTTCTCCATCGGATCGGTGTCGGAAACGGTACTGCCTCGCTCCACGCTGCCCATGGCGGTCAATGCGCCGCCGGCGTGGAGCATGGCTTCGAACAGGGTGGTCTTGCCGGCGCCGGCGTGTCCGGCGAGGGCGAGGCTGCGGATGCGTTCCGTGGATTGGGACACGATGCGACCCTCCTTCAGTGACACGAAGGATCCCCCCAGACCGCTAGCCTTCTCCTCCCGGGATGAAGAATCAAGGGGAATCTTCCGGGCGCCGCGCGGTCTGAAGCCCGGGCTTACGTTGCACTCAGCAGTACCCCGCTAACATTTGCGACTTTTCATCGAGCCCAAGGGATATTTCCCCGCGTGCAATACCCCGGCAAGGCGCCACCGCCGTTCGTCGACACCCACCGGCTGGAGCCGGAGGCGTCGTCGCGCCTGCATGGGCTGGTGCCGCTGGACCCGGAGACGCTCGCCGTCCTCAGGGCTATGCGACGGCAGCCGCCGCCGCGGAACCGGGTGCGTTTCATCCTGGCGCTTGCCGCGGTCCTGGTCTTCCACGTCCTGCTGATTCTGGTCATCCGCTACGAGATGGAACCGCGGGTCCAGGTCGGCTTCTTCGTCCCCCAGGACAAGGCTGACGTACTCGAGGTGCGCTTCATCGAGCCGACCGCGCCGGCGCCCGCGGTGGAGGCACCTCCGCCGCCGCCGGTAAACGAACCGCCGCCGAAAGTCCGCTCTCCGGAGGCTACCCGTCCCGAGCCGCCGCCGAAAAAGAAGCCGGAGGCACCGCCGTCAGCCGACACTGCGCCCGCCGCGACGCCTTCCGATGCGCGGCCCGCGCCCAACCTGTTCGGCACCGACGGCTCGATTGCCCTGCCGAAGACCGGTGCGAACCCGGCGGGCTCGGACTACACGCCCCCCCGGCCGACGGATAACACAAGCGTGATGTCGCACAAGACCACGGTCACCTACACGCAGACCCGCTTCGAGAAGGACTGGGCACCGCGCGACGAGAACGTGGTCAGTCAGGGCATGCGCCGCGTCATCGAGAAGACCACGGTGAAGAAGACCATCGACCTCGGTCACGGTACGCGGGTGAACTGCTCCACGGTCTTGTTCGTGCTGCCGGTGGGCTGCGGTGGCGAGGACCCCTCGAAGGCCGCGCATAAGGACGGCGACACACGCCTGAACATGGCTAATGCACCGCTGGTAAAGGATCTGCCGGGCGCGCCGCCTCAGCGCACGGAAGCCGAATGCATCGCCGCGTACCGTGCCGACGAGCGGGTCAAGGAGGGCTGCCCGACCGACACGCCGCTGAAGGCGATGGATCAGGAAAACGCCGAGCGCGCACGCCGCACGGGTAACTGACGCCTGCGACGCACGCCACGATTGTGCGGCGCGGCGTCAGCGTGGACACTAGCGCCCGATGCCGAACACTCTGCCCCCGGACAGCGAGCGACCCGACGCCGCCACATCGCTGCCCGTCTCGCCGCGCGAGGCGGCGATGCACGCGCTTGTCTACCGTCGTCTGCTGCGTGAGAAGCCGCGGGCGAGCGGCCGCCGGATCGCAGGCTGGGTCGGCACGCTGGTCATCCATCTGTTGTTTCTGTTCGGGATGATCCTGGGGCCGGCGTATGACGTTCTCCCGCCACCGCCCGAACCGGAGCACCCGGACGCCCTGAAGGTGCGCCTCATCGACAAGCCGCCACCGCCGAAGCCACCCGTGCGCGGCACGCCGTCGACGGCCGCCGTGGCCAAGGTCAAATACACCACGAAGTGGTCCACCGCAGCCAGTCGCGCGGCTCAGGGTTCGCACGCGGCCGCCGTGGCGGCGGCAAAAACGCCATCGCGCCCTGCCGTGGCGGTGCCAGCCGCACAAGCCCCCAGGGTGAAGGCCGCGCCGAAGCCGGCGGCGCCACCGCCGAGCATGGCGGCAGTGGCGGATCGCCCTTTGGTTCAGCCCAAGGCGCCGCCACCGCAGCCCGAACTGGAGAAGGTCCCGGTTCCTGCTCAGGCACCGCCGGATCTCGCGATGGATACGCCCAGGCCCCAGGTCGTGCCCCCGACATTCCAGCCGGAACCCGTGCGTCCGCCGCAGGCGGAAGGCCTCGCGCCGATGCCTCCCCCGGCCTCGCTGGCGATTCCGCCGACGCCAGCGTCGCAGATGACCGTTACGCCGACGCCGCCCACGATCACCTCCGAAAGGACGGCGCCCGTTCCCAAAACGTCGATGACGCTGGCGACGGTGCCGCGTCCGGACGTGGAGGAAAGCGCCGCACCGCCGACGCCACAGGACGTGCCCTTGCCCGAGGTCGCTCCCGAGCCGGTGGCGCCGCCGAAGCCCGACCTGGCGATGGATACGCGCCCCGTTCCGCCGAAGGTATCCGTGCAGCCCGTGACCGCGCCGCCGGTCGAGGCCGATGCCGATCTCGAGGCCGTACCGCTCCCGGACGCGGCGGCCAGACCGACGGTGTCGGCACCCGTCGCTACGGTGGACCGCCCGGCGGTGCAGGCACCGGCGGTGTCGCCGGGTGAGATGCAGCGTCCGGTCGCCGGCGCCGAGACGGCGCCATCGGCGCCTGGTCAGGCCCCGGGCGACACGGCCGCCGGTGAATCGACGGCACAGGCGGCCGCCAGCCAGGGCAAGCAGGGTGACAACAAGGCGGCCGAGCCCGTGCAAGGCCAGTCGGCGGGTAAGGCATCCCCGGGCGACGCCAACGTCGCCGGCTCGAACACTCCTGGCGCGAACCAGGAGTCCGGCAAGCCGGGCGCGGCCAGGGGCGCGGACGAAGGCGACCGCGTCACCGGCGCCAACGGCACGTCGGATCGCAGCGACGGGGTCGCTGGCGGGCAGGGCGTAAAAGCGGGGCAGGTCGGCGCGTACACCGAGCTGAGGCCACGCGGAAATGTTCTGCCGCAGAACGGCGCGCGCGTGCATATCGACTACAAGGCGACCCGTTTCGACGGCGCCTGGACGCCCAAGGGCGAATCGTCCGTCGATACGGCCGTGCGTCATGGTGTCGAGGCGACGACGGTGAAGTTCGCGGTGCCGCTCCCTCGTGGCATCCGCCTCAATTGCACGGCGGGTCCGGGTAACGCCGGCAGCAAGGCGGCGGGCAATCCGGGAATGAATGCGATCTCCCTGCTGACGCTGGGCTGCAGCGGTGGCGACGGTCCGCCCAAGCCGGCCAGTCAGGACGCCGTGGCGAAGACCCAGACCATGGCGCCGGCGAAGCCGCTGGCGGAGAACCTGCCGCCCGCGAACAGCTCCACCGTCGCCGCCGCACCGGTCGCACTGGATAACACCGCGCTCTGCACGACGGCGCGCATCACCGGCGGGCCCTTGCCACCCGGTTGCGAGGCGTCGATCAAGATCAACGTGCCCGCGCCGTCGGCGAATTCCGGCTCGTGGGTACCCGCGAGCGATCAGTTCAAGTAGGCAGACGGCGAATCTCGGTGCCCGCGACCATGTCGTGGATCGCGCGGCGCCGATGATCGAACCAGGCGGGACTCAGCAGGATCGCCCACCCGATGACCGGCGCCCACAGGGCCGCCTTCAGCGACGTCAGCGGAAAAATCAGCACGAGCGCGAGCGGAAGCGCCGCGATGACGAGGCGCACGGATCCGCGCTTCCAGCTCGCTGGCTCGCCGCTGGCGTCCGTGACACGGATGCGCCACGGCCGCATGCCGAGCGTCTGGCCGCCGGAAACCCACGACAGCAGAAAATAAGCGCCCACCACGAGGCCCTGTAGCGGCTGATACCACCAGGTCAGCATCCGCCCGTGCTCGTCGAAGAGCTTCCCGCCGGTGACCATCTGCGCGAGCAGGCCCACCACCATCACGATGGCGACGACCGCGAGCGCGTCGTAGACGATCGCCGCGAAGCGGCGCCATGCGGGAGCGGGCGAAGTCGGAGGCATGCGATTCCACGGCGTTGGCGACGCGGCATTGTAGACGGGATGCGTCATGCAAGCGGCGCGATAAATCGACAGCCGAATCCGGCTCCTTATCGCTCAAGTCAATGGTTTTTAAGCACTATGTGTGAAATGCTTCTCATTGACCCCGCGTGGTCCGTCTTCCTAGGCTGTCGACGAGGATGCGGTGATGGGCCGCGTCACCGACCAAGGACGCTTCGACATGGCGCTCAGACTGAGTTCGTCGTTCTCCGCACTGGATACCTACCTTCGCGCATTCGATGCGGACCAGCAAATGGTCCCGAAAGAATTCCTCCTGCTTCGTAGTGACGCGGACGTTCATCTTTCGCATGTCACTGAGATCGCTACCGGCGCATTTAGGCAGGCCGCCGATACGCTCGTGGAGACGATGCAGGCGTGCGCGCTGGAAGCAAGAAAGAAGCATCTGTCCGCGGAGCAGCGCGAGGTGCTCAAAGAAGCGGTGGAGCATCAGCTCGGGTATGTGATTGCAGGTTATCAGTCAACTCTTCAGCGGCTTTGAGCGATCCGTAACAGACGTGCGACTATCGCGGCGTATCCCTCGATCGTCTTTGCCATGCCCTCCGCCGCGTCAGTTGTCGTAAGCCCCGCCGAACTCGCCGCCGACGATACGCGCCTGATCGCCCGCTTCATCGAGCGCGTCTGGTCGGAAGACGGTCTCGCCGAGCGCACGCTCGAAGCCTACAAACGTGACCTTGAGGGGCTGGCGCGCTGGCTCGGCACGCGGGGAAAGGGACTGGCCACGGCCGGTCGCGACGATCTGTCCGCGTATCACGGCAGCCAGCCCGTCGCCGTGCGCAGCATGGCGCGGCGACAGTCGGCCTTTCGCCGGTTTTACGCGCAGCTGGCGCGCGACGACGGTGCGCGAGAGGATCCGACCTTGCTGATGCAGCGCCCGCGCATGCCGCGTGGACTGCCCAAGGCGCTTGCCGAGCGGGAGATCGAGTCGCTGATTGTCGCGCCGGACATCGGCACTCCGCTGGGCCAGCGTGACCGCGCAATGCTCGAATTGATGTACTCCTCCGGCTTGCGGGTGTCGGAATTGGTCGATCTGCCACTGGCGGGTCTGAACACGCGGCAGGGCGTCCTGCGGGTCACCGGCAAGGGGGGCAAGGACCGGCTCGTGCCCGTGGGAGAGGAGGCGCTGGCGCATGTGGAAACCTACCTGCGCGAGGCGCGTCCCCTGCTGGCGAAAGGGCACGGCCAGCCGGCGGCGTTGTTCCTTTCGAAGCGGGGCGGAGCGATGACCCGGCAGATGTTCTGGACCCTCGTCAAACGTTATGCCGTGCAAGTGGGCATTCCATCGAAACGGGTATCCCCGCACGTCCTGCGTCACTCCTTCGCTACGCATCTTCTCAATCACGGCGCCGACCTCCGTGCCCTGCAGATGCTGCTCGGGCACAGCTCGCTGAGCACCACACAGATCTATACCCTGGTGGCTAAGGAAGGTCTCAAGCGCCTTCACGCCCAGCACCACCCGCGTGGCTGATGCCCATGCCACAATCGGGGGAACCGAAAGCGGCGAACGTGTTCCAACGCTCTCCCGCATCCCCCCGGTGACAGATGGAGTCGTACCGATGTTGAAAAAAATCCTCCCGGCGCTGATGGCTGGCGCTTTCGCCATGGGCGCCCACGCCGCCGACGATACGAAAGCCGTCCGCGACGCGGTCGAGGCGCTTGGCCCGGGCATTACGGTGGATAGCATCTCCGCCGCGCCGATGCCGGGTTTCTATCAGGTCGTGGCCTCGGGCCGCATGGTTTATGTCAGCGCCGATGGCCGTTACATGATCAACGGCAACCTGATCGACCTGAAGTCGAAAACCGATCTCAGCGCCGCCAGCTGGGCCGCCACACGCAAGGTCGAGCTCGCCAAGGTGCCGGCCTCGCAGCGCCTCATCTACGCGCCCGCCAACCCCAGGCACACCGTCACCGTCTTTACCGACGTCGACTGCGGTTTCTGCCGCCAGCTGCACTCGCAGATCGCCGAGTACAACAAGCAGGGTATCGCGGTGGAATACGTGTTCTGGCCGCGCGAGGGCGTGAAGACCACGGCGGGCAACGACACCCCCTCGTATACCAAGGCCGTCTCGGTCTGGTGCGCCGCCGACCGCAAGAGCGCCTTCAATGCGGCGATGAGCGGCGCGACCCCCAAGGCCGCCACCTGCGCCAATCCGGTGAAGGACGAGTTCGAGCTGGGCGAGCGTCTGGGCGTGAACGGCACCCCGACCATCGTCACCGAGAACGGCGACGTCGTAGGTGGCTATGTCACCCCGGCTCAGCTGCTGAAGGCCCTTCAGGCTCCGGCCGGCACCATTCGCGGCGGCTGATCCGGCCGGTCGCCGGCAACATCGGGCCCGCCCCGATGTTGCCGCGCAACATCATGTAGAATGGGCGTTTTCCTTCAGCGCCTATACCTCCCCGCATGATCGCACTCGACGGGCAGAGCGCCCTCTCTCCATTTCGCCTCGAACGACTGAACGCCCACCTTGATGCCCTGCATCACGGGACGCGGGTTCAGGCCGCCTGGTTCACGTACTTCGTGGACGGCTCCGCCGCGCCGGAGGGTGAGGCGCGTGCGCGTCTGCTCGCCGTGCTCGAGGCGAAGACCACGGCCCCCGAAAACGCGACGTTCTGGGTCGTGCCGCGGCTGGGCACCATTTCCCCCTGGTCGAGCAAGGCCACCGACATCCTTCACGGCGCGGGTTTCGACGTGCGCCGTGTGGAGCGTGGCACCGCCTGGCAGGTCACCGGCATGCCGGCGGCCGGCGATCCGGCCTACGCCTCGGTGATGGCCGCGTTCTGCGACCCGATGGTGCAGTCGCCGCTGACCCGTCTGGATGACGCCGCCGGCCTGTTCCTGGCGGGCGAGCCGGGTCCTCTGGGTCATGTGGAACTGGGCAGCGACGCCAGCGCGGCGCTGGCCGCCGCCAACAAGGAACTGGGTCTGGCCCTGGCCGACGACGAAATCGCGTATCTGGCGGATCGTTACGCCGAGATGGGGCGTCCGCCGACCGACGCCGAGCTGATGATGTTCGCCCAGGCGAACTCCGAGCACTGCCGGCACAAGGTGTTCAACGCCAGCTGGACGCTGGACGGCAAACCGCAGGACATCTCGCTGTTCGGCATGATCAAGAACACGCACCAGAAGTCGCCCGCGCACACCTTGTCCGCGTACCACGACAACGCGGCGGTGATCGAAGGCTATGAAGGCCAGCGCCTGTTCGTCGATCCCGCCGACGGCGTGTTCCGCACGGTGGCGGAATCCGCGCCGTACGCCATCAAGGTGGAAACGCACAACCATCCGACGGCGATCGCCCCCTGGCCGGGCGCAGCCACCGGTGCCGGTGGCGAGATCCGCGACGAGGGTGCCACGGGCCGCGGTGGCAAGCCGAAGGCCGGCCTCACCGGGTTCTCGGTATCGCACCTGCGTATTCCGGGCTTGCCGCGCCCGTGGGAAAAAGATCGTCCGCTGCCGCCGCGCATGGCCTCGGCGTTCGAAATCATGCGTGACGGTCCGCTCGGCGCCGCCGCGTTCAACAACGAATTCGGTCGTCCCGCGCTGGGCGGCTACTTCCGCACCTTCGAGCAGGAAACCGGCGAGAAGGGCGTTCGTCGTGGTTACGACAAGCCGATCATGATCGCCGGCGGTCTTGCCGCCATTCGTCCCGACCACGTGCAGAAGCGTGCCGTCCGTCCGGGCGACAAGGTCATCGTGCTCGGTGGTCCCGCGATGCTGATCGGCCTGGGCGGCGGTGCCGCCTCGTCGGTCTCGTCGGGTACCTCCAGCGCGGAGCTCGATTTCGCCTCCGTGCAGCGCGATAACCCGGAAATGGAGCGTCGCTGCCAGCAGGTCATCGACGCCTGCTGGGCGCGCGGCGAGCACAACCCCATCGTCAGCATCCACGACGTCGGCGCGGGCGGTGTGTCCAACGCCATCCCCGAAATCCTCAACGACGCCGGCGTCGGTGGCATCATCGACCTGTCGAAGCTGCCTTGCGACGACCCGACGCTCTCGCCCATGCAGGTGTGGAGCAACGAATCGCAGGAGCGCTACGTCCTCGCCATCGGGCCGGACGAACTCCCCGAGTTCGAGGCGTACTGCGCGCGCGAACGCTGCCCGTACGCGGTCGTCGGCGATGCGACGGAAGAAGCCCGCCTGATCGTTCGCGACACGCGACGCGACATCACCGTGATCGATCTCGGCATGGATGTGCTGTTCGGCAAGCCGCCGCGCATGCACCGCGACGCCGTGACGGTAAAACCGCGCGTCGACCTGGTCGCCGACCTCTCCGGTATGGGCATGGATGAAGCGCTGCTGCGCGTGCTTCGCCTGCCCGCCGTCGGCAGCAAGAACTTCCTCATCACCATCGGCGATCGCACCGTCGGTGGCCTCAACGCGCGCGACCCCATGGTCGGCCCGTGGCAGGTGCCGGTGGCCGATGTCGCCGTCACCATGACCGATTTCGACGGCTACACCGGTGAAGCGATGGCCATGGCGGAGCGTGCTCCCATCGCGCTGTTGTCCAGCGCCGATGCCGCGCGCATGGCCGTGGGTGAAGCGATCACCAATCTCGCCGCCGCCTCACTGAAGCTGGACGAAGTGCGGCTGTCCGCCAACTGGATGGCCGCGGTCAATCACCCCGGCGAAGACGCCGCGTTGTTCGACGCGGTCAAAGCGGTCGGCATGGATCTGTGCCCGGCGCTGGATATCTCGGTGCCGGTCGGCAAGGACTCCCTGTCCATGCAGACCGTGTGGACCGACGAGGCGGGCAAGGCGCAGAAGACCGTCTCGCCTGTATCGCTCGTCATTACCGGCTTCGCCCGCGTCGACGACGTGCGCCGCACGCTCACGCCGCAGCTCAAGCTCGATCGTGGCGATACGGAGCTCTGGCTCATCGATCTGGGGGCCGGTCGCGATCGTCTCGGCGGCTCCGCGCTCACCCAGGTATTCAACCGCGGCGGCGGCGTGCCGCCGGATCTGGATGACCCGAAGCGCCTGCGCGCCATGTTCGAGCTCATCCAGGAAGCCAATCGCTCCGGCCTGCTGCTCGCGTATCACGATCGCTCGGACGGTGGTGCCATCGTCACGCTCCTCGAAATGGCGTTCGCGGGTCACTGCGGTCTCGAGATCCGTCTTGACGGCTGGGCCGAAGCCACGCTTCGCGCACTCTTCAACGAAGAACTGGGTGCGGTGGTGCAGGTGGCTTCGGCCAATCGCGAAGCCTTCGAAGCCTTGCTGGTGAAGTACGGCCTCGCGGGTATGACCCACATGGTCGGTCGCCCGAAGGAAAAGCTCGGCATCAAGATGCACCTGAACGGGGAAACCGCGTTCAAGTGGAACTGGACCGAGCTGTTCCGCGCCTGGAACGAGACCAGTCACGCCATGCAGCGTCTGCGCGACAACCCGCACAGCGCCGACCAGGAAAGCGAGTGGCGCCTCGACGATGCCGATCCGGGCATCTCGCCGAAGCTCACGTTCGACCCTGCCGACGACATCGCCGCGCCGTACATTCAGTCCGGCAAGCGCCCGCGCGTGGCGATCCTGCGCGAGCAGGGCGTGAACGGCCAGGTGGAGATGGCCGCCGCGTTCGATCGTGCCGGCTTCGACGCGGTCGATGTGCACATGACCGACCTCGTTTCCGGTCGTCATCATCTGAAGGACTTCGTGGGCCTCGCGGCCTGCGGTGGGTTCTCCTACGGTGACGTCCTGGGGGCCGGTCGCGGCTGGGCTACCTCGATCCTCTACAACGACGCGCTGCGCGAGCAGTTCGCCCGGTTCTTCGAAGACGGCAGCAAGTTCGCGCTGGGCGTCTGCAATGGCTGCCAGATGCTGTCGCAGCTGAAGGACATCATTCCTGACGCAAAGCACTGGCCGCAGTTCCTGCGCAATCAGTCGGAGCAGTACGAAGCCCGCGTGGCCACGCTCGAGATCCTCGACACGTCGAGCGTCTTCTTCCGCGGCATGGCGGGTTCGCGCATTCCGGTCGCGGTCGCGCACGGCGAAGGCCGTGTGTACTTCCCGAACGTCTGCAGCCCCTCTAAGAGCCACGGCGCCGCACGTTTCGTCGACAACCGCGGCAGGCCGACCGAGAGCTACCCGCTCAATCCCAACGGGTCGCCGGGTGGTCTCGCCGCGTTCACCGCCGCCGACGGTCGCGTCACGATCATGATGCCGCACCCGGAGCGTGTGTTCCGTAGCGCGCAGCTGAGCTGGCATCCGGAAAACTGGGGCGAAGATTCCCCGTGGATGCGCATGTTCCGCAACGCGCGGGCCTGGGTCGGCTGATTCCCCGGAGAAGACGGTGAATACACCCGGCCTCACGAGCGTTGTCGTCGTCCTTGCGGACAGCGGCCCGTTCACCCGCGAGTGCGTGGATCACGCGCTCGCCAGTGACGTGCCCGTCGAAGTCATCGTCGTCGATAACGGCTCGACCGATTGCGTCCCCGAGTCGCTGGACCGCGCCTATGCGGGCGACGACCGGGTGCGGGTCGTTTACAACCGCGCCAATCTCGGCTTCGGCCCCGCCGTGAACCGCGGTGCGGCGCAGGCGCGCGGGGAACGTCTGCTCATCCTCAATCCCGACTGCCTCGTCGAGCCGGACACCATCGCGCGGATGTCCGCACACATCGATGTCCACACCGGCATCGTCGGCGCGGTCGTATGCGACAACGAGGGTCATCCCGACCCGGCATCGCGCCGCCGCGATCCGTTGCTGGCTCGCGCGCTGCGTACCAAGCTGGGACTGGCCGGTGACGCGGGTATCGATATTCAGGGGCCCATTCCCAGTGGCGCGGAAGAGGTCGAGATCGTCTCCGGCGCCATCATGCTCATCCCGCGTCAGGTGTTCGACCGCCTGGCGGGTTTCGATGAAACCTACTTCCTCCACTGCGAGGATATGGATCTCTGTCGTCGTGCGCGCGACGCCGGATACCGGGTCGTCCTCTCCGGCGACGTGCGCGTCCTGCACGGGAAGGGCGGATCCAGCCGTCATCGTCCCGTTTTCGTCAGCCGCCACAAGCATCGCAGCATGTACCTCTGGTTTCGCCGGCACGATCCCTCCGCGCGTAACCCCTTCGTGCGCTGGGCGGTCTGGCTCGGCATCTGGAGTCATTTCCTGCTGAAGATCCCCGGCCAGCTGATGCGCAAGCCGCGATGAGCGCGCGAAAAGGCGGTGGTCTCGCCACTATCGGGCTGCTATCGGTCACGGCGATCTGGGGATCCACCTTCGTCCTCATCAAGGACGTCGTCGGTCGTATGGCGGTGGTCGATTTTCTCGCCGTGCGCTTCCTTCTCGCCGCCATCGTGATGCTCGTGCTCTTCGCGCGGCCGGTCTGGCGTCTTGGTCGTGCGGAGCGCAGGCGTGGCCTCGCACTCGGCGTGCTCTATGGGTTCGCGCAGTGGCTGCAGACGGAAGGCCTCGCGCTGACCTCGCCCAGTGTCAGTGGCTTCGTTACCGGCATGTATGTCGTGCTTACGCCGATTCTGGCGCTCGTGCTGTTCCGCCAGCGTATGCCGCTGAGTACATGGCTGGCCGTCGTGCTGGCGACCGCGGGCCTCGGGGTTCTGGCCCTGAACGGCTTCCAGATCGATATCGGTGTGCTGCTGACCCTCGCGTCCGCGGCCTTGTACGCGCTGCACATCGTTGGACTGGGCCATTGGTCGAAACCGGGCGATGCCTTCGGCATGTCGGCCGTCCAGATGGTCGGTATCGCCGCCGTGTGTCTGCTTGCGACGCTGCCCCATCATGGCCCGTCGTTGCCGCCGGACGGCAAGGCCTGGATCGCCGTGCTGTACATGGCGCTGGTCGCGGGCGCCTTTGCGATGCTGGTGCAGACCTGGGCACAGGCGCACATGCCGGCGACCCGCGCCGCGATCGTGATGACGACCGAGCCGGTGTTCGCGGCGGGATTCGCCGTCCTGCTTGGCGTCGACGCGCTTACGACGCGCATGGTCGTTGGCGGAACGATGGTGCTTGCCGCGATGTATCTCGTGGAGCTGGCGCCCCGCTTCCGCCGGCGTCGGCCGGCGGAAGCGTTGCATCACGACGTCGGATAGCGGTTACTTCGTGGTCGTGAACTTGTAGGTCATCGTGTTCTTGTAGGTTTTGCCCGGCTCCAGGCGAGCGGAGCCGAAGTCAGGATGGTTCGGGGTATCGGGGAAGATCTGCGGCTCGAGCGCGAAGGCATCGCCCTGACGATAGATACCGCCCGATTTGCCCGACGACGTCGCGTCGAGGAAATTACCCGAATAGAACTGCAGGCCCGGCTGTGCCGACCACAGCGACAGCACGCGTCCGCTCTTCGGATCCGTCACCCGCGCCACCTCGCGCGGCTGCGCGGCTTCCTTCCGTGAGATCACCCAGTTGTGGTCGTAGCCCCGGCCAAAGACCAGCTGCTGTTCTTTCGAGTCGCGGATGTCCTTGCCGATCGGCTTGGCCTTGCGGAAATCGAAATCGGTTCCCGCCACGTTGCGCACTTCTCCCAGCGGAATCGCCGTCGCGTCGGTGGGCAGATACGCATCGCCCGCGATCATCAGTACCTGGTCCATGACGCTGCCGCTGCCTTCACCGCTGAGGTTCCAGTAGGTGTGGTTGGTGATGTTGACGATGGTCGGCGCGTCCGTCGTCGCGGTGTATTCGATGGTCAGCTCGTTCTTGTCATTCAGCGAATACTTCGCCGTGGCGGTGAGCTTGCCGGGGTAACCCTGGTCGCCATCGGGACTGACGTAGGTCAGCGTGACGCTGGGCGTGGCGCCGGATTCGACCTTGTCGACGGTCCAGATGACCTTGTCGAAGCCGACCTTGCCGCCGTGGAGGGAGTTCGGGCCATTGTTCACCGGCACCGAGTACTGCTTTCCATCGAGCGTGAACTTGCCCTTGGCGATACGGTTGGCATACCGGCCAACGGTGTTGCCGAAGTACTGCGGATTGTCGAAAGTGCCCTTCAGGTCGGGGTAGCCGAGGACGATGTCACCCGGTTTACCGTTGCGATCCGGCACATCGAGTGCATAGAGCGCGGCCCCGAGCGACAAGACTTTCGCGGTCATCCCCTTGCCGTTGGTGAGGGTGACCACGGTGACGTCCTTGCCATCCGGCGTCGTGCCGAAAGAGGCCCTGGAAGCTTCGCCGGCGGTTGCCGCGGCGGAAGTTGCCAGGAGGATCGCCGAGACCAGTGCGCTTACCGGTTTCATCACAACTCGACTCCTTTGGGTGGGTAGTCCTGCGACCAGATCATATTTGTCCGACAAGTGACAAGTTGCGCTGCATCATCGCGTAACGCCGTTACGTCGCTAGGATGGGCGGGTCGTTGCGGAAAAGGCATGGTGTGATGGCTGGGAAGGCGGGCGGGGCGAAGAATCTGCATGCGAGAGTGACCGAGGACATCGGCGAATCCATCGTCAGCGGCGTCTTCGCGCCGGGCGATGCCTTGCCCGGGGAAGCCGTGCTCGCCGAGCAGATGTCGGTCAGCCGGACCGTGCTGCGCGAGGCGCTGAAGGTCCTGGCCTCGAAAGGCCTGATCGAGACACGCCAGAAGACCGGTATGCGCGTGCGCGAGCCGAAGTTCTGGAAGCACCTGGATGCCGACGTGCTGGGCTGGCGCTGCGCGTCCATGCCGACGGAAGACTTTGTCGAGAAGCTGGTCGAGATGCGCGAGATCATCGAGCCCGCCGCCGTCATGGCCGCGGCGCGGCGACGCGAGCCGGAGCAGCTTGCCGTCATCGCCGCGGCACTGAAGGGTATGGAGGATGCCGCCGACCTCGATGCCTGGGCCGCGGCGGACCTGCGCTTCCATGAGGCGGTGCTGGCCGCGACGAATAACGAACTGCTGAGCGCCTTGTTTTCGGTGATCGAGACGGCGCTGGCGACGTTCTTCGTGATGTCCGCGCGCACGGCGAAGCATTTCAAATACTCGCTGCCGCAGCATCGGGCGGTGTACGAAGCCATTCGTCGACGTCGTCCGAATGAGGCCGCCGTGGCCGTGCGTGCCCTGATCGCCGATTCGCGGGCGAACATGCGTAAGGGGCGGAAAAAATAGGGCCGCGACTTCCGTCGCGGCCCTCGCTCAAACAACGACGGGTGATGTCAGCAACAACGCCCACCCGTCCCCCGATACCGCGCTTCCTGCCTCTCACGGAAAAACTGCGAGTAAGTGGGAATATCGCGTTCGGGGTGATGCTCGCGCAGGTGTTTCACATACACGTCGTAATCCGGCACGCCGCAGCAGAGGCGGGCGGTCTGGACCGCCCACTTCCATAGCGAGCGCGGCGCGTTCGGTGTGTTCGTGTCCATGGCGGCCTCCTCAGTTCGCCACGCTCGACAGCGCGACATAGGGTTCTTCCTGCGCGGTCGGGCGGTTGGCCTTCCACGCGCGGACGATCGCACGCAGCGAGAAGAACAGCATGGTCAGCACCAGCAGCATGAATAGCGCGGTGAGGATCATGTCCACGCGGTTATTGGTGATGATGCGCTGCATTTCTTCAGCGGTCTTGGCGGGTGCGAGCAGCTTGCCGGACGCGGCGGCGTCGGCGTACTTCTGCATGGCAGCCGTGAAGCTGATCTTCGCGTCGAACAGCTTCTGCCAGCCGGCGGTGAGCGTGCAGATCACCAGCCAGGCGGCGGGAACCGCGGGCACCAGCACATAGCGCTCGCGCTTCAGCTTCACCGTCACCACCGTTGCGAGCATCAGCGCGATCGCGGCCAGCATCTGGTTGGCGATGCCGAACAGCGGCCACAGCGTATTGATACCGCCGAGGGGGTCCACGGCGCCCTGATAGAGGAAGTAACCCCAGAGGCCGACGCAGATCACGGTGGCGATGACATTGCCCAGCCAGGAATCGGTCCGCTTGAGCGGCGCCCAGGCCATGCCGGCCAGTTCCTGGATCATGAAGCGGCCGACACGCGTGCCGGCATCGACGGTGGTGAGGATGAACAGCGCTTCGAACAGAATCGCGTAGTGGTACCAGAGCGCCATCATGCCTTCGCCGGGCATGATCCCGTGCAGCAGCTGGGCCATGCCTACGGCCAGGGTTGGCGCGCCGCCAGCGCGGCCGAGGATGGTGCTTTCACCGATGTTGCGTGCCGTGTCCGTCAGCTCGGCGGGAGTCACCGTAAAGCCCCAGCCGCTGATGGCCTGAGCGGCCGCTTCCGCGGTGGTGCCGACCAGGGCACCGGGGGAGTTCATGGCGAAATACACCCCCGGGTGCAGCGACGACGCGGCGATCAGGGCCATGATGGCGACGAAGGCCTCCATCAGCATGCCGCCGTAGCCGACCATACGGGCCTCGCCCTCATTGGCCAGCAGCTTGGGGGTGGTACCCGACGCGATGATCGAGTGCCAGCCCGATACCGCACCACAGGCGATCGTGATGAACAGGAACGGGAACAGGTTGCCGGCGAAGACGGGCCCGGAGCCGTCGATGAACTTGGTGACCGCCGGCATCTGCAGGGTCGGCGCCGCCAGGAAGATCGCGAGGGCGAGCAGGGCGATCGTGCCGATCTTGAGGAAGGTCGACAGGTAGTCGCGCGGTGCCAGCAGCAGCCAGACGGGCAGGACGGAGGCGAAGAAGCCGTAGCCGATCAGCCACCAGGCCAGGGCCCTGGCGTCGTAGTCGAACAGGTTGGCCAGGGCCGGCGTATCGGCCACCGTCTTGCCGTACCAGATGGACGCCAGCAGCAGAACGAGGCCGATGATCGATACCTCGAGAATGCGTCCGGGTCGGACGTACCTCAGATAGAGACCCATCAGCAGGGCGATGGGGATGGTTGCCGCGACGGTGAACGTTCCCCAGGGGCTGTGCGTCAGTGCCTTGACCACGACCAGCGCCAACACCGCCAGCACGATCATCATCAGGACCAGTACGCCGACCATGGCGATGACGCCGGGCACTTCACCCAGTTCGGCACGAAGCATGTGGCCGAGGGAGCGGCCATCGCGACGCAGGGACAGTCCGAGGATCATGAAATCCTGGACGGCGCCGGCGAAGACAACGCCGACCAGAATCCAGAGCGTGCCCGGCAGATAGCCCATCTGAGCCGCGAGAACGGGACCGACGAGGGGACCGGCGCCGGCGATAGCGGCGAAGTGGTGCCCGAAGACCACCCACTTGTCGGTGGGGACATAGTCCAGCCCGTCATTGCGCAGCACCGACGGTGTCGCGCGGCTCGGGTCGAGCTGAAGCACCTTGTCGGCGATCAGGCGGCTGTAAAAACGGTAGCCGATCAGGAAAACGGCGATGGAAGCCGTCACCAGCCAGATCGCGTTGATGGGCTCGCCGCGTCGCAGGGCGACGACGCCGAGGCACCATGCGCCGACGATGGCGATGGCGGCCCACAGGATTTTCCCCGCGGGACTGGGTTTGGGAATGGCGCTTTGCATCGTTTGGGTGCTCCCCTTGCAGATGTGACAAGGGTCGTCCTGCCCGGGATGGGGGTCAATGTCCTAGGAGCGGTTCACGCATTAGCCATTGGTCGTATGGCTCCGTACCCGGGCGCGTGCTGCGGTGCGGCGACGGGAGGCTTGAGCCCGGCGCCGTCCGCCGCCATGCTTGAGGCAATCCCACTCCCCGGGCACGACCATGATCCGCGACATTCTCAAGATGGGTGACGAGCGCCTGCTGCGCGTGGCACCGCCGGTGCCCGATGCGATGATCGGTTCGCCCGAACTGGACACGCTGATCCAGGACATGTTCGACACGATGCATGACGCAGGCGGCGTTGGCCTTGCCGCGCCGCAGATCGGCGTGGACCTGCAGCTGGTGATCTTCGGCTTCGATTCGAGCGAGCGCTATCCGGACGCGCCGCCGGTTCCGCAGACGATCCTGCTCAATCCGGTGATCACGCCCTTGTCCCAGGATATGGAAGAGGGCTGGGAAGGCTGCCTTTCGGTGCCCGGCCTGCGCGGGGCGGTGAATCGCTATTCGCTGATTCGCTATCAGGGCGTGGACCCCAGCGGTGCGCCGATCGATCGTACCGCCGAAGGCTTTCATGCCCGCGTGGTGCAGCATGAATGTGATCATCTCATCGGTCGGCTGTATCCGTCGCGGATCACCGACTTTACGAAATTCGGCTTCACCGAGGTGCTTTTCCCCGGCATGGACGTCGGCGACGACTGAAGGCGTTCTTCTTTAAGATTCGCCGTATAGACGCCTATACGGCGAAATTACCTAAGTAATTTCTTGCCGGGATCCTGCGTGATACGGTTCCGGGCCTCGCAGGACATGGCACGGCTGCCGAAGCTGCGGCGATTATTCCGCTTCCGCGAGCGCCTCGACTATCACCAGCAACGCCTTGCGACGCTCCTTCGGAAGCCGGCTTACAAGACCGACAAGGCGTAGCTGCTCACGCGAATCCGCGCGGTAGAGAGCCGGACTCTCGCGCACGCCGGTGGCGCCATTGGGGGAGCCGCGACCTGTCGCAAGCCATTCAAAGTTCACGCCAAATCGGGTCGCCATATCGATCTGGCGCTCGAGTTCGGGAAGGCCAAGATCGCTCAGCCACTTGCGTGCCGTCTCACGGCTGACATCGAAAAGATCGGCCAGCTGCGTGATGCGGCCGCGGCCTTTCTTCACGCCAGCCATGTCCAGCGCGACATGCAGGCGTTGGGAAAAACCTCGGTTCATAGGTGGCATGACAACTCCGGTAGAACGCGGTGGCGCCTTAAGCCCGGTATTGTTGGATAGCGTGCAGCGCGAGCGTAAGCCTTTTGCAGTTGCCAAGTCGTGCAATTTGCGACTGCCTTTTGTTTTGCTTAGTGCTCGCGGTGCAAGTTGACCAACTTTCTCAAGTCATCAGCGGCGCGATGTGCTACGTCCGCAAAGTCCGGACCGCCGCTAGCGTAAAGGATGGCGCGCGAGGAAGAAATCATCAGTCCCGTGCCATCGACGGTCTTTCCTTGCCTGAGAACCGCTTCCACGTCACCGCCCTGTGCTCCGATGCCCGGAACGAGGAGCGGCATGTCACCCACCGCCAAACGCACCCTGCCAAGCTCTTCCGGCCACGTCGCACCGGTCACGAGGGCGCAATTGCCGTTTGTGTTCCATTCGCGGGCGATCGTTTCGGCGACGCGTATGTAAAGCGGCTGTCCGCCGCAATCGAGTGCCTGAAAATCTTTCCCGCCCGGATTGGACGTGCGGCAAAGCAGGATCACGCCTTTGTCCGCGCGTTCGAGAAACGGGGCGATCGAGTCGTGACCGAGGTATGGATTGAGCGTTACCGCATCGGCGTCGTAACGGTCGAAAGCCTCGGCGGCATAGTGTTTCGCCGTCGATCCGATGTCGCCACGCTTGGCGTCGAGAATGACGGGGATGCCTGGCTGGGTCGCATGGATATGCGCGATGACCCGCTCCAGCGCATCCTCGGCGCGCTGCGCGGCGAAATGAGCGATCTGCGGCTTATAGGCGCAGACCAGGCCTGCCGTCGCATCGACGATGGCGCGGCAGAACTCGAAAATGCCTTCGTTGCCGGACAGCCCGGCCGGCAGGCGACCCGGTTCCGGGTCGAGGCCCACGCAGAGCAATGAATCGTTGCGACGCCAGGCGTCCTTCAGTGCGGTCATGAAGTTCATGGATGGCTTCGCTCGTTGGATGGAAAGGGTGGTGCGTAAAATTACTTAGGTAATTTCGTGAGCCTCTTCCGGTAGAAGCGCGCCCTGTGCGCGAAAGGCACTCTCGCGATGGGCCTTTCGCGCGCAGGGCGCGCTCCTACACAGGGTGACGACTTCGTCAGACCAGTTTCTTGTATTTGACGCGCTTCGGGCCGGCGTCATCACCGAAGCGACGCTTCTTGTCGGCTTCGTATTCGTTGTAGTTGCCCGGGAAGAACTCGACGTGCGAGTCGCCTTCGAACGCGATGATGTGTGTGGCGATGCGATCGAGGAACCAGCGGTCATGCGAGATGACCACGGCGCAGCCCGGGAACTCGAGCAGGGCGTCTTCGAGCGCCCGCAGGGTTTCCACGTCGAGATCGTTGGACGGCTCATCGAGCAGCAGCACGTTGCCACCCTGGAGCAGCGTCTTGGCCATGTGCAGGCGGCCACGCTCACCACCCGACAGCTGACCGACGATCTTCTGCTGGTCGGTACCCTTGAAGTTGAAGCGGCCGATGTACGAGCGTGACTGGATTTCGAAGTTGCCGATGGTGAGGATGTCCGAGCCGCCCGACACTTCCTGCCACACGTTGTTTTTCGGATCCAGGGCGTCGCGCGACTGGTCGACGTAGGCGAGCTTGACCGTATGGCCATGCTTGACCTCGCCCGAGTCCGGCTTTTCCAGGTTCATGATCATCTTCATGAGCGTGGACTTACCGGCGCCGTTCGGGCCGATGATGCCGACGATGGCGCCCGGCGGGATCTTGAACGACAGGTCTTCGATGAGCATGCGGTCGCCGAACGACTTGGTGACGTTCTTGAACTCGATGACCTCCTGACCCAGGCGCTCACCCGGCGGAATGAAAATTTCGTTCGTCTCGTTACGGCGCTGGTACTCGACCGAGTTCAGTTCCTCGAAGCGGTTGATACGCGCCTTGCCCTTGGACTGACGTCCCTTGGCTGCCGTGCGGATCCAGTCGAGTTCCTTCTGCAGGGCCTTCTGGCGCGACTTCTCCTGATTGGCTTCCTGCTTCAGGCGCTCGCCCTTCTGCTCGAGCCATTCGGTGTAGTTGCCCTTCCAGGGAATGCCGCGACCGCGATCGAGTTCGAGGATCCACTCGGCGGCGTTGTCGAGGAAGTAGCGGTCATGGGTGACCGCGACCACGGTGCCCGGGTAATCGTGCAGGAAGGTTTCGAGCCAGTCGACCGACTCGGCGTCGAGGTGGTTGGTGGGCTCGTCGAGCAGAAGCATGTCCGGCTTGGAGAGAAGCAGGCGGCACAGGGCGACGCGGCGCTTCTCACCGCCGGAGAGGGGGCCGACGAGGGCATCCCAGGGCGGCAGGCGCAGCGCGTCGGCGGCCACTTCGAGCTGGCGCTCGAGCGCATGCGCATCGTTGGCGGCGAGGATGCCTTCGAGGGCCTCCTGCTCCTTGGCGAGCTTGTCGAAGTCGGCGCCTTCTTCCGCGTAGGCCGCGTAGACCTCTTCGAGGCGCTTCTGGGCGTCCAGGACCTCGGAGACGCCTTCTTCGACCACTTCGCGTACGGTCTTGTTCGGGTCGAGGTCCGGCTCCTGCGCGAGATAGCCGATTTTCGTACCCGGATTGGCGCGGGCCTCGCCCTGGAAGTCCTTGTCGACGCCGGCCATGATCCGCAGCACCGTCGACTTGCCCGAGCCGTTGATACCAAGCAGGCCGATCTTGGCGCCAGGGAAGAAGGACAGGGAAATGTCCTTGATGATGTGGCGTTTCGGGGGGACGATCTTGCTCACCCCATTCATGGTGTAGATGTATTGCATGCGGCCTCCGGAAGGCGCGGCCGCCTGCCCTCCGAGGTGGAGGGGGCGTCGACGCGCGGGTACAAACTCCCATTATAGCGGGTCGCGGGAGGTGCCAGTGACGCCCCGGGCGGGTCTGCGACCGGTTCCGGGAGCAGGGCGGATATTCCCGTAGGCCAGCCGCCCGGCGGTTGTCCGTGGACCCACCGCGGCGGTCCGGGGCCGGTAACCTTCCTCTCCCCGGCGGGTCTTCCGCCCTCATTCAAGGACTGAATGCATGTTTCTCCCCGTCTTTCGTGCCGGCCCGTGCCTGCTGGCGGCTCTCCTCCTCGCCACGCCGTGTGCGTTCGCGCACGGGCCGGAACATCCGCTCCCGCCCGCCGCGCCCGCCGACGATCCGGTGAGTGGCTTCGTCGAGGCGTTCGATAAAGCGGTGGCTGCCGGGCTGCCCGCCGACATCGCCGTGCCGGTCGACGTCCACCGCCCGCGCCGCGACGTCGCGGCGGCGCAGCTCGTCGTGCAGGATGCTCTGAATATCGAGGTAGACATTCCGGGGATGCCCGCCGGGCGCATGTATCGCGGTCTGTTTGGCGGGCGGGAGGCGGCGATCACCCGGATCGGCACTCAGGTCGATATCAGCGTGCCCGTCCGGGACGGTGTCGATGTCACGGGCTATACGGCAGGGAGTCCGGATGTGCTGCGGGAGCGTGTACGGAACCCCGACGCTCCCGAGCCCGGACGCCGTCCCGTCCCCCGGCCGCGTGACGAGTCGCACGTCATGCCGGGGTGGCCGTTCGACATGGACCCGCCGTTATTGTCGGAGCAGGCATCGCTGGGGCGCGGCGTCCGCGCCATCGAGGATCCGCTGGCCTATTCCCCTCATTTCTTCGTTCTGATTCACGACGATCTCGACGCCAGACCGCTGCATATCCACTCCGTGTTCGCCGCCTGGTGGCTTACGGAACTCGCGCGCAAGATCCTGCCGGCGGAGAACATCCGCATGTCCTACCGCTATCGGATACCCGGCGTCACCGACATGCCTTACGGCTACCCCGAGGCGCTGGACAACTGGCACGAGACCGTCAAGGCCTATGCCGAACTTTACGGCCTGGCCCATGGCAAGACCTACAAACACAAATACCTGCTCATGAGCCGCGACCGCCCGATGACGGATGCGTTCGGGGTGGCGTTCGAGGGCGGCAACGAGGCCATGGCGTCCACCGAAGGCCGGGTCAACATCGTGGCCCACGAGTTCGGTCACACTCTGGGCGCCGAGCACGGACTGGCCGAGCGACGTTACGAAGGCTGGTGGTGGTGCGTGACCAACATGGCGACAGGTACCGACGATCTCATCGGCGACTGCCACCGCTTTTCGTACGACAACGCCCGGCGCATCCGTTCATATCTCCGGCACGGTCCCGACCCGGAGGTGCTGGCCGAACGCAGCTTTTCCATGATCCTGAACTGAGCCGGTCAGGGTTCCAGGGCGCGCCTCACGTAGGCGCGAATCTGGTCGTCGTTGCGCCTGGAGTAGTAGCGGCAGCTGACGAAGCCGATGGTGTAGTCCTTCATGTTGGTCACGCACCAGCGGGTCTCGGCGTATTCGTGGCGCGCATCCAGCAGGTGACCGAATTCATGAGCCACGATGTGACGCGGCCCCCAGCCCGTGGCCATGGCCACTCCTCGCAGGGCTTCGGATTCACCGTACGTGCCTTCCTGCCTCCATCGGGTCGGTCTGTCACCGACGAAAAGCATGTATTTGGTCAGTCGATCGGGTCGTTCGCCCCGCGCCTCCGCGTACTTCCGCGCGTTGACCAGCAGCTCCCGATAGAGCGCCTCCGGCTTTGCATTCATGTAATCGAGATCGGTGATACCCGGTACGTTGGCCTGCAGGATGACCTTGATCGCGACGCCGGGCCGCACCGCCGTTTCCATATCCTTGATCCACCAGCCCAGGTACCAGTGATGGAACTTCGCGTAATCGGGCTCACCCGCGCGGTCGTGCAGGAAGATCCAGAAGCGCAACGCATCGGGCCCCGCCGGGTCGTCGTCGTTCTCCGGCGGCGTCGGCGAGCGGTTCGCAAGGGCGGCGGCTCGCCGGGAACGCGTCAGCTTGCCCTCCGCGGGTTCGTCGACGGAAATATTCAGCGTCTCGCCAGTCCGGGAGAACACGGCTTCCTGGCCGGCGACGTTACCCGTATACAGCGTGGCGTGATTGCCGTCCGGAAGCACCACGTCGCTGTTGAGGCGCCGGGCCACGAGCACCCGGCGGGCGGTCTGGCCATCTTCGACCGGGAGGGAGAACGCCTGCGGGAGGCCGGCCGACACGTGCTTGTCGAAGGTGGTGACCCGGGCATCGGCGGTCGTGGCGCCCGCGTGCCACGCGGTGGCGAAGAGAATCAGGCTGACGGCGAGTCGGCCGGAGCGAGGCAGGTGCATCGATGCAGAATCCATTCTGTGTGGGGAAATGCGCACATGGCGCGGACAAACCTTACTTTGCGAGCGAAGGCGCACAGAGTCGGCGCCCGCCCCGGAGTCGGGCGGGGCGTGGCCCCGGCGATACGTAGGTGCGGGTCCCAATTGCCTTGAGACGGGGCGGCAGTGGCCGCAAATCGCCGCTACCGCTACACTTTCGGTCTTGTTTCCCCACCTGCCCCATGAGGTCGAGATGTTCCCGAAGGATGCAACGATCGCTGGCTATGACGACGAACTCGCCAGGGCCATCGCCGACGAGACCCGTCGCCAGGAAGATCACGTCGAGCTGATCGCCTCCGAGAACTACGCCAGCCCACGCGTCATGGAGGCCCAGGGTTCGTCTCTGACCAACAAGTATGCCGAGGGGTATCCCGGTAAGCGCTACTACGGTGGCTGCGAATACGTGGACATCGCCGAGAAGCTGGCCATCGAGCGTCTGAAGAAGCTCTTCGGGGCGGACTACGCCAACGTGCAGCCGCATTCCGGCTCGCAGGCCAATCAGGCCGTGTACTTCGCGCTGCTGCAGCCGGGTGACACGATTCTCGGCATGAGCCTCGCCCACGGCGGTCACCTGACCCACGGAGCCAAGGTCAATTTCTCCGGCAAGATCTTCAACGCCGTGCAGTACGGCATCGACCCGGAGTCGGGTCTGGTCGACTACGACGAGATCGAAAAGCTCGCCGTCGAGCATAAGCCGAAGATGATCGTCGCCGGTTTCTCGGCTTATTCGCAGATCATGGACTGGGCGCGTTTCCGCGCGATCGCCGACAAGGTCGGTGCGTACCTGTTCGTCGACATGGCGCACATCGCCGGCCTCGTCGCCACGGGGCACTATCCGAGCCCGATCGACCATGCCCACGTCGTGACGTCCACCACGCACAAGACGCTTCGCGGTCCGCGCGGCGGCATCATCGTGGCGAAGGGTCTCGGCGAGGAGCTCGAGAAGAAGCTCCAGTCGATCGTGTTCCCGGGTATCCAGGGCGGTCCGCTGATGCACGTCATCGCGGCCAAGGCCGTGGCCTTCAAGGAAGCGCTCGAGCCCGAGTTCAAGGCGTACCAGGGTCAGGTCGTGAAGAACGCCAAGGCCATGGCGAAGACGCTGATCGAGCGTGGCTACAAGGTGGTCTCCGGCGGTACCGAGAACCACCTGATGCTGGTCGACCTGATCGGCCGCGATGTCACCGGCAAGGACGCGGAAGCGGCCCTCGGCAAGGCGCACATCACGGTCAACAAGAATGCCGTACCTAACGACCCGCGCTCGCCGTTCGTCACCTCGGGCCTGCGCGTCGGTACGCCGGCGATCACCACCCGCGGCTATCTGGAAGCGGACACCATCGAGCTGACCCAGTGGATCTGCGACGTGCTGGACGCGCCGGGCGACGAGGCGGTCATCGCCTCGGTCCGCGAGAAGGTCACGGCGCAGTGCGCCAGGTTCCCGGTTTACGGCTGATCGATGCATTGTCCGTTCTGCCAGCATGAAGACACCCGCGTCATCGACTCCCGCCTCACCGAAGACGGGAGCACGGTGCGTCGCCGGCGCGAGTGTCCGCAGTGCGGCGAGCGGTTCAACACGTTCGAAACGGCGGAACTGAAGCTCCCGGCGATCGTCAAATCCGGCGATCGTCGCGAGCCGTTCGACGAACACAAGCTGCGCGTCAGCTTCGAGAGGGCGCTGCAGAAGCGGCCTGTCGCCAGCGATGCGGTGGATACCGCGGTGCGCGCGGTCATCAACGATCTGCGTCGGCTCGGCGAGCGCGAAGTCCCGTCGCGCCAGGTCGGCGAACTCGTGATGCGTGAGCTCAAACCCCTCGATCAGGTGGCCTACGTGCGTTTCGCGTCGGTCTATCGCCGGTTCGAGGATGTCCACGCGTTCCGCGAGGAAATCGAAAAGCTCGAGCGCGATCTGCCCTCGGTCGAAGGCCTGCAATTGCCGCTGCTGGATGCGGCCAGGCGCGGGCGCAAGAGCTGAGGATGTCGCGGCCGTTCTTCCCCGCCGTGGATCACGTCCACATGGCGCACGCGCTTCGGCTCGCCGGGCACGGGCTTGCCACCACCCAGCCGAATCCTCGCGTGGGCTGCGTCATCGCACGTGGCGACACCGTGCTCGGCACGGGCTGGCACCCGCGTGCCGGCGAACCGCATGCGGAAATCTTCGCCCTGCACGAAGCCGGTGAGTCGGCACGTGGCGCCACGGCGTATGTGACCCTCGAGCCATGCGCACATCACGGCCGCACGCCACCGTGCGCGGACGCGCTGATCGCCGCGGGTGTCGGTCGTGTGGTCATCGCGCACGAGGATCCCTTCGACAAGGTCGACGGCGAAGGCATCGAAAAACTTCGTGCGGCGGGCATCGGCGTGCAGGTCGGTCTGATGCGTGACGCCGCGCACGAACTCAACATCGGGTTCTTCAGCCGGATTCAGCGCGGTCGGCCGTGGGTGCGCGTCAAACTCGCCATGAGCCTCGACGGTCGCACGGCGCTCGCCGACGGCTCGTCGAAATGGATCACGGGCGAAGCGGCGCGCGC
The DNA here is from genome assembly GCF_031455395.1 of Luteibacter sp. 1214. Lineage (NCBI taxonomy): Bacteria > Pseudomonadati > Pseudomonadota > Gammaproteobacteria > Lysobacterales > Rhodanobacteraceae > Luteibacter > Luteibacter sp. 1214. The sequence continues at coordinate 84,943 of NZ_JAVDSQ010000004.1, forward strand.
GGATGTGCAGCGCTGGCGCGCGCGCTCCTCGGCGATCCTGTCCGCCAGCGGCACCGTCCTCGCCGACGACCCGCAACTCACCGTCCGGCTGCCGGAAGGCCAGTCCTTCGTGCCTCCGCTGCGGGCCATCATCGATACCTCATTGCGTACGCCCGCCGGTGCGCGCGTGCTCGACGGGTCGGCGCCGACGGTTCTGTTCCATGCCGCGGATGCGGCGATTCCCGCGCATCTTGCCGACGTGCAGCGCGCGCCCCTGCGTCGCGAAGCGTCCGGAGGCCTCGACCTGCGCACCGTGCTCCACTGGCTGGCGCTGCGTGACGTCAACGAGGTTCATGTGGAGGCGGGGCCGGTGCTTTGCGGTGCCTTGTTCGCCGCCGGGCTTGCCGACGAACTGCTCGTTTACGTCGCGCCGATCCTGCTGGGTCACACCGGACGACCGATGCTGCACCTTCCGCCGCTCGACGACATGGCGTCGCGCTGGCGCCTGACCACGGTGGATCGTCGCCAGGTCGGTGACGACACGCGACTGCAGTTGCGCCCGACGTCATGACGTACGCGCGTGTTCGCTGGGGCATCATCGGCTGCGGTGCGGTGACCGAGGTGAAGAGCGGCCCCGCGTTCCAGAAAGTCCCCGATTCCTCGCTGGTCGCGGTGATGCGCCGCGATGGCGACAAGGCGCGCGATTACGCGCAGCGCCACGCTGTTCCTCGCTGGTATGACGACGCCGCGGCGCTCGTCGCCGATCCCGACGTCGACGCGGTTTACGTGGCGACACCGCCGTCGAGCCATCGCGACTATGCGTTGATGGCGATCGCGGCGGGCAAGCCGGTGTACGTCGAGAAGCCGATGGCGATCGATCGCACCGAATGCGACGCGATCATCGATGCGGGCAGGGCGGCCGGCGTACCGGTGTTCGTCGCCTATTACCGCCGCGCCCTTCCGCGCTTCCGGCGTATCGCCGGGCTGCTGCGTGAAGGCACCATCGGCACGCCGCGGCTGGTCAACGTGGTCCTGCACCATCCGCTCGAAGCGCGCTACCGCGATCCCGAGAATCTGCCGTGGACAGTGCGTCCTGAAATTTCCGGGGGTGGCGTGTTTGTCGATATCGGCTGCCATACGCTGGACATCCTCGACTTCCTGCTCGGCCCCATCGTCGACGCCCGGGGCATGGCCACGAATCAGGCGAACGCTTATGCCGCGGAAGACACCGTCGCCATGGCGTTCCGTTTCGACAGCGGGGTGCTCGGCACGGGCGTGTGGAATTTCTGTGCCGATCGCCGCGAGGACCGCGTCGAGATCGTCGGCGACCGCGGTCGCCTGATCTTCGCCACCTTCGGCGACGGGCCGGTCGTGCTCGAGTCGGACGGGCGCCGCGAAGACATCCACGTCGACAATCCCGAACACATCCAGCAGCCACTGATCGCATCGATCGTGGCGGAGCTGACGGGGAAGGGCGTCTGCCCGTCCACCGCGGAGAGCGGCGCGCGCACCAGCTGGGTCATGGATCAGGTGCTCCGACCCGCACGCGGCTGACCCGGGCCGTCGGGAGCTTGTATTCGCTGCGTTCGATGCCCATCTCGCTCAGGGCGAGGGATGGCGGCATGCTATTCTCTCGCCTCCACAGCGTCTTCAGGGCGGGGCGAAACTCCCCACCGGCGGTAGGTTTCCGTAAGGAAACGAGCCCGCGAGCGCTCCCGGTGTCATGCCGGGAGGTCAGCAGATCCGGTTCGATGCCGGAGCCGACGGTTACAGTCCGGATGAAAGAAGACGGCGGTCGCACGTTCCCCAGGGAGCGAGCGGCGCCATGCGCCTTGGGGCGTTTTTCGCTCACCACCGCGGGAAACGTTTCATGAAAAACCGACTCTCCATCGCCGCCTCCATCCACGGAGGTCGCTGACATGTTCACCGGCATCATCCAGGCCGTCGGCCGCATCGCGCGGCTGGAGCCGCGTGGCGGTGACGTCCGTCTCGTCGTCGATACCGCTTCCCTCGACATGTCCGATGTCGCCCTCGGCGACAGCATCGCCGTGTCCGGCGTGTGCCTCACCGTGATCGAGTTCGACGCGAAGCACTTTGCCGCCGACGTCTCCAACGAGACCCTCGCACACACCACGCTGGGCCAGCACAAGGCCGGCGACCCGGTGAACCTCGAGAAGGCGCTGCGCCTGGCCGACCGCCTCGGCGGTCACCTGGTCTCCGGTCACGTGGATGGCGCCGGCAAGGTCGTCTCCGTCGTCCCGGACGGGCGTTCTCAGCGCTGGACGTTCGAAGTGCCGGCCGACCTCGCTCGCTACATCGCGCACAAGGGTTCGGTTTGCATCGACGGCACCAGCCTCACGGTGAATGAAGTGAGCGGTCACCGTTTCGGGGTGAACCTCATCCCCCATACCGTCGAACATACGGCGTTCTCGGATCGCCGTCCCGGCGACGCCGTGAACATCGAGGTCGACGTGGTCGCCCGTTACGTCGAGCGCCTGCTCGCCAGTGGCGATGCCCCGCGCCTCGACGAGGCCTTTCTGAAACAGCACGGTTTCGCCTGAGGATTCCCCGGCATGTCTTTCCATACCATTCCCGAGATCCTCGAGGATCTTCGTCAGGGGCGCATGGTCGTCATCCTCGACGACGAAGACCGTGAGAACGAAGGCGATATCGTGATGGCCGCCGAGAAGGTCCGTCCCGAGGACGTCAACTTCATGGTCCGCGAGGCCCGTGGGCTGCTCTGCCTCACCCTGACGGAGCGGCATACCCGCCAGCTGGGGCTGAAGCCGATGGTCAGCGACAACACGTCGCCCTACCACACCAACTTCACCGTCTCGATCGAGGCCGCGGAAGGCGTCACCACCGGCATCTCGGCGCAGGACCGCGCGCACACGATCCGCGTGGCCGCCGCGAAGGATGCCAAACCGGCCGATATCACCATGCCCGGCCACATCTTTCCGCTCACGGCACAGGCCGGTGGTGTCCTGAGCCGCGCGGGCCACACCGAAGCGGGTTGCGATCTCGCCGCGCTGGCCGGACTCGAGCCATCGTCGGTGCTGATCGAGATCCTCCACGACGACGGTTCGATGGCGCGCCGTCCCGAGCTGGAGATCTTCGCCGCGAAGCACGGGCTGAAGATCGGCACCATCGCCGACCTCATCCGCTACCGCCTTGAAACCGAGAAGACGGTCGAGCGTGTGCACGAAGAAGATGTCGACACGGAGTTCGGTGCTTTCCGCCTGGTCGCTTTCCGCGATGCGATTCGTGACGGTCTGCACTTCGCGCTGGTGCGCGGCGACGTCGCCGATGGCGAGCCGGTGCTGACCCGGGTCCATGTCCGCAACACCTTGTCGGATGTGCTTCACCTGAAGCGGGACGACCTCGGCCAGACGGTCACCGATGCCTTGCGTCGCATCGACGAGGCGGACCGTGGCGTCCTCGTGGTCCTTTCCGGTGGCGACACGGCCGAGTCCTTGCTCGGCCGGCTCAAGCGGGACGTCGCGCCGACGCCCGCCCCCGGGGACGATCAGGAATGGCGACAGCTGGGCCTCGGTGCGCAGATCCTGGCGGACCTGGGGGTCAGACAACTGCGTGTCATGGGGACCCCGCGTCGCTTCGTCGGCATCGCGGGTTTCGGGCTCGAGGTGGTGGAACAGGCAGGCTGAGCCCGGCGGGTTGCCATCCCGCCGCCTACCCCTTATTGCTAGGCAGTCCCTGGCAGACCACGCAGACTCCATGCCCCAGACCTACGACATCCGTCTCATCGCCCCGTCCGGCTACCCGCAATCCGCTGAAGCCATGCAGCGAGGCATCGCCCGCCTCGAGGCCGCAGGCCATCGGGTGAGTGGTCTGGAGGTCCTCTCGCGACGCGAACTCCGGTTCGCGGGCAGCGACGCCCAGCGCGCCGCGGACATCAACGCGCTCGCCGATCCGTCGCGGGAGCTGCCGGATATCGCGCTTGCCATCCGTGGCGGCTACGGTGCGCATCCCATCCTTCCCCTGCTCGACTACGACGGCCTGGCAAAGCGGCTGCGCGATGCACCGATCGCCCTGGTGGGGCAGAGCGATTTCACCGCCGTGCAATGCGCTCTGTATGCGAAGTCCGGCCTGATCACGCTCGGCGGCCCCATGCTCGGCGGCGATTTCGGGGCGTTGCATCTCGACGAACTGACCTGGAAAAGCTTCTGGCAGACGCTCTCCTCGGCGGAGGGCTCGGCGACGTGGGCCGCGCCGGCAACCGTCGACCTCGCCGTCGAAGGTCCGGTCTGGGGCGGCAACCTGGCGATGCTCGCCGGCCTGGCGGGCACGCCTTACTTTCCCGTCATCGAAGACGGCATTCTGGTGGTCGAGGATCTGGCCGAGCCGCCTTATCGCGTGGAGCGCATGCTTTATCAGCTGCTACATGCCGGTGTCCTGCGTCGACAGGCCGCCCTGGTCATGGGCGACTTCATCAACTACCGCGTGACCGAATACGACAACGGCTATGACGTCGATGTCGCCTTCGACCGGATCGCCGCCGCCAGCGGCATACCAGTGGTGCGCGGCCTGCCTTTCGGCCATGGGCCGAGCAAGTTCACCCTGCCTTTCGGCGCCCCGGCACGGCTTCGCGTCGCCGCCGGCGAGGCCGCTCTCACGTTTACCGGCCACCCCCGGCCGAAAACCCCGTAAAATACCCGGCCGCGCGGCGGCCGATCCGCCACAGGACAACCGAACATGAAGATCATCGAAGGCGATTTCGCCACCCCCAAGGGCCGTTTCGCCATCGTCGCGGGCCGTTTCAACAGCTTCGTCGTCGAGCCGCTGATCCAGGGCGCGCGTGACACCCTCGTCCGTCATGGCGTGAATGATGATGCGATCGACCTCATCCGCGTTCCTGGCGCCTGGGAAATCGCTCAGGCCGCTTATAAGGTAGCCGGCGCCGGCAACTACGCCGCGGTGATCGGCCTGGGCGCGGTCATCCGCGGTTCCACGCCGCACTTCGACTACGTGGCCGGCGAAGCCGCCAAGGGTCTCGGTCAGGCCGCCTACGCGTCCGGCGTACCGGTGTCGTTCGGTGTGCTGACCACCGACAGCATCGAGCAGGCCATCGAGCGCGCCGGCACCAAGGCCGGAAACAAGGGCAGCGACGCGGCCATGGTTGCGATCGAAATGGCCAACCTCTACACGAAGCTGGGTAAATGAACACTCCTCCTCACGGTATCGACCTCGCCGCGCGTTCGCGCGCACGCCGCCGCGCGCTGCAGGCGCTATATGCCTGGCAGGTGGGTGGCTCGAAAATGGGCAGCGTGATCGAGCAGTTCCGCCACGAGCAGGACATGGTCGTCGCCGATCTCGAATACTTCGAGGACATCCTGCGCGGCGTCGAGAAGCACGTGAAGGAACTGGACGACGGCATCAAGCCCTTCGTCGACCGTGAGGTGTCGCAGATCGACCCCATCGAGCTGTCGGCCCTGCGCATGGGTGCCTACGAGCTGAAATACCGCCCGGACGTGCCGTATCGCGTGGTGATCAATGAGGCCGTGGAAGCCACCAAGCGGTTCGGCGCCGATCACGGCCACAGCTATGTGAACGGTGTTCTCGACAAACTCGCGACGCACTGGCGTACGGCCGAGAAGCGATCCTGAGCGGACCGCGAATCCTCGCGGGACAAGGAACCTGCATGGAATTCGACCTGATCGATCGTATCCGTCGTCACACGAGCGTCCATCGCGACGATGTGGTGACCGGCATCGGTGACGATGCCGCCGTGGTGGCGGTACCGGCCGGACGTGAGCTCGCGATCGCCGTGGACACCCTCGTCGAGGGTGTCCACTTTCCCGTCGGCACGTCCGCATCCGATATCGGCTGGAAAGCGCTGGCGGTCAATCTGTCGGATCTGGCGGCCATGGGCGCCACGCCCGCGTGGGCGTTGCTCGCGCTGACGACGCCCGATGGCGATGAAGCCTTTTTCGACGGCCTCGCGCAGGGCTTCGCCGAACTGGCGACGCCTTATCGGCTCGCCCTGATCGGTGGCGACACCACGCGCGGCCCGCTTACCGTCACCGTTGCCGTGCATGGCTTTACCGCACCGGGCGAGGCGCTGCTCCGGTCGGGCGCGCGCGTCGGCGACGTGGTGATGGTCACCGGGACGCTCGGTGACGCCGCCGCGGGTCTGCGTTGCCTCGATGAAGCCGACACGGCGCCTTACGCAGCCATGATCGAGCGACTGAATCGCCCTGTGCCGCGTGTCGCGGCAGGGCAGGCGCTGCGTGGCGTGGCAACGGCGTGCATCGACGTCTCGGACGGCCTGGTCGCCGACCTTGGCCACATCTGCACGGCGAGCAACGTGGGCGCGTCCATCGATGCCGCGCTGCTGCCCCGTTCGTCGGCGCTGCTGACGCACTTCGCCGAGGCCGACGCACAGGATTTCGCTCTGAGCGGTGGCGACGACTACGAGCTGTGTTTCACCGTACCAGCCGACAAGGCGGCCGAAGTCGGCGCCGTGCTGTCGCGGCTGGGTTGTGGCGCGACACGCATCGGCCGCATCGTCGAGGGTGCCGGTGTGCGCGTGGTCGATGCGGCAGGTGAAACCCTCATGCCCGCTCGCAGCGGCTGGAATCACTTCGCCGCATGACCACGAAGTACGTCCTCGATCCTGCCGATCGTCGCCGCCTGCTGGCCTCGCCCTGGGGCTGGATCGCCTGCGGCGTCGGCTCCGGACTGACGCCGAAGGCGCAGGGGACGTTCGGGTCGCTGGCGGCGATCGTTCCGTGGCTGTTGCTGCGGGAGCTGTCCGTGCCGGCCTGGCTCGTCATCATCGCCCTGTCGTTCGCGCTGGGCGTATGGGCCTGCGACGTCGCCGGGCGCCTCCTTGGCGTGGCCGATCATCGCAGCCTCGTCTGGGATGAATTCGTCGGGCAATGGATCGCCTTGCTGCCTGCGCTGCTTGCACCGTGGTGGGCCGTGGCTGCCGGATTCCTCCTGTTCCGTCTGTTCGACGTGTGGAAGCCATGGCCGATCGCCTGGTTCGACCGCCGCGTGAAAGGCGGCTTCGGTGTCATGCTCGATGACGTTATCGCCGGTATCTTCGCCGGTATCGTGCTGTTGTCGATCCTTCACTTCGTTCGTTAGGAACTCGCCATGGAATACCGTCGCCTCGGTTCGACCGGTCTCAAGGTTTCGGCGCTGTCGTACGGCGCGTGGGTCACGTTCGGTCGCCAGGTCGGCCGGTCGGAAGCGCGTGAGCTGATCGCGCTGGCCTACGACCATGGCGTGAATTTCTTCGATAACGCCGAGACGTACAACGCGGGCGATGCCGAGCGCCTGATGGGCGACGTGATCGCCGACCTGCGTCTGCCGCGCGACGCGTACACGGTGTCGAGCAAGGTGTTCTTCGGCGCGGTGAAAGATCCGAAGCCGACGCAGCGCGGCCTCTCGCGCAAGCACGTGTTCGACGCCTGTCATCAGGCGCTCGATCGTCTGCGCGTCGATTACCTCGACCTGTATTTCTGCCACCGCGCCGATCCGGATACGCCGATCCTCGAGACGGTGCTGGCGATGGACACGCTGGTCCGGCAGGGCAAGGTCATGTACTGGGGCACCAGCGAATGGGCCGCCAGCGAGATCGAGGAAGCGCACCGGCTTGCGCGCGAACATCATCTCATCGCGCCGTCGATGGAGCAGCCGCAGTACAACCTGTTGCATCGCGAGCGCTTCGAGCAGGAGTACGCACCGCTGTACGAGCGCTACGGCATGGGCACCACGATCTGGTCGCCACTGGCGTCGGGGCTGCTCACGGGCAAGTACAACGACGGTATCCCTGACGACTCACGCATGGGCCACGCCGACTACGCATGGCTGCGTGAGTCGCTGCTCGGTAACGACGGGGCGCGGCTTGAAACGGTGCGTTCGCTCGCCCCGATTGCGGCTGATCTCGGCATTCCGCTGGCGCGGTTGTCGCTCGCCTGGTGTCTGAAAAACCCGAACGTTTCGACGGTCATCCTCGGTGCCAGCCGAACCTCGCAGCTCGAAGAAAACCTGAAGGCTCTCGATGCGGTAAGTCTGCTCGACGATGCGGTTATGGGGCGCATCGAAGCGGCGCTCTCGCGCTGAGGCGAGGGAGTCGCCGGCTGACATTCTTGTCGCTAGGTCCTCCTACGGCCTTCGCCTTCGTGCGGAAGCGCTCCAAGAACGCCAGCCGCCGACTCCCTTCCAGCGTTACGTTGCAGTGGGGTGCGAGCAGAGCACTCTTCGCTTTCCTGCCTGCAACCTCAGGAGTCGGAGGGTGCTGTTGGATGCCGTTCTCGGAGCGCTTCCGCACGTAGGCGAAGGCCGAAGGAGGACTTAGCGACGAGAAGGGCACCCAACAGTACCCCTTCGTCAGCGCGTGCTGTGCAAACGTGCGGCCGCACCCGTCACGGCGATAATGCTCAAATGTCGCCGTAAAGCGCCTGCAAGGCTGCAATCGCCGCCAGACCCGCTGTTTCCGTCCGCAGGATTCGTGGTCCCAGCTTCAGTCCCGCAAACCCGTGCGCCGCCAGCGCCACAGGGTCCCTGTCTCCGAACCCGCCTTCGGGGCCAATAGCCAACATCGCCGCACCCGTCAGTCCGAGTTCGCCGGCGCGCTTCGTTCCTTCGGGCAGTAGCGCGAGCCGCATCGGGCCGCCTTCGCCCAGCGAGGCAAGCCAGGTCGCCATCGGTACGGCGGCTTCCACCTGCGGCACCCGGGCGCGTCCCGACTGCTCGCATGCGCTGGCGGCGACCGCGCGCCAGTGGAGCAGGCGTTTCTCGGAGCGCGCCGCGTCCAGCTTCACTTCGGAACGCTCGGTCAGGATCGGCACGATGCGGGCGATGCCCAGTTCGGTGGCCTTCTGCACGATCAGGTCCATTTTCTCGCCGCGCGCCACGCCCTGTACCAGGGTGAGCGACAGCGGCGATTCGTTCTGGAGCTGCCGCCCTTCGCCCACGCTCGCCACCACTTCGCGTTTGCCCACGCTGGTCAGCGTGGCATCGAACTCCGTGTCGTCGTGGCCCGAAAACAGCACGACCGGCGCGCCGGCCTCCATGCGCAAGACGCGGGCGACGTGCTCGCCCGCCTGGGCGGGCAGGGTGATGTCAACTCCGCTGGTCAGCGGCATGTCGACATGGATGCGGATGGTGCGCATGGTGGGGCCTTCTGTCACGGAACATGCATTGTAGCCAGCGATGCGGACGGCTATCGTCGTCCCATCGACGAAGGAGCCGCGTAATGCCGATCGCCTGGTACTTCGATTTCGTCTCCATGTTCAGCTGGCTGCAGTGGCCGGCGGTGCGCGAACTGGCTCAGGAGCGGGAGGTCGTGCTGCGGCCGATCCTGTTCGGCGGCCTGCTGAAGCAGATGGGGCAGCGCGGCCCGGCGGAGATCCCGCGCAAGCGCGAGTTCACCTATCGGTACGCGCTGTGGCGGGCACGGCAGGCGAACGTGCCGCTGAAGTTTCCCCCGACCCATCCGTTCAATCCGCTGCCGGCGCTGCGCCTGTGTGTTGCCGCCGGGTCGACGCCCGAGGCCGTCGGTGCCATCTTCGAGTGGATATGGGTGCATGGCCGTGCGGCGGATACGCCCGAGACGATCCAGCCACTGGCGACGTCGCTGGGCATCGGCGACGTCAGCGCCGCGCTCTCCGCGCCCGGCGTCAAAGCCGCCCTGCAGGCGAATTTCGAACAGGCGATGCGCGATCAGGTCTACGGCGTGCCGACGCTGGCGATCGGCAACGAGTTGTTCTGGGGTGCTGACGCGCATGCGTTTGCGATGGATTACCTCGCTCATCCCGAGCTGTTCGATGACAGTGAGATGGCGCGTCTTGGCGATCTGCCGATCGGGCTGTCGCGGATCCGATAAGGCCGTCGCAAAGTCGAAGCTGGCGACCGGTCAAGAAAAACGGATTTTTCAGAATTTTCGCGTAGTACGGCGCATGGCCTGAAACCTAGGCTTCACTTGCGGGCGTCGAATGGCGCGACGTCATTCGGCACCTGCATCGTGAATCTACGGAGTCGGGCAGATGATGAGAAGAAGAAATCGCACTAAAGCAGGCTTGTGGATGCTTGCTGCGCTCAGCGTGGCAGCGGGGGCGGAATTGCCAGGCGCGGCAAGGGCAGATGACCAGAATCAGGTTTCGGTGTCGTCGATGAGCATCGATGCCCGCCGTAACGTCGAGCGTCGCGTCGACGAGGTCGCTAATCGCATCGCGAACTCGAAGTCTTTCTTTGAGGAAGATCATCTCCCCATCCATATCAAATCCCAATTTGATCCGGTGGGCCAGTCGCTTCTCATGGAAGTGGATGAAAGGTTCGGCCCGGTTTCCGGCTACGTGGAAATGGAAAATCTCCAGTCGGAAATTGCCAATGAGATCTGGCCGATGCTGGAGAATATCCATGGAATCCAGGGGCTTGATTGGCGCTACGGTGGGAAAGACTTGTACTTCTGGTTCCCTGGCGACAGGCGTGAGCCCGAAAAATCGAAATCAACAAAGCCCACTAGCAGGGACGGCCTCGGGTCAGTCTTGATCAACGATGGACATGGTTACTACTACCACCATGGCTTTCACGACTGGCGATTCCAGCGAGAACCGGCGAATGGAATTATCGAGGACCGGGTCACTTCAGAGATTGCTACCCCACTATGGGCGTGGCTGAGCATGGACGGCGTGGCTGTGAAAACTAGCCGGGAGTCGTCTTTCGGGAATCACGAGCCGAGCGGCAAACCTCTTTATCTGATGGCCGCTCGTTACCTTCTTGAGCGGTCCCTTCCAGAGAGACCGGATATCTGGCATTCGTTGCCCGATGATGTGAGCGACTTGCGGGAGTATAGGGAAGACATTCGAAGTCGGCCGCTGTTCGCAAATGCGCTTGGCGTAGACGCCATGATCAGCATTCACACCAATGCTTCGGACAACGCCAGTGTACGGGGTACAAGGGTCTTCTCTCAGCCCGGTCGCCCCGAGTCGGCTGAATTTGCATCCATGGCTCTCTGCTACATGCGTGAACATATTCATGCGAGCAAAGCTTATGAGGATTTTGCGGTCGCACCGAATCCCCAGTTTTCCGACAAGGGTGAGAATCGCCTGGCCGATATGCCGGCGATTATCGTTGAGCTCGGTTTCCATACAAACGCCGAGGACGCCGCGGCATTGAAAGATCCACTTTTCGTCGGAAGCGCGATGCGCGGTTTGGCCAAGGCCTATCGTCTCTTCCGTAACGGTGAACGTTGCGAGGAGTTCGCCGTTCGGGTCCCAGACAAAGCAGAGAGCATAGTGGGTGACGTAACCAAAATTCCCATTACCTGGACCGGGTATCCCGATTATCCGATGAGCGTCAGTGCAGAGCGAGGATGGGCTATGGTGCCCGAAGCCCCTGCTGAGCAGCGCGTCGACCTTGGTTATCAGTGTCTTGACGATGACGTAGGGCGGTCTCCGTTCGCACTGAAAGTCGTAGGAAGAGACTTTGCTGGCATAGAGACAAAACCAGCGGAAATCATCATGAGCTGTCTGCCCAGGCCTGAGATAGGCGTTGCTCAGCGATAGACAACCGTGCGGATAAAAGGCGGCAGCGTAGAGCTGCGACTCGACGGCGTGATGAGTTGCCGTACCCGGCAGTTCGTCACGCCACAGCCTTTCCGATTCCCGCGATCGCCGTATCCACCATGAAGTCGATCTCGTCTTCCGTGATGCAATACGGCGGCATGAAATAAACGATGTTGCCGAGGGGCCGCAGCAGCGCGCCGTTCTCCAGCCCATGGCGATACACCCGCAGGCCACGTCGGTCGGCGGCCGGGAACGGCGTGCGCGAGGCTTTGTCGGCGACCAGTTCGATCGCCGCGATCATGCCGGTCTGACGCACCTGCGCCACATGAGGATGATCCACCAGCGGAGCGATGCGCATAGCCATGTGAGCTGCAAGCACGCGATTGCGCTCCAGCACCGGATCGTCACGGAAGATCTTGAGTGTCGCGGTTGCGGCGCGGCAGGCCAAAGGATTGCCGGTGTAACTGTGCGAATGCAGGAAGGCCTTGCCCGCCGCATATTCCGCATAGAACGCCTGATACACGTCGTTCGTCGTGACCACGGCGGACAACGGCAAGAACCCGCCGGTCAATCCCTTCGACAGGCACATGAAATCCGGTGACACGACTGCCTGCTCGCAGGCAAACAACGTGCCGGTACGGCCGAAGCCCACGGCGATTTCGTCTGCGATGAAGTGCACGTTGAACTCGTCGCACAGGGCGCGTAACCCGGTGAGATACGAGGGGTCATACATGCGCATGCCGCCGGCGCACTGGACCAGCGGCTCGACGATCACTGCACAGGTTTCGTGCGCGTGGCGTTCGAGGATCGTGCGCATCTCGCCGAGGCGGCGAGTGGCGATCTCCTTCGGGGTCTCGCCCGGCTCGCCCTCAAACGTATCCGCGGAGGGTGCCAGTTCCGGCGTGAGCAGCAGGGGCGCATACGTCTTGCGGTAAAGCGCCACGTCGCTCACCGACAGGGCACCCAGCGTCTCACCGTGGTAGCTACCGGTAAGGGCGATGAAGCGGGTCTTCTCGCCGTGCCCCTGGTTCAGCCAGTAATGGAAGCTCATTTTCAGCGCCACTTCGATCGCGGCGGAGCCGTTGTCGGCGAGGAATACCCGGTCGAGGCCATTCGGCGTGATCCGGACCAGTTCCTCGGCCAGTTCCACGGCGGGCTCGTGGGTGAAGCCGGCGAAGATCACGTGCTCCAGCCGGTCGAGCTGGTCCTTCAGTGCCCCGGCGATGCGCGGCTCGGCGTGGCCGAACAGGTTGGTCCACCAGGAACTGACGGCATCGAGGTAGCGTTTACCGTCCGCGCCCACCAGCCATGCCCCTTCGCCGCGTACGACGGGTACCATGGGCAGGGTTTCGTGGTCGTGCATCTGGGTGCACGGGTGCCAGAGGACGGAGAGATCGCGTGCGATGAGGGTGTCGGTCATCCGCCCATGATCGCCCCCGGTCCTTCGTGGCTCAAGTGAGGATGTTGAGGTGATGGTTTGAAATGGCTTCGCCGGGTCGCCCTGATCGTTGTCGTGCTGCTGCTGGTCTCGGGCCTGCTGTACTGGTTCCTGCCGGCCAGTCTGGCCGTGCCGTTCGCCGCGTCCCGCGCGAAAGGGCTGGTGCTGGACGATCTCTCGGGCACCTTGTGGGATGGGCGGGCAGGGCGTGTCACGGGCCGTGACGGCCGCGAACTGGGCAGCGCCACGTGGCGCCTCGGTCGGGACGCCATCCTCGGCCGCATTCATCTCGATCTTCATCTCGAGGGGCGCGCCGGCCGCTTCGACGGCCATCTCGAACGGACCGATCCCGATGCCATGCATTGGACCGGCATCGACTTCCGGCTCGACGCCGCAGCGCTGGCTGGCCCGGCTCTGCCACCCGAACTGATCCCGATGGGCGTCGTCGACGGCCAGATCCCGCGCGCCGACCTGCAGGGTAACTGGCCTGTCGCGCTCGACGCCGATATCCACTGGCGCGCCGCGGCCATACGCACGCCGGAGGGCTACGTCGCCCTGGGAGGTCTCGCCCTGAAGGCGGCCAGCGTCGGCGGCGTGCTTCGCGCCACGCTCGCGGACGACGGCAAGGGCTCGCTGGCGGTCGACGCCGCGCTCGCCGCGTCGCCGCTGGGCTGGCGTCTGGACGGCAAGCTGGTCCCGCGGGTCGCGGACAGTGCGCTGTCGCACCTCATCGCACGTTTCGGCCCCATCGGGCGCAACGGCTCCGTCAATCTGCAACGCAAGGCCGGGTTAGCGCCCGCGAACACGCCATGACCGACACCCTCGACAAGGCGCTTGCCGCCGCCCGTGACGCCGCCGGCGCCGCCGCGGAGATCATCCTTCACTACTGGCGCTCGGGCGTCGACGTGATCGTCAAGGGCGACGACACCCCCGTGACCGTCGCCGACCGCGAGGCCGAGCTGGCCATCCGTGCGATCCTCTCCAAGGCATTGCCGGAGGCCGGTATCTACGGCGAGGAGTACGGCGCCGACGACACGACGCGCGACTACCTGTGGCTGGTCGATCCGCTGGACGGCACGAAGAGCTTTGTCCGCCGCACACCGTTCTTCTCCACGCAGATCGCGCTGATGCACCGGGGCGAGCTGGTGCTCGGCGTCTCCTCCGCCCCGGTGTATGACGAGCGGATGTGGGCCGTACGCGGGCGCGGGGCCTTCCTCGACGGTGAGCCGGTGCGCGTGGCGGCCACCGAGGCCATGTCCCAGGCATCGATCTCCACCGGTAACGTAAAAACGTTGACGAGCGATGCCCGCTGGGATGCGCTGGGCGCGATGATCCGCGACAGTAACCGCATCCGCGGCTACGGCGATTTCTGCCACTACCACCTGCTGGCGCGCGGTGGCCTCGATCTGGTGGTCGAGTCCGACGTCAACATTCTGGATATCGCCGCGCTGGCCGTGATCGTCAGCGAAGCCGGTGGCGTCTTCACCGACCTGTCCGGCGCCGCGCCTGGCCTGGAGACGCGCAGCGTACTGGCCGGCACCCCCGCGATCCACGCCGAGGCGCTCGCCCGGCTTACCGGGGCTACAATCGACCGATGAACAAACGCCCGACGATCCTCGCGACGCGCGACGCGTCCAGCAGCTACTTCCGCCATGCGGAAGAAGTCGACCTCGAATTCTCGAACGGAGAACGCCGCACGTTCCAACGGCTGAAGAGCGGCGGTCACGGCGCCGTGCTCATCGTTCCGATGCGGGATGCGGACACCGTGCTGCTGGTGCGCGAATACAGCGTCGGCGTCGAGCGCTACGAGCTCGGCGCACCGAAAGGCCGCATGGATGCCGGCGAAACCGCGGAAGAGGGCGCGAACCGGGAGCTGAAGGAGGAAGTCGGCTTCGGTGCGCGCAAGCTCACCTTCCTCGGCACGCTGTCGCTGTCGCCCGCGTATATGACCCACCAGATCCACATCGTGCTGGCCGAGGATCTGTACCCGGAACGCCTCGCGGGTGACGAGCCCGAGGAACTGGAAGTCCTGCCATGGCGCCTGGATAACCTCCACGAGCTCATCGCGCGCGACGACGTGACCGACGGACGTTCCATCGCCGCACTCTTCATGGCCCGCGAGTTCCTCGCCGGGCGCTATACGCCGGCATGAGCGGCGCGCACGCCGCCTGGCTCGACCCGGTCTGCGCGATCGCGCGCGAAGCGGCCGAGGCCATCCTCGCCATCTACGCGCAGGATTTCGAAGTCGTCTGCAAGGACGACAATTCACCGGTGACCGCCGCCGACCTCGCCGCGCAGCGTGTCATCGCGGAAGGCCTGCGGAAGCTCGCGCCGGGCGTGCCGGTGATTTCCGAGGAGGCGCTCGCCGCGTCCTGGGCGGAGCGTCGCACCTGGCGCCGTTACTGGCTGGTCGACCCACTCGACGGTACGCGCGAGTTCGTGAAGCGCAACGGCGAGTTCACCGTGAACATCGCACTGATCGAGGACCATCGCTCGGTGCTGGGTGTCGTGCTGGCGCCGGTTACGGGCGATCTCTACGCCGCGGTGGCTGGCGGTGGCGCGTGGCGCCAGCGCTCGGTCGATGCACCACGCGAAGCCATTCGCACGCGTTCCGCCGACAGTCTGCTGATGGTCACCGGTAGTCGCTCTTACGGCACCGGTGGTCGCACGATGACCTTGCTCGAACGCCTCGGTAAGCACGAGACCTTTGCGCTGGGCTCTTCGCTCAAGTTTTGCGTGATCGCTCGCGGTGAAGCGGACATCTATCTGCGCCTGGGCGCCACGTCCGAGTGGGACACTGCGGCGGCTCAGTGCGTGCTCGAAGAAGCGGGCGGCGCGGTGCTCGATCTGGCTGGTCGTCCGTTCCGGTACAACACGCGCGACTCGTTGATCAATCCCGAGTTCATTGCCTGCGGCGACACCGGCGTCGACTGGACAGCGCGGCTGATCGACCCGGAGAATCCCGCGTGACACGACCTGTCGACGACCTCATCGCGATCATGGCGCGCTTGCGCGATCCGGAGAACGGTTGCCCCTGGGATGTGAAACAGAACTTCGCCACGATCGGGCCATACACGATCGAGGAAGCTTACGAAGTCGCCGACGCGATCGATCGCAACGACATGCGCGATCTTCGTGATGAACTGGGCGACCTTCTCCTTCAGGTGGTCTTTCATTCGCGCATGGCGGAAGAGGCCGGGCACTTCGCATTCGGCGATGTGGTCGACGCGATCTGCGACAAGATGGTGCGCCGCCATCCGCACGTGTTCGAGGATGTGACGCACGCGAATGACACGGCACGTTCGCGTGACTGGGATCGTCTGAAGGCCGAAGAGCGTAAGGCGCGTGGCGTGGAAGACACCAGTGCGCTGGCCGGTATCTCTTCCGGACTGCCGGAGTGGCAGCGTGCGGTGAAATTACAGAAGCGCGCGGCTAACGTCGGCTTCGACTGGCCGGATCACA
The DNA here is from genome assembly GCF_031455395.1 of Luteibacter sp. 1214. Classification (NCBI taxonomy): domain Bacteria; kingdom Pseudomonadati; phylum Pseudomonadota; class Gammaproteobacteria; order Lysobacterales; family Rhodanobacteraceae; genus Luteibacter; species Luteibacter sp. 1214. The sequence continues at coordinate 101,359 of NZ_JAVDSQ010000004.1, forward strand.
CGCCGGTGCTGGACAAGATGGCGGAAGAGATCGAGGAGGTCCGCCACGAGTTCGAAAACGGTGCCGATGAAGATCGGCTGGCCGACGAGATTGGCGACGTGCTGTTTGTCGCGGCGAATCTGGCGCGGCATGCGAAGGTCGATGTGTCACGCGCGTTGCGTGGGGCGAATGCGAAATTCGAGCGACGCTTTCGCGGGATGGAAGCCATGGCCGCGGCCGAGGGCCGTACGTTGTCGTCGTATTCGCTGGAGGAGCAGGAAGCGCTCTGGGTTCGCGTCAAGCGCGACACCGCCATGTAGGAGCGCGCCTCGCGCGCGAACCCAGAACATCGCGCGCAAGGCGCGCTCCTACAGGCAAGAAACGGGGCCTTTCGACCCCGTCGTGTCTTATTTGCCGTCAGCCGGCTTCGAAGCGGCGCGTGCCTGCATGCGCTGCCTGAAAGCCTCCATGTCCTGATGACGCTTCTGGTCCTGCGCGAGGTTCTCGTCGAGGCTCTTGCGCAGTGTCGAGATCGCGGCATCGACGTTCTGCGGCTGCATCTGCGCACGTGCCAGGTGACGGTACGCATAGTCACGCACTCGCGGATTCTGCGACTTGGCGAGTACTTCGTTGTACAGCGCCGGCAGTTCCTTCTGGCGACCGGTGGTTACGTAAAGGCGCTCGAGCGAACGAAGGTCGCCGATCACGCCACCGTCTTCCGGACCGCCATGGCCATGCTGGCCCCAGCCGCCACGCTCGCCGCGGCCGTGCCCATGATCGCCACCGTGGCCCCATTTCGGACCGTCGGGACCCTGCGGGCCGGGGCCACGCTGCGGGCCGCCGGTCTGGGCGGACGAGGTGGCCGGAGCGGCAGGGGTCTTGGGAGCGGCATCCTGCGCATACGCGAAGGCAGCCGAGCCGGCGAGGAGGAGGGAAGCGGCACTGGCGAGAAGGGTCTTGCGTTGCATAGGTTATCTCCCGGTTGGACTTGCACGGTGAAAAACGTGCCGCCGCGCGACCGGTTGACCGACCCGTTGTGATCCAGTCAGCATTCCGTGCGGGTCGCTTGCAACCTTTTCCGTCCGGCCGGCATCCATCACCGGTACACCGAATCACTCCGGAGGGTTTTCCCCATGCGGCACCTGATCTTCGCGTCACTCCTGCTTCTTCCCGCCATCGCTCTTGCCGATGATGTGCCTTCCTGCCAATTTCATGCGGACCGCAACCTCGATCTCGACCTGTCGGGCGTGCGTTCCGTACATTTCATCGTGAATGCTTACGACCTCTCGGTCGAAGGTGGCGCGGCGGCCGGCAAGGGAACCATCCGTGGCAAGGCATGCGGTTCGAGCCAGGAACTGGCCGATAACCTCGTCGTGACCCAGGAAAAGCGCGGCGACACGCTCGTGGTCGAACTCACCACCAAGCGCAAGGGCTGGTCGGGCGGCTGGGGAAGCAATTACAGCTACCTCAAGGTCGACGCCAGTATCCCCGTGACGCTGCCGGTGACGGTTGAAGTCGGTTCGGGCGACGCGAAGGTGCGCGGCGTCGCTTCGCTGGACAGCAAGGCAGGTTCCGGCGATATCGAGGTCTACGACGTGAAGGGTGCCGTCAAGACACGCATCGGTTCGGGTGACTTCACCAGCGACGGTACCGGCTCGATCGAGGTCGACTCCGTCGGCTCGGGTGATTTCAAGGCTCGCCATGTCTATGGCGACGTTCGCATCGGCACTGTCGGGTCGGGCGACGCCAAACTGGTCGACGTCGACGGCAACGTTGAAGTCGGCACCATCGGTTCGGGTGACCTCGAGGTCGACGGCGTGAAAGGCAACCTCACCGTCCGGACCAAGGGCAGCGGCGACATCGAGGAGCACGGCGTGAGCGGCAAGGTTGACGTCCCGAATTCGGACCGCTGAGTCCACACGTTCCGGCGACATCGTCTGACGATATGATCCCGCCCTCACCGGCGGGATTTTTTCAGATGGCGTGGCTACCCGAATCGTTGCGCAACCTTCGCCGCGATGTACTTTTTCTCGTACTGCTGGCCGTGGCCGTGGTCTTCGCGGTGGCGAAACCGTCGCATCTGAAGGCGTGGCCTGGCCTGGTCGACTGGCCGACGATCGCGACCCTCACCGGGTTGCTGGTTCTGACCAAGGCCGTCGAGAACAGCGGTGCGCTCAACGTCGCGGGGCGCTGGCTGATCGATCGCACTTCCACACGCCGCATTGCCGCGCTGGGGCTGATCGCGCTCACCGCGCTGTTGTCGATGCTGCTGACCAACGACGTGTCGCTGTTCGTCATGGTGCCGCTGACGCTGAGCATGTGTCGCATCGCACGCATGCCCGCGACGCGTCTGGTCATCTTCGAGGCCCTTGCGGTCAACGCGGGCTCGATGCTCACGCCGATCGGCAATCCGCAGAACCTGTTCCTGTGGCAGCAGTGGAACAACGGATTCGGCGGCTTCGTGTGGGCGATGCTGCCCCTGGTCGCGATCGTACTGGTCTTGCTGCTCGGCCTGACCGCGGTCGCATTCCCCTCCACGGCGCTCGAAGTTCACGAAGACACGGACGATCGTGTCGATCGCGGCATGCTCATCGTTGCCGCGGCCCTCTACGTTCCCTTTCTGGTGCTGGCCGATCTGCACCACGAAATCTGGGCCCTGGCGGGCGTGCTCGTCGTGTTTCTCGCGTACCGCCGCCGCATCGTCGCCGCGATCGACTGGGGCCTGCTGCTTACCTTCGTACTCATGTTCATCGACCTGCGCATGCTCGCGGGGCTCGAAGCGATCAGGTCGTTTATCGGCGGGTTTGGGCTGGACACGCCGCTGCATCTCTATGCGACGGGCGCGCTGGCGTCGCAGGTGGTCAGCAACGTGCCGGCGGCGATTCTGCTGGCGGAGTATTCGCATGACTGGCGCACCATCGCGTTCGGCGTGAACGTGGGTGGCTTCGGTTTCGTGCTGGGGTCGCTGGCCAACCTGATCGCGTTGCGGCTGCTGGGGGAGCGCAAGGCATGGGGCACGTTCCATCTCTGGTCGGTGCCGTTTTTTATCCTTGTCGGTCTGATCGGCTGGGCGTTGTTGTAAGAGCGTGCTCCGCGCGGTCCTGCAGGGTCGCGCGCGGGGCGCCCTCAGACCTTCCGATTGCCCTTGGCGCCCGTGTTGCTGTTGCCTCGGTCATGCGCCTTGATGAAATCGCGCACGTCCGGGTAAACGATGTCGCGCCAGCGACGACCGCTGAAGATGCCGTAATGACCGGCGCCTTCCACGGTGATGTGCTTCTTGCGCTTCTTCGCGATGCCCTTGCAAAGGCTGTGCGCGACCTCGGTCTGACCGGGGCCGGAGATGTCGTCGAGTTCACCTTCGATGGTGAGCAGGGCGGTGTCCTTGATTTTGGCCGGCTGCACCAGTTCGCCGTGGATCTCCCACGTACCCTTGGGCAGGCGGTGCTCCTGGAACACCGTCTCGATCGTGTCGAGGTAGTACTCGGCCGGCATGTCGAGCACGGCGTTGTATTCGTCGTAGAACTTGCGGTGCTGCTCGGCGTCGTCGAGGTCGCCCTTGCGCAGGTTCTCGTAGAAGTCCCAGTGCGACATGACGTGGCGGCTCGGGTTCATCGCCAGGAAGCCCGCGTGCTGCAGGAAGCCCGGGTAGACCTCGCGGCCGGCACCGGGATACTGGTACGGCACCTTGTGGATCAGCTGGTTGCGAAACCACGACAGCGGCCGCGTGGTGGCCAGGTTGTCGACACTGGTGGGACTCTTGCGCGTGTCGATCGGGCCGCCCATGAGGGTGAGCGTGGCGGGCGTCGCCTCACCGCGCGCAGCCATCAGCGAGACGGCGGCGAGCACCGGCACGGTCGGCTGGCAGACCGAGACGACGTGCGCGCGGTGCACGCCGACGTGACGGATGAATTCCTCGACGTAGGCGACGTAGTCCGCCAGCGAGAACGAGCCTTCGTCCAGCGGGATCATGCGCGCGTCGACCCAGTCGGTGATGTACACCTTGTGGTCGCGTAGCAGGGTGCGCACGGTGTCGCGCAGCAGGGTCGAGTGATGGCCCGACAACGGAGCCACGACCAGCACCGCCGGATCGTTCTTCATCTTGTCGACGGTCGACTGATCGTCGGAAAAGCGTTTGAAACGCTTCAGTGTGCAGAACGGCTTGGCCAGCGCCACCTGCTCGACGATGGCGACGTCGTGCCCGTGCGCGTGCACACTGTGGATATCGAATTCAGGCTTTTCGTAAGCCTTGCCCAGGCGGAACATGAGCTCGTACCCCGCCGCGGCGCGATCGGCGCCGGGCATGCGGGCAAACGGGCTGGCAACGTCGCCAAACATCTTCGCGCTCGCCTCGGCCCAGTAGGTCAGAGGGCTGAGCATCGAGCGTTGCCATTCGTGCATGAGATAGAGCATGCAGGTTCCGGAAGGGGCGGGGAGGGTGGCGCATCATAACCAGTTGCGCCGCGCCATATGTAAAGCCCCTGTTTTTGCTCGATTTAAACGGCGGCCTTGCGGCAGACCAGCAGGACCTCGTCCACGCCCGGGCCCGGCTCGAAGCCCGGCCTGAAGTCCAGGGCCTTCTGGAAACGCACGCCGAGCGGCATGAACACGCGGTTGTACCACCACATGGCGCGGGCGCGCTGGTGGGTCAGGTACCACTGGCCGAGGTCGAGCAGCTTCGAGGATTTGGGCTGCATACCGTAAACGGCGCTGCGCTCGATGGTGAATCCGTGGCGGGCGAGCAGGTCGCGGATGGCGTCCGGCTCGTAGCGGCGGTAATGCCCGACGAAATCGTCGAAGGCGGTCCAGGCGTCGGGATGCAGCGGCACGGAAATCAGCAGGCGGGCACCCGGCTCGGCGACACGCGCGAGTTCACCGAGCGCGCCTTCATCGTCCACCACGTGCTCGAGGATGTCGAAAGCGCAGACGAAATCGAAGCTGGCGTCGCGAAACGGCAGGGCGCCGATCATGGCGTTGGCGACCCTGGCACCGTTGCGGCCGAGCTCCGCCAGCGCGGGAACGCTGAGATCGACGAACTGGGTGCCTTCGAGCGGCAGGCGCGGACGCAGGCCCGGCGCGACTTCGAGGCGGCGCGACGTCTGGGCCGCCAGTTCGGAAACCAGCGGCCAGGTATTGAAGCGCTTCGGTGAAAACAGCTTCGCTTCGGACCACAGCGCGTCGTAGAAACGCTTATTGCTGCCGATCAGGTCGGCGTCGGTCCGCGAGGCCGTCGAGCCCGAGGTGACTGATGCAGTGGACATACGTTACCTCGGGCGGGACGAAACATCAGCGCAGGCGGGAAAGCTCACGCAACAGGGGCAGGCGGCGGACGCGAACCGCGGTGGCGCGGAACACGGCGTTGGCGAGCGCGGGCGCCGCCGAGGGTACACCGATGACGCTGGCGCCGGTGGGTTCGGCCGTGGAGGGCACGATCACCGTTTCGACCTCGTAGGGCAGCGGCTGCGTCGCCGAGACCGGGTAGTCACGGAATCCCGTCTGCTGCACCTTGCCGTCCTTCACCGTGATGGCGAGGTTGAGGGCGGTCGACAGGGCATCCATGGTGGCGCCCTGCAACTGCGCTTCCAGGCCCAGCGGGTTGATCGCCCGGCCCACATCCGCGACGCAGACCGCGCGGCGGATATCGATGCCGTCCGCCGTGGGCGCCACTTCGATGGCGTGCGCCACGTAGGCGCCGAATACATACGAGCAGGCGATGCCGAGGCCGTTTTCGCTGCGCAGCCAGCGGCTCCAGTCGATCTTCTCGGCAGCCAGTTTCAGCACGTTGGCGAGGCGGGCCGTGTCGAGGGGGCCGCCACGGCCGTTGTATGGCAGCTGGCGTCCCTCGCCGAGCATGGCGAGCCGGAAATCGAGCGGGTTCAGCTTCAGCGAATGGGCGATCTCGTCGATGAAGCTTTCCGTGGCGAACGCGGGTGTGACATGCGGCGAGCCGCGCCATTCACCGCGTGCCAGCTGCGATTCCAGGGGGTACCAGTCGCTGCGGAAGTTCGGTACAAGTCCGGCGGGAAGCGCGTCGGGGACCAGCTCGGACTGCCACAGGCGGTTGTCCGGCGTGGCGCGGCCGACCAGCATCGACGGGCTGGCCATCCGCTGGTGCCAGCCCACGATCGCTTTCTTCCGGTCGATGGACGCGTTCAGTCGATGCACCGCCAGAGGGCGGTAATAGTCGTGTTCGAGATCGTCGTCACGGGTCCACAGCAACTTGATCGGCCGGTTGCGAACGGTGTCGGCCTTCTTCGCCAGAGCGACGGCGACAGCCTCGGCGATATAGTCCTGCTCGAGGCGACGGCCAAAGCCGCCGCCACCGCGGGGCACCTGGATATCGATCTGTTCGGGCTTGAATCCGGTCATGCGCTGCACGACGGCGTAGGCCGCGCGCGGAGATTGGGTAGCTGCGATCACCGTGATGCTGGTATCGGCATCCAGGCGAACCACACAATTCGGTGTCTCCGCCGTGGCATGGGCGATCCAGGGCTGGAAATAGGTGGCTTCGAGCGCGCGTGCGGCCTTCTTGCGCGCGGCGGCGACGTCGCCGTCGTTGCGAACGGTGGAAGGCTCCGCCGCCCCGGCCTCGTCGCCAAACAGCTCCAGCGCCTTCTGCTCGAGCGTGTACGCGGAAGGTTCGACGCTGGGGCCCTGCTTCCAGGTGGCCTTCAACGCGGCACGACCGGCGAGAGCGCTCCAGGTATCCGTGGCGAGCACGGCTATCGAAGGCACCTGTACGGCGGTGCCTGAAAGCTGGCCCTGTTCGGGTGTGATGTCGATGACGTCGTAGACGCCGGCAATCTTCCTGGCCGCTTCGCGATCGGCGGTATCCAGCGAGCCGCCCGGGTAGGGGCAGCGCGCGAGCACGGCGACCACGGCGTCGCCGATACTGTCGTCACCGGCATAACGAAGCTGTCCGGTCACCGCCGCGCGGGCGTCCACGTCACCGGCAGGCTGACCGATCAGGCGGTAGGCGTCGGTGGCCTTCAGCGGCGGCGCTGTCGACGGCGCGTCGATCGAGGCAGCGGCCGATGCGAGATCGGCATAAGAAAGACGACGCCCATCGCTCGCGATGACGACGCCGTTCTCCGTGTGCAGCTGGTCGGCAGGCAGGCCGAGGCGACGCGCGGCCGCCTGCAGGATCAGCCAGCGACCGAGGGCGCCTGCCTGGCGCAGGTCGGCCCAGGCGGCGGGAATGCTCGTCGCGTCGCCGCTGCGCTGCCGGCCATAGGTGAATCTGGGTTCGCCGTTGCCTGCCTGGATGCCAAGCCCGAGCGGCTCGACGATGACGCGCGACCAGTCGGCATCGAGTTCTTCGGCGATGATGCGCGCCAGCGACGTCGCGGTGCCTTCGCCGTTGTCCGGATCGCGCACGCCGATGTAGATGCGACCATCGGCTGCGACGCGCAGGTACGAGCCGACCTGGGCCCAGGCGTCGCCCAGCAGGCCGACCGGCGGCGGTCGGTCGAGGGCTTCGGCGCTGCCGATACCGATGACCAGTGCCCCCGCGGTGCCCGCGGCGTACTTGAGAAAGCGGCGGCGGGAGAGTCGGACTTCGCCACTCATGCCTTGCCGTCCTTCATGTTGCCCGCGGCGCGTTTGATCGCCTTGCGGATGCGGCCATAGCTTCCGCAGCGGCAGAGGTTGCCTATCTTGTCGATGTCGGCGTCCGACGGGTTTTTCTGCCGCGAGAGCAGCTCCACCGCCGCCATGATCTGGCCGGGCTGGCAGAAGCCGCACATGATCGCGTCCTCGTCGATCCACGCCTGCTGTACCGGATGCAGCTTGCCGTCGGCGCCGGCCAGACCTTCGACGGTGGTGACACGCTTGCCGGTGAGCTTCTCCATCGGCGTCTGACACGAGGCCACGGCCTTACCGTCGACGATGACCGTGCAGAAGCCGCAATCACCCTGATCGCAGCCGTATTTGGCGCCGGTCAGGCGCAGGACGTCGCGCAGGTACCAGAGCAGGGGCATGGTCTTGTCGCCCGAGTGCCGGTACCGCTTGTCGTTGATGATGAGGTCGATGCCTTCGCGTACGGGCTTGGGCGCCGGTTGCGAGGCGTCCTGTCGGGTCGGAACGGGTACGGGAGACGTCGGGCCTTGCTGTGCCATCTGCTTTCCTCAGCTGAACCGGTTCATTGTGGCATCCGTGCCCATGATCAGCGAGCCACTTTACTGAACAGATGTCGCCAGACCGCATACACAGGCAGTCCGGCGAGCACCACGAGGCACACCACGCCGGCGCTCAGCGGCTTGTCCCAGGCGTAGGCGACGACCACCGCGATCACGGTGCCGAGGAAAATCATCGGCAGCAACGGATACGCCGGCGTGGCGAACGCCGGCCGGCTGCCGCCGTGGCGGCGATACCAGAACAGCGTGGCGATGGTCACGGCGTACGCGACCCAGTCGCCGAACGCCGCGAAATCCAGCAACTGCCCGTAATTGGCCGACAGGACCAGCACAATGGCCCACGCCGCGAGCGCCATCAGGGCGATGTTGGGCGTGCGGTAACGCGGATGCAGCCGCGCTACGCTGGAGAAGAACAGGCCATCCTCGCCCATCACCTGGAGCACGCGGGCGCCCGCCACGAGGGTGATGTTGCAGAAACCCAGTGTGGAAACGGCGATGCCGATGGCTATGACTTTGGCGCCGGCCGCACCGAACACACGGCTCATGACGTCGGCGGCGGGTGCCTGGCTGGCGGCGAGGCCATCGTGACCCAGCACGGCCATATAAGCGTAGTTGGTGAGCACGTAGGCGGCGATGACCACCAGCATGCCCAGTACCAGCGCGCGTGGCAGCGTCCGCTGCGGGTCACGTACTTCGCCCGCGAGATTGTTGAGGTAGCTGAAGCCGGAAAAGGCGAACAGCACCGGCAGCAGGGCGCCGGCGAGGCTGCCGCTCGTCGGCGCGACGCCCGGTGCCAGTGCATGAGTGGTGCCGACGCCGGCGAAGGCCAGGCCGGTCACCACCAGGGCGGCGATGGCGAGCAGCTTCAGGATGGCGAAGAGATTCTGTACCTGGGCGCCGAAGCGGATCCCGAAAAGATTCAGCCCGGTCACGAAAATCAGCGCGCCCACGGCCAGCGGCTTGACCAGGCCGGGCGACAGACCGAACACCGACGTGGCGTAGCTGCCGAAGATCGTCGCCACCGCGGCGCTGCTGCCGCTGTAGATCACCAGCAGCATGGTCCAGCCGAACAGGAAGCCGGCCAGACGGCCGAACGCCTCACGCAGGTAGACGTAGCTGCCGCCCGCTTCCGGGCGCCGGGCGCCGAGTTCGGCGTAGCAGAGGCAGCCGATCAGGGTCAGCAGGCCCCCGCCCACCCACAACGCCAGCAGTACCCAGCCCGAGGACGTGCGTTGCGCGACGATGCCCGGGTTGAGAAAGATGCCGCCCCCGATGATGCCGCCGACGACGATGAGTGCGGCATCCATGAGGGTGAGGCGGCGGGCGTAGCCGGGATTTTCCATGAGACGTGGGTCGTGATCGGGATAAAGGACGGAGAATAGCCCAGATTGCGTTTTCTCCGTTGCGGCGCAACACTTCGGGGGATAGTCAGCCTTGGCTGACCGCTTCTTTCCCCAGCCAACAAAAGAGTCCCGTGAGCGAAAACGCAAACGCGCCGTTGCCTCTCAACGCGCCCTGGATCGTCATGAAGTTCGGCGGCACTTCGGTGGCCACCGCCGCACGCTGGCGCAATATCCTCGAGCTGGCCGCCAGCCGCCGCGCCGAAGGCGCGCGCGTGCTGATCGTGGTCTCGGCCCTGTCCGGCATTACGGACGGCCTGAAACAGCTTTGCACGCACACGGAATCGAAACGCCGCTCGGACGCGGCCGCCGCCCTGGCCGATCGCCACCACGCCCTGCTCGCCGAGATGTCGCTCGCCATGCCGGAGACGCTCGGCGCGCGCCTGGCCGATCTGGCCGGTCTTGCCGACAGCGGTGCCGGCGAGCTCGGTGAACTGGCCTGGCAGGCCCGTGTTCAGGCGCATGGCGAGCTGATGTCCAGCGCGCTCGGTGCGGCATTCCTCAGCGCGAACGGTCTGCCCACCACGTGGGTCGACGCGCGCGAGTGCCTGCATTCGGTGGCTCTGCCCAACCAGAACGAGCGGACCCGCCTGCTCTCGGCGATGGTCGAGCCTCATCACGATGCCGCCCTGACGGCCTCGCTGGCCGAGCGCGGTGAGGTCTTCATCACCCAGGGCTTCATCGCCTGCGACGAGGAAGGCCGCACGGTGCTGCTCGGTCGCGGCGGTTCGGATACGTCGGCGGCCTATTTCGGCGCGCTGCTGGCGGCTTCCCGCGTGGAGATCTGGACCGACGTGGCGGGCATGTTCAGTGCCAACCCGCGCCAGGTCGCCGGCGCGCGCCTGCTCCAGCGCCTGGACTACGAAGAAGCCCAGGAAATCGCCTCCACCGGCGCCAAGGTGCTGCACCCGCGCTGCCTGTCTCCGCTGCGCGAGCCCCGCGTCCCCCTGCTGATCAAGGACACCAACCGGCCCGAACTGGAAGGCACCTTCATCGGTCCCGAGATCCGCGAACACGCACCCAGCATCAAGGCGATCAGTGCGCGCAAGGGCATCACGCTGGTCTCGATGGAGTCTGTGGGCATGTGGCAGCAGGTCGGCTTCCTGGCCGACGTGTTCGATGCCTTCCGCCGGCATGGTCTCTCCGTCGACCTGATCGGCTCGGCGGAAACCAATGTCACGGTCTCGCTCGACCCGACCGAAAACCTGCTCGATTCCGACGCCATCGCCGCGCTTGCCGCGGATCTGGCGCGCGTCTGCAGGGTGAAGGTGATCGCGCCGTGCGCGGCGATCACGCTGGTCGGCCGCGGCATGCGCTCGATGCTGCACAAGCTGTCGGGTGTGCTGGCCGAGTTCGGCCAGCTTCGCGTCCACCTGATCTCGCAGTCGTCCAACAACCTCAACCTGACCTTCGTCGTCGACGAGGACGTGGTGGACGACATGCTGCCGCGTCTGCACGAACTCCTGATCGGTGCGGGCGCTCTGCGCACGGACGACAGCGTGGTGTTCGGGCCGTCGTGGCAGGCCTTGTACGGTGCGGGCGAACAGGTGCTGCCGGCCGCCGCATGGTGGCAGGGCGAGCGCCTGAAGCTCGTCGACCTCGCGAAAGAGCGCACGCCGCGCTACGTCTATCATCTGCCGACCGTGCGTGCGCAGGCACGCCGGGTGAAATCGCTGCAGGCGGTGGACCGCGCGCATTACGCGGTCAAGGCCAATACGCATCCGGGCATCCTCAAGGTGCTGGCGGAAGAAGGCTTTGCCTTCGAGTGCGTCTCGCCGGGCGAGCTCGCCGCCGTCTCGGCGGCGGTGCCCGAGAGCACGCCGCTGCTGTTCACTCCGAACTTCGCCGCGCGTCGCGATTTCGAAGCCGCGTTGCGGACGCGCGCGACCATCACCATCGACGCGCTGTATCCGATCGAGCACTGGAGCGATCTGTTCGCCGGTCGCGAGATCATTCTGCGCGTGGACCTCGGTCGCGGGCTGGGGCACCACGACAAGGTGAAAACGGGCGGTACCGGCAGCAAGTTCGGTGTGCCGATCGAGCAGATCGACCGTTTCCTGCGTCTGGCCGATGCCGCGGGCGCACGGGTGATCGGCCTGCATGCGCATCTGGGCTCGGGCATTCTCGATGCCGCGCACTGGGGCGAGGTCTACTCGCAGCTGGCGGCGCTCGCGGAGCGTATCGGCACCATCACCGTGCTGAACATCGGCGGAGGCCTGGGTGTGCCGTCGCATCCGGGCGAGACCGCGCTCGACATGCCCGCGCTCGATCGCGTGCTGACCTCGGTACGTCAGGCCTATCCGCAGTTCCAGTTGTGGATGGAGCCCGGCCGCTATCTGGTGGCCGATGCCGGCGTGCTGCTGGCGCGTGTCACACAGGAAAAGGAGAAGGGCGCCAACGTGCGTTACCTCGGTCTCGACACGGGCATGAACAGCCTGATCCGTCCCGCGCTCTACGATGCCTGGCACGAGATCGTGAACCTCACGCGCCACGGTGAAGCGGCGACCACGATGTACCAGGTGGTCGGCCCCATTTGCGAGTCCGGTGACATCCTCGGTTCGGACCGGCGCCTGCCGGAATCGAAAGAGGACGATGTGATCCTCGTGGCGCAGGGCGGCGCATACGGTGCCGTCATGTCATCGCGCTACAACCTTCGTGACGAAGCTGACGAGGTGCTGCTGCCGTGACCGCCAACCTCACCGATCCACGCGGAAGCGAGCGCTTCCGCTTCGTCCGTCACAGCTTCGTCGATGGTGTCGCCGAGCTGGTCTACGCCTTCGACGACGGCCTCGAGCTGATCGAGCGCGTTACGTTTCCGGGGGCGCCGACGGTCCCGCCGGAGCGCGAGGCGGCGTTCGCGTCGGCGCTCCGGCTGCTGCATATCGTCGCCGGTGTCAGCTACTACAAGGCGGGCATCCCGCCGTCGATCGTGATCGACGGCGAGCCGCTCGACGAAGAGACGGCGACGCTTGCCGACGCGCTGTATCTGCATGGTCTGGCCGAGTTCGCCTATCGCAACCGGCTGGATCTGCGTGGGCGTATCGCGTTTCCGTTCGAAAGTCGTGATCGCGTCACGGCCCCCGCGATCGGTTTGCCGGCACGCTCGTTGCTGCCGATCGGTGGCGGCAAGGATTCCGTGGTCGCCGTCGAGGCCGTGAAGTCGATCGGTGGTGACGCGACGGCGGCGTGGGTCGGCAATTCACCGCTCATCGCCGAATGTGCGGCGCGAACCGGTCTGTCGACGCTGAACATTTCGCGCGAGCTGGCGCCGGGTCTGTTCGAACTGAACCGCCTGGGCGCGTGGAACGGGCATATCCCCGTGACGGCGATCAACTCGGCCATTCTGACGCTGGCGGCTCTGTTGTACGGCTACGACTCCATCGTATTCGCCAATGAACGTTCGGCATCGGTCGCCACGCTGGAATACGAAGGTCAGGAAGTGAATCACCAGTGGAGCAAGGGCTTCGGTTTCGAGAAGACCTTCCACGACTATCTGCATTCGCATGTCGCCGCCGATCTCGACTATTGTTCGCTCCTGCGACCGTGGTCGGAGCTGGCGGTGACCAGCGCATTCGCGCGCCTTGGCGCGGCGTATTTCGATGCGTTCTCCAGTTGCAACCGGAACTTCCGTATCCTCGGCCCCAAGCCGGCGGATCGCTGGTGCGGTCAGTGCCCGAAATGCCATTTCGTGTTTCTCGCGCTCGCGCCGTTCATGGCCAAACCGCGGCTGGTATCGATCTTCGGGCGCAATCTGCTCGATGACGACTCGCTGGCCGACGCGTTCGACGCGTTGCTCGAATACAAGAACCACAAGCCGTTCGAGTGCGTGGGCGAGGGCGCCGAAGCGCGCGCCGCGCTCGCGTCGCTGGCGGAGCGTCCGGAGTGGCGCGAAGATGCGCTGGTGTCGCGTTTCCGTCGCGAGATTCTTCCGCAACTTGACTCGTCCGAGCTCGTACTCGAGCCCTGGCTGAAGCCGGGTGCGTCGCACCTCGTGCCATCGCGTCTGCTCGGAGCGCTGGATGCGCTGGGCTGATCTCGAGGGGCGCCGCGTCGCCGTCTGGGGTTTCGGTCGCGAAGGGCGTGCGGCCCTCGACGCGCTGGCCCGGCATCTGCCGGGTCAGCTGGTCGATGTCTACTGTTCGTCCGACGAGGCGGCCGCGGCACGTGCTTCGTTTCCATGGGCGCACGTACATGACGTGTCCCCCGATGCCGATGCGCTCGCGTCGTACGACATCGTCATCAAGTCCCCCGGTATCTCCGCGTACAAGCCCGAACTGCTCGATGCGCAGGCGCGCGGCACGCGTTTTACATCGGGCACCGCGCTCTGGTTCGCCGCCCATGTGACGGCGAAGACCATAGCGGTGACGGGTACCAAGGGCAAAAGCACCACATCCGCTTTGATCGCGCATCTCGCGCGTTCGTTGGGTGTGCGCACGGCACTGGCCGGCAACATTGGCTTGCCAATGCTCGAACTCGATGGCGAGAGCGCCGATCTGTGGGTGATCGAACTGTCGAGTTTCCAGACCGGCGAAGCGTTTGGTGTCGGGCTTGGCGTCGTCACCAGTCTCTACGAAGAGCACCTCGACTGGCACGGCTCGCGCGAGCGTTACGTCAGCGACAAGCTGAAACTGCTTGCGTCATCCGCGCAGGTGCTGGTCAATGCGATGCAGCCTGCGCTGATGGCGCGAGCGGCGGGCCATCCGGGTCTGCATACGTTTGGCGACGAGGCGCACTGGCATGTCGCCGATGGCTGGATTCGGCGTGGAAGCGAAAACGTGATCGCGGCGTCCGCCGTGTCCGCGCCGGGTCTGCACAACGCGATCAACGCGTGTGCCGCCCTTGCCGCACTGGAGATCGCCGGCCTCGACGCGCGCGCGGCCGCGCCCGCGCTGTCTACCTTCGTTCCTCTGCCACATCGATTGCAGCCGCTGGGCGAGATCCATGGCCTGCGCTGGATCAACGATTCGATCAGCACGACGCCGCTGGCGAGTCTTGCCGCGCTCGAAAGCGTGGGAGCGGGACGTGTCGCGCTGATCGTCGGCGGGCACGATCGCGGTCTCGACTGGACGCCGTTTGTGGAAGCGATGCGCCTGCATGCGCCTGAGGCGATCGTGTGCCAGGGCGCCAGCGGTTCGCGTATCGCGGATGCGCTGGAGGCGGCGGGTGTCGCGAATGTGTATCGGGCAGCGGATCTCGCCGCCGCCGTCGGTGCCGCGCGTAACGCCCTGAGCGGCGAGGGCGTCATCGTGCTGTCGCCGGGTGCGCCGAGCTTCGACCAGTTCAGGGATTATGCGGAGCGTGGCAAACGCTTTGCCGAGCTGGCGGGGTTTGAAGCCGGCGCGGCCCGTATCCAGGGGCTGGGCGTCAGCTGACGCCGTCGCCGACAGGCTGACGTGAGCCGCGGCGCATCAGGCCTCAACAGCCCCGAGCAAGGTCCCCACCACCGCCGCCAGTGCCGCATACAGCTCCGGCGGCACGTCGTCGCGCAACCGCACGGCCGCCAGCAAGGTAGCGATCTGCGGATCCAGTTGAGGTGCAAGCCCCAGCGCCTGCGCGCGCTCCAGCATGTTTTTCACGCTGTCGGCGTCGACACGCTGGGTTTTCCCATTGCTGGTCGGCGTCGCGAGCCGCAGCGTGACACTGCGGCGCGGGGAGGGCAGGGACGGATTCATGCGCGGGCTTCGAGGAGGACCGCGCTATACGCGCTGGTCGGCACGGGCAGGCCGTGCATGCAGGAGAAATGATCGAGCTGCAGGCCGCTTTTCTCGAGCACGCGCCGCAGCGAGACGAATTCGGTTTCCAGGCGCGACACGGTGTCGGCCTGTTGTACCCACAGCCGCACCGACACGCGCGGTATGCGCAGCTGGATCTCACCCTGTACGGCGCCCAGCGAGGGCGGGTCGATGGCGAAGCCGACCGTCCACAGGCCATCCGGCTCGCCAGGGCCTGGCTTGCCTTCCTCGATCCGCAACTGGAGCACGTCGTAACCGCGCGCGTTCGCCAGCGGCACTTCGATCATCCATAGTCCGGCCTGCGGCTGGGATTCCAGCTGACCGATCTCAACACGGGACAGTGCGGCACGCGTGTCGGTCCGTAACTGGCCGACCAGCGCGTCGACGTCGTCTTCAGTGATGGCGAATTCCGCTACGCGAGGCTGGGCAATCAGTGCGCGCTGGGCGAGCGGCGGGGGTGTGTCACCAAGCTGGCGCGGAAGTCCGGGGCCGGTGCTGACGCCCGATGCGCTTCGTGTCGGCGGAAGATCGGCCAGCGTACGGCGGAGCGCCATCAATGCCGCCTTGAAATCGTCGGCCGCCGGCGTCTCTTTCGTCGGCTCGGCAAGATGGGATTCGAGGAAGCTGCCGCTCTTGGCGATCGCTTCCTTCATGCCCATCGGCGTGCTGACGTCATCGGGCCCGCTGATCGAAGCCTCGAGCGTGGCGAGTGCGGCTCGCAGGGGTGCCGGCAGCGAGCGGGCCACCGGGCTGCGCGCCAGTGAGGCCAGTGCGCCGAGCAGCGGCGCGTAACCATTCTGCAGCGGGAGCCGTTCGCGCAGTCCCTGCATCGTGACGCCTTCCTCGGGGTGGGCGATGAGGACTTCGAGCTGAGGCTGTGCGCCCTGAGTCAGGACGCGCACCTGAAACTGCTGGGGAAGCTGGGTGCCCGTGGTGTCGGCCTCCACCGTGATACCGCCGATGTCCAGCAGCAGCTTGCCGATGTCGTTCTGCCCCATGACGCGTGCCGTCAGCAGCGTACCCACCCGCCAGGCGTCAACGGCCGCGGTGGTGCCCGCTGCCGCGCCGGCCCATAGCTGGGCGGCGATACTGGTCGGCTGGATGATCAAAGGGCAGGTCCTCCGAGGGCCTGGGCGGACCCCGGTCTGGGCTCGCTCCTGTGGCATAGGAATCGGCGGAAACGTGCGGAACTTTAGGTAGGCGCTTGCCGACACCTGTACGCGTAAACGGCGAGCGCATTGGGCCGCCGCCCCGGCAAGGTAATGCTCCCCGTCCGCGCAGCGCCCGACCTGCAGGTCCGAAGGGCCGACTCCCGGTACACTACGCGGATGACCCAGCTTCCCTTCGAACTCCTCGCCACCGATGGCGCGGCCCGGCGTGGCCGTCTCCGATTCGGCCGCGGCACCGTCGAAACCCCGGCCTTCATGCCGGTGGGCACCTACGGCTCCGTGAAAGCCATGACCCCGCGCGATGTCCTCGACACCGGCGCGGAGATCATCCTCGGCAATACCTTCCACCTGTTTCTGCGGCCTGGCCTCGAGATCGTCGGCGAATTCGGCGGGCTGCATAAGTTCATCGGCTGGAACAAGCCGATCCTTACGGACTCCGGCGGTTTTCAGGTCTTCTCGCTGGCGCACAAGCGCAAGATTACCGAAGAGGGGGTGACCTTCGCCTCCCCGGTGGATGGGTCGAAGGTGTTCCTCTCGCCCGAGGAGTCGATGCGGATCCAGAAGGTGCTGGACTCCGACGTCGCGATGATTTTCGACGAATGCACGCCGTATCCGGCGACCGAAAAGGTCGCCTCTGACTCGATGGAGCTCAGCCTGCGCTGGGCCGAGCGTTCCCGCCAGGCTTTCGACGACCTGAAAAACCCCAACGCGCTGTTCGGCATCGTCCAGGGCAGTACGTACGAAAAGCTGCGCCACCGTTCGGCGGAGCGGCTGGTGGAAATCGGCTTCGACGGTTACGCCGTGGGTGGTCTGGCCGTCGGCGAGCCGGAGGCGGAGCGCAATCACACGCTCGACCTGACCCTGCCGATGCTGCCAAAGGATCGACCCCGTTATCTGATGGGGGTGGGACGCCCCGAAGACATCGTCGAGGCCGTCCGTCGCGGCATCGACATGTTCGATTGCGTGATGCCTACGCGCAACGCGCGCAACGGGTTCCTCTTCACGTATGAAGGCACGTTGCGCATCCGGAACGCGAAGTTCGCTACCGATACCCGCGTGATCGAAGAAGGTTGCGACTGCTACGCCTGCGCCAACGGCTTCTCGCGCGCCTACCTGCGACATCTCGATCGCTGCAACGAGATCCTGGCCAGCCAGCTGGCGACGATGCACAACCTGCGTCACTACCAGCGCTTGATGGCCGGGCTGCGCGGCGCGATCGAGACGGGTACCCTCGACGACTTCGTCACCGCCTTCTATGCGGCCCGCCAAAAGGCTGTCGTCGACGGCTGACCGGGCTTGAGGGCGCAGTCCGGCGCCCCCAGAAGCCTTGACGAGTCCGGTACATAAGCACCGGGGCGCGTGGCATAATCCACGATCTTTTTACGTGAGCAGCCGCTTTTCCTTGGCTGTTCCATGACTTGCGAGATATCCGATGAGCCTTCCGACGTTCGCCGCCATTGCCCAGGCCACTGCCCCCGCTGCCGCACCCCAGGGCGCTCTGAGCTTCTCGCCGCTGATCATGATGGCGGTGCTGTTCGGCATCTTCTATTTCATGATGATCCGCCCGCAGATGAAGCGTCAGAAGGAGCACCGCAACCTGCTCTCTGCGCTGAGTAAGGGCGACGAGGTCGTGATGAGCGGCGGCATGGCCGGCCGTATCGAAGACGTGGGTGAGGCCTTCGTCCGTGTCGAGATCGCTCCGGGCACCGTCGTCCAGGTCCAGAAGAGCTCGATCACCCAGGTGCTGCCGAAGGGCAGCCTCAAGAAGTCCTGAGCTTCATCTCATCGCGTCAGCTGCGGCCGGCACCCGGCCGCCTCCACGGAATGTAAGGCATGAGTGATTTTCCACGCTGGAAATACGCGCTGGTTGTGATCGTATTGCTGTTCGGCATCGTCTACGCGCTGCCGAACGTCTATACGCCGCAGCCCGCCGTGCAGATCTCGGGTAACCACGGCAGCGCCGTCGACGCCACGCTGAAGATCAAGGTCGAGAGCATTCTTGCCACGGCCCACGTTCCGGCAGCGAGCGTCGACGTGACGTCGTCCGAGAAAGGCAGCCGTCTGCTGGCGCGCTTCGCCAGTGCCGACGCGCAGGCGAAGGCGTCCGACGCGCTTCGCGGTGCGCTCGGTGACGATTACACGGTCGCGCTCAACCTCGCCTCGACCGTGCCGTCGTGGCTGCGCTCGATCAACGCGTTCTCGATGCCGCTGGGTCTCGATCTGCAGGGCGGTGTGCACTTCCTGATGGAAGTCGACCAGAACGCCGTGATCGACGGTCAGGAAACCCGCTACGCGGACGACGTCCGCTCGCTGCTGCGTGACAGGAAGATCTCGTACGACTCGGTGGCGCGCAATCCGCGCGGTCAGGGCATCGGCATCATCCTGCGCAGCGACGCCGATCGCCAGGCCGCCGCGTCGCTCATCGCTACCGAGTTCACCGATCTGACGGTTTCCGATGGTCCGTCCACGGGCAACCGCTTCACGCTCAATGCCGTGGTCAAGCCGGCCAAGCTGCGCGAGCTCGCTCAGAGCGCCATCACCCAGAACGTCACCACGCTGCGCCAGCGTGTGAACGAACTGGGCGTGTCCGAGCCGCTGATCCAGCAGCAGGGCCAGAGCCAGATCATCGTCGAGCTGGCCGGCGTGCAGGACACGGCCGAGGCCAAGCGTCTGATCGGCGCGACCGCCACCCTGGAATACCGCGCCGGCCTGTACACCCCGCAGCAGGCCATGGATGCCGCCCGCAGTGGCAGCGTTCCGCCCGACGCCAAGCTGTATTACGGCCGCGATCGTCGCCCGTACCTGCTCAGCAAGACCGTCATCGCCACGGGCGATCAGCTGACCTCGGCCGTCTCGGGTCGCGACCAGCAGAACGGCACGCCGAACGTCAGCGTCACGCTGAACAGCGCCGCCGCCCGCAAGATGCAGGACTTCACCAACGGTAACGTCGGCAAGCCGATGGCCGTGCTGTACATCACGCGTACCAACGACATCAAGATGGTCGACGGCAAGGAAGTGAAGACGCCGAAGACGACCGAGGAAGTCATCAACTACGCGAACATCAGCTCGCCGTTCGGCAAGCAGTTCTCGACCAACGGCCTGCCCAGCGACGCCGAAGCCTCCGATCTCGCCCTGTTGCTGCGCGGCGGTTCGCTCGCGGCGCCGGTCGACATCGTCGGTGAAAGCGTCATCGGTCCCAGCCTCGGCGCGGACAACATCGACCGCGGTTTCAAGGCGGTGATGCTCGGCCTCGGCCTGGTGCTGATCGCGGCGGCCATCTACTACAAGCTGTTCGGCATCGTCGCGGACATCGCCCTGTTCTTCAACCTCGTCCTGCTCGTCGCGGTGATGTCGCTGATCCACGTGACGCTGACGATGCCCGGCATCGCCGGTATCGTGCTGACGCTGGGTATGGCGATCGATGCCAACGTGCTGATCTGCGAACGTATCCGCGAGGAACTCCGCAACGGCTCGTCGCCGCTCGCGGCTATCCGCACCGGTTACGACAAGGCGTGGGCGACGATTCTCGACGCCAACGTGACCCACCTGCTCGCCGCGCTCGGTCTGATGACCATGGGTTCGGGTCCGATCAAGGGCTTCGGTGTCACGCTCTTCATCGGTATCCTGACCTCGATGTTCACGTCGGTGACGGTGACCCATGCCATCACGGCGCTGATCCACGGCGGCCGCAAGCTCAAGACCCTGTCGGTCTGACGGGAGGACGCCATGGAAATCTTCAATCACAACTCGAACTTCAACTTCCTCGGTCTGCGCAAGTACAGCATCGGCCTCGCCGTGCTGCTTATGCTGGGCTCGATCGGCCTGATCCTGACCAAGGGTTTCAACTACGGCCAGGACTTCCTGGGCGGCGTCTCGGTCATCGTCGACTACGCGCAGCCGATCGAGGTCAACGAGGTCCGCGCCACGCTCGAAAAGGCCGGCATCGAAAACCCGCTGGTGCAGTCGGTCGGCGGCACGCGCGAGTTCAACGTGCGCATGTTGCCCAAGGACGACAAGGGCTCGGTCACGCTGGTCGGTGAGGAGGCGGCAACCAAGGTCTCCTCAGACATCATCGCCGCCCTGAAGACCACCCGCCCCGATGTGACGATGAAGAGCAAGTCCTTCGTCGGCCCGCAGGTGGGTGAGGAGCTCCGCAGCGACGGTATCGTCGCCGTCGCCTTCGTCATCATCGGCATCATGGGTTACCTGTGGATCCGCTTCGAGAAGCGTTTCGCCATCGCCGCGCTCGCCACCGAAGTCCACGACGTTCTCGTGACCCTGGGTATCTTCGCGCTGACCCAGCGTGAGTTCGACCTGACGGTGCTCGCCTCAGTGCTGGCGGTGGTCGGTTACTCGATCAACGATAAGGTCGTCGTCTTCGACCGTGTCCGCGAGCTGTTCCGCTCCAGCCGTAACGCCACGCCGGAAGAAGTGCTCAACCGTTCGATCAACAGCACGCTGTCGCGAACGATCATCACCTCGCTGTTCACCGGCATCACCATGGCCGCGCTGTTCTTCATCGGCGGTCCCGTCGTCCATGCCTTCGCGATCACCATGCTGATCGGTATCGTGGTCGGCACGCTGTCCTCGATCTTCGTCGCCAGCCCGATCCTTCTCTGGCTCGGCGTGTCGAAGCAGGACCTGATGCCCGTCAGCAAGGAAGACCCGGAACTGGCGCGCCGCCCGTAAGGCTGCTCCGTTCCGCTTCGGAAACCCGGGGGCTTCGGTCGCCGGGTTTTTTTTGCCTTTGCAAATGGTGTGAGGGCTCGGCTTGCGCCATCGCGTTTGGATTCGTCGCGAGCGTGTTGTGTCGCGTTGGAGAGCCGGCGGGTGTGACCCTCGAGGCCACGCCTGCGGCGACCCCTCAGGGAAGGGCCGCTCCGCGGCCGTGTATCAATGGCCTTCGGCCGGGTCGGGCTCCGACTGGGGGTTTTCGAGTCGGCTGTCCCTGCCTCCCCGAAAACGGCCGGTCATCCCTGACCGGCCCCGCCTGCGCGGCCTTGTCCAGTCGAAGCCCTCGCCTGCGGCTACCGGCCCCGAGGGTCACCCCCGCCGTCTCTTTGGTGTACCGAGGTGGGTTGATGGTCGAGCGGGGTGTGGCTTCTTCGCTTCGTTGGCTTTTCGCGCGCAGGGCGCGCTCCTACAGGCCGCCATGTATCCCCCATTGCGGTCGCCGTGCGGTAGGAGCGAACCCTGTTCGCGAACCCTCAGCCTCACTAAGGCGAACGAGGCCATCCGAAACAGGCAGGCGAGCGGTCCCAGCCACGAAGCGAGCCGCGGTTCGGCCGCACGATGCCTCAGTCCCCCAAAGAGCCGGCGGGTGCCACCCTCGCGTCCGGTAGCCGCAGGCGAGGGCTCCGACTGGAAGAGGCCGCGAGAGCGGGGCCGGTCAAGGATGACCGGCCGTTTTCGGGGAGGCAGGGACAGCCGACTCGAAAACCCCCAGTTGGAGCCCGACCCGGCCGAAGGCCATTGAAATACGGCCGCGGAGCGGCCTTTCCCTGAGGGGTCGCCGCAGGCGTGGACGCGAGGGTGGCACCCGCCGGCTCTTCGACGCGACACCACACGCCGCGGCAACACAAAGGCGAGGGCGCAAGCCGAGCCCCCCCCCAAAAAAAAGACGGCCACAAAAAAAAGGCCCGCCACCGGCGAGCCCTCAGTTTTCACCCCATCCCTGAGATCAGAAGTCGTCCCTGTCCTCGGTGGCGCCTTCGGCATCGTTCGCAAGCGTGACGACGACGTAAGCGGAGCCCACGAGGGAGGCGCAGAGCCACGCGTAGACCATCTGGATCGCCGTGCGCGGGATCGCGGCGGCGACCATGGGCGCGAGTGCCAGGCCGGCGATGCCGGCAATGGCGAGTACGGCTGCGACGGCCCACGCAAGGCGCCGCGACGGCGACGTGGTGGTGGTGAGATTCATGCGGTGCTGCCCCTGTTCCCCTGTTTCGCGCCCTTCGTGAAGTCTATGTGAGGACGCTTAATGTAGGAAATACCCTACAAAATTCCGCAAGGCAAGTGACTTTTTCTGAACAATCGGTCGGATTTGCTGAGGGTTTCGATGCAAGAGAACCGGCAACCCTCCGGCTACGTTAGACTTTCCGCCCCATCGAGGTCACGGTACATGGCACAGCGCGAATTCCCTGGCTTCACCCTGAAGAGCAGTGCGATCCGTGAAGGCTCGCGCTACACGGCCCTGATCGCTTCCCATCCGGCGGACGGCAGCTTCCCGTCGTACTTCGCGGTCTACGAGAATCGCAGCTTCCGCGACGAAGACAGTGCCGCTGAGGCGGCGGAGAAGGCCCTCGGCCTGGTGCTGGGCGTGGACGACGACGGCGCGCCTGCTTTTGCCGAAGGCGAGACCGGCTTCGATGACGACCGGACGGACGACGCGGACGACTGATTCGCCGGCTCGCATGTGCACGGTGACCGCTCCTGCTCTCGATTCGCTTGACACGCCCCGGCGCCGCGGTGCGTCATAGGGGCGGCGGGGCAATGTGATCAAGGGATAACGAGCGGGCCATGACAAGCGAAGACGGGCTGTACAGGCAATTCGTCGAGGCGTCCGCCGACTGCATGAAGGAACTGGATCGGCACGGCGTGATCCGCTTTATCGCCGGCATGGGCAGCTTGGCGCTGACATCCGAGGAGCCGGAGCGCCTGATCGGCACGCGCTGGGTCGATCTGTGGCCGCCGGAAGCGCACGCGATGGTATCCCGGGTACTCGAACGCGCCCTGTCCGGCGAGCGCGTCGACTTCGTCGCGCCGCGTCCCTCGGCGACCGGGGCGTCGCGCTGGTGGGAAGTGACGGTCGCCGGGGTCGTGGCCGACGATCGGCTCGACCATCTGATTGTGATCAGTCGGGACGTGACCGAGAGGGTCGAACTGCAGGCCGCGATCGAGTCCATCAACGAACTGCTTCAGGAACGTCTCAACGAGACAGTCGCCCGCTCGGCCACCGCGTCGAGCCGGTATGGCACCTTGCTGGAGCGATTCGAGTCCGAGCACGGGGCGCGCCGCGACGCCGAAAACCGGCTCGCCGGCGTGAGCGAGCAACTCGCTATGGCGACCCATGCCCGTGACCTCGCCGAGGCGAGCGCTCGTCAGGCGCAGAAACAGCAGGCGGTCGGCCAACTGGTCAGCGGCATCGCGCACGACTTCAACAACATGCTGCAGACGGTGATCGTCAGCCTCTCGGGGCTGGAGGACGATGCCGCTGACCTGCTGCCCAGGCACCGCCGCATGCTGACTTATGCGATGGAGGGTGCGCGCCATGCGACGGCGCTCACGCGCCGTCTGCTCGCCTTCGCACGCAATCACCCCTACCAGGCGGAACCGGTCGACATCGGTGTGCTGGTGGAGGGCTTCGCGGACTTCGCCCGCCACGCCCTTGGCGGCCGGGTCGGTATCGAGGTGCTTCGCCAGCCGGCCCCCTTGCCCGCGTTGCTCGACCGCCAGGGGCTGGAACAGGCCCTGATGAATGTCTGCCTCAATGCCCGCGACGCCATGGAAGGGTTCGGCACCGTGGTCATCGAAGTGGGCGAGCGACAGGGCGACGCGGCTTTTGCCAGCGCGATGCGCGATAACGACACCCTGCGTCAGGTCTTCATCACCGTGGCCGATACAGGGGGAGGGATGTCGGAGGAAGTCCGGCATCGCCTGTTCGAGCCGTATTTTACGACGAAGCCCGGTGGCTCAGGCCTGGGCCTGGCGCAGGTATACGGCACGGTGGCGCAGGCCGGCGGCGGGGTGGAGATCGAGAGCGACGCCGGCATCGGTACGCGCATTCGGCTGGTCTTTCCGCACTACGCCGGACCACTCGAATCCGGCGGGTAAAACGTGCGGTAATTGTGACGGAATTCCTCAACTATCGGCCGGTCCGGCCGATACGCACAGGGTTAGGAGGAAGCAAGTCATGCTGGTCATTATCGGGTCCATCGTCGTCCTCGTCTCCGTACTGGGCGGCTACGTTCTTTCACACGGCTCGATCGGTGCGCTCTGGCAGCCGTACGAACTGCTCATCATCTTCGGCGGCGCCATCGGCGCCTTCATCAGCGCCAACTCGATGGACATCGTCAAGGGCTCGGTCCGTGACGGCATCGCGCTGCTCAAGGGCCCGAAGTACCGCCGTCAGGACTACGTCGATCTGCTGTCGCTGCTCTACGACATCTTCATCAAGATGCGTAAGGAAGGGCAGCTCGGCATGGAAGCGCATATCGAGGATCCGGCGAACAGTTCGCTGTTCTCGGCGTATCCGCGTCTCATCGCGGAACATCACCTCATCGACTTCATCACCGACTGCCTGCGCCTCATCGTCGGCGGCAGCATGGATCCGCACGAACTCGAGCAACTGCTCGACGTCGAGCTGGAGACGCATCATCACGAAGCGGCCGCTCCGGCGCATGCCGTGCAGAAAATGGCCGATGCGCTGCCTGGCTTCGGTATCGTGGCGGCGGTGCTCGGCATCGTCATCACCATGAAGTCGATCGACGGCGACGCGGCGGTCATCGGTGAGCACATCGCCGGCGCACTGGTGGGCACGTTCCTCGGCATCCTGCTGTGCTATGGCTTCATCGGCCCCCTGGCGGCGGCGATGGAAGCGCGCGTCAACACCGATGGCAAGGCGTTCGAGTGCGTCAAGGTGGCGCTGCTCGCCAACCTTCGCGGTTACAACCCGATGGTCTCGGTGGAGTTCGCCCGCAAGTCGCTGCAGTCCGGCACCCGTCCGACCTTCCAGGATCTGGAAGCGCACCTGAAGGCCGCACGGTAAGTCCCGATGAGCGAGTTGAAGCAGGTCATCATTGTCCGCAAGAAAAAGGCGGGCGGCCATGGCCACCACGGTGGAGCGTGGAAGGTCGCGTACGCGGACTTCGTGACCGCGATGATGGCCTTCTTCCTCGTGATGTGGCTCGTCGGTGCGGGGACGAAACAGCAGCGTGCCGCCATCTCGGAATACTTCAAGAATCCGAGCATGACGGCGGGGCAGTCCACCATGGCGCCGTCGGGCAAGATGGGGCCCGGCGGCGCCAGCACCAGCATGATCAAGCTCGGTGGCGCGATGGACCTGCCCAAGGGTCCGGGTGACCAGCAGGCGTTCGCCAGGCCGGCCACCGCCGCCGACGCCGAGAAGCTGGCGAAAGCGCAGGAAAAGCGCCGCCTCGAACAGCTGATGAAGGACCTCAACGAGGCGATCGCCAGGAGTCAGGCGATGGCCCCGTACAAGGACCAGCTGTTGCTCGATATCACGTCGGAAGGCCTGCGCATTCAGATCGTCGACAAACAGAATCGCCCGATGTTCGACACGGGCAGCGGTGCGCTGAAACCGTACACCGTGCAGATCCTGCACGAACTGGCCGGCTTCGTGAACCAGGTGCCGAATCAGATCAGCATCTCCGGCCACACGGATAATTCGCCTTACGTGCGCGCGAGTCAGGCTTACGGTAACTGGGAGCTTTCGGCCGACCGTGCCAATGCCGCGCGTCGCACGCTCACGGATGGCGGTATGCAGGCGGACAAGGTGGCGCGTGTCGTCGGCCTCGCGGCATCCGTGCCGTTCGACAAGAACGATCCGTCCTCGCCGATCAACCGACGCATCAGCATCGTGGTCATGACGCACGACGCGGCCAAGGCCGCGCTGTCGCCTGAGATCGCATCGGTGCCGCCAGCCACGCTGCCGCAGGCGGCGACGCTGCACTCGGCCGAGGAAGAGCACACCGCCGGCGGTGCCGCCGCCGCGGCGCCGCCGGCACCGCAGGCAGCGGTCGCGGGCAACGTCGCGCCTGCGCCTGCGCCCGCGGCGGCGCCGGCTGCGCCAGGCGGTTGACCGGGTGCCTTCGGGACGAAACCGAAGTCACTTGCAACAGTCATCTTCCCCGGTCAGTATCGGAGACGTGACAGGGGGGAGGAGTTGCAGTGGAAAACCAGAGCAAGTTCCGAGTGGTTGCGAAAGCGGTAAAGCACAATGGTATCGGCGGTGAGCAGGTCTATCGCGCGAGCTACCGGATTCTCGATCACGTCGGTGAAGAAATAGAAGCCAATACCGGCACGCATGACTTCGTCGATATCACCAGCGCCTTCAATCAGGCGTTCGCGATGGGTCACGAGCGATTGCGTGAACTGAACACCGTCACCGTTCAATAACCTCGTCCGCGACGAAGAGGGTGGCGGTAGCCCTCTTCGTTCGCCGGCATCGTCGTTCGGTCAACGTAGTGTGCGCAGTTCGTCGAGTTGCGCCGGTGTACCGACATTTCGCCAGAATCCCTCGAATTTTTCGCCAGAAAGGCGTCCCTGTGCGATCGCGCGCCGATACATCGGAAGCAGTTTGAACCTGCCCGGTGTCTCGTCTTCGACGATCTCCCGCCGGTAGACACCTACGTTTCCGAAAGTCAGGCGCTGCGCCGACGCGGGCGCGTCATCGCCATATAGACGTCCATCCCCGAGGGCGAAATCGCCCGTCGGATGGAAGTCCGGGTTGGGCACCATCACCAGATGCGCGACGCCTTCCGGTTCGGCGGGCAATGCCGCGTAGTCGATATCGCTCCAGATATCCGCACTGACGACGATAAAGGGCGCGGTGCCGAGTAAGGGCAGCGCTTTGAGCATGCCGCCGCCCGTCTCCAGCGGCGTCGGGCCTTCATACGAATAGCGAAGCCGCACGCCCCACCGCGAACCGTCGCCGAGTGCCTCGGGAAATCGATCCGCCAGATGGGAGGTGTTGATCACGATGTAGCGGACATCCGCCGCCGCCAGCTTCTCGATATGGTGCACGATCAGCGGCTTGCCATGTACGTCGAGCAGGGGCTTCGGCGTGTGATCGGTCAGTGGCCGCATGCGCTCGCCGAGGCCGGCGGCGAGGATGAGTGCATGCCTCACGCGGGATTCGCCTGACGCAGGTCACGTCCGCCGATCTTTGCTTCGATCAGGTCGGCGAGGGGAGCGACATCCGCATGTCGGCGTGCGGTGTCCAGCACGTAGCGCAGGACGCGGGGCAGGTCGTCGAGATAGCCCGGTTTGCCATCGCGGTAGCAGAGGCGGCAGAACAGGCCGAGGATCTTGATGTGGCGCTGCAGTCCGGCGAGATCGAACCAGCGGCGGAAACGATCGGTATCGACGGTCTCATCGAGCAGGCGAGCATCGAGCAGACGAAGGCGGTACGCCTCGACCCAGCCCTCCACGCGTTCGTTGTCCCAGACGATGTAGGCATCGCGCAGCAGCGATGCCAGGTCGTAGGTGATCGGCCCGGACATGGCGCCCTGAAAATCGATAATGCCGGGCGAGCGTTCCGTGGTGACCAGCAGGTTGCGGCTGTGATAGTCCCGATGCATGAATGCGCGGGGCTGTTCGGCCAGCGTGCGCAGGATCGCGGTGAAGGCTCCCTCGACGACGTCCCATTCCTCACAGGCCAGCGTGACGCCCAGGTGCCGTTCGAGCAGCCACGTCGGCATGATTTCCATTTCCATCGTCTGCCACGCGTGATCGAACGACGGCAGTCCCGATGTATCGACATGCGACTGCATGCGAAGCAGTGCGTCCAGCGCATCCCCGTAGAGCGCGTCGACCGTCGCGTCGCCGAGTTCGGGCAGATACGTACGCGTGCCGAGATCTTCGATGAGCAGGAAGCCTTGCGCGAGGTCCGCGACCATCACCGTGGGCACGTGCAGGCCCGCGTCGGCAAGACGTTTACCGATCTCCACCCATGGTGCGGGGTTCTCTTTTTCCGGTGGGGAGTCCATCACGATCACCGGTTGTCCGTCGACATAACCGCGCCAGTAACTGCGAAAGCTGGCATCGGCGGAAGCGGGTTCGAGCACGAGCGTGGCTTGGCCGGTAACGTGGCGCGCCCAGGTAAGGCGGGCTGCGGAACGGTCATCGGAGACGGTCATGGATGATCTTTGCAGTGGACTATGCGGGCAGCTTAGAGCCTTTGTGCACACGTGTCATTGCACCGCATTGGTGCGTGACGTTTGACCAGTTGTTGTGCGTCGCAACATGTGGTTATTCTGCGTGAACGGGGTTCCTGCTCGGGGGTGAAACTTGATGGAAGGTGACTGTCGGCCGACGTCCATGACGCGGCGAGATCTCTTGCGAATGATCGGTGTGGCCGGGGGCGGCGCACTGATGTACCAGTCCATGACTCAGTTGGGTTTTGCGAAGGAATCGCCGTATCGGCGACCCTCGCCACTGCAGGGTTCGGGTAAGGGGACGGTGCTGATTCTCGGTGCCGGACTCGCGGGCCTGGTGGCGGCATACGAGCTGGGCAAGGCGGGCTACAAGGTTCAGGTGCTCGAGTACAACGGACGTGCGGGTGGTCGTAACTGGACGATCCGCGGCGGTGATGTCTACACCGAACTGGGTGGCCATACGCAGACCTGCGGGTTCGACAAGGACCAGTACTTCAATCCCGGTCCCTGGCGCATTCCCTACCATCACCATGGCGTGCTCGACTACTGCCGACAGTTCGGCGTTGCGCTCGAACCATTCGTGCAGGTGAATCACAACGCTTATCTGCACAGTACGAAAGCCTACGGCGGCAAGCCGCAACGGCTGCGCGAAGTCCAGGCCGACCTGCACGGCGGCATCGCCGAGCTGCTTGCCAAGGCGACCGGGAAAGGGCGCCTGGACGACATGGTAACGAAGGAGGATCGCGAGATCCTGCTCGAGGCCATGCGTGAGTTCGGCGGCCTCGACAAGGACTTTCGCTACGTCGCGGGCCGCGCGAGCAGCGAGCATCGCGGTTATGCGAAGCACGCCGGTGGTGGTGTCGACGGCAAGCCTGAGTTTTCGACACCCAATGGCCTCTCCGAAGTGCTTCAGGCAAAGCTCTGGGCCGGTCTGGGGATGAATGCGCAGTACGAATACCAGACGACGATGATGCAGCCGGTCGGCGGCATGGATGCGATCGGCAAGGCCTTTACGCAGCGCGTCGGCGAGCACATCGAGTACAACGCCAGGGTCACCGCCATCGCTCAGGACGAGCACGGCGTCACCGTGACCTACGAGGATGCGCGAAAGCCCGGTCAGCCCCGTCAGGCGAAAGCGGACTGGTGCGTGTGCACGATTCCTTTGTCGATCCTCAGTCAGATTCCCGTGCAGGTATCGCCGGCCAAGGCCGCCGCCATCTCGGCCGTGCCGTACTGGTCGTCGTCGAAGATCGGTCTGCAGTTCGATCGTCGATTCTGGGAAGAGGACGAGGCGATCTATGGCGGCATCAGTGTCACCGACACGCCGATCGGCATGATTTCCTATCCGAGCCATGGCATCGGCACGAAGAAGGGCGTGCTGCTCGGCTCGTATACGTTCGCGATGGAGGCCTTCGAATTCACCGCGCTCGATCCCGCCGCGCGTATCCGCAAGGCCGTCGAGTACGGCTCGCAGATCCATCCGCAGTACAAGACGTCATTCGAGAACGGCATGTCGGTCGCCTGGCACCGGGTGCCGTTCACGCTCGGCTGCTTCGGCGGCTGGACCGACGCGACGCGCGAAAAGCACTTCGCCGATCTCTGTTCGCTCGACGGTCGCATCGTGCTTGCCGGTGAGCACGCGTCCTATCTTCCTGCATGGCAGGAGGGCGCGATCCTGTCGTCGCTCTCGGCCATCGATCAGCTGCATCGCAAGGCGATGGCGGGAGGTCGCGCATGAGAGGCTTCGCTCTGACCACCGCCGTCGCGGCCTTGTTGTCCGCCGGTATCGCGCAGGCAGCGCAGACCACCGATGCCGATTTTCTCGATGCGAAAGACATCTCGCACGTCACCGGCCAGCAGATCTTCACGCACATCTGCCAGGGCTGCCACATGCCCGACGGCAAGGGCGCGGTCGGTGCCGGGCACTACCCGGCGCTGGCTGACAATCCGAAACTCGCCGCCGCCGCGTATCCCACCGTTATGGTCGTGAACGGGCGAGGTGGCATGCCCGCGTTCGGGAAGCAGCTGTCGGACGCCCAGGTCGCCGACGTGGTCAACTACGTGCGCACGCACTTCGGCAATCACTACGCCGATACCCTTAAGCCGGAAGACGTGAAGCCATTCCGTCCACCCGCCGACAACTCCGAGGAAGACTGACGCATGACCAAGACAAGCCGTTTCCTGCCGATCCTGGCCCTTCTTGCCACGACGCCCGCTTTCGCCGCCGACGTGGTCCGGCACAAGATCCCCAACAGCACCTTTCCGATTTCGGCCGCCGTGGAGATCCCGGCGGGCAAGACGCTGGTCTTCCTCAGCGGCGCGGTGGCGCCGGTCGCCGACGCGAGCGCGCCTAAGGACAGCCCGCAGGCCTATGGCGACACCAAGACGCAGACGGTGGGCGTGCTGACCTCGATCGAGAAGCAGCTCAAGGGCATGGGCCTGACCATGGGCGACGTGGTCAAGATGCAGGCGTTCCTGGTCGGTGACCCGGCCAAGGGCGGCAAGATGGACTTCACCGGTTTCATGGCGGGCTACACGCAGTTCTTCGGCACGGCGGCCCAGCCCAACCTGCCGTCGCGTTCGGCGGTGCAGGTGGCGGCCCTCGCCAACCCCAGTTTCCTTGTCGAAATCGAGGTCACCGCCGTTCGTCCGTGACGCACCTGACGGGGCGGTGGTACTAAGCCGCCGCTCCGCCGTGTACGCTTCGTTTCTTTTGGAAGCCCGGGCGCCTCATGGCTCTTACTCCTGATCCGCGGATCGGCATCATCGGTCTCGGTTACGTTGGACTGCCGCTTGCCGTCGAATTCGGTCGGCACTTCGATACCCTCGGTTTCGACATCGCACCGGCACGCCTCGCCGAGCTGCGCGCTGGCCACGACCACACCCTGGAAGTCACCGGCGAAGCCCTGAGCGCCGCCGCGCGGCTCCGCTATACCGGTGACGTGACCGATCTGGCCGACCGCAACGTCTATATCGTCACCGTGCCCACGCCGATCGACGAGGCGCAGCGGCCGGACCTCGAGCCGCTGGAGAAAGCCTGCCGCATGCTCGGTGGACTGCTCACGCGAGGCGACCTGGTCATCTTCGAATCCACCGTCTATCCGGGTACGACCGAAGAAATCTGCGTGCCGATTCTGGAGGAGGGTTCCGGGCTTACCTTCAACGTGGACTTCCATTGCGGCTACAGCCCCGAGCGCATCAATCCCGGCGACCACGCCCGTCGTGTGGTGGATATCCGCAAGCTCACCTCGGGCTCGACGCCGGAAGCCGCCGACCGCGTGGATGCGCTGTACCGCACGATCATCACCGCCGGCACGCACAAGACCTCGTCGGTACGCATCGCGGAAGCGGCCAAGGTGATCGAGAACGTGCAGCGCGACGTCAACATCGCGCTGGTCAACGAACTCGCCCTGATCTTCAATCGTCTGGGCATCGATACGGGCGAAGTGCTTGAGGCGGCGGGGACGAAGTGGAACTTCCTGCCGTTCCGTCCGGGTCTGGTCGGCGGGCATTGCATCGGCGTCGACCCGTACTACCTCACGCACAAAGCGGAGGTCACGGGATATCACCCGGAACTGATCCTCGCCGCGCGGCGGATCAACAGCCGCATGGGCACATACGTGGCCGACCGCGTCATCCGCCTGATGAGCGAGCGGCGCCTGCACATTGTCGATGCACGCGTGCTGGTGCTGGGATTTGCCTTCAAGGAAAACTGCCCGGACCTGCGCAATACGCGGGTGATCGACATCGTTCGCGATCTGGAGCAGTCGATGGCACGGGTCGATGTCTACGACCCTTGGGTCGATAACGAAGAGTGCGCCCGCGAATACGGCGTGCGTACGATCGAGGCAATCGAAGAGGGCGTCTACGATGCGGTCATCGTCGCCGTGGCGCATGACGAGTTCCGTGCGTTCGGTCCGCAGAAGATTCGCGCGTTCGGTAAGGCGGGTGCGGTGGTGTACGACGTGAAGTCCGTGCTGCCTCAGAACAGCGTCGACGGGCGCCTGTAAGTGAGCGAAAGAACTTGCGGTTCTTCGCGTCGCATCAACCTTGCTGAATGCCGTCATGGCAGTTTTTACGAACGTATTGACTCGCTCAGCCGGAACGGCGACGTTGTGTTCCCGCCCACTGGAACAGGAACGCAACATGACGCTCACCACCGGAAGCACCAACCGCAAGCGTTCGCGGGCCCTCGGCATTCTGGTGATGGCTGCCGCCTTCATGGCGCCTCTGGCCGCCAACGCTTATGACCATCATCCGGTTCCGCCGCATCGCCCGGTGCATCATCGCCACCAGGTCTGCAAGCCGGTACGCGTGTACGATCATCATCACCACTATCACACCGAGCGTCGCTGCCACTGGGTGAACTGATCGCTCACGGATGTGGAAATGGAAAGGCCAGGCGATTGCCTGGCCTTTCTTCATCCACCGGACGGACAGAACCGCTCAGGAGAGGTTGTAACCACGCTCCTCGTGCAGCGCGATGTCCAGGCCCACCTGTTCCTGTTCTTCATCCACGCGCAGACCCATCGTCACGGCGATGCCCTTGAAGATGACATAGCTCAACACCGCGCTGTAGACGACGGTGAAGCCGACGCCCTTGCACTGGATCCAGAACTGGCCACCCAGGTCGGTGACCGTGCCGAAGCCACCCAGGACCGGCGCCGCCAGCGGACCGGTAAGCAGCGCACCCATGATGCCGGCGATGGCATGCACGCCGAATACATCCAGCGAATCGTCGTAGCCGAACTTACGCTTCAGCCTGGTCGCACAGAAGAAACACACCACGCCGGCAACAAGACCGAGTACCAGCGCGCCACCCGGGCCGCACGTACCGGCGGCGGGCGTGATGGCGACGAGGCCGGCCACGGCACCCGAGGCGATACCCAGCACGCTTGGACGGCGATGGGTCAGCCATTCGATCGCGGTCCAGCCGATCGCCGCGGCGGCGGTGGCGATCTGCGTCACCAGCATCGCCATGCCCGCGCTGCCGTTAGCCGCGACAGCCGAGCCGGCGTTGAAGCCGAACCAGCCCAGCCAGAGCATGCTCGCGCCGATCAGGGTGTAGCCGAGGTTGTGCGGCGGCATGGGCGTGTTCGGGTAACCGCGACGCTTGCCGATCACCAGGCAGCCGACGAGACCGGCGATACCCGCGTTGATGTGGACCACCGTGCCACCGGCGAAGTCGAGCACGCCGAGGTCGCCGAGGAACGAACCGGGGCCACCCCAGACCATGTGCGCGACCGGCAGATAGACCAGCGTGAACCACAGGGCGGTGAAGACCAGCAGCGCGGAGAACTTCATGCGCTCGGCGATGGCGCCGACGATGAGCGCGGGAGTGATGATCGCGAATGTCATCTGGAACATCACGAAAACGCCCTCGGGGATCGTGAGGTACAGACTGTCCGGCTTAAGCCCCGCCAGCATCGCGTGGCCGAAGCCGCCGATGAACGAGTGGATGTTCGTGGAGCCCGCCGCCATGCCCGAGTTGTCGAAGGCCACGGAGTAGCCATAGACGACCCAGAGCACGGTGACCAGCGCCGTGATGGCGAAGCACTGCATCAGAACCGAGAGCAGGTTCTTCGCACGGACCATGCCGCCGTAGAACAGGGCGAGGCCGGGGATGGTCATCAGCAGCACCAGCATCGTCGCCGTGAGCATCCAGGCGGTATCGCCGGAGTCGAGCTTCGCCGGTGCGGCGGCGGCCTGCGCAAAGGCCAGGCCGGGAAGAAAGAGGGCGCTCGCGGCGAGCGCGCGTGGGGGCTTAAAGCGCATCGCCGTCGACCTCCTGCGTGCGGATACGGATGGCCTGCTCGAGGTCGATGACGAAGATCTTGCCGTCGCCGATCTTTCCCGTGCGTGCAGCGGTGCTGATGGCCTCGACGGCGCGCTCGAGCTGCTCGTCGGTGACGGCGATCTCGATCTTCAGCTTGGGCAGAAAGTCCACGACGTACTCGGCGCCGCGGTAGAGTTCGGTGTGGCCGTGCTGCCGGCCGAAGCCTTTGACCTCCGTGACGGTCATGCCCTGTACGCCGACCTCGGCGAGCGCTTCGCGGACGTCGTCCAGCGTAAACGGCTTGATGATGGCGTTGATCCACTTCATGTGCCGCGGTTCCCCTTTGGTTTGGCTGGGGGAGAGCAGAGCAGGATGCGTGCCAGCTTGAATCGAACCGCCAACCCGTTGGGCCGCAGCCCATTCAGTCACATGGGAGGTCGCAGTCGAAACGCTTTGCCTCAATCGGGGGAAGTGATTTGCACCAGATGGGTGCCTTATGGCATCTGAGCGTCCAGCACAGGCAGCCTGACGCGGGCCTTCAGTCCGCCCTGCGTTCCCTGCTCCAGTGCGATGTCTCCACCGTGCCCGCGCACCGCCGACCGTACGGCCGGCAATCCCAGGCCGACGCCGCCGGTCTGTCGGTTGCGTGAACTCTCGATGCGAAAAAAGGGTTTGAAGACTTCCTCGTGCAGATGCCGGGGGATGCCCGGGCCGTCGTCCTCGACGGCTATCTCGACCCATTCGTTGTTCGACGACAATCGTACGATCGCGCGTCCGCCGTACTTGACGGCGTTGTCGACGAGATTGGCGACGGCGCGACGCAGCGTGAGCGGGCGGCCGACATAAGCCACGCTTTCCGACGACTCAAAGTTCACGTCGTGGCCGGCGTCGCGGAAGTCGTCGAGCACCGTATTCACCAGCTCCGACAGATTGAATCGCGTCGACGGCTCATGCTGACTGTCGTCGCGGAAGAAATTGAGCGATGCATCCACCATCGTCTGCATCTCGTCGACATCGCGGAACAGCTTGCGCTGCTGTTCTTCATCCTCGATGAACTCGCCGCGCAGACGCATGCGGGTCAGCGGTGCGCGGAGGTCGTGCGAGATGGCTGCCAGCATGGTCGTTCGATCCTCGACATAGCGCTGCACACGCGCCTGCATCTCGTTGAACGCCTGTCCGGCTAGCCGGATTTCCACGGGGCCGGTGGCTTCCATGGGCGGTGCGTTCACGTCTGTGCCGAAGCGCTGCGCCTGCCGGGCGAAACGCTCCATCGGACGTGCGAGCCGGCGGCTGGCGAGCGCGGCGACAAACAAGCTGCAGATCAACGCGAAGCCCAGTGTCAGCAGGTTGCGCGTCGATGCGTGCAGACCCCAGCTTCGCTCGGGCGTCATGAAGTGGACCCACGAGCCGTCCGATAGCGCGATGGCGAGACCGTAGGTGGTTTCAGCGCGACCCTGGCGGTCGAGGTCGCCCGGCTCGTAGGCGAGTACGCGTGCGGATGGCCGGTCGAGGAGGGCGCGTACCTTCGCACGGCCGGCGTGGAAGGTCGCATTGGCGATCGGGACGGGCAGTGCGTCGTCGTCCGGGTACCAGCGTGCCTGATAGCCGTCGTTGCTTGCCGCGGCGGCCAGCCTGGAGCGCCAGGCGCGAGGCGACCCGTCGAGGGTGCGGGCCACGGCCACGGCTTCGTCCACCACGCCGCTTTCTTCGATGCCTGGCCTGGCCCACACCCCGGCGAAGGCGGCGAACGCCGCGTTCATGGCGGCCGCGATGATCACGGTGACGACGATGTTGATCGCGAACCAGCGTCCGATCGTGTCGGCGGACCAGCGCCGCCCGTGCATCACAGTCGCTCCACGCGCGCGTTGAACATGTAGCCGACGTTGCGCACGGTGCGGATGATTTCCGGATCGCCGGGATCTTCCTCGATCTTGCGGCGAAGACGACTGACCTGCACGTCGATGCTGCGGTCGAAGGCCTCGTGTGTCGGCCCGCGCGACATGTCGATCAGCTGCTCGCGGGTGAGGATGCGTTGCGGGTGCTGGGCGAAGACGACGAGCAATTCGAACTCGCCACCGGACAGCGGTGTGAGTGTGAAATCCGACGAGCGAAGTTCACGCCGCACGATGTCGAGACGCCAGCCCGCGAAGCTGAGCATGGGTGAGTGGCTGGTGGGCGGCACAGCCGCTTGCGCGTCGCTGCGGCGGAGGACGGCGCGGACGCGTGCCAGCAGTTCGCGCGCGTCGAACGGTTTGGTGACGTAATCGTCCGCACCCAGTTCGAGGCCGACAATGCGGTCGGTCGGCTCGACGACGCCTGTGACCATGATGATGGCCGTGCGGCCGGTGGCCCGCAGTCGCTTGCAGAGGCTGAACCCGTCCTCGTCGGGGAGCATGACGTCGAGGATGACCATGTCGTACGACGCTTTTGCGAGACGCGCGTCCATCTCCGCACCCGAGGCGGCCGTGTCGGTCTCGAAGCCGTGACGCTGGAAGAACCGCTGCAGAAGCGCGCGGATCTCTTCGTCGTCATCCACGATGAGAAGGTGTTGCATGTGAGGCCGGCATCCGTACTGCGTGGCGCTATTTATAGCGGTTCGGTCCCCGGCCGTGTCATATGTTTCCAGCCCGAAACATTGTTTCCCGCCGGAAGCGAAGTGGAAAAACGGTATACGTAAACGCGCCGCACTCTCGGCGTCAGTCCCCCGCCGAGAGAGCCTCATGACCGCTATTCGTCGTCCCAACCTGTCCGCTTCACCTGCCGCAAGGCGTCACGGAGACCGCCGTTCGACGCACTGGAAGGCGGGTATGGCCGTAACCGCGGCACTTGCCCTCTCGGCCTGCTCGCACGGTGTGAAGAAGGCCGGCGCGGACGCCACGGCGCAGCCCGTCCACGATGAGCCGATCAACCGCAAGGTTTTCGCCTTCAACAAGGTGGTCGACCATGCGGTGATCCGCCCCGTGGCCCGCGGCTACTCGCACCTGCCGCGCCCGGTTCGCAACGGCGTGCGCAACTTCGCCCAGAACATGCGGGAGCCGCTGGTTTTCGCCAACGACCTGCTTCAGGCCAACCTGCTTCGTTCGCTGAATACGGCGGGACGCTTCGTCGTGAACAGCACGGTGGGCGTGGTCGGTCTTTTCGACGTGGCCAACCATTGGGGCATGCCGCACCATGACGCGGATCTGGGCCAGACCTTCGGGGTATGGGGCATGGGTCCGGGACACACGGTGGAGCTGCCGATCTTCGGTTCCTCCAACGTCCGCGATTCGGTCGGTCGCATCCTGACGATGTCGTTCGACCGCCTGGGCGACAACTCGGACACCGTCCGTACGCTGGATACGATCAGGACAGTGGGCGGCATCGTGGATGGACGGGCTCGTGCGCTGCCACTGACCGACCGGCTGGAGCAGTCGCCGGACTACTACGCGGCGTTACGGGACAGTGCGGCGGCACGCCGCGTGGCCCTGGTCGCCGATGGGCGTGAAGGGGCGGTGCGCGAGGCTTTCTCGCCAGCCGAGGGGCGAGCCGCCACGGGATTGCCGGTCAACCCCTGAGGGCCTGACGATGTCCGTCCGACTGCTTAGCGATACGGCCAGGGTGCTCGCTGAGGCCCGTCACGTCGAGCCCGACCGGGCCCGGCGGCGGGCCTGGTTCGTGGAGGATCCGATCGCCGAACTCGGCTATCGGACCGCGGAGGATGTGGTGGAGGCGGGGGAGACGTCGAGGCTGATTGCCATGATCCGGGCGATTCGGGCGCATGAGAGGGGCTTTTAAGCCACGCCTCGTTGCATCGAAGGCCGGAAAACAGTACCATTTTGGTCCGGTATTGACTGTGCCCCTTCCCCCATGCTCCGTGTCAGCCGATTGACCGACTACGCGACGGTGGTGATGACTTGCATCGCCGCCCATCCTGCCGACGTTCTGAGCACCGCTCAGATCGCGGAGGAGGCGCGCCTGGAGTTGCCCACGGTGTCCAAGCTGCTCAAGCTGCTGGGACACGCCGGGCTGGTGGAATCGTTTCGCGGCGTCAACGGCGGCTACCGTCTGGCGCGGCCGGCCGAGGCGATCAGCCTGGCCGACATCGTCGAAGCGATGGAAGGGCCGATCGGGATGACGGAGTGCAGCGTGGCCCAGGGCCAGTGCGAACGTCAGTCCCAGTGCGGCGTCAGCGACAGCTGGCGCTCCGTTTCCGGGGCGATCGGTGGCGTGCTGCGCGCCCTGACCCTGGCCCAGATGCTGGCCGACCGCTCCATGGCGTCGGCGAAGAACGCGACCACCGTCGCGCAGGCGAACGCATGAACGAGAGTGAGAACATGACACGCGACGTGGCAGACCCCGTGCGCGACAACGCCGAAGTCGTGGAGGCGCTCAACCGCCGCTACGAAGCCGGTTTCGTCACCGATATCGAATCCGACAGCCTCCCGCCGGGCCTGAGCGAGGACATCGTCCGTCAGCTCTCCGCGATCAAGGGCGAACCGGAGTGGATGACCGAGTGGCGGCTGTCCGCTTACCGGCACTGGCTGACCATGCCCGAGCCGGAATGGGCCAAGCTCGACATCGCGCCGATCGACTATCAGTCGGTCAGCTACTACTCAGCGCCCAAGGCGGGCCCCAGGTCGCTCGACGAAGTGGATCCGAAGTTGCTCGAGACCTACGAGAAGCTCGGCGTCCCGTTGCATGAGCGGGCGAAGCTCGCCGGCGTAGCCGTGGATGCGGTGTTCGATTCCGTATCGGTCGGCACCACCTTCCGCAAGGAGCTGGCCGAAGCCGGCGTGATCTTCTGCTCGATGTCCGAGGCCATCCGCGAGCACGGCGACCTGGTGCGCCAGTATCTGGGCAGTGTGGTGCCGACGGCTGACAACTATTTCGCGGCGCTCAATTCCGCCGTGTTCTCCGACGGCAGCTTCGTCTACATCCCCAGGGGTGTGCGTTGCCCCATGGAGCTGTCGACGTACTTCCGTATCAACGCGATCAACACCGGGCAGTTCGAGCGCACGCTGATCGTGGTCGAGGACGACGCCTATGTCTCGTACCTCGAAGGCTGTACCGCGCCCATGCGCGACGAGAACCAGCTGCACGCGGCGGTGGTCGAACTGGTCGCGCTCGAGCGCGCACAGATCAAGTACTCCACCGTGCAGAACTGGTATCCCGGCGACGAGAACGGCGTGGGCGGTATCTACAACTTCGTGACCAAGCGCGGCGATTGCCGCGGCGCGGATTCCAAGATCTCCTGGACCCAGGTGGAAACCGGCTCGGCGATCACCTGGAAGTACCCGAGCTGCGTGCTGCGCGGCGACCGTTCGGTGGGCGAGTTCTACTCGGTGGCGCTGACGCACCATCGCCAGCAGGCCGATACCGGTACCAAGATGATTCACATCGGCAAAGGTACCAAGTCGAAGATCGTCGCCAAGGGCATCAGTGCGGGCCGCAGTTCCAACAGCTACCGCGGCCTCGTAAAGATCGAGAAAGGCGCCGATGGCGCGCGCAATTACACGCAGTGCGATTCCCTGCTGATCGGCAAGCAGTGCGGCGCGCACACTTTTCCGTACATGGAAGTGAAGAATCCCTCGGCCATCGTCGAGCACGAGGCCACCACCTCGAAGATTTCGGACGACCAGCTGTTCTACTGCCTGTCGCGCGGCATCGGTGAAGAAGATGCCGTGTCGATGATCGTCGACGGCTTCTGCAAGCAGGTCTTCCGCGAACTGCCGATGGAATTCGCCGTGGAAGCCAAGAAGCTGCTCGAGGTTTCTCTCGAAGGCGCGGTGGGCTGACGATGGGCATCGCCGGTTCCGCTCCGGGCCTGACCGATCTGCGCGCGCTGCTCGCCGCGCTGGATCCGGATATCGACCCGATTCCCAAGCGCTTCCTTCACGTCTCGCACGAGAAGGCGCGCGAGCGCATGGCCGACGCCCTGATGATGTTCCGCGAAGCCGAAGGTACCACGCTGATCGTCGATGTCGACGAGGACAGCGCGGGCAACGAACGCATGCTCTGGGCCCGGATCACGCTGCGCGTGCAGTCCAGCCTCACCGCGGTCGGCATGATGGCCGCCGTATCCGCCGCGCTGGCAAAGCGCGGCATTCCCTGCAACCCGGTTTCCGCGTTCCTGCACGATCATATCTTCGTGCCCTGGGAACGCCGCGACGATGCGCTCGATGCGCTCTCGCACCTCACGCCCTGATGGACAGCCACGCCATGCACATGCTCAAGATCGACAACCTCCATGCCCGCGTCGAAGGCAAGGAGATCCTCAAAGGCCTTTCGCTCGAGGTGAAGCCCGGCGAAGTGCACGCCATCATGGGGCCGAACGGTGCGGGCAAATCCACGCTCGGCAACGTGCTGGCCGGCCGCGAAGGTTACGAAGTGACCGCAGGCTCGGTGCTGTTCAACGGTGTCGACCTGCTGGCACTCGAGCCGGAAGATCGCGCCGCGACCGGTGTGTTCCTGGCGTTCCAGTATCCCGTCGAGATCCCGGGTGTGAACAACACTTACTTCCTGCGTGCCGCGCTCAATGCGCAGCGGAAGTTCCGGGGTGAGGATGAGCTGGATTCGATGCGCTTCCTCAAGCTGGTACGCGAGAAGCTGAAAGTGATGCAGATCTCCGACGAACTGCTCCACCGTGCCGTCAACGAAGGCTTCTCCGGTGGCGAGAAGAAGCGCAACGAGATCTTCCAGATGGCCGTGCTCGAGCCGAAGCTGGCGATTCTCGACGAAACGGATTCGGGTCTCGACATCGACGCGCTCAAGCAGGTCGCCGAAGGCGTCAATGCGCTGCGTTCGCCGGATCGCTCCTTCCTCGTCGTGACGCACTACCAGCGCCTGCTCGACTACATCGAGCCGGACTTCGTGCACGTGCTGGCCGGTGGCCGCATCGTCGAGAGTGGCGACAAGAACCTCGCGCTGAAGCTGGAAGAGCAGGGCTACGCCTGGCTCGCCGACACGCATCCGGAATTGCGCAAGGCCGACCTGACCGGAGCGCCGGCATGACCCAGGCGCCGTCCCCGTTCGTGCGGGCGGCGCTGGATGCCGCCAGCGCGCTGCCTGAGAGCGGCATCGCGTGGCTCGACGCCGCGCGCCGCGAAAACCTGCAGGCGTTCGCCGAAGCCGGTCTGCCGGAAGGGCGCAACGAGGCCTGGAAGTACACTCCGTTGCGTGCGCTTTCGCAGCGTGCGTTCGCCGTCGCCGACGCGGCGCTGGCACGCGATGTCGCCATCGATGCGGCGTCGTTCGCGCTGCCGGGTGTCGACAGTGCGTGCATCGTCTTCGTCGACGGCGTCTTCCGTGCCGACCTGTCCGCTCTGGACGGCATTGACGGCGTATCGCTCGCGCCGCTGGCGGCCGCCCTGAAGGAGCAGCCGGAACCGCTTCGCTTCGCGCTGGCCAGCCGTTACCGCCGTGGTGCGGCCGATGCATTCGCGCATCTGAATGCCGCATTCGCCACCGATGGCGTGGTGCTGCGGATCGCCGACGGCATCGACGTGGCGAAACCGCTGCATATCGTCCATGTCTCCAGTGGCGGTCAGCCCGACACGGCCTGGCACGTTCGCGTGCTGGTGGAGGCAGGGCAGGGTTCCCGGGCCGACATCGTCGAGCAGTTCGTCTCGGCGGGTGAAGCGAATCAGCTGGGCACCGTCGTCGCCGACTACGTCGTTCGTGAGAGTGCCCGGCTCGGCGTGGTGCTGCTGCAGGCGGCGTCGACGGCGACCACGCTCGTACGTCGCGGTCACGTCCGTCTTGAAGCGAACGCGAGCGCAACCGTCCATGCGCTGGAAGTGGGTGGTGCTCTGGTGCGTCATGAACTCACGGCCGAACTGGCGGGCGACCACGCACGCTTCGATTCGCGCGGTGTGTTCGCACTCGACGGTCGCCAGCATATCGATACTCAGCTGGAAGTCCGTCATAACGCACGCGATACGGCGTCGGACGCCCTGTGGCGCGGTATCGCCAACGGTCGATCGCGCGGCGTATTCCGCGGTGCCATCGTCGTCGCCGAAGGCGCAGACGGCAGCGATGCCTCGCTCAGCAACAAGAACCTCCTGCTCTCGGGCTCGGCCGAGATCGACACCAAGCCGGAGCTCGAGATCTACGCCGACGAGGTCAAGGCCGCGCATGGCGCGACCATCGGTCAGCTCGACGAGCGCTCGCTTTTCTATCTCCGTTCGCGCGGTATCCCGCTCGCCCAGGCGCGCAGCCTGCTGACGCTGGCTTTCTGCCGCGCGGCACTGGAATCGCTGCCGAACGAGGCCCTGCGCGAACACCTCGGCGACCTGCTGGTGGCGCATCTGCCGACCGGTCCGTCCGCCGGCTAACGAAGTACGGAGCCAGCCATGAACGCCAAGCCCGAGTCAGCCATTCTGCCGCTCGACGTCGAGCGCATCCGCGCCGACTTCCCGCTGCTGTCGCGCACCGTCCACGGCAAGCCGCTGATCTATTTCGACAACGCCAACACCGGGCAGAAGCCGGTGTCGGTGATCGAGGCGGTCGATCGTCACTATCGCGAGCACAACGCCAATGTGTCGCGCTCCGTGCACGCCCTGGGCGAGGAAGCCACAGCGTCTTACGAGGCGGCACGCGACGCACTCGCACGTTTCATCAATGCGCCGTCGCGCGACGAAGTCATCCTGACCTCGGGCACCACGCAGGCGATCAACCTGGTGGCGTACAGCTACGCCATGCCGCGCATGAAGCCGGGCGACGCCATCGTCACCACGGTGATGGAGCATCACGCCAACATCGTGCCGTGGCAGCTGGTCGCCGAGCGCACCGGGGCGACGGTGAAGGCCGCGCCGATCGATGCCAGCGGCGAGCTCATCCTCGAGAAGTTTTTCGACCTGCTCACCCCCGAGGTGAAGCTGGCCTGCGTCACCCATGTGTCCAACGTGCTGGGCACGGTCAATCCGATCCGCGAGATCGCCCGTGAATGTCGTAAGCGCGGCATCCCGCTGCTGGTCGACGGCTCGCAGGCGGCACCGCATCGTCCGATCGACGTGCAGGCGCTGGGCTGCGATTTCTACGCGGTTACCGGCCACAAGATGCTGGCGCCCACCGGCACCGGCGCGCTGTGGGCGAAGCGCGAGCACCTGATGGCGATGCCGCCGTTTTTCGGCGGTGGCGAGATGATCCGCGAGGTGCGTTTCGAAGGCACCGTGTTCGCCGATCCGCCGCACCGCTTCGAAGCGGGTACGCCGAATATCGCGGGTTTTGCGGGCGTTACGGCAGCTATCGAGTACATCGAAAACATCGGCTTCGACCGTCTGAAGGCCTATGAGCAGGACTTGCTGGCCTATGCCGTCGACGCACTGGAAACCGTGCCAGGCGTGCGGATCTTCGGCAATGCGAAGGAAAAGGAGCCGGTCATCTCGTTCCTGATCGAAGGGGCGCATGCCAACGACATGGCCACGTTGCTCGATCTGCAGGGTGTCGCCGTGCGCTCAGGTCACCACTGCGCTCACCCGCTGATGCACTTCTTCGGCGTGCCGGCCACGTTGCGCGCGTCGCTGGCTTTCTACAACACGAAGGCGGAAGTGGATGGGTTTATCGAGGCGATCGCCAGGGTCCGCAAGCTCCTGATGTAGGAGCGCGCCCCGCGCGCGATTACAATCCCGCGATGATCTCCCATACCTTCCGCACCGCCACCCCCGCCGACGCGGCCCTGATCGCCTCGCTGGTCGAGTCCGCCTATCGCGGCGAAGCCAGCCGCGCGGGGTGGACCACCGAAGCCGATTTCCTTCACGGCCGCCGTACGGACGTGACCGAGATCGAGGCGCTGCTCACCGGTTCCAACGGCCGCTTCGTGCTGTTCGAGCGCGCTGAGCAGGTGCTTGCCTCCTGCTACATCGAGCGCCAGGGCCCGGTCTGCTATTTCGGCATGTTCTCGGTGCACCCGCCGGCGCAGGGCACCGGCATCGGCCGTCTGGTCATCGAAGAAGTCGAGCGTTTCGCCCGCGACGAATGGGCCAGTGAGCGGGTCGAAATGACCGTGATCGACATCCGTGCCGAGCTCATCGCCTGGTACGAGCGACGTGGCTACGTGCGTACCGGCAAGACCAGGCCCTTCCCCTATGGCGACGAGCGCTTCGGCGTCCCGCAGCGCGACGACCTCCGTTTCGAATACCTGGTGAAGGAGCTTCGCGCATGAACGGCTGGGTACGCGTCGGCTCCCGCTCCGAGCTTTTGCCGGGTGAACACAAGGTCGTCTGGGACGGCGATACGGCCATTGCCGTATACAACATCGACGGCCAGCTCTATGCCATCGAGGACGTATGTACGCACGACGGCGGGGAGCTCGCCGGCGGCCCCGTCATCGGCTTCGAGGTTGAATGCATTCGCCATGGAGCCCGTTTCGACGTGCGCACCGGCGAGGTGACCTGCCCGCCGGCGTACGAGCCGGTCACCGTCTTTCCGGTCACGGAAGCCGACGCAGCCATCTGGACCCGCGACGACCGCTGAGCGAGACGCGTAAGGGCAAACCAAAAAGACTATGGCGTGCAACGCTTTCCGGCCCTAAGCTTCCGCCCTGCGTCACCGATCATCCGGGGGGTCCATGTCACTCAACGAACGTCGGCGTGCCGCGATCGCGTTCGCGCTCCTGTTCGTTCTGTACCAGGGCGCTGAAGGC
Organism: Luteibacter sp. 1214; assembly: GCF_031455395.1. Classification (NCBI taxonomy): domain Bacteria; kingdom Pseudomonadati; phylum Pseudomonadota; class Gammaproteobacteria; order Lysobacterales; family Rhodanobacteraceae; genus Luteibacter; species Luteibacter sp. 1214. The sequence continues at coordinate 146,065 of NZ_JAVDSQ010000004.1, forward strand.
ATCGGCGCGCGCCTGCTCGGCAGCTTACCGGTCCAGGCCGCCTTCACGGTGGGCGTGGTGCTGGCGGCGTGGCCGCTCGGCCGCTGGCTGGGGTTCCGCGGATATGACGCGTATGCGCTGGAATGGCGCCGTACCGCCCCGGTGCTCCTGGCCGGTGGACTGGCGTTGGCGCTGCTCACCAAGTACCTCGCTGTCTGTGTCGGCATGGCGCTGAACGTCTATGCGGCCAGGGCACCGCAGGCACCTGCCGTAGCCGCCGTTTCGTTCCTGTCGTCGATTCCCTGGGCGCTCGTGGCGACGTTCGTGCCGGCGCTGGCAGGCGACATCCTCACCCGCGGGTTTCTGTTCCGTGCGCTGCGTATGGCGTGGGCGCCGTGGGTTTTCGTCCTTGCATCCACGCTGCTGCAGACGCTCAATCACCTGTACACGCTCGATCAGGGTCCGGTCGAATGGCTGCGGCTGATCTGTTTCGGTCTGGCCTATGCGATGGCCGTGGCCCGCACGGGCTCGCTCTGGCTCGCGGTCGGCGTGCACTGGGGCTGGAATCTCGCCTATGTGCTGGTGGGCGACATCCTGCCGTACGAGACGTTGGCACCGGGCTGGTCGGCACTCCTGTCCGCAGGCGCGCACCTGGTCATGTTCGGTGTGTTGTTCGCCATCCCGACACAGATCGAGCGGGAAGATTTCAACGCGGATCCGGCATGAGCCTGAAGGCTCAGAAGTGATACACGAAGGCCAGTGTTTCGGTGACCTGACGAGGCGATCCGTACGACTTCACCAGCGGACTCGCCGCCGCATCGCCAAATAGCCGTCCATACGATATCGCCAGTGCGAAACCCGTCTGTTTCGACGTAGGAATGAAGGCGTCGTACTCCAGGTTGGCCGACTGCCCGCCGGCCCCGGGACGCCACGATCGCGTGCCGATGCCGGCCGCTTCGGAGGGCGTGACACCGAAGAATCGTCGCATCGCCGGCCCGTTCATGCCTTCGACCTGCAGTTCGACCGAGTGCTGGATGTACCAGACATCCGGTAGCTGGTAGTCGGCATACAGCGCGACATAAGCGCCGGCACCATCGGTGTCGTGCGCGACATGCCCGCCGACGCTGAAGTGTTTGTCGAACGCGTATTCGAGGTATCCGCCGCCCTGGAATCGCGGGGAGAGCGAGGCGACCTTACCGCCGAGCGGACCGAGATCGTCATGCGTACGTCCCCATAGCCAGTTCCCGTAGATCCCGCCATGCCAGTGCTCGCCGGCCAGCAGATCGATGGTCAGGCCATCGGCGGTCGAAAGCTCGCCCTTGCCGGGCAAATCGATGTCGATGTACGGAATCGGCTGGTTGCGTCGGTCTTTTGAGCCCATCCAGGCGGGCATGCGCTGAACGCCTGCGCCGAAGGCGTAGGTCGGGCCGTCGTCGTCCTGCGCATGCGCGGAAGCGGCCGCCAGCAACGTGACGAGGAGGGTGAGACAGGTTCGACGCATGGGGGGATGCCGTTCCGCGGTGGACGTGCGCAGGATATCGGCCGACACCTTACGGCATGCTTTGCGCCCGGGAAAGGGCTTCGAAAGGATGTGCGATTAGCCTGCGCTGCAACCTGATCACCGGCCCATCCACGTGTCGAGCCCTTCCTCCTGGAACATCCTCTGCGACTTCGACGGAACGATTGCCGTCGAGGACGTGATCGACTCCCTACTGGACCGGTACGGCCGTCCGGGCTGGGAGATTCTCGAACGCGACTGGCGCGCCGGCGTCATCGGCTCCGCTGTTTGTATGGCAGGCCAGGTCGCGCTGCTCGACATGAGTCGTGACGAGCTCGCTCGTCATCTGAACGGTCTTCACATCGATCATGGCTTCGCGTCCTTCGTCAGGGCCACCATCGAGCACGGCGTTCCGATGGAAATCGTCAGCGACGGCCTGGACCATGCGATCCACGCGATCCTGGCCAATCACGGCATCGACACGCTGCCGACCGTCGCCAACCATCTGCTGCAGAGCGGTCCGCGCGACTGGAGCCTCACCTCGCCATTCAGCGTGTCCGGTTGTCGTGCGGGTACCTGCAAGTGCGCACGCGTCGAAGCGGCGAATACCCGTGGCGGCAAGACCCTGCTCATCGGCGACGGCGCATCCGACTTCTGCGCCGCCGATCGCGTCGACTTCGTCTTCGCCAAGAACCGCCTGATCGAACACTGCCGCGCCGCCGGTATCCCGTATGCGCCTATCGCCAGTTTCGACGAGGCGCGCGAACTGCTTCCCGAACTGCTTGCCGGACGTCTGCCGGCACAGACCGTCATTCCCCTTCACGCGACGAGCTTCCAGGAACTGCCTGCATGAACATCCTTTCCAAGAACCCGCAGCTCGTCATCGACGACGCGACCCTGCTGGCCGACGAAGCGAAGTACTGCTCGTTCGGCGACACCGTGCACTACGTGGATCCGCCGAAGATCTTCCGTCACGCGGAAGGCAGCTACATCTACGACAGCGAGAACATCCCGTTTCTCGATCTGCAGATGTGGTATTCGGCCGTCAACTTCGGCTACGGCAACAAGCGCCTGAACGACACGCTGAAGGCGCAGATCGACCTGCTGCCGCAGGTGGCCAGCCAGTACCTCCATCAGGGCAAGATCGAGCTCGCCAAGACCATCGCCGTCGACGCCAGGCAGAAATTCGGCCTCGACGGTCGTTGCCACTTCAACGTGGGTGGCGCTCAGGCGGTCGAAGACTCGCTGAAGCTCGTGCGTAACGCGCGCGGCGGCAAGAGCCTGATGTTCGCCTTCGAAGGCGGTTACCACGGTCGCACGCTCGGCGCTTCGTCGATCACCTCCAGCTACCGGTACCGTCGTCGCTTCGGTCACTTCGGCGAGCGCGCGCAGTTCATCCCGTTCCCGTACCCGTTCCGTCGCCCGAAGGGCATGACGCCGGAAGAATATTCCGATGCGTGCGTGCGTCAGTTCGAGCGCCTGTTCGAAACCGAATACAACGGCGTGTGGGATCCGAAGGTGGGCGAGGCCGAATACGCCGCGTTCTACGTCGAGCCGATCCAGGGCACCGGCGGTTACGTCATCCCGCCGAAGAACTTCTTCATCGATCTCAAGAAGGTGCTCGACAAGTACGGCATCCTGATGGTCGTCGACGAAATCCAGATGGGTTTCTGGCGCACGGGCAAGCTGTGGTCGATCGAGCATTTCGGCGTCAACCCCGACGTGCTGGTCTTCGGCAAGGCGCTGACCAACGGCCTCAATCCGCTGTCCGGCATCTGGGCGCGCGAAGAACTGATCAACCCCGAGATCTTCCCGCCGGGCTCGACGCACTCGACGTTCAACTCCAACCCGCTCGGTACCGCGCTGGGTCTGGAAGTGATCAAGATGGGCTATGAGCTCGACTACGGTACCCGCGTCGCCGAGAAGGGCAAGCACTTCCTCGACGGCCTGCGCGACCTGCAGAAGCGTCACAAGGAGATCGGCGACGTCGACGGCCTCGGCCTCGCACTGCGCGCCGAGATCTGCACGGACGACGGTTTCACGCCGAACAAGGCGCTGCTCGACCGCATGGTCGACATCGGCCTGGCCGGCGGTCTCACTCACGAAGGCAAGAAGATCGGTCTCGTGCTCGATGTCGGTGGCTGGTACAAGAACGTAATCACGTTCGCCCCGTCGCTCGACATCAGCCACGAAGAAATCGACCTCGCTATCGCGTTGCTCGACCAGTGCCTCACGCTGGCCAAGCGCGGCTGATACCCGGCAGCCACGCGATGGCGTTCGTGAACCAGCTCGAGCCGGATGCCTTGCTCGGGCATTTTGAACGCCATCCACCGCACGGGTTCACCCCGACCCGTGCGGTGGATGGTTCGCCACTTTTCGTGGCTCCGTTCGACCTGCTGACCACCGCCGACGACGAGCTTCGCCGGCGTGTGGCCAGTTTTCCGTTTCAGTCGCTGCTGAAGCGTCTTCTGACGCCGCGTACCTGCTTTGCGGGGACGACGGTCTCCGAATATTCGCTGTTCGATGCATGCAACGACCCTGCCGCGGTGGCCGCATCGTGGGCGCGCTCGTTCGGTGCCAGCCATCCGCTGCTGATCGTGAAGGACCTCGCGGTGGATTCGCCGCTGACCAGCGTGCGCGATCGTGCCTGGACCGCGCGTTTCGTCGATGCCGCGCGCGATCGCGGTTACATCATCGTCGAAGGGCAGGCACTCGCCTATGTGCCGATCGACTTCGGCTCGGTCGACGAATACCTCGGCCGGCTCTCCGCGTCGCGGCGAAAGAATCTCCGTCGCAAGCTTCGTTCGCGCGACAAGCTCGACATCGCGGTGATCCCCACCGGCGATGCCTTCGCTTCAGACGAGGTGGTCGACGGGTACTATGCGCTGTTCGAAAACGTCCACGCGCAGAGCGAAGTCCACTTCGACAAGCTGTCACGCGATTTCTTCGCCGCCGTGCTGCGCGATCCGGGCGGACAGGTGTTCACCTACCGCGTCGACGGCCGGCTCATCGGCTGGAACCTCTGCTACGAACACAATGGCAAGTTGCTCGACAAGTACGTAGGCTTCGCGTACCCACAGGCGCGTGAGTTCGATCTGTACTTCGTCAGCTGGTTCGTCAATCTCGAATTCGCCCTGGCGCGCGGCCTCCGGTTCTATGTCGCCGGCTGGACGGATCCCGCGGTCAAGGCATCGTTGGGTGCGCATTTCCACCTGACCCGGCATGCCGTGTACATCCGTCATCCGCTGCTGCGCGCCGTGCTTCGGCGTTTCGCCCATCGTTTCGAATCCGACAGCGTATGGGAGGCCTCCGATGCGGACGCCCATCGTACTTGACCTCGATGGGTCGGTCGGCGCATTGCCGGGTCGCCTCGTGCTTCCGCTGAGGGAGTGGGAAGAGCCGATCCGCTTTGGCTGTTCGGTATCCAGCCTTCGTCGCTTCTCGGCCGACCTGGTGGAAACCCTCCCGCGTGAGCACGGCACGGTCTTCATGGGCAGCGGCGATTTCCATCATCTGACCTGGCCGCTGGTCGAGCGCGTCCCCGGTAAGGAAAGTTTTCAGGTCGTCGTGCTCGACAACCATCCGGACAACATGCGTTTTCCGTTCGGTGTCCACTGCGGATCCTGGGTACGCCGCGTCGCGATGATGCGGCGGGTCAGCCATGTCCATGTGATCGGGATCACGTCGGGCGATATCGGACGCGGACATGCCTGGGAGAACTACCTCGGGCCGCTGCGTGCGGGCAAGCTGACGTACTGGTCGACGGGCGTGGACACGAGCTGGGCGCTGAAGCTCGGGCTCGGTGCGCGTTTTCGTTCATTCCTGACCAGCGAAGGCATGGTCGACGCGTTCGTAAAAATGCAGGCGAGCAGCAGCGAGCCTGTGTATCTGTCGATCGACAAGGATGCGTATGCGCCCGATGTCGCCATGACGAACTGGGACCAGGGCACGCTCAGCGAAGCGGGCGGCGAGGCTATCATCCGGGTCGTGCGTGGGCGCGTCATAGCCAGCGACGTGACCGGCGAGATCTCCCGCTATAGGTACCGGAGCTGGTGGAAGCGCAAGCTCAGCGCGATGGATGGTCAGGATGAAATCGACGCCGGAAGGCTGGCGGTGTGGCAGGCGCAGCAGCATGCGCTGAATCTGCGGATTCTGGCTGCTATTTGAGCTTCTCTTTCATCTGGCCAAGTGGCTACCGACCTTGCGCGATTGGCGATGTGTTTTCACCAACGGCCGATCAGGTGCTGCACGAGCAGGCTGGTGAGCGCCACGGCGGCCCAGACACCGAGTCCGAGAAGGATCGGGCGGGGGCCGGTGGATGCCATGCGACGCAGGTCGGCCGACAGGCCGATGGCGGTGAGGGCGACCACGATCAGGCATTCCGCGATGAAGTGGATCACCGGCAGGGCGACCTCGGGAACGAGACCCGCGGTGCGGATACCCGAGGCGACCAGAAACCAGAGAATGAACCACGGAAAGATCTTCGCGAGACTGAAGTCGCTGGCGCCCGAGTGTTTCTGACGCCACGCCACGATGAGGGCGATGCCGAGACTGATGGGAATGATCAGGGTAGCGCGCGTTAGCTTGACGATGGTGGCGTAGTCACCAGCCGCATGACTGAAGCTGTAGCCGGCGGCGACGACCGACGAGGTGTCGTTGATCGCGGTGCCTGCCCAGAGGCCGAAGCCCAGATCCGTCAGGCCCAGCAGATGGCCCAGAAGGGGGAAGAGCAGCACGGCGACCAGATTGAACAGGAAGATCGTCGAGATGGCGAAGGCGGTGTCGTGTTCGTCCGGCTTGATGATCGGCACCACGGCGGCAATGGCGGAGCCGCCGCAGATCGCGGTGCCGATGCCGATCAGTACCTGAAGCTTGTCATGGACATGCAGCATGCGACCGAGCAGCCACGCCGAGAGGCCTGCCACGGCGACGGTGGCCAACGTCACCGAGAGCGATTCCAGGCCGGTATGGGCGACCTGGGTCAGGCTCAGGCCGAAGCCCAGCGCAATGATCGACCACTGCAGTACCTGCTTCGAGGCGAAGCGGATGCCCGGCTGGAAGCGCGCCGCCGGCGGCGCAAAATGGCGGACCAGGATGCCGAGCACGATGCCGAAGACGGCGCCGCCGATGAGCGGTACGGCGCGACCGAGCGCGAAGGCCACGGCCGCCACCGCGAGGGCGAGCAGGAAACCGGGAAGACGTGAGGGAGCGATGGGCGAAGCGACGACGGAGGACATGGCGGGATTCCTGGCAACGTCCCTATTGTCCTGATCGACCACGTATAAGCATATTGAAAATCCCTTATCGGGTGTATAAGTCGAACTTATGCATGCCGTCAGCCCTCGTCAGCTAGAGATTTTCGTCGCCATCGCCACCACGGGAAGTGTCCGCGCGGCGAGCGAACGACTGTTCCTCAGTCAACCGGCCGCGAGCATGGCCCTCGCCGAACTGGAGCGGCAGCTCGGTGCCGAACTGTTTGCTCGCGAGCGGGGGCGGTTGCGGATCAACGACCGGGGGCGCGAGCTGCTGCCGCTGGCGCAGGAACTGATCGAGCGGCATGCCGAGTTCGGTCGCAGGGCCGCCGGTGAACGGGCCGAGCTTGCCGGGGAAATTCGTGTCGGCGCCAGCAATACCGTCGGCAATTACCTGGTGGGCGATCTGCTGGGGACGTTCGCGTCCGCGCATCCGGGCGTTTCCTTGCGCCTGGGTGTCGCCAATACGGCGCGGATCGCCCAGGGCGTGCTCGACCATGACTTCGATATTGGTTGCGTCGAGGGGCCGGTGACGCACCCGTCGATCGAATCGCGCCCGTGGCGCGACGACCGGCTGGTGGTCTGCGCACGGCCGGATCACGTCCTGGCCGGAAAGAAGCGATTGCGCCGCGAGGATTTCGCCGGCGAACGCTGGGTGCTGCGCGAGCGAGGCTCGGCCACGCGGGCGCTGAGCGAGCGGGCGTTGGCCGAGTTGCCCGAAGGAAGAACCGTGCTGGAACTCGATCAGTCCGAGTCGATCAAGCAGGCAGTGATCGCCGGGCTGGGTATCGCGTGTCTGCCGGAGGTGGCGATCGGGGACGCGAGGGCGACGGGGCGGCTGGTGGTTCTGCCAACCCCTTTCCTGGATCTCCGGCGGGTGTTGTCGGTGTTGTCGCACCGGCAGCGGTATCGCGGGGCGGTGCTGGAAGCGTTTCTGGCCGGGTTGAGCCGATAAAAGCATCGCCGGCGAGGCTGGCTCCCGCCAGGAGAGCGGGAGCCAGCCTCGCCGGCGATGCGGTCAGGCCAGAACGCAGCGGTTCTTGCCGCTGCGCTTCGCCTCATACATCGCCCCATCGGCAATCGCCACGATCTCGTCGTACGCCATGCCGTGATGGAACATCGTCACACCGATGCTGGCGCCAACGCGGGCGGGTACGCGAATGTCCCCGATCGTCAGCGTGTAGGGTTCAGCCACGGCATCGCAGAGTGCCTGGCAGCGCGTCAGCGCACCCGCGGCGTCCGCCGTATCGTGCAGCAGCACGGCGAACTCGTCGCCGCCCAGACGGGCCACCGTATCCGTACCACGCGTGCGGGCGTCGATGCGCAGCGCGATCGCCTTGAGCAGCTCGTCGCCGGCGGCGTGTCCGCTGGCGTCATTGACGCCCTTGAATCCATCGATGTCGATATAGGCCAGCGCGAAGGTCGCGCCGCCCCCGTTACCGAGCGTGATGGCGCCTTCGAGGCGTTCGCGGAACAACAACCGGTTCGGCAGCCCGGTAAGCGCATCATGCGTCGCCTGATGGCGAACCAGCTGCTCCATCCGCGTGCGTTCGGCCACCTCGTTGGTCAGCTGCTCGTTTCGCGTCGACAGTTCGTCGAGCGCACTCTGTAGCAAGGCGCGGGCGCGATACAGCTCGAGGAAGATCTTCACCTTCGACTGCAGGATGACGTCGTTGATCGGCTTGGCGATGTAATCGACCGCGCCGGCCGTATAGCCCTTGATGCGGTTGACGTCATCGGCGTAGGCGGCGGTCACGAAGATAATCGGCGTCTCGTTCAGGTGGTCGTTTTCCGAGATGAATTCCGCCACCTCGAAGCCGTCCATCTCGGGCATGTTGACGTCGAGCAGCACCAGTGCGAACTGGTGATCGAGACACAGCGCAAGCGCCTCGTTGCCACTGGATGCTTCGAAAATGTCCGCGTCGGCACGGGCCAGCAAGCGGCGCATGGCGACGAGGTTGGCGGGCGTGTCGTCGACGACGAGGATCTTGGGTCGGATCGGATTCATGTCAGGCATAGTTCGTTGAGTCGCGGGGCGATGGCGTCGAGGGGCAGGCAGGCGTCCGCTCCCGCGCGTTCGAGGCCAGTCAACGGCATCACCTTCGCTTCGGCGGTCTGGGGATCCTGGATCACGGCATAGCCACCGGCGTGGCGTACGGCGACGAGGCCGTTGGCGCCGTCCGAGTTGGCGCCGGTCATCAGCACGGCGACGAGGGCATCGTGCCAGGCATCGGCGGCGGTTTCGAAAAGTACGTCGATCGACGGCCGTGCATAGGCGACCTTGGCGTCGATGCTCAGGGAGAAGTGCAGGTTCGGTTCGATCAGCAGGTGGTAGCCGGCGGGAGCGACGTGGATCACGCCCGGATCGACGGGGGCGCGCTCCTGGGCTTCGACGACCGGCAGCGGGCTGACGCGCGCCAGCAATTCGACCAGAAGCGATACGTCGGCCGAGCCGGTATGGCAGCAGATGACGACAGGCACGGCGAGCCGTCTGTCGAGTCCGGGGAGGACGCGTTGCAGCGCCGACAGGCCACCGGCGCTGCAACCCATCACGATCGCCTGATGCGTGCTCATCGCGTCAGCGGCCTCGCACCGGAACCGCCCACCTGGTAAACGCGCAGCGCGTTGTCGACGTCCGAAAAGCCCGCCGCCGCGGGCGAGAAATCGATGTTCTCCCGGGTGCCGAGGCAAAGAAAACCGCCGCGCACGAGACTGTCGCGGAACAAGCCCAGCGTGCGGTCCTGCAAGGTGTTGGTGAAGTAGATCAGGACGTTGCGACAAAGGATCAGATGCGCCTCGCAGAACACCTCGTCCGTCACCAGGTTGTGATTGAAGAAGGTGACGTTGCGGCGCAGGCGGGTGTCCAGCTTGATGAAGTCGTAGCGCGCGCTGTAGTAGTCGCTGAGCGAGCGCTGCCCGCCGCCTTCGAGATAGTTACGGGACCAGTCCCGCGCTTCGCGGGTCGCGTAGATGCCTTCGCCCGCGATCGCCAGCGCCGCGTCGTTGAAATCCGTGGCATAGATGCGCGAGCGCTCGTAGAGTCCGGCTTCCTCGAGCAGGATGGCCAGCGAATAGACCTCCTGTCCATGCGCGCAGCCGGCCTGCCAGATGTTGATCTCGGGATAGGAGGCCAGTACCGGAAAGACCTTGTCGCGCAGGACGCGAAAGACCGCGGGGTCCCGGAACATTTCCGACACCGGTACCGACAGACCTTCGATGATCCTGGCGACGAAGCCCGGCTCGTGCAGCAAGCGCCGGGTAAGCTCGCTGACGCTGCCCGCATCGTGCGTGCGCACGAGCTGCTGCACCCGCCGCTTGAGCGAGGCGGGCGCGTATTCACTGAAATCGTGCCCGTGGCGCAGCTGCATCGCGCGCACGAACAACTGGATTTCGATGTCTTCGATATCCATATCAGCCGCGCTGCGGCAGCCACACGCGAATCAGCGAGAGCAGGCGGTCCACGTCGATCGGCTTGGACAGGTAATCGTTGGCACCCGCCTCCAGGCACTTTTCACGATCGCCGCGCATGGCCTTCGCGGTCAACGCGATGATCGGCACCTTCGCGACCGCCGGCTTCGCGCGGATCGCGCGCATGGTCTCGTAGCCGTCCATCACCGGCATCATGATGTCCATCAGCACGAGTTCGATGTCCGCGTCCTTGTCCAGGGTGTCGAGTGCTTTCTGGCCATCCTGCGCCATCACGACATCGACGCCCTTCGCCCGGAGCACCTTGGACAGGGCGAACAGATTGCGCATGTCGTCGTCCACCAGCAGCAGGCGACGGCCGCGGAGGTCCGCCTCGTCCATGCCGCCGGCAGGAGTGATCGCTTCGTCGCGCGCGCCGCCGCCATGACGGATCGAGTGCAGGAACAGGCTCACTTCGTCGAGCAGGCGGTCTGGCGAGCGGGCGCCCTTGACCACGATGCTGTCGGTGTACTGGCGGATCTTCATGCTTTCCTCGCGACTGAGGTCGCGACCCGAATAGACCACCACCGGCGGCGTATGACCACCGCGCGCGAGCCGCTCGAGGAACTCAATGCCCGACATGCCGGGCAGGCCGAGATCGAGCACGATGCAGTCGTACGGTGTATCGCCGGTCATGGCGAGCGCTTCCTCGCCGGAGGAAGCTTCGTCGATGACGACCGAGTCGTCCTTCAGCAGCGTGCGCACGGCGGCGCGCGCGCTGGCATCGTCGTCCACGACCAGCAGGTGGCGCGTGCGTCCTTCCGCGAAGTGCAGCAGGCGCTCGAAAGCGTCCGAGATGGATTCGCGGCTGACCGGCTTGGTCAGGAAGCCCACCGCACCCAGCTCGAGGCCGCGGGTGGAATCGTCCGTGGCCGAGATGAAGTGCACGGGGATGTGCCGCGTGGCGGCATCGCCCTTGAGGCGCTCGATCACCGTCCAGCCGTCCATGCCCGGCAGCATCACGTCGAGCAGGATGCCGGTGGGGCGGTAACGATTGGCCAGGGCCAGGCCGGTCTCGCCATCCGCGGCCGCCAGCACACGGTGGCCCTTGCGATGAATCATGTCCGCCAGAATGCGCGCGAAGGCCGGGTCGTCCTCGACGACGAGAATGATCGTATCGCCCGGATTGAGCGAGCCGCGGTCGTCATCGATGCTGTCCACGAGCAGGCCGGGCGACAGCGGGAGCGTCGCCTCGGCAGCCGCCTGCTGGAGCGGGATCGGCTCCGCGATCGAATCGCTCTCGGGCGCCGTCTCCGGCAGGAAAATGGTGAAGGTACTGCCCTTGCCGGGTTCGCTGACGAGGGTGATGTCGCCGCCCAGGAGCATCGCGATGCGCCGGGAGATGGCGAGGCCCAGGCCGGTGCCGCCGTACTGGCGGCTGGTGCTGGCGTCGACCTGCTCGAAGGCGTGGAACACACGCTGGAACTTGTCGGCCGGGATGCCGATGCCCGAGTCGATGACGGCGATCGCGATGGTGTGGGCCGGATCGAGGCCGTCCGGCAGCGCCGCCCCGGCGGCGGGGCGCGAGATGCGCAGCGCCACGGTGCCGCTGGAGGTGAACTTGAACGCGTTGCTGAGCAGGTTGTTGGCGACCTGTTCGAGCTTGGCGCCATCGGTGCGGATGGACGCGGGAAGCCCGGGGGCGACGGTCACCTCGAAGTCGAGCTTCTTTTCCTGCGCGACGTGGTTGAACGTCCGGCTGAGCGTGCGTGAGAGATCGGCCAGCGGGAACGTATCGACCATCAGTTCCATCTTGCCGGCCTCGACCTTGGACAGGTCGAGGATGTCGTTGATCAGCCGGAGCAGGTTGGAGCCCGCGTCGTGGATGATCCGGGCCGACTCGACCTGCTCGCCGGTGAGGTTTTCTTCGTCGTTGTCGGCAAGACTGCGCGAGAGGATCAGCAGGCTGTTCAGCGGCGTACGCAGCTCGTGCGACATGTTCGCCAGGAACTCGGACTTGTACTGGCTGGCGCGCGCGAGCTCTTCGGCCTTTTCCTGGGTTTCGTTCTGCAGGGCCTGCAGCGAGTCCTTCTGCTGGTTGAGGGTGAGGCTCTTCTCTCGCAGTTCCTCGTTCGACGCATGCAGTTCTTCCGTCTGCACGCGCAGTTCTTCCTCGGAGGCGACCAGCCGCTGCGACTGCTCCTGCAGCTCGTTCGTCCGGTTCTTGAGTTCTTCGTTGGTCGAACGCAGATCTTCCTGCTGCGAGCGCAGCGCTTCTTCCGAGGCGCGCAGTTCGTCGGCCTGGCTTTGCGTCTGCTCGAGGAGCGTGCTCGTGCGCAGCGCTCGCGAGAGATTTTCCAGCGAAAGGGCGACGATCGGCATCAGTTCGTCGAGCAGGCGTTCCTGGACCGACGACAGGTGATCGAAGCTGGCGATCTCGAGGACGCCGAGCAACGTGTCGCGTGAGAGCACGGGCACCAGGATCACGCTGCGCGGCGACGCTTCGCCGGTGCCTGAGTGGATGCGCGTGTAATCGTCCGGCACGTCCTGCAGCACGATGGGCCGGCGCTCGATGGCGGCCTGGCCGACAAGGCCCTCGCCAAGAGCATAGGACGTGGTGACGTGGCGTCGCTGGCGGAAGCCGTAGCTGCCCAGCATCTCCAGCGTCGAGGTTTCTTCCCGCAACACGTAGAACACCCCGACGCCCGCCTTGAGGGTGGGAACCAGCTCGGAGAGCAGCGTGTCGGCGAACTCGCGGTAGGTCGTCGCGCCCTGCAGGCGGTTCGATACCGCGGTGACGGTCGACTTCAGCCAGTTCTGTCCCGCCGTTTCGATCGCCATCTCCTTGAACACCTGGAGCGCGCGGGCGATCTCGCCGATCTCGTCGCGGCGGCTCAGCTGCCGAACCTCGATGGTGTGGTCATGACCGGCCAGTCGCGTCATCAGCTCGGTCATCCGCACGATGGGCCGGGTGATCAGCTGGGAGGTCATGAGGATCACGGCGATGCCGAACAGAAGGCAGACCACCAGCGAGATGACATCGATGTACTGGGTTGCCGCGAGTACGTGGTCCAGGGCCCTGGTCCGCTCCTCCAGCAAAACCCGCTCGCTGGCCGACATCTCGTCGATCAGCTTGCGAATGTCGCTCATCAGCACCGTGCGATGGTCGAGGTAGTCGTGACGAACGCGGTCCCGGGCGAACGACGCCTCGGGGGTGGCCGCGTTGCCGATGGCGCGCATCGGCTCCAGTCCGGCTTTGGTGACTTCGGTCTTCCACCGGTCGAGCATTTCCTGGGCACGGTCCAGGCGCGCCTGCTGCAGCGGATTGTCGACCGTCAGCTGGCGGATCTGGGCGATGTCCTGGGTTATCTTGCGGTCGGCCCGGTCGAAGTCGGCCCACTCGGTTTCCGCCTGGTTGAGCAGGTAACCACGCGCCGCCACCTGCCGGGCCTGCGCGTCGTCGCTCGTATTGGCCAGGGTCAGCAGGACGACGTAGGTATGCGTCGACCAGGCCCGCGTGTCGTTCTCCCGGTAGAGCGACACCAGGTTGGCGACACAGGCCGCCACGAAAAGGGCCAGAAGGGCGCCGATGGCGAAGACGATCTTGCGCTGAAGGGGCTGGTCGGCCAGCCAGTTGCGCTTCTTTTCGTGAGAGGACATGCGAAGACCGGTAGTGGGACAAGGGTGCCGCGTCTGGCCCGTTCAGGTACTACACCCAAACCGGGCCGGGCTTCCATGGCGTCATACTGATTATCGGCGATACGTCACACGACTGGAGCCTGCGGGACGCGACGCCACGGCGGCGGGACCAGTGTGCCGAGGCGGATCGCCACGGCAAGACATACGGCCGTCGCCATCGAGCAGATGCAAAGGGCCGCGACGGAGGCCTCGGCGCCGAACGCGCCGCCGGTGAGCCATTCGGGCCCCTGCATATGGGAGGCCAGCAGGCCGTGCTGTTCGAAGCCCGACACCGGAATGCCGTAGAACGGCCCCTGGGCCATGTTCCACGCGGCGTGGACGCCCATGCAGAGCCAGAGGGAGCGGGTCACGTTGTAGAGCAGCCCGAACAGGAGCCCGGCTTCCAGCGCAATGGCGATGGCGCTCCAGGCGGTGGCGCCGGGGTTCCAGATGTGCACGCCGCCGAAGAAGGCCGCGGAGATGATCAGCGAAGCCCAGGTCCCCAGGCCTTCTTCGACGATGCGGAAGAGCACGCCGCGGCTGATGATTTCCTCTCCCACGCCGGCACCGACTCCCGTGACCAGGATGGGACCGAGCCAGGCCACGTCGTGGTTCACGCCGTCGACGACGAAGACGCCCAGGGCGTAGAGGGTTCCCACGACCAGCGAAAACAACGCCGCGCCGCCGATCAGGCCGAGGGCCAGATGCGGGACAGCCTTGCGTGGCGCGAGCTCGTCGATCCGCCGTCGCTCGATCGTCCGCACCAGCAGCCAGTAGGCGATCACGATGGGTAGCAGCCGGAAGGCCTCGATCAGGGGTGTGACCTGATCGAATGGCAGGCTGCCCCGGGGCAGACCGATGCCGTTGTAGATGCGGCCGGCGATGAAGCCCAGTGCACTGAGCGTCACGGCGAAAACGAGAATGCGACCGACCGGTGAGCGCAGGAGGCGCAATGGCAGCGAGGGGCGGTTGACGGCAGTGGGCGGCGCGGACATGAACAGTATCCTGATGGGCTTGCGGGCAGAGTCTACGCAGGCATGATGGTGCTCCGATACAAGATCGTCCCGTGCCACTTCGGCTATCTTCCCACGAGGGCATACGGCCCAAACCCCTGGAATCCGCTGCATGGCCATACCGTCAGAAAACGATCCGTCGAGCCCGATGAACCGTCGTGAGCAGACCTTCCCCCACCTTAGCGAAGAGATGGCGGCGCGGCTGGTCAGGTACGGAGTGGAAGAGACGGTCCCGGCCGGTACGCTGCTGTTCGAGCGTGGGCAGCGGCGCGTGGATTATTTCTTCGTGCTGGAGGGCAGTATCGAGGTCTACGACTTCCACGAGAACGGCGCGCCCAACATCTTCGTCGTCCACGGTCCGAACCAGTTCACCGGTGAGGTCGACCTCTTCAGCGAGCGCCAGGTGATGGTCAATGGCCGGACGGCCGTCGATACGCGTCTTGTCCGGCTCAATCCCCTGCAGTTCCGTAAGCTGGTGTCCGGTGAGCCGGATATCGGCGAAATCATCATGCGTGCCTTCATCCTGCGCCGCGTGGGTCTCATTCAGAGCGGGCAGGGCGGCGTGATCCTGGCAGGCTCCGCCCACGCGGCGGACACGGTGCGCCTGCGCAGCTTCCTGATTCGCAATGGCTACCCGTACCGCTTGCTGGACACGGATATCGATGAAGACGCGCGCCACCTGATCGACGGGTTCGGCCTCGATCCGGAGGAGTGTCCGGTCGTCATCCTGCCCGATCGAACGGTACTCAAGTGCCCGACGACTTCCCAGCTGGCCGACGAACTGGGCATCTCCATCCTGCTCGATACCGATCACGTGCACGACGTCGCGGTCATCGGCGCCGGGCCCGCGGGACTCGCCGCGGCCGTGTACGCCGCGTCGGAGGGACTGGACACGCTGGTGCTGGAATCGCTGGCGCCGGGTGGTCAGGCCGGCACCAGCTCGAAGATCGAAAACTACCTCGGCTTTCCCACCGGTATTTCGGGGCAGGCCCTGGCCGGCCGCGCCCAGGTACAGGCCATGAAGTTCGGTGCGCACATGGCCATCGCGCGTGAAGTGCAGGGCCTGGACTGCTCGGCGCACCCGTTCCGTCTCAAGCTCGACAACGGCACCGTCGTCACGGCGAAGTCCGTGGTCATCGCGACGGGTGCGCGCTATCGCAAGCTCGATCACGTCGACTACGAGCGCTTCGAGGGCCAGGGCATTCATTACGCGGCGACGGCGATGGAAGCGACGCTCTGTGCCGGCGAGGAAGTGGTGATCGTCGGCGGCGGCAACAGCGCGGGTCAGGCGGCGGTTTTCCTCGCGCGCACCGTGGCGCACGTACATATCCTCGTGCGTGGCAGCGGGCTCGCCGCGACCATGTCGGATTACCTGGTGCAGCGTATCGACCAGTCGCCGCGCATTACGCTGCATACGCACTGCAAGGTGGATCACCTCGACGGCGATGCCTATCTGCGTGAGGTGGGCTGGATCTGCAACGACGGCACACAGACGCGCAAGAAGATCGGTGCGCTCTTCGTGATGATCGGCGCGGAGCCGAATACGGCCTGGCTGGACGGCTGCCTGGATCTGGATCGAAAGGGTTTCGTGCTTACCGGCCGCGATGCCGATGGTTACGCGACACCTTCGCCGTTCGCTACGACCCTGCGCGGCGTGTTCGCGGTGGGCGATGTGCGGTCGGGATCGATCAAGCGTGTGGCTTCCGGGGTGGGGGAGGGGTCGGTCGTGGTGCAGGCGATTCACCGGTATCTGCATCCGTCGCCGGTCTGAGGCCCGATGAACGCACGCCTCCTTTTCGCGCCATAAAAAAAGTCCGGCCAGGCCGGACTTTTTTTATGGCGCCTCGGATCGATCGAACCTCAGACGTCGACCGACGCCGCATGCTCGCGCGTCGCCGAGAACCGGACTCCCGGCCAGCGCTCCTGTGCCAGCTGCAGATTGACTCGCGTCGGGGCGAGGTAAACCAGCTCGCCCGCCGCATCGATCGCCAGGTTACCCGCGTTCTTCTCGCGGAATTCCTCGAGCTTCTTCGCGTCGTCGCAATGGATCCAGCGCGCCGTCGCCACGCCGACCTGCTCGAAACTCGAGTCGACGTTGTACTCGTCCTTCAGACGATAAGCGACCACATCGAACTGCAGCACGCCGACCGCGCCGAGAATCAGGTCGTTCGACATCAGCGGGCGGAAGAACTGCGTCGCGCCTTCTTCCGACAGCTGCGCGAGACCCTTCTGCAGCGCTTTCATCTTCATCGGGTCACGCAGACGCGCACGACGGAAGAGCTCCGGCGCGAAGTTCGGGATGCCGGTGAACGACAGTGGCTCCCCTTCGGTGAAGGTATCGCCGATGGTGATCGTGCCGTGGTTATGCAGGCCAATGACATCGCCCGGGTACGCCCGCTCCACGATTTCGCGATCGGACGCCATGAAGGTGAGCGCGTTGGCGATGCGCACTTCCTTGCCGGTACGCGTCTGCTGCATTTTCATGCCGGCGGTGTAGGTGCCCGAGCAGACACGCATGAAAGCGACGCGGTCACGATGCGCCGGGTCCATGTTCGCCTGGATCTTGAAAACGAAGCCGGTGAGCTTCTCTTCTTCCGGCTTGACTTCACGCGTCAGCGTCTCGCGGCTGCGCGGCGAGGGTGCGTGCTCGACGAAGAAGTCGAGCAGCAGTTGTACGCCGAAGTTGTTGACCGCCGAACCGAAGAACACCGGTGTCTGTTTACCGGCGAGGTAGGCGTCGATGTCGAAGGGATTCGATGCGCCGAGAACCAGTTCGAGCTCTTCGCGCAGTTCGTCGAGCGCGGCCTGTCCGATCATCGTGGCGAGTGCGGGATCGTCCAGGCCCTTGAAGATCGTCGAGTCCTGGCGGGTGAAGTTCTTGCCCGGCTCGAACACGTGCACTTCGTCGAGCACCACGTGGTAAACGCCCTTCAGGCGGGAACCCATGCCGATCGGCCAGGTCACCGGCGCGCAGGCGATCCCGAGTACGGACTCGACTTCGTCGAGCAGTTCGATCGGCGAGCGGCCTTCACGGTCGAGCTTGTTGATGAAGGTCATGATCGGCGTGTCGCGCAGCCGACAGACTTCCATGAGCTTGATCGTGCGCTCCTCGACGCCCTTGGCGCAGTCGATCACCATCAGCGCCGAGTCGACCGCCGTGAGCACGCGGTAGGTGTCCTCGGAGAAGTCCGCGTGGCCGGGTGTGTCCAGCAGGTTGACGATGGCGTCGTCATAGGGGAACTGCATGACCGACGAGGTCACCGAGATGCCGCGCTCCTTTTCCAGCGCCATCCAGTCGGACGTCGCGTGGCGGGCGGCCTTGCGGCTCTTCACCGAGCCGGCCATCTGGATCGCGCCGCCGAACAGCAGGATCTTCTCGGTCAGGGTCGTTTTGCCCGCGTCGGGGTGGCTGACGATGGCAAAACTGCGCCGCCGGCGGGTTTCGGTGAGGTGTGAGGACATGGGCAGGGTCGCTGTGAAGGCTAACCCCCTATTCTAGCAGGGGTTAGGAGGCTTGGCTGAGGCGGCCCGACACCTCTCCCCACCGGTGACCCGGCCCGGCCGGACGCCAGAGCAAGGCCATCGACCCGGGTCCGATGGGGTCCGGCCCTGCCGGCGACGCTCTTCCGCGTGTGCACGATCCCACGGCCTCGGACCGGTCCCGTTGCCGTCGCCATCCGTCATGCGCTTGCAGTCCGAAGGCCGCAGCCCGCCTGTGCCAACGGTTTCCACGATGATTCGCGCACCTCACACGTTCGGACATCTGGACATCTGGACGTCTAAACGGCTGTTGACACGTTTTGGATCGAGGCGTATCGTCGGTTTCACTCATCGAGACCGGCTGAGGGACAGGCCCTTTGAAGCCGGGGCAACCTGCGGATTTCCGCGACGGTGCCAACTCCTGCGGGTCGTGCTTCCGCACGTCAGCCGATAGATGGGATGTCCGTTGCGGGCACGCATTCGCGTACCCGTGGCCGGCAATCCGCATACCGGTGTTCCCGCAGGGCTCGATCCCGAACGCAGGAATCTGGATATGTCAGCCGAGCCCCTCACCGTGATCTCCCTCCCCGAAACGGCCTGCGTTGCCGCGCCGCGTTGCGCGGCCGACCTCACCGAGCAGCGTGGCGTGCGCCGCGTCTCCTTCGTCCCGAAGTACGGCAGCGAAACCGTCAATGTGGACGTCCGTTACCTGTGGTGCGGCGCGCCTCATGCGCCGACGGTGATCGTGCAGGGCGGCATCTCCGCCGATCGTGACGTCTGCGCCGGACGCGATCGAGCGACTGGCTGGTGGCAGGAGCTGGTGGGGCAGGGCGCCGCGATCGACCTCGCCGAATGCCGCGTGCTGTCGATCGACTGGCTGGTCCCGGGCGACCTGGGCGACGACGTGGCTTCGGTTTCCAGCGAGGATCAGGCATCCGCGCTGGCCGCGCTGGTGGACGAACTGGGCATCGGTCGCGTTCAGGCCTTCGTGGGCTCCTCATACGGCGCGATGACCGGCCTGGCCTTCGCGGCCGCCCATCCGGACAAGCTGCGTTCGCTGGTACTGCTCGCCGGGGCGCACCGTCCGCACCCGCTGTCCACGGCGCAGCGCTCCGTGCAGCGCGGCATCGTCCGCCTCGGCATCGAGTCCGGCCGGGTGGATGAAGCGCTCGCCCTGGCCCGTCAGCTGGCGATGACAACGTACCGCGGCAGCGAGGAATTCTCGCGCCGTTTCGCCGCCGGCCCTGAACTGCGCGACGGCCGCTTCCACTTCCCCGTGGAGGATTACCTGGAGCATGCCGGCCGTCGCTTCGTCGAACGTTTCGACCCGTCGCGTTTTCTCGCCCTTTCCGAGTCCATCGACCTGCATGACATCTCGCCGGAACGGGTTTCCGCACCGACGACGCTGGTCGGCTTCCCTTCCGATCGCCTCGTTCCGCTGTCGGACCTGTGCGAACTGCAGCGCCGTCTCGGCGGCACCGCCACCCTCGAAGTCGTGGACTCGCCGTACGGCCACGACGCCTTCCTCAAAGAAACCGTGCAGCTCGCTCCCGTGCTGCGTCACGCACTCAACGACTGTCGCGGAGACCGCTGAATCATGACCACCCACGAATCCCGTCTGTGTACCCGCGCCGTCCGCGCCGGCATCGAATCCGACACTCAGCATGGCGCCGTGGTGCCGCCGCTGCACCTGTCGACCAACTATGCGTTCGAGGGCTTCGGCCGCAAGCGTGCCTATGACTACTCACGCAGCGGCAACCCCACCCGCGACCTGCTCGGCGAAGCGCTGACGGAGCTGGAAGAGGGCGCGGGCGCGGTCGTCACCGGCAGTGGGATGTCCGCCGTGGCGCTGGCGCTGGAACTCGTACCCTCCGGTGCCCTCGTGCTTGCCGCGCACGATTGCTATGGCGGCACGTGGCGCCTGCTCGATGCCTGGGCGAAGAAGGGGCGCTTCCGTGTGCGTTTCGTCGACTTCACCGATCCGACCGCGCTTGCGGATGGCCTCGCGAAGAAGCCGGCACTGGTCTGGGTGGAAACGCCGTCCAACCCGCTGCTGCGTATCACCGACGTGCGTCACGTCGCGCAGGCCGCGCATGCCGTCGGCGCACTCGTCGTCGTCGATAACACCTTCCTGTCGCCCGCCCTGCAGCAGCCGTTGACACTCGGCGCCGACATCGTCGTTCACTCGACCACCAAGTACATCAACGGACATAGCGACGTGGTCGGCGGTGCGGTGATCGCCGCGGACCAGGCGGTCGCCGAGCAGCTGAAGTGGTGGGGCAACTGCAACGGGCTCACGGGGTCGCCGTTCGACAGCTTTCTCACGCTGCGTGGTGTGCGGACGCTGGCCGTACGCCTTCGTGCCCACGAAGAAAATGCTCGCCGTATCGCCGACCGACTCGACGCACACGACGCCGTGTCGCGTGTGTTCTATCCCGGTCTCGCGTCGCACCCCGGCCACGCGCTGGCGCAGCGCCAGCAGAAAGGTTTCGGCGCGATGCTCAGCTTCGAGATCGCCGGCGGTACCGACGCGATCGAAGCCTTCGTCGATGGCCTGCGCTATTTCTCGCTGGCGGAGTCGCTGGGTGGCGTCGAGAGCCTGGTCGCTCATCCCGCCTCCATGACGCACGCGTCGATGGCGCCGGAAGCGCGCAAGGTCGCCGGTATTTCCGACAGCCTGCTGCGTCTCTCGGTCGGCATCGAAGATGGTGACGACCTGCTGGCGGATCTCGAAGCCGCGCTGGCGCGCGCGGCGGCGGTGGCGTCGGTCACCTCGAAACGCAAGGTCGGCGCGTGAGCGCCGTGGTCGCCGCTCCCCTCGTGGACACGGCGCCGCGCACGGCGGTCGTCCTGCTCGGCACCGGCGTGGTGGGGCGTGCCTTGCTGACCCTGCTCGCGACACCGGCGGCGCGTTCCCTGCGCCTCGTTGGCGCCGCGAACTCGAAGCGTCAGCACACGCATGCTGACGGCCTGGTCCCTGCCGATGTCGCGGCGTTTCTCGCCAAGGGCAGGGATGGTCGCGAAAACGCGCCACTTCTGGCCGCGCTCGACGCCACGGGCGCCGAACGCAAGGTGGTCATCGACGCGACGGCGTGTTCGATCGAGGCCAGCCGCCACGCCGAGTGGCTGGCGGCGGGTTACCACGTCGTCACCGCCAACAAGGCGCTGGCCGGGGGCCATCTGTCCGGTTGGCGCGCGCTTCAGGGCGCAACCGCGAACGGCAGCGTTTACGGCGACGCCGCGACGGTGGGCGCCGGTCTTCCGGTGCTGTCCACGCTAAGGCGCCTGCGCAACTGCGGCGACAGCCTGCTGACACTGGAAGGCGTGTTTTCCGGTTCGCTGTCCTGGCTGTTCAACCAGTACGACGGCAGCCGCCCTTTTTCGGCGTTGTTGTCGGACGCGCGGCGGCTGGGCTTTACCGAGCCCGACCCCCGCTCGGACCTTTCGGGCGAGGATGTCGCGCGCAAGCTGCTGATCATCGCGCGCAACGCGGGATTCGCATTGGGTACGGAAGAAGTGGAGGTTGAGAGCCTCGTGCCCGAGGCGCTCCGCGATCTCGATACCGCCACGTTCCTCGAGCGGCTCGGCGAGCTCGATGAACCGCTGCGCATCCGGCACGAGCAGGCGAAAGCCAACGGCAAGGTGCTGCGTTACCTGGCACGCCTCAACCAACGCGGTCGGGCGCGCGTAGGCCTCGTGGAAGTGGGCCCGGACCATCCCGCGTCCCGCCTGTCCGGCACCGACAACCAGTTCGCGCTGACGACAACGCGCTATCACGCGACGCCTCTGGTGATCCAGGGTCCGGGCGCCGGCCCCGAAATCACGGCGCAGGCGCTGCTGGGCGATGTGCTGGCACTTTAATCCCGTCGGATCGTTTTTCTCCGCCCGGTAGTCGGGATCAAAAAAAACGCCCCGAGGGGCGTTTTTTCGTTACCGGCGACCGGTGACTGCTTCGGCCTCATCCGCGCTGGGCGGAAGGACGGGGCCGCCGCCGGAGTCCTCGTCATGGTGGAAGCGCGCGGCCTCGACCATCGGGGTGCGCCAGCCGGAGGCGACGCCCCAGAAGTAGAAGATCACACCGATGACGGCGACCACGGCCAGGTCGTAGCCGTAGGGGATGAAGTCGCGGCCGCCGAAGGTCTTGCTGCCCGCCCAGGACACCAGCGCCAGGACCGGCAGGTAGACGATGAGCCACCAGGCACCCCTGAGGTGGCGGCTGAAATCTTCCCAGCCCGATTTGGCGGTGTAGTAGAAGTAGATCGGCAGGGCCACGACCATCAGCAGGATGATCTCGCCGGTGAGCGGCCACTTGGCCCAGTACAGCAGCTCGGTCGCGAAGATGAAGGCCAGCGCGGCGAGGATGGGCAGGCCGGCGATGCGCAGCGGACGCTTCAGTTCCGGCGCGGTGCGGCGCAGGGTCATGACGCTGACCGGACCGGTGAGGTACGAAATGATCGTCGACACCGAGATCACCGCGGCCAGGGTGCCCCAGCCGCGGAAGAAGAACAGGAAGATGAAGCTCACGACGAGGTTGAGCCACATCGCCGGGCGCGGGATACCGAAGCGCGGGTTGATATGGCCGAAGATCTTCGGCAGCTGACCGTTGCGCTCCATCGCGTAGATCATGCGTGCGGTGGTGGCGGTGTACGTGGCGCCGGTGCCGCTGGGGCTGACGAACGCATCGGCGTACAGCAGGATCGCCATCCAGTTGATCATCAGCGCCGTGGCGAGCTGGGCGAACGGCGAAGCGTATTCCAGACCCGCCCAGCCCTTGCCGAGCTGATCGGGCGGTACCGCGCCGATGAAGGCGACCTGCAACAGCACGTAGACCACGGTGGCCAGGAGGATCGAGCCGATCACCGCGAACGGCACACTGCGGCCGGGATTGCGCGCTTCACCCGCCAGATTCACGGGGCTCTGGAAACCGTTGAAGCTGAAGACGATGCCGGAGATGGCCACGGCGGTCAGGATCGAGGAGATGTCGATCGCGTGAGTGCCGCCATGCGCGCCGATGTCGAAGTTGCCGGGGTTGTAGCTCGTGGCGATCAGCGCGATACCGGTCGCGGCCGGAACGACGAGCTTGAATACCGTGATCGCCGTGTTGCTCTTGGCGAACAGCTTCACGCTCCAGAAGTTGAGGAAGAAGTAGACCATCACCAGCACCGCGGCGATCGCCAGGCCAGGCGGTGTCAGCTCACCGTGACCGGCGGTGACCACGTACAGGCCCTTGGTCCACTGCGCCCATTCCCAGGGCCATGACGCCATGTACTGGACCGAGGCTTCGGCTTCGACAGGAATGACCGAGACGATGGCGATCCAGTTGGCCCAGCCGGCGATGAAGCCGACCAGCGAGCCGTGCGAGTAGTGGCCGTAGCGAACCATACCGCCGGATTCGGGGAACATCGCACCCAGTTCCGCGTAGGTCAGGGCGATGAAGAGAATGATGACGGCGCCGATGATCCAGGCGTAGACGGCGCCAGGGCCGGCGAGCTGGGCGGCGTGCCAGGCGCCGAAGAGCCAGCCCGAGCCGATGATCGAGCCCAGGCCGGTAAGCATCAGGGCGAAGGCGCCGACATCGCGGCGGATATGGTGATGTGACATACAGACTCCGGTCGGACGGGGCGGCGAGAATCCACCCCGGGGCGGCACAAGGGCCGGATAATGACAGCCCGGGCCGCAACTGTCAGCCATCGTTCCCCTACGTACACGGGGCGCCGCATCGATATACACTGGCCGATGCGGTAGGGCTAAAGGGGTTCGGATGCGTTCGAAGGTGGTCGCCAGCGGCATGTTGTTCTTTGCCTTGACGGTATGTGGCATTGCCGCAGCCGATGAGGCGTGGACCGACAAAGGCCGGCTGATCGATTCCGAGTCCTACGACCGCACCGCCAAGGGTTTTTACTTCACGCTGTACCCCGGTGAAGACCCGGTGGAGTCCGTGCGGCGCTGCGCCATGACCATGCGCGAACTGGGTCATCTGGCGTCGGTGTCGTGCTTTGCGTACACGAGCAAACAGCGCTTCGATACGCGCCGCGGAAAATTGAGAATTTGCTACACCGCCGTCGCCAACTGGTGGGGCGAGGACGAGCCGGTGAGAGTCGAAACGGTCGACCGGCTGCCGCGGGATTGTCCGGTTCGCTAGGGGCCTTTCCGCATTATCGCTTCGTTGGCTTTTCGCGCGCGGGGCGCGCTCCTACGGGGGCCGATCAGCATTCGATGACGTTGACGGCCAGACCGCCGCGCGATGTTTCCTTGTATTTGTCCTTCATGTCGCGTCCCGTGTCGCGCATGGTCGCGATCACCTTGTCCAGCGAAACGTGATGCTTGCCGTCGCTCTTGAGCGCCATACGGCTGGCGTTGATCGCCTTCACCGCGCCCATGGCGTTGCGCTCGATGCAGGGAATCTGGACGAGGCCACCGATCGGGTCGCAGGTCAGGCCCAGGTTGTGCTCCATGCCGATCTCCGCGGCATTCTCGACCTGGGTCACGCTACCGCCCAGCGCGGCCGTCAGACCGCCGGCCGCCATGGAACAGGCCACGCCCACTTCGCCCTGGCAGCCCACTTCGGCGCCGGAAATCGACGCGTTTTCCTTATAGAGGATGCCGATGGCGCCTGCGGTGAGCAGGAACTGGATGACGCCGTCTTCCGATGCGTTGGGGCAGAAGTGGCGGTAGTAATGCAGCACCGCCGGGACGATGCCCGCGGCGCCATTCGTCGGCGCCGTCACCACGCTGCCGCCGGCCGCGTTTTCTTCGTTCACCGCGAGTGCGTACAGGTTGACCCAGTCGAGGATGGTGAGCGGATCGCGCAGCGCGGCTTCCGGCTGCGCGCGGAGCTCGGCGGCCATGGCGGGGGCGCGGCGATTGACCTTCAGACCGCCCGGAAGCACGCCGGGCGAACGCAGGCCGCGGGAGACGCAGTCCTGCATGGCCTTCCAGATGGTCAGCAGACCCGCGCGGGTCTCCGCCTCGGGACGCCAGATGCCCTCGTTGCGCATGACCAGCTGGGCGATCGTGAGGTTGTGTTCCTTGCACAGCGAGAGCAGCTGGTCGCCGGTGGAGTAGGCGAAGGGTTGCTCACTGGTGTCGGCGACGATGCGGTCTTCCGCGGCTTCGTCCGGATTGACCACGAAACCGCCACCGACCGAGTAGTAGTCGCGTGTGGCCAGTTCGTTGCCGTCCGCATCGTAGGCCGAGAAGCGCATGCCGTTGGTGTGGAACGGCAGTTTCTGGCGCTTGTTGAAGACCAGATCGACCTTTTCGTCGAAGGGGATCTCGTGGCGGCCGAGGATCCGGATGCGCCGGGTTCCGCGGATGCGCTCGAGGGTCGCCGGGATGGTGTCCGGATCGACGCGATCGGGCCACTCGCCCTCGAACCCGAGCAACACCGCCTTATCGGTGCCGTGGCCGCGTCCGGTCATGGCCAGCGAGCCGAACAGCTCGCAACGCACGCGCGCTACGCGCTCCAGTACACCCTTCTCCTCCAGCCAGTGTTCGGCGAAACGCGCACCGGCGCGCATGGGGCCCACCGTGTGCGAGGAGGACGGGCCGATGCCGATCTTGAAAAGGTCGAAAACGCTGACTGCCATGGCTGGGGAAGGTTGGCTACGGGGATAGCCGGTTATTCTACGCCGCGACGCCCCTGGCCCCATACACCTGCGCATGTCCGACTTCACCTTGTTCCAGCGAGATGACTGCCACCTCTGCGATCAGGCGCTGGAGGTGTTGGCGCAGGCGCGGTTACCGGATTTTTCGTCGGTGTGGATCGATGAGGATGAGGCGCTGGAGAGCAGGTATGGGACGCGTGTGCCCGTATTGCGCCGGGGCGACGGGATGGAGCTGGACTGGCCGTTCGATGTGGCGCGAGTCAGGGCTTTCGCGGGTTGAATCGCCAGCGGGGCTGGCTCCTACCGGTGCAGGCGCCTGAGAATTTCCTCGCGCGCCTCGCGCAGGATGGAATCGCGGTCGAGTCCGGCCACGATATCCGCGACGGCGCGCTTCGCCCCGTGCTCACCCCATGATTTCCCCGTGATGAGGTAATGCTCAGCCGCCCGGCCGATCAGTACCGTCGCGTACCAGCCGAGCGCGCCCTGCGCCGCGGCGGTGACCACGACGGACACGCCGCCGCTGAGGCCCTTGAGTGCCGAGGCGACCAGCTGCATGCCCCAGACGGCCCCCATCAGTGCGGCCAGCTGCACCGAAATGGTCGCGACGAGTTTTCCGGATTCGCTCCGGGTCAGCGGCAGGCCGTAGACCCGGCCGAGCTGCACGACCATGGCGGCGTCCAGGCCGCCCGCCAGCAGCAGGTCGGCCACCGGTACCGGATTCAGGGCCACGGCCACCGCCTTGGCGACGCAATACTGGCGGATGACTCCGGACGCGACCTCACGACGCGTCGCGGCGACGCGCTCGCTGATCTGGTCGGTGAGCCGCCCGGCGAACAGCCCGGCGTTGATCGCCGAGAGCGTCTTGCCTTCCCGTTCGGCGATGGCCAACAAGCGTGATTTCAACGCCGTGACATCGGGCGGGCGCGGCTCGGACGACAGTCGCTCGTGGCCGCTGGCGTCGAGTTCGACGACCGACCGGGAGGACGGCTGGGCCGCCACGGCGATCACGTCCTCGCGCCGGACCAGTGTCGCGGTGTGCTGGCGCAGTCTCTCCAGCAGGCCGTCGCGCTCGTCGTCGCTGTAGCGATCGACCTTGTTCAGTGCGACCAGCAGCGGACGACGGGTGGTCGCGAGCGTGCGCAAGGCATCCCGTTCGTCCCGGGTGAGGTCGCCGTCGGCAACGAAGACGATGAGGTCGCTGACCTCGGCGACTTCAAAGGCGAGTTTCTCGCGCGCCTCGCCGCCCAGCTCGTTGATGCCGGGCGTGTCGATGAGAACGAGTCCCGCATTGGCGGCTTCGTCGAGGCGGGCCGCGTCGGCTTCCGTCGTCGTACCGTGCAGCACGCCGACGGTGAACGCCTCGCGGCCAAGCAGTGCGTTGCCCAGCGCCGACTTTCCCGCGGAAACGCGGCCGAACACGGCGACATGCAGTTCGTCGCGTTCCAGACGATCCAGCATGCTTTCGATGCGGCGGAAGTCCGCCGCCATCGCATCGCGCACGCCTGATGGGATCGACGGATCGTCGAGCAGTCCGCGCAGACTGGCCGCGACGGCGCCGCCGCGCTCGTCCGTCGCGGCAGCGCGAGGCACGCCGCGACGGAAGCGGTCGGAGAGACCGCGCAAGCGGTCGCGGAAGCCGCCCACCGTCGCCTTACTTCGGCAGCAGGTTGAGCGAACCGTTGACCAGTACCTCGTCGGCGATGGTCGAGGTGTCCTTGTAATCGCCGCTGCCCACGCCGAAGTCCAGGCGCTTCAGGGTACCGGTGACCGAAAGACGTGCGCCGCCGGCGTTGGGCGAGAACACGACCTTCAGTGCGACCGGCTTCGTCACGCCGTGCAGCGTCAGGTTGCCGTTGGCGATGACGTTGCCCTTGGCGTCCTTGCTGAAGCCGGTCGTGACGTAGTGCGCCGTGGCGAACTTCTTGACGTCCAGGAAATCGGACCCCGGCAGCGCGTTGTCGCGGTCGCTGTCGCCTGTCTTCGCCGTGGCGGTATCGACGGTCACGTCGAATTTCGACGCGGCGAGATTCGCGGCGTCGTAGCTGATCGCCGCATCGAACTTGCCGAACGTGCCGTCGAACTGCTGGCCCTGGAACTTGCCGCTGAAACCGAGCGTGCTGCCGGGGCCGACCTTGTAATCCGCGGCGGACGCGGCGAACGGCAGGGCCAGCGCGACGGTGAGGGCGGACAGGCGGCGGATCATCGGGTTCATGGGGTTTCTCCGGGAGGGGTAGAGGTGTTCCGCTTTGCACGGCCGAACGGCAGCATGCGGCGGAGTGTGTCGTCGCGGTCGATGAGATGGTGCTTGAGCGCTCCGCCGACATGGGCGACGAGCACGGCCAGCAGGAACCAGAACAACCAGACGTGGACGGTGCCGAGCGTGTCGGACAGTCCGGGATTCTTTTCCACCAGCGCCGGCAGGTTGAACTGCTTGAAATACTGCAACGGAAAACCGTGCGCCGAATTGAACGCCCAGCCCGACAGCGGGATGGCGACGATGAGCAGGTAGAGCAAGCCATGTACCGCATGCGCGGCGATCTTCTGCCAGTGCGGTGCCGGCTCATCGGGTGGGCGACGGTCCACCGCGCGCCACATCAGGCGGAGCAGGAACAACGCCAGCACGGTGAGTCCGATCGACTTGTGCAGGGCGAACATATTGATCTTCTGCAGCGACGGCTTCAGGCCGTCCATCCAGAAAGCGAACGCGCCGTTGCCGAGGATCAGCAGCGCCATGACCCAGTGAAAGGTCTTGGCGACGGTGCTCCAACGGGAGGTGTCACTGCGCAGGGGCATCGGGGGTTTCCTTGTCGGAGCGGGTCTGGGCGTCGCCGCCACGGATGGCTTCGATCTCGAGCCATACACTGACGTCGTTGCCGATGGAATTCTTGTTCGAAGTCATTCCGTACGCCGCGCGATCGAGCGTCACGGTGGACGAGAAGCCGGCCACGGTGTGCAAGCCGTAAATGGTCTTGCCGATACGGTTCACCCGGAACGGAAGGTCGAGGGGCAGCGTCTTGCCACGCAAGGTGAGCTTGCCGTGGACGATGCCATCGTCGTCGGTTTTCTTTTCGACCGAGTCACTGACGTAACGCGCGGTTTTCGCGCGGTCGCTGTCGAGCAGTGACGCACCACGTACCGCCTTGTTCCACTCGGCGTCGCCCATGTCGACGGAGGCGAGATCGATGGTCGCGTCGACCGAGGACTTCGACCAGTCGTCCGGATCGAAGCGCACGGTGCCCTCGGTGACTTTCAGTCGGCCAAAGGATCGCGAGAAGCCGTTGTGCTCGACGTTGAACACGACCTGGCTGTGCACCGGATCGATCCGGTAAGCCGTGGTCGCGCCATGCGCATACAGGGGCGCGATCGCGAAGAGGACAGCTGGCAGGAAGCGGGCGTTTCGCATGAGGGGAGCCGGTTCCGGACGAGGGCCGCGCCGCGGCCGATACGAGGCAGTGTGGCCGAGCGGGCGTCGCTTGTCAGCCCGCCCTTCGCGAACGCATCGTTCACTTAACGATCCCGCAAGGCGTCGCCGGTGAGTTCGGCCAGCCGGCGGAGCCGCGAGCCGCTGGCGTCGCCGAGCAACTCACGCATGCGCTCGCCCGCATCGGCCTGGTCGAGGGTATGGCGTTCGGCAAGCGTGGCGGCCAGCGCACGGCCGAGGCTGTCGAAGATCAGGGCATAGGCGAAGGCGTGCAGCACGCCACCGCTCAGCGTTCCCAGCCCCGGAAACGCCTTGAGCGCGTTTCCGGCCACCGCAAGCACGATCGATGTGCCGGTTCGCAAGGTCATGCGGGCCTGTCGCAGGAGATTGTCGACGTCGACGTCGGTGACGTTGACGCCGTACAGGTCCGCCAGGGCCCGCACGAGGCCTGCCGCCAGAGCGCCCTGAATCACGAGGTCGGTGCCGGGTGCGACGGCGGCCATCGCGCCCACGATGGCGCGTCGCGCGTAGCGCGCGACGATACGATCGGCTTCCGCGGCTCGGTGGGCTTTTTCGTACTCACCGGTACGTTCGTGGACACGTGCGAGCACCGCGTTTTCGCGAAGCGCCTCGAGGCCCTGCGCACCCGGCGCGACAAGCCGCGCGATGGCGTCCACGAGGGCATCGACGTCAGGCTTGCGTCGGCGTGTGACGTCCTCGGTCGTGCCATCGGCGAGACGGCGGGTGAAGCGCTCCTCGCCCCCCGCACTGATCGCGACGACGGCGTCGGGAATTCCGGTCGTCTGGCTGCGCACCTGCCGCACGATGCGCTCACGGTCTTCCGGCGACCACTGGTCCGCCTTGTTGATCGCAAGCACCAGCGGCTTGCCGAAGTCACCCAGCCAGCGCAGTTCGTCGCCCTGCGTGCGCGTGAGGTCGCCGGCGCAGACGTACACGACGGCGTGCGCACGCAACGCCTCGTCGCGTGCCATGCGTTCGCGTGCGTCGCCGTCCGCTTCGGCCGAACCGGGGACGTCCGCGAGCGTCCATTCCCCACCGCGAGGCATGGCCCCCTCGAAGTGCGTCACCTCACGTGTCGTGCCGCCGCGCGCGTCGCTGTCCGGGCGCGCGTCCGGTATCAGCGCGGCGATGAGCGACGACTTGCCCGTGGATATCTCGCCGAAGACCGCGACGTAGAGTTTCTCGCTGGCGCGACGCCGGTCGAGTTCGCCGAGTTCGCTGCGAATTTCCTCAACCTCGGAGCCGGATTCACGAAGCGTCTGCAGGCGCGCTTCCAGCGATGCACGGTCCGGTGCGACCACCGGTCCACGAGGTCTGCGGGGACGCAGCCACCAGAAGCCGACCGCGATGCCGCCCCCCGCGAGCAGCGCGATGGCGATGCCCAGCAGCCAGCGCATGCCCTCCGGCAAACCCATGAAACGCTGGGCCAGCGCCAGTCCGCGGTCGATCGCCGCCAGCAGCAACCAGGCGAGGGCGGCGAAACCGATGGCGGCGATGAGGAGGCGCAGGCGGCGTGACATGCGGCCATTCTACGGGCAAGCGCAGCGGTTCATGCCTACAGTCCGTCGGGACGTCAAGTCGTGCGGAGAGCTTCAGCCGCATGCCATGATCGGGTTCGAACCAGGAACCCGGCGTATGCACCACACGCTCTTCGCGAGATGGATTCTCGTGGCCACGATCCTCATGGGCGTGGCCATCCCCACATCGGCAGCCCTCACGACGGCGCCGATCCCCACCCCCCAGTTCCGCAGTTACGGCTTGCACGAGGGCTTGCCCAGCAGCAAGGTGCAGGCCGTGGTGCAGGATGCGCGCGGATTCATCTGGGTGGCCACCGCCGCCGGGTTGTCGCGGTTCGACGGCGTGGAATTCACCGTCCCGCGCATCGGGCCTCGCCGGGAACACGCGATGCCGACGGGCGGCTTGTCGGTGCTCTTCGTCGACCATGACGACAGGATCTGGATGGGCGGAGCCGAGACGGGTCTGGGCCGCTACGATCCCGACACCGGCGTCTTCGTGCAGTGGCGCGACGGGTTGACCAGCGACGACGTCCGCGCCATCGCGCAGACGCCCGATGGCGCTATCTGGGTCGGTTCGGCGAAAGGTCTCGATCGCATGCGCGCCGACGGGAGCGCCCCGGAGCGAGTGGGCGACCTCCGGGGCGGCGCGGTCAACGCATTGCATGTCGCCGACGACGGGCGCCTGTGGATTGGCGCAGATACCGGCCTGTTCGTGGCGGACAGCGACGGCAGGGTGTCGCCACGCGCGTTCACGGACGGCAGCCCGGTGCGCGTGCAGGGTATCGGGGGCGGCTCGGCGGAACTGCGGATCGCCACCGATCGCGGCCTGTTTCGTCTGACCGCCGACGCGCGTCCCGTGCGCGAACGCCGTGTCGCCGCAGGCAGAGTGTTCGGCACGCTGGCCGACAGTCACGGCATTCTCTGGATCGCATCGGCGCAGGGTCTCTCGATGCTCGACCGATTCGACCGGATGCATGACGTGGCTGGTTCCTGGACCGCCGCAGGCGGTCTCCCTGGCCGCACCGTGCGCGGCATGCTGGAGGATCGGGAGCACGGCCTCTGGTTCGCGCTGAGCGATGGCGGACTGGCGTATCTGGGTCCCTCGTGGGACGACTTCACCCGTTTTTCCCATGTCGCCACCGACCCGCACACCTTCCCCGGCCGCACGGTGACCGCGGTCGCGGCGCGCGAAGGGGGAGGCCTGTGGGTGGGCGGCTTGCGTGGGTGGATCCGCGGGTTCGATCCGGCGACCGGGCACACATCGCCCGGATTTGAACTCGGTGCGCCGCGCATCCAGTCGCTGCTCGCGCTGCCGGGGCAGCGGCTGCTGATCGGTACCGTGGACGGTCTCACCGTCGGCCGCGGACGAACCGCCCAGCCCTTTCTGCGCAGCGTGATCGACCGCCCGGTCACGACCATGGCTTCCGGGCCGGGCGGTGACGTGTTCGTCGCCGCACTGGATGCCGGCCTGTTCCGGGTCGATGCCGACCTCGGCCATGCAGCGCGCGTTCGCTTCGCCGAGACGCCGAGGGGCTGGGCCGATACGCGCCAGATCGAAATGGTCGACGGCGACCTCTGGCAGGCGAGCCTGGCCGGCCTGGCCAGGCAGGACCGCGCGACGGGAGAGATGCGTTTCATCGAAGGCGTCGCGCGCGGGAGGATCAACGCGTTCGAACCTGACGGCGACGGCTTCTGGGTGGTCCGGCCCGACGCGCTCGAGCGGTTCCACTGGCAGGGCGCGAGCGCCGTACGCGACAGACACATCGGTGGCGCCGAAGGCTTCCCCTCCACCGAGATCCTCAACCTGCGTCGTGACCGTGGCGGACGGCTCTGGTTGTACGGTCAGACAGGCGTGTGGCGTTTCGACCCCGAGCATGGCCGCTTCCGCTCGTTCGGCATGGCCGACGGCCTTGCCAGCGGGGAGTTCACTCACGCCACCACGGTGCTGCTCGACGACGGCAGCATGTATGGCGGGACGCTCGCCGGCCTCGTCGGGTTTCGTCCCGACGCGCAGCGCGATCACGTCCGCCGCCCGACCATTGCCGTGCTGGGCGCGACGGTGTCGCGTCATGGTCGACGTGAAGTCCTGCCCATCGAAAACGGCACCCTGAACCTGGCGTGGGACGATCGCGAGCCGCGTCTCTCCGCGCGCGTCCTCTCGTTCGTCCACCCGGATCGCAACCACGTCAGGTTCGAGATTCGCCGTGACGATGACGCCTCGCCCGTTCGGGTGGCCAGCGACGGGGAGCGCGTTTTCGAGGGTT
Source organism: Luteibacter sp. 1214 (assembly GCF_031455395.1). NCBI lineage: Bacteria > Pseudomonadati > Pseudomonadota > Gammaproteobacteria > Lysobacterales > Rhodanobacteraceae > Luteibacter > Luteibacter sp. 1214. Next base: position 179,200 of record NZ_JAVDSQ010000004.1, read on the forward strand.
TGCCGGCAGGCAGGTATGCCATGTCGATCACGGGCGCCGGCCGCGACGAGCTCAGCCCGGCGCTTCCCGCCGCCTTTGTCGTGGTGATGGAAGCGCCGCCATGGCAGCGCTGGTGGGCATGGGTCGGATACGCGCTGCTCGCGACGGCCGCGGTCGTCGCGGTGCTGCGCGGGACCCGGAGGCGTGTGCGTCAGGCGATGCGCATGCGGCTTGCCGAACATCAGCGACGCATGGCCGAGGAGGCGAGCGCGGCGAAGACGGAATTCATGGCGACCCTGGGTCATGAAATACGCACTCCCATGACCGGCGTGCTCGGCATGGCCGAGCTGCTGGCGCGTACGCCGCTCGATGACGCGCAGCGCGGCTATGTCGATGCGGTGCGGCGCTCGGGCGACACGTTGTTGCGTCTGGTCAACGATGCGCTCGACATCGCCCGCATCGAATCGCGGCGACTGGTGCTCGAGTCGGACTGCGTGTCCATGCGATCGGTCGCGGACGAGGTGGTGGCCCTCGCCGCGACGAGAGCGCGTGAGAAAGGACTCGCACTGACCGTCAGTGTGGACGCCGCCGTGCCCGCGACGCTGCGCGGCGACGCGGTCCGCCTGCGTCAGGTACTGCAGAATCTGGTGAACAACGCGGTGAAGTTCACGGAAGCGGGTGGGGTATCCGTCGCGCTGTCCGCATGCGCCGGCTCGCTCATCATGACGGTGTCCGACACCGGGCCGGGCATGTCGGCTGAACTTCGCGCCCGGCTCTATTCCCGGTTCGAGCAGGGCGCCTCCCCGCGGCGCGCGGAAGGATCGGGACTCGGCCTCGCCATCTGCCAGGAGCTGGTCGCGCTCATGGATGGATCGATCGAGGTGGAGAGCGAACCGGGCTGCGGCACCCGTTTCACGGTGAGCCTGCCGATGCAGCCGTGCGCCTGTGCCGGTCACGCCTGCATGCCCGCGCCCTCGTCGATCGGTACGCCGGGCGGGTGGCGCGTGCTGCTCGTCGAGGACGACCCCGTGGTTTCGGAAGTGATCGCGAACCTGCTCCGGGCGCGCGGCCATCTAGTTGCCGCGGTGAGCGATGGCCTCGCCGCGATGAGCGAATTGTCGGCCGGCCGCTACGACGTCCTTCTGCTCGATCTCGACCTCCCGCTGGTCGATGGCTTTCAGATCGCCCGGATGGTCCGCCGCATCGAGGCGATGGCGAGCCTGCCGATCGTCGCCGTGACGGCACGCTCGGCGGGGGACGAGGTCAGCGCGATACGCGAGGCGGGCATGGATGCGCTGCTACGCAAACCCATGAGTGGCGATGAGATGGACGCCGTGCTCGAGCGCGTGTGCAGGACGCCGCTTGCCGCGGCGTCCTGAGCCGTGGTGCGCTAGCCGAATCGTCTGAAGTAGGCGAGGGCGCCTGCGACCAGCAGCGTCGTCGGTAACAGGTTGGCCAGCAGTGGCGGCATCCCGTAGACGGTGCCGAAGTTGACCATCGCACCCTGCAGGAAGTACCAGCCGATCGCGAGGATGATGCCGATGAAGAGGCGCTTGCCCAGGCCGCCGGAACGCAGCGAGCCGAAGGCGAACGGCATGGCGCACAACACCAGCACCAGCGTGTTGAGGGCGAACAGCGCGCGACCCCAGAACGCGACGGCGTACACGCCCGAGTTCTGGCCGTTGTTGTCGAGGTAGCGGATGTTGCGCCGCAGATCGGCCATGGACAGGTATTCGGGGTGGATCACCGACTGCTCCAGCACATGCGGATTCAGGCGCGAGGCCCAGGTCTGCGTGTCCTGGTTGGTCGAGTGCGTACCCTGGTCGTCGAGCGTCGTCGTGCGGACCTTGCTCATGATCCACTTGTTGCCGTCATGCGTGGCGCTGTCGCCATGCGAGAAGACCGACAGCTGCCCGTCCGGCGTGAAGCTGTAGACGCGTACGTCGACGAGTTTCACCGTGGTGCGGTCACCGTCCTGCACGGCGATGGCCGACTTGGCGTTGATGATCCTGCCGCCGTCACGCGCCCACAGGCCGCTGCTGGTCGAGCCGAGATTGCTCGAGCGCATGCGTACCTGGATGGCCTGCGCATGCTGGTCGCCGTAGGGGGCGGCGGTTTCGCCCATCACCACGACGGCGAGAGTCAGCACGGCGATGACGCCCGCCGCCGATCCGGCGATACGCAGCTTGGACATGCCGGCCGCGCGCAGGGCGGTCAGCTCACCGGTGGCGGCCAGTCCGCCCAGGCCGAGCAGGCCGCCGATCAGTGCGGCGTTGCTGAACATCTGATAGAGCCGGCGCGGCAGCGTCAGCATGATGTAGGCGATGGCGTCGTACAGCGAGAAGCCGTTCTTGCCGATGTTGCCCAGCTGGCGCACGAACTGCAGCAGCGAATCGAAACCGGCCAGCACCAGCCAGACCAGCAGCAGCGTGCCGAGTACGCTCATGGCGATCAGGCGGTCGGCGCGCTTGACGGTGAGGGTGGCCATTACGCGGCTCCCTTCACGCGACGCGGCGTGTTCTGCTTCCAGAAGTACCAGGCGGCCACACCGAATACGACCAGGTGCAGGATCCACACGGGCACGGAGGTGTGCAGGTGGCCCTTGATGATCTGGGCGCGGGCGATCAGCTGCCAGATGACATAGAGGAAGTAAGTGAGCACGGCGATCAGCAGGCGGCCGTATCGGGCGTCGCGCGGGGCCTGCTTCGACATCGGCAGCACCATCATCATCAGGACGAGGGTGCTGACCGGCGCGGCGAAGCGGGAGACGATCTCGCCGAGGGCGTCCGGCGTGCCCGCCTTGATCAGCTGCGACATGGTGGATTCGTGAGCGGGATCGGTGTCCTCGTCGTCGTCGACGATGGACGACAGCGAGGCGTCGTTACGCTCGTATTTCATGCGGCGCCAGTTGTCGGCCGCCAGCGGCACCTCGAACTGCCAGCCGTCGTACAGCGCGAGGAAACGGTTCTGGCCGTCGCTCTCCTGGTACATGCGGCCGCTCTTGGCGCTGACCACACGGACCTGCGGGTTGCCGTCGCTGTCGGTGCGGTCGGTGGCCAGGAAGGTCTTGCCCAGTACCGTGCCGTCACGGCTCAGGGTGTCGACGAAGATGATGCCGCCCTTGCCGGGCAGTTCGGTGAAGCGACCGGCGTCGAGGCCGGCGGCGATCACGGACTTGTTCGCCGCCGCGATGACCTGGTCGGCGGTGCGTGCCGACAGCGGCCCCAGCCAGAGCGAGACCAGGCCGACCACGATGGTGGCGACGACCGCCAGCAGGGTGACCGGGCGCAGCATGCCGCGCGGACCCATGCCGGACGAGGCCAGGACGTGCATCTCGCTCTCGCGGTACATGCGACCCAGGGCTATCAGGGTGCCTAGGAAGGCGGACATCGGCAGCAGCGTGGAGAGCAGGTCCACCATCTGCAGGCCGAGCACCTCGAACATGACGGAGGGCTGGATGCTGCCGTTGGCGACCTTCTGCAGGACGTTGGCAAAGGCGCCGCCGGAGAAGATGACGAGCAGGACCACGGCCGTCGCAATGACACCGTAGGCAAGTTCGCGCAGGAAATAGCGGTCGAGGATGCTGAGCATTTGGTAGAATTGGCGGTTCGTGCCGCGTCAGTCCTGGCCGGCAAACCACAAGTCTAGCCTGTCCGGGCCCCGGCGGGCTTTTGCAGGACCATCAGATATGTCAGTTCAGTTCAGCCTCGGTTCCAGCGCTCCCGAATCGACCGCCACCCCGGTCGCGGTCGTCGGTGTCTACGAGAACGGTGTCCTGACCAGCGCCGCGGCGCGGATCGACACCGCCGGTCAGGGCGCCATCAAACGCCTGGTCGAGGCTGGCGACATCACCGGCAAGGTCGGCAACCTCGTCACGCTGCTGCACCCGGCCGGTGTCGCCGCCGCCCGCGTGCTGGTGGTGGGCCTGGGCGCCCAGAAGACGTTCGACGCCGCCCGCTACCAGCGCGTCACCCTGGAAGCCGCCCGCGCCGTCGGTCGCCTGCCGGTCACCGAGGCCACCAGCTGGCTGCCCGAAATCGACGTGCCGGGTCGCGACGCCGCCTGGCGCGTCCGTGTCGCCGCCCTGGCCACCGACCATGCCGCCTACCGCTATACCGCCACCGTCAAGCCGCGCGACAAGGCGCTGCCGGAGCTCGGCACGGTGAACCTGGTCGGCCCGGCCGATGGTGAGACCGGCCTGGCCGAAGCCCGCGCGATCGCCGAAGGCGTTCGCTACGCCAAGGAACTGGCCAACCTGCCGCCCAACATCTGCAACCCGGTCTACATCGCGGATCAGGCCAGGGCGTTTGCCGAGGCTCATGAAGGCGTCACCTTCGAGGCCCTCGACCGCGCCGACATGGAACGCGAAGGCTTCGGCTCGCTGCTGGCCGTTGCCCGCGGCTCGGCCAATCAGCCGCGCCTGATCATCCTGCAGTGGAACGGCGGCAAGGACGGCGACAAGCCGTACGCCTTCGTCGGCAAGGGCATCACCTTCGACACCGGTGGCATAAGCCTCAAGCCGGGTCCGGGCATGGAAGAAATGAAGTTCGACATGGGCGGCGCCGCCGGCGTGCTCGGCGCCTTCGTCGCCGCGGTGAAGCTCAAGCTCGCGGTCAACCTCGTCTGCGTCGTCCCGGCCGTCGAAAACATGCCGGACGGTGACAGCTATCGCCCGGGCGACGTGCTGACCAGCCTCGCCGGCATCACCATCGAAGTGCTCAACACGGATGCCGAGGGTCGCCTGATCCTCTGCGACGCGTTGACCTACACCGGCAAGCGCTTCGACCCGCATACCATGATCGATGCCGCCACCCTCACCGGCGCCTGCGTCGTCGCGCTGGGCAAGCATGCCAGCGGCCTGATGACCAAGGACGAGTCGCTCTCGGCCGAGCTGCTCGCCGCGGGTGAGTCCACCCTCGACCGCGCCTGGCGCCTGCCGCTCTGGGACGATTACCAGAGCCAGCTCGAGTCGGGCTTCGCCGATGTGGCGAACATCGGCGGCAAGTACGCCGGTGCGATCACGGCGGGCTGCTTCCTGGCGCGCTTCACCGAAGGCCGTCGCTGGGCGCACCTCGACATCGCCGGCACCGCGTGGGACGAAGGCCGCAAGGGCATGGCCACCGGCCGTCCCGTGCCGCTGCTGACCCAGTGGCTGCTCGACCGCGTCGCGTCGGCCGGCTGATCCCGCGACGATGCCGCGCGCCGACTTCTACCTGATCGACAAGCCGCGCTTCCGCGAGGATCCCCTGCTGCTGGTCTGCGAACTCGCCAGGCGCGCGTTCGGCGCCCAGCAGCCGACCCTGATCCTCACGCGGGACTTCGAACAGGCTGAGGCGATCGACGAATACCTCTGGGCTTTCGACGAGGATGCCTTCATCCCCCATCAGCTGGCGGGGGACGACGACGATGCCAACACGGCGGTGCTGATCGTGCCGCCGGGCGTCGAGGCCGCGGACCGGCCGATGGTGATCAACCTGCGCGATGTCTGCGCCCCGGGGCACTTCGACCGCGTGCTGGAAGTGGTGGCGGCGGATCCCGCCGAGCGCGAGGGGTCACGGGCGCGGTGGACGGAATACAAGAAAGCCGGGTTTGAAGTGAACAAACACGACATGTAAAAGAAGAAACCCGCCGGATGGCGGGTTTTTTTATCGGTGACGTCTCATGTAGGAGCGCGCCCCGCGCGCGAAAAGCCTACAAGGCGGTAATGGGGCGCCCCCTCATCGGGGTGCCGCTTCATCGCTTCGTTGGCTTTTCGCGCGCAGGGCGCGCTCCTACAAAGCTGGGCGCTACGCGCCCAGCTTTTTCGCCTGCTCCCGCATCGCATCCGCCTGGCGCGTCCAGTCAGCAATGCGCTGGCGCTCCAGCTCGACCACTTCAGCGGGTGCGTTGGCGACGAAGTTGGCGTTGCTCAGCTTGCCTTCGCATTTGCGCACTTCACCCTCGATGCGGGCGATTTCCTTCGCGAGGCGTGCCTTCTCGGCGCCGACGTCGATCAGCCCCTCCAGCGGAATCAACGCTCGCATGCCACCGATCACGGCGGCAGCGGCGGCGGGCTCTTCGCCCTCGACCCACACCGGCGTTTCGACGCGGCCGAGGAACGCGATCTGCGCGGCGAACTTGGCCGCACGTGCACGATCGGACGCGTCGCCGTCGGCGAACAGCAGCGGAATGACTTTGCCCGGCGCGATGTTCATCTCGGCGCGGATACGACGCACGCCGGTCAGCACGTCCTTGACCCATTCGATCTCGGCGGTCGCGGCGTCGTCGCCTTCGACGTCCGCGGCTTCCGGGTAGGGGCGCAGCATGATCGTTTCGCCGTCGATGCCAAGCAGCGGGCGCACGTTCTGCCAGATCTCTTCGGTGACGAAGGGAATCAGCGGATGCAGCGCACGCAGCAGCGTCTCCAGAACGTGCACCAGGGTGTAGCGGGTGGATGCGATGGCGGCTTCGTCGTTGCCGTTCAATGCGGGCTTGGACAACTCGAGGAACCAGTCGCAGAACTCGTTCCAGGTGAACTCGTACAGCGCCTGCGACGCGAGGTCGAAGCGATAGGCCGCGAGCTGTTCCTTGACCGTGCCCAGCGTGTCGCGCAGGCGGGTGAGGATCCAGCGTTCGGCTTCGGTCGTGGGCTTGACCGGTGCGATGCGCGCTTCTTCACCGAGGTTCATCAGCACGAAGCGCGACGCGTTCCAGAGCTTGTTGACGAAGGCCTTGTAGCCGCCGGCACGCTCCAGGTCGAACTTGATGTCACGACCGTGCGTCGCGAGCGAGGCGAAGGTGAAGCGCAGCGCGTCCGCACCGAACGCGGGAATGCCGTCGCCGAATTCCTTGCGCGTCGACTTCTCGATCTTCTCCGCCATCTTCGGCTGCATCAGGCCGCGCGTGCGCTTGGCCAGCAGGTCGTCGAGGCTGATGCCGTCGATGATGTCGAGCGGGTCGAGTACGTTACCCTTGGACTTGGACATCTTCTGGCCGTCCTTGTCGCGGATCAGGCCCGTGACGTAGACGTCCTTGAACGGGACTTCGCCCGTGAAGTGGTCGGTCAGCATGATCATGCGGGCGACCCAGAAGAAGATGATGTCGAAGCCGGTGACCAGCACGCTCGACGGCAGGTAACGGTCGAAACCGAGCTCGGCCTGGCGCTCCGGGTTCGGCCAGCCCAGCGTGGAGTGGCTCCAGAGGCCGGACGAGAACCAGGTTTCCAGCACGTCGTCGTCGCGGCGCAGTGCACCCTCGTAGCCCTGCGCAAGCGCCTTGGCGGCGGCCTCGGCCTCGTCGCGTGCGACGATCACGCTGCCGTTGTCGGTGTACCACGCCGGGATGCGATGGCCCCAGGTCAGCTGGCGGCTGATGCACCAGTCCTGGATGTTGCCGAGCCAGTGGCGGTACGTGCTGATCCAGTTTTCGGGCACGAACTTCACGTGGCCGTGCTCGACCAGTTCGAGGCCGCGCGCCGCCAGCGTGTCCATCTTCACGAACCACTGCCACGTGAGATATGGCTCGATGACCTGGCCGCTGCGATCGCCGCGCGGCACCTGCAGCTTGTGCTTCTTCGTCTCGACCAGCAGCTCGGCCGCTTCGAGATCGGCGAGCACCGCCTTGCGCGCGACATAGCGGTCCAGTCCGCGGTACTTCTCCGGCGCGGCGTCGTTGATCTTCGCCTCGTCGGTGAGGATGTTGATCATCGGCAGGTTGTGGCGCAGGCCGATGGCATAGTCGTTGAAGTCGTGCGCCGGGGTGATCTTCACGCAACCGGTGCCGAAGTCCTTCTCGACGTAGTCGTCGGCGATGATCGGAATCTGCCGGTCGGACAGCGGCAGGTCGAGCATCTTGCCGATGAGATGCGCGTAGCGCTCGTCTTCCGGATGCACGGCCACGGCCACGTCGCCCAGCATCGTCTCCGGACGTGTGGTGGCGACGATCAGTTCACCCGAGCCGTCGGACAGCGGGTAGCGGATCGACCACATCGAACCGTCTTCTTCCTCGCTGACCACTTCGAGGTCGGAAATCGCGGTCTTCAGCACCGGATCCCAGTTGACCAGCTTCTGGCCACGGTAGATCAGGCCTTCCTCCGACAGGCGGACGAAGGTCTCGATCACGGCCTCGGACATGCCCTCGTCCATGGTGAAACGCTCGCGCGACCAGTCGCCTGACACGCCCAGACGGCGCATCTGGCGGCCGATGATGTCGCCGGATTCCGCCTTCCACTCCCAGATGCGGGCGATGAACGACTCACGGTCGAAATCGGCGCGCTGCTTGCCTTCGGCGTTGAGCTGGCGGGTGACCACCATCTCGGTGGCGATGCCCGCATGGTCGGTACCCAGCTGCCACAGCGTGTCGAAGCCACGCATGCGGTGGTAGCGCACCAGCGTGTCCATGATGGTGTGCTGGAAGGCATGGCCCATGTGCAGGGTGCCCGTGACGTTGGGCGGCGGCAGCATGATCGTGTACGGCGTGCCCTTGCCCGACGGCTTGAAATAGCCGTTGGCCTCCCACTGGGCGTACCACTTCGACTCGATCTGGCTGGGCTCGAAACTCTTGTCCATGCGTGGGCTCTCGGATCGCGCCGTGAAGGGGCGCTCTTTGGAAGACGAAAAGACGGCCATTGTAGGCGATACTTGCCGGATGACTGAACCTGAAGTGGCCGCGATCCTCGGCGCCGAAGGGCCTTTCGCCCGTGAAGTACCGGGATTCGCCCCGCGCGAGGCCCAGCAGCGCATGGCGGAGGCCGTGGCCGAAGCCATCGCCGAGCGCGACATCCTGATCGCCGAGGCCGGCACCGGCACCGGCAAAACGTTCGCCTACCTCGTTCCCGCCTTGATGTCGGGGCGCAAGGTGATCGTTTCCACCGGCACCAAGGCGCTGCAGGATCAGCTGTTCTTCCGCGATCTGCCGCGCGTGCACGCCGTGCTGGGCAGCCGGGCCAGAACCAGCCTGCTGAAGGGCCGGGCCAACTATCTGTGCCTGTACCGGCTCGACCAGTCCGTCCGCGAGGGCAACCCGGACCGGCAGCTGGCCTCCCAGCTCTCGGCGATCCGTGCCTGGTCGGCCCGCACCCGCCGTGGCGATCGTATGGAGATGGTCGATATCCCGGAAGATTCGCCGGTCTGGCCGCGGGTTACCTCCACGCCGGAAAACTGCCTTGGCGCGGAGTGTGCGTTCTTCGACGACTGCCATGTGGTGAAAGCCCGCCGCGATGCGATGGAAGCCGATATCGTGGTGGTCAACCATCACCTGCTGATGGCCGATCTGGCGCTGAAGCAGGAAGGCTTCGGTGAAATCCTGCCCGGTGCCGACGCCTTCATTCTCGACGAGGCGCACCAGATCCCCGAACTGGCCGGCCAGTTCTTCTCGCAAAGCGTCAGCGCACGGCAGATGACCGACCTGGCCCACGACGCGCTGGCCGAAGCGCAGGGGGTCACCGGTGCGACCAGTCAGCTGCTGGAACCGGTCGAGGTCGTGCAGGACCTGGTCAGGAGGCTGCGCCTTGCCATGGACTCGCTGCCGCCGAAGGGGCCTTTCGGCGCCCTGGATCGCGACAGCACCGTCCACGATCTGCTGACCGAATTGCGCGATGTCATGGCCGCGCTGTCCGATCTGCTCGGTTCGCTGGGGGAGCGCTCGCGCGGCCTGGCCAATGCCTTCGAACGCGCGCAGATGCTCAGCCTGCGGCTCGACCGCATCGCGGAGGAACACTCGGCCAGCGACGTGCGCTGGTACGAAACCTTCCCGCGTGGCTTCGCGTTGCACGCGACGCCGCTGGACCTCGCTTCGCCGCTGCGCGCCATGCGCATGGCCACGGATGCCGCGTGGATCCACACCTCGGCCACGCTGTCGATCGCGGGCGACTTCGGTCATTTCGCCCGCCAGCTGGGTATCGAGGATCCGCAGACCCTGCACGTCGAGAGTCCCTTCGATTACAAGCGCCAGGCGCTGGCCTATCTGCCGAAGGATCTGCCGGATCCCTCCGCGCGTGACTTCACCGACAAGGTGATCGTGGCGATCCGTCCCGTACTGGACGCGTCGGACGGCCGCGCGTTCCTGTTGTTCACCTCGCACCGCGCCCTGCGGCGTGCCGCCGAGTTGCTGGAAGGGCGCGTGCCCTGGCCGCTGTTCGTGCAGGGCAGCGCGCCGCGCCATCGCCTGCTGGAAGAATTCCGCGCCAGCGGTCGTGGCGTATTGCTCGGCGCGGCAAGCTTCTGGGAAGGTGTGGACGTGGCCGGCGAAGCATTGAGTGTCGTCGTCATCGACAAGCTGCCGTTCGCGATGCCGGACGATCCCGTCCTGCAGGCGCGACTCGAGGCGCTCGAGGAAGCGGGCATCAATCCGTTCATGGGCTGGCAGGTGCCGACGGCGGTGATCGCGCTGAAGCAGGGCGCGGGGCGGTTGATCCGCGACGTGAACGATCGTGGCGTCCTGGTGCTTTGCGATCCGCGCCTCAGCACGAAGGGCTACGGCAAGCTCTTCCTCGCCAGCTTGCCGCCGATGCCGCGTACGCGTGAGCTGTCGGATGTGACGGCGTTTTTGGCTCAGGGCGAATTGGCTGGTTGAGCCTGGCCGGCCCCGCCTGCGCGGCCTTGTCCAGTCGAAGCCCTCGCCTGCGGCTACCGGCCTCGAGGGTCACCCCCGCCGTCTCTTTGGTGTACCGAGGTGGGTTGGTGGTCGAGCGGGGTGTGGCTTCTTCGCTTCGTTGGCTTTTCGCGCGCAGGGCGCGCTCCTACAGGCCGCCATGTATCCCCCCATTGCGGTCGCCGTGCGGTAGGAGCGAACCCTGTTCGCGAACCCTCAGCCTCACTAAGGCGAACGAGGCCATACCCCCCAGGCAAGCGAGCGGTCCCAGCCAACGACGCGACACCACACGCCGCGACAAAACAAAGGCGAGGGCGCAAGCCGAGCCCGCGACGGCCAGCCCCAACACCCCGCGCAGTATTTCGCCAGAACTCGCCCCGTCGAAGCCACACGCCAGACGGTGGGTCACCTCACGCGGAGCCCACCATCGCCCTCACTATCGACGAGGGAGACCCCCGATGTTCCGCTGGACGCAGACGATTACCGCCAAGGTGCTTGGCATCGGGCTACTGGCCCTGCTCATGTTGATCCCACTGACCCAGGCCGACGGCCTCGTGCGCGAGCGGCAGTCGATGCGCGACACCGCGTCGGCACGCGTCGCCGATGGATGGGGCGGTGAGCAGACTATCGGCGGCCTCGTGCTCGCCGTTCCCACGCGCAGCGAAACCCACGACGCGGACGGCAAGCTGGTCGCCAGCCATGACGGCACCGAAATCGTACTGGCGGACGACCAGAGCACTGTCGCCGACCTCAGCGTCGAAAAGCGCCGGTTCGGCATGTACGAGGTACCGGTGTACACCGGCGACGTCACGTTGCGCGGTCGTATCCTGCCCGAAGACATCCGTCGTTTCGCCGCGGACAGCGGTTCGACCTGGTTTCCCGGCAAAGCGGAACTGCGTCTGCTGATCGCCGATACGCGCGGCCTGCAACACATCACCTCGGTCACGGTCGACGGCAAGCCCGTGCGCCTGGCGTCGTCGACGGCACGCATGGGGCCATACACGGTGTTGTCCACACCCATCGCCGTCGACCCGGCCCGCGACACGCCGCTGGACTATGTGATGACCCTGCGCATCGCGGGCACCGAATCGTTTTCCGCGTTGCCGCTGGCCCGCAACAACAGCGTGCGGGTCCGTTCGCCGTGGCCCGATCCGAGCTTTACCGGTGCCCTGCTACCGGGAACGCGCAGCGTGACCGCGAAGGGCTTCGACGCGTCGTGGCAGGTGCTGGATCTCAATCGGGCCTACGGGCAGCACTGGCGTGCCGACGACAAGGATGTCGAGGGGCGGCTCGAGTCGTCGGCGTTCGGCGTGAAGCTTTACCAGCCTGGCGGGGTATACCAGCAGAACGACCGTGCCGGTAAATACGGTCTGCTGTTCATCGCGCTGACCTTCGTCGCCTTCTTCCTGTTCGAAGTACTCAAGGGCCTGCGCCTGCATCCCGTGCAGTACCTGCTGGTGGGCGCCGCCATGACGAGCTTCTACGTCCTGCTGCTTGCTCTTTCCGAGCAGATCGGCTTCGGGCCGGCCTACGCGGTGGCGGCGGGGGCGGTGGTGTCGATCGTGGGCGGTTACGCCGTGGCGGCGCTGCGCGCCCGACGGGCCGGGTTCACCCTCGGCGGCGTCCTCGCGCTGGTTTACGCCATACTGTACGGCCTGATCGGCGCCGAGCAGTACGCGCTGCTGATCGGCGCGGTCGTGCTCGTGGCGGTGGTCGGGCTGCTGATGTACCTGACCCGCCGGATCGACTGGTACGCCCAGGGAACACCGTTCAACTCCACGCCGGATACGCCATGAACTTCCTCGCCATCGAAACCTCCACGGAAGCCTGCTCGGTCGCCCTCGTCCACGGCGACGAGGTGATCGAGCGCAGCGAGATCGCGCCGCGCAGGCATGCGGAACTCGTTCTGCCGATGGCCGACGAGCTGCTCGCCGAAGCGGGCCTGAAGCGCGAGGCGCTCGATGGCATCGCCGTCGGCCGTGGCCCCGGTGCGTTCACCGGGGTGCGCCTGGGCGTATCGCTGGCACAGGGCATGGCGATGGCGCTGGATGTTCCAGTCGTCACCGTGTCGTCGTTGCAGGCGCTGGCACTGGAAGCGCCGGAAGACGATGCGGCCATTCTGTCTGTCATCGACGCGCGCATGGGCGAAATTTATGTCGCGGCGTGGCGTCGCGAGAACGATGGCAGCGTGAGCCTGATGGATCGTGAGCGTGTGGACACGGCGGCCGCGCTGGTGTTGCCTGACGCATCCGCATGGCACGTCGTCGGTACGGGCTGGGCGACATACGAAGCCGTGCTGCGCGAGCGGATCAAGGCACCGATCCGCTCGGCGGACGGTGCGCTGTTCCCGCAGGCGCGGCATGTCGCGGAAGTCGCGGCGCGCATGTTCCGTGACGGTCAGGCCGTCGCACCGGAGCTGGCCTTGCCGGTCTATTTGCGGGACAAGGTGGCGCTGACCCTGGTGGAGCAGGGGCGGGCCTGAGGCTCGCCGGATCGTCAGCGCGAAACGATCACCGCCTCGATCACCGCACACACGTGCTCGAAGCACGCGTCGTCCAGCCACAGACTGTTGGTGATCGTCAGCGTGCGCGCGGCGAAATCGCGGGCGTTCGGTACATCGTCGCCGCCCGGCATGGCCTCGAGGTATTCGTAGTCGGGCAGGGCGTGGACGAACATGCGCGCCACGCCATGCCGCGATGACCACAGGCGTTTCAGCACCGCGTCGCGCATGGCTTCGTCGGGCAAACGAAGCATCAGATAGGGCCACGTTCCGCCCTCGTCGGTGAAGACGTGGACGCCGGGAATCGATGCCAGCGCGGGCACACGTGCGGCGGCCTGCGCGCGCGTGGCCTCGATAAACCCGGACAAACGTCCGAACGCGCGCGCCCCCACTGCGCGCCTCCATCGCCCCACGCGGTGCAACGGAAAGTCAGCGCTGAAATCCTCGCCCGCCGCACCGATCAGGTCGCCGCGCCGCAGCGCGCGCCGCAGCGAATTGCCGTAGGCGAAGCCAAGCCCCGACGGTCGGTACAACGCCGCGTAGCCCGCGAGTTCGAGCGAGCGACGGATTTCCCACCCCGGATGCCAGCGCACCACGCGGTGCGAGGCGCGGCGGAAGCGCTCGCGCCAGACGTCGTCCTGGGCCACCAGCAGACCGCCCTCGAAGATCGACAGGCCCTTGCCTGCCGCGAGACTGTAGAAACCGATGTCGCCAAGGGTTCCTGCAAAGCGACCGTCGATGCGCGCACCGAGTGCCTGCGCCGCGTCTTCGATGGTCAGCGCGCCAGCGGAATGCGCGATGGCATTCGCGCTGGCGACATCGGCGGTTCGCCCGCCCAGATGAGTCGGTACGACCGCCAGTGTCTGCGGACCGCAGGCGTCTTCGAGTCGTTGCGGATCCATGTCGAAGCTGCCAGGCAGCAGATCCACCAGTCGCGGCACGAGTCCGGCGCGGCGGATGGCCAGCGGCACCAGCGGGCAGGTAAAGGCGGGGATGGCGACTTCGCGCCGCGAGCGGGCGTACTCGGAGAGCGCCGTCAGCGCGACGGTCAGCGCGGCGGTGCCGGAACACTCCAGCTGCGTTTCTTCCAGACCGAGCCACGACGCGGCGAGCGCGGTGAGCGGCGCGCGGACATCGCCACCCAGGTCGGCGATGCCCAGCGGCAGGCCGGCGGTGGGCGGCGATTCGGGCTCAGGCCGGAACCACATCGCTCACCGTCTCATCGCCGCGTTCGGCGAAGGCGAGGCAGACGATGCCGGCGACGATCGCGGCGGCACCGAGTATCTGGGTGAGCGTCACCGGCTCGGCGAAGACCCACCAGGAAAGCAGCATCACGCTCACCACTTCGAGATGGGAGGCGGCGAAGGCGGGACCGATGGGTGCATGCTTGAGCAGGCTCATCCAGGTGAGGAAGGCGCCGATGTAACCGACGATGGCGCCGTAGATCCATGGATGCGAAAACACGCGCGCTAGCCACGCCGTGCTCATTTCCACCGGCAGCGCATGCGTGCCGGCGATCTTGAAGCAGACGAGGTTGAGCGTGTCGAACGCGAGCAGCAGACCGAAGCCGATGAGATAGAAACGCTTCACGAGCCGGCTCCCACGATGGCGACGCCCGCGGCGACGAGCAGGATGCCGGTGACGCGCAGCGGGCTGAGGCGTTCCCTGAACAGGAAACGCCCGGCGATCATGATCGCCACGATATTGATCGAACCGAGCAGCACGCCTTCGGACAGCGGCACCAGCGACAGGAAGGCGATCCAGACCAGAAACTCGGCGACATAACAGCCGATGCCGGTCCAGATCCAGGGCCGCGCCAGCATGTACTTCCAGCGGGCGAGGCCATCGCCTGCACGCTCATCACCGGCGGCGGCTTTGAACGCAAGCTGGCCGCCCGTGTCGAGCACGACATTGGCGATCCACAGCGCGAGCACCAGCCCGTGCATCGATCAGGCCGCCATGCGTGTGGGGCGTGCGTCGCGGGCGATGCGGCCGAAGAAGTCGGCCGTCCGCTCGATCAGCATGCGGCGTTCGCGGTCGATCGTGATCATGTGGTAGCTGTCGCCCAGCAGCAGCATTTCGATCGGGCCGCGTACGCGACGCGCGACCATGTCCGCATTGGCGACGCTGGCCACATCGTCGTCGGTGGCGTGCGCGACGAAGCACGGCGCGACGACATCGGGCAGGCGACGGCGCACGTCGCGCGCCAGCTTCACCATTTCGGCCAGCGCGTGCCACGGGTTGCCAGGCAGGCCGGCCGCGGCGCTGTCCCCGGAGAACATCGCCTGGCTGATCTGCGCGCGCAGCCGCTCGTCGCGGATGCCGAAAGGCGGCTGCTCGATAAAGCTGCGATGACGGCCGATGCCGAGACGCTTGAACAGCGGCAGCAGGAACGACAGCTTGCCGGTCCAGCCGATGGACCAGCCGTCATAACGGAAGGTGGCACCGAACACGCCGACGCCGTCGACCCAGCCGGGCTGCACGGCCGCGAGACGCAGCGCGAGTACGGCACCCATGGACAGCCCGGCGACGAACAGGCGGTCGACCCGGCCGCGAAGCTCTTCGGCGGCGGCTTCGACGCTGGCGTACCAGTCCTCCCACGAGGTGGCGACCAGGTCTTCTTCCGTGCCGCAGTGACCGGCGAGGCGAACACCGACGACCGTGAAGCCGGCGCGGTTGAGTCCCTTGCCGACCATGCGCATCTCGGCCGGCGTACCGGTGAGGCCGTGGATCAGCAGGACGCCGTCGCGACCGCCTTCGAACTGGAATTCCGTCGGGTGGCTCACGCCGGACCTCACTGACTGGTTTCTGATGGAGGCATGGTGCCGCCGCGTGGTTTCAGCCGGCTTTCTGGTCTGGCTGAAGGGGGAAACGCAGCTCCACACGAAGGCCGCCGGCCGTTGCATGCAGGAAGGTGACCCGTGCCGCATGCCGTTCGGCGATGCTTTCGACGATGGCCAGGCCGAGACCGGTGCCGTCCTCGTCCACCCCGGGCACGCGAAAGAACCGCTCGCCCAGCTGGGTGAGGAAGACGTCCTCCACGCCGGGACCATCGTCCTCCACGGCCAGTACGGCATCGCCGCCATCGCAGGCGACCGAGACGGTGACGCTGTGACCGCGCCCGGCGTAGTGGAAAGCGTTGTCGATCAGGTTGTCGATGACTTCCTGGACCTGCAGCGCGTCGCCTCGCACAAGGCAGGGCGTCTCCAGTCCTTCGTAGCCAAGGTCCATGCCCAGTCCCAGCGCCTGGTGTACGCGCATGGCGACCGCCTCGGGCACGACGGTCGACAGATCGATCACCGCCATCCCGTCGTGATCCGGAAGATCGGGCGACTGCGTACGGGTCAGCGCCAGCAGCTGCGCCGAGGTACGGGCGGCGCGGGCGGCGAGGCGGTGTACGTGGCGCAGGGCTTCCTCGCGCTGGCTGGGATCGTCGATGGCCTCGTAGCGCTCGACGTGGAGCTGGATGCCGGCCAGTGGCGTCCGCAACTGGTGCGCGGCATCCGCGATGAAGCGCTCCTGCAGACCCAGCATGTTGCGCATGCGTGCGAAGAGGTCGTCGATGGTGCGGGTCAGCGGCAGGATCTCCACCGGCACGTCTTCCTCGCCGATGGGTCCCAGATCGTGGCCGCGGCGACTCAGTCTCGCCGTCAGCGGCTCGAGCACGCCCAGACCGTGGCTCACGCCGAACCAGACCAGCGAGAGCACGGCAACGATCAGCAGCGCTTCGATCGGCAGGGTGAGCAGCAGGATCTCGCGGGCCCGGGCATGCCGGTCGCGCAGGTTCTCGGCCACCGTGATGGTCAGCACGTCGCCGTCTTCGTGGTGATTGGGCACGCGCATGATCGCGCCGCGCAGCGGGCGATGGCCCAGCGAGGTGTCGTAAAGCAGGGGTGGCGAGTCCGTGGCGACGGGCTCGCCCGGCCCGGCGAGCTCGGCGTTGCCGATCATGCGCCCGTGCCGGTCGCTGACCACCGTGTAGTAATTGCGACCGTCTGGGTCGTATTCGAGCAGGAAGCGGGCCTGTGCCGTGAGTTCCCCGCGCAGCGCATCGTTGCCGATCATCTCAGACAGCGTCAGCGCCGAGTCGGAGAGATCGGAATCGTGTACGCGGTTGGAATAGGCCAACGCGGCAAAGTAGACGACCACGGCGTCCAGCAGCAGCACGCCGAGCACCGGGACGAGCAGGAAGGTCAGCAGGCGCCGACGCAGGCTCGGTCGGGCGGAGCGCTGCGCCGCGTGGCGCCGTTCAGGCATCCGCGGCTTCTTCGAGCAGGTAGCCCAGTCCGCGGATGGTGCGGACGTTGGTGCCCGAACCCTGCAACTTGCGGCGCAGGCGGTGCAGGGCGATGTCCAGGCCGTTGTCGGTCAGGTCCTCGTCCCAGTTGCACAGGGCTTCCACCAGCTGCGCGCGGCTGGTCACCTTGTCCGCACGTGAGGCTAGGGCTTCGATCAGTCCGAACTCGCGCGCCGTGAGGTCAAGCGGCGTGTCGTCGATCCAGGCGCGATGGCCGGGGATGTCCAGACGCAGACGACCGATGCGGAATTCCGGCGCACCCTGACTGGTCCGGCGACGGAGCAGGGCGCGGACGCGGGCGTCGAACTCGGCCAGTGCGAACGGTTTCACGAGGTAATCGTCGGCGCCCAGGTCGAGCACGCGCACGCGCTCTTTCAGGCCCTCGCGTGCGGTCACCACGAGCACGGGAAGGCTGGCGCCACGCTTGCGGGCACGCGCCAGCACGTCGCTGCCGTCGAGCAGCGGCAGGCCGAGGTCGAGTACCAGCAGGTCGTAGTCGTGGTCGCGCAACGCATGGTCGGCGCTGGCACCGTCGGTTACGTGGTCTACAGCGTGGCCACCCTGTTCGAGGGAGGCTCGCACGGCCGCGGCGATGGCGGCGTCGTCTTCGGCTAGGAGGATGCGCATGGTGGACAAGGATACGCTCCGGAGTGGTTCGGGCGCATGTTGTCGCGGCAGGCTTTCGGATCGCTTTCCTGTCCCAATTGCGAACGATTCGCATTGTGGTTTACCATCCCGGGCCGCTATCGGCGTTTCAGGGGCGATCCACCACATGCGCGATACCGTCGACCGGCAAAGCCGCGCGTTCTGGCTCAAGCACCTGCATCGCTGGCACTGGATCAGCTCCGCGATCTCGCTGGTCGTGCTCCTGCTCTTTTCGGTCACCGGGTTCACGCTCAACCATGCCGGCGCGATCGAAGCATCGCCCCGGGTGGTGAGACATACGGCGACCTTGCCGCCCGGACTGATGGCGAAACTGGTCGACCCCGGTCGCAGGTCGGCACCGGTAGCGCCCGCGGTGGCCGCCTTTGTCGAATCGAAGACGGGCATGCGCATCGATGGTCGCGACGGCGACTGGAGCGAGGACGAAGTCGAGGTCGCGCTGCCGCGTCCCGGGGGCGACGGCTGGGTGAGCATCGACCGGGAAACCGGCGAGGTGCAGTCCGAAACCACCGATCGCGGCTGGCTGGCGTATGCCAACGACCTGCACAAGGGCCGCAACACCGGGCCGGTCTGGAGCTGGTTCATCGATGTTTTCGCGCTGGCCTGCGTCGTCTTCGCGCTGACCGGCCTGCTCCTGCTCAAGTTGCATGCGGGTCAGCGCCGCATGACCTGGCCGATGGTCGCCCTTGGCTTCGTCCTTCCCGTGGTCATCGCCCTCCTTTTCATTCACTGACGGAATTTCGTATGCGTCGCTTATTGCCGTTCGCCTTCTGCCTCACCGTCGCCGCGCCGGCTTTCGCCGCCGACATGAACCTGACGGTGGAGATCCCGGAGCTCAAGGTCGCCGAATACCACCGGCCTTATGTCGCCGTGTGGATCGAGCGCGAGGACCACACGGTCGCCGCCAATCTCGCCGTCTGGTACGACGTCAGGAAGAAGGACGGCGAAGGCACCAAGTGGCTGAAGGACATGCGCCAGTGGTGGCGCCGTACCGGCCGCGATCAGACCATGCCGATCGACGGCGTATCCGGTGCGACGCGCCCGGCGGGCCAGCACCAGCTGCGCTTCACCGACGGCAAGCCGCCGCTGGGCACGCTCGCCCCGGGACACTACGAAATCGTCGTGGAAGCCGCGCGCGAAGTCGGCGGTCACGAAACCCAGCGCATCGCATTCGACTGGCCCGCGAAGGCCAGCACGCATCTGTCCGCGAAGGGCAGCGCCGAACTCGGTCAGATCAACCTCGACCTCAATCCGTAACGGAGTTACCCGATGATGAAGCACGCATTCGTTCGCGCCGCACTCGGTGCCGCCCTGGCTCTCGCTCTTCCTATGGCCGCCCAGGCGCACAAGATGTGGATGGTGCCGTCCGCCACGGTGGTTTCCGGTGACGACGCCTGGGTCACCGTCGATGCCGCCGTCTCCAACGAGTTGTATTACCCCGATCATTTCCCGGCACAGCTCGACCAGCTGGTGATTACCGCACCGGATGGCAGCACCGTGCAGGCGGAGAACGAAAACAAGGGCAAGTACCGCAGCACGTTCGATCTGGCCGTGCCGCAGAAGGGCACGTATCGCATCGCGCTGGTCAACCAGGGCGTATTCGCCACGTACGAACTGGACGGCCAGAAGAAGCGCTGGCGCGGTGCCGCCGCGGACCTCAAGACGGGCCTGCCCGCGAACGCGAAGAACGTCGAAGTCAACGAAATGGCCTCGCGTGTCGAGACCTTCGTGACCCAGGGCTCGCCGAGCACGGGCGCGCTGAAGCCGACGGGCAAGGGCATGGAACTGGTCCCGGTGACCGCGCCGAACGATCTCGTGTCCGGAGAAAAAGCGACCTTCCAGTTGCTGGTGGACGGTAAGCCGGCCGCGGATGTAAAGGTCGTCGCCATCGATGGTGGGACACGCTATCGCAATGCGCAGGATGAGATGGACACGACGACGGACAAGGACGGGAAATTCTCGTTTACCTGGCCCGCCGCCGGGATGTACTGGGTGAATGCTTCGGCCGAGGACAAGAAGACCTCGACGAAGGAAGCGAAACAGCGTCGCCTGGGCTATACGGCGACGCTCGAGGTGTTGCCGCAGTGATCCGGGCGGTCGCCCGCAGGGCGGGTGCCCGACGGGCGTTTGTCGTCCCGGCCGTTTTAGTGCTGCTGGCGCTGATGGTCTCGCCCGGGGCGGGCGCGAAGGATGTGCGCCGCTTCGAAGGCGACACGATGGGGACGACCTGGTCGGTGAATGCCGTGTTGCCCGATGGCGCGGACGATCGCGCCATCGAGGCGGGCATCCAGACCGAGGTGGATCGCGTCGTCGCGCAGATGAGTACGTACGAGCACGACTCCGACCTCAGCCGGTTCAACCGTGCACCGGCGGGCACGTGGCAGACGTTGCCGCCGGAGTTCTACGGCGTGCTGCGCTATGCGCTCGGGCTGGCGAAGGATTCCGGTGGCGCGTACGACCCGACGGTGGGACCGCTGGTGAACCTGTGGGGATTCGGCCCGGACAAACGCCCCCGCGAGGCGCCGACCGCCGCGGAGATCGCGGCAGCGCGGGGACGCGTCGGATGGGACCGCATCCGTCTCGATGATGCGGGCCATCGCGCGTGGCAGCCGGGTGGCGTCTACGTGGATCTGTCGTCGGTGGCCAAGGGCTTCGGTGTCGAACAGGTGGCGCGTTTTCTCGATGCATCCGGCGTCGCGGCCTATCTGGTCGAGGTCGGCGGGGAGTTGCGCGCGCACGGCCGCAAACCCGACGGTACGCCCTGGCACGTCGGTATCGAGCGTCCGGGCGCGGCTTCCGGCGCGCTCGATTCGCCGGACGAGGTCGAGCGGATCGTTTCGCTGACCGATCGTGCGATCGCCACCTCGGGCGATTACCGCCACTATTTCGAAACGGGCGGCAAGTTCTACTCGCACCATATCGATCCGCGTACGGGCTTTCCCGTGGCTCATCGCATCGCCTCGGTCAGCATCATCGCGGACGACTGCATGCATGCCGATTCGCTGGGCACCACGATGACCGTGCTGGGGCCGGACGAAGGCATGGCGTACGCCAGGCGCCACGACATCGCCGTGCTCTTCATCCTGTACGGCGAGGATGGAAAATTCATCGAGCGGATGTCGCCGGGTTTTTCGAAGGCGCTGCATCCGTGACGAAGCGGGACCGATTCTTGCGGAGCGATGCGTGAGGGTGCCGATCGGACAGATCGCGATCGGTATCGCGCTGGCCGCCGTGGCCACGTGGTTCGCGACCCTGCACGATTTTACCGGCACGCAGGCGTCGGACTGGCCGCGCACGGGGCTGGCTTCCGCGATGGTCGTCGGGTGGGCTGTCCTCACCGTGACGCTGCACCGGCGACGAGCTCCCGTCGCTGTCGACACCGGTTCGGACACCATCCACGTCGTGTACGCCACGCAGACCGGCTATGCGGCCGAACTCGCGAACCTCACGGTGGCCACCTTGCGTCACGGCGGCGATGCCGTCGCCTTGCAGTCGATCGACACACTGACCCCGGCGACGTTGCAGGGGGCGAAACGCATGCTTTTCATCGCCAGCACGACGGGCGAAGGCGACGCGCCCGATCCCGCTACGGGTTTCCGCCGGGACGTCATGGCCGGTGCGCTGGCTCTGCAAGGCCTGTCGTACGGCTTGCTGGCGCTGGGCGACCACGATTACGAGGACTTCTGCGCCTTCGGGCACGACCTCGATCGCTGGTTGCGCAGCAGTGGCGCCGCACCGGCTTTCGATCTTGTCGAAGTGGATAACGGCGATCCGGGCGCGCTGCGTCACTGGCAACACCACGTCGCCGAGTGGGCCGGTTCACCCGAGGCGCCCGACTGGGTGCGTCCGGCTTATCAGTCGTGGCGGCTGGTCGAACGCCGGTTGCTCAATCCCGGCAGTGCCGGCGGCCCATGCTTCCACATCGCCCTGGCACCGGTGGACGCGGCGCATCTGCGTTGGGATGCGGGGGACGTTGTCGAAATCGGACCGCGTCGTGGGCGCGATGATGAACAGATACATCCTCACCGCGAGTATTCCATCGCCTCGCTGCCCTCCGATAAAACCCTGCATCTGGTGGTCCGTCAGCAGCGGGACGCCACGGGGTCGCTGGGACTCGGCTCGGGCTGGCTGACCGCACTTGCCGATATCGGTGACGCGGTCGATCTGCGCGTCCGCCGTAACGAAGGCTTCCATGCGCCGGGCGACGACCGTCCTATGCTGCTGATCGGCAATGGCACGGGGATCGCGGGTTTGCGTGCCTTGCTGAAAGAACGTGTGGCACGCGGACACGTGCGCAACTGGCTGATCTTCGGTGAGCGGCACGCCGGCGTCGATCGTCTCCACGTGGATGAGCTGGAGCGATGGCGAGCGGACGGCCGGGTCGAACGGCTGGACCTGGTCTGGTCGCGCGAGACGCAGGGCCCGCGTTACGTGCAGGACCGTCTGCGTGCCGCGGCTGATGACGTGCGCAGCTACGTCGACGACGGCGCCGCGATCTATGTCTGCGGCAGCCTCGCGGGGATGGCTCCCGGTGTGGATGCGGCCTTGCGCGGCATCCTCGGCAAGCGGGCCGTCGACGACATGCTCGCCGACGGCCGCTATCGCCGCGATGTCTACTGACGCTCAGACCACGCGCAGCGTCACGACGCCTTCTTTGTAGCTTTCGAAACGCAGCGCGGTCAGGTCGGCGATCCACTCGACGTCGTCCGCGATTTCTTCCGGATGATCGCCCGCGATAGCGATCACGCGCGAGCCCGCCGCCCGTCCCGCATCGATGCCCGCTTTCGCGTCTTCGAAGACCAGGCAGTCCTCAGGCGCCGCACCCATGCGTTTTGCGCCGAGCAGGTAGCCCTCGGGATGCGGCTTGCCGTCGGTGACGATTTCACCGGTGACCATGAGCGGCGGCGGCACGATCCCGGCCGCGGCCAGACGCCCGGTGGCCAGGGTGGTGTCGGCCGAGGTCACGATGGTCCACGTTTCCTGAGGCAGCGCGGCGAGCAGTTCGAGCGCGCCCGGAATCGGCACGATCCCTTCGACGTCGTTCACTTCCTCGTTGTACAGGCGCTCGTACGCGGCATTCACGTCCACACCCGGCGGGGCGAAACGGCGCACCGAATCCAGCATGCGCACGCCGTGCAGACGGGGGAGGACGTAATGCCAGTCCAGACCGTTCTCGTCACACCAGCGTTTCCAGATCTTCTCGACGAGGACGCGTGAGTCGATCAGCGTGCCGTCCATGTCGAAGAGCAACGCGCGGGTCTGGATGACCGTGTCCGATTCAAGTCGCATGGTGCCTCCGGTAGGGGAAATTCCTTCACCATACCGGAGGTGTGCGGATACGTCAGCGTGCGGCCTGGGCGGCGTGGTTGCGGATCGCCTCGGCCAGGATCGTGCTCACTTCCTCGGAGGCCTTGCGCGATGCGTCGGCCTGCCTGCGGCCCCATTCGGCCATCGTCTTGCCTTGCAGCGCGCGCTGCTGTCCGATCTGCGCCATCTGCCGCGCGATGGCGGCCTGCTCGCGGCCGATGGCGTCGTTACCGGCCACATAGGCGGCTTCATCGCGCGGACCGGTCGACGTCATCTGTTTCGAGATCAGCTCACTCTGTTTCGCGGTCAGCTTCGCCATCTGCTCGCTGAGCACTTCCTGCTTCCGGTCCAGTCCGGCCTGCTGGTCCGCCATGATCGCGGCCATGTCGGCGGGCTTTGACGGCGCCGCGTAGGCCTGGTGAATGCGTTTCACGTACGCGGGGTCGCGGATCACCCAGGCCTGCCTGCCTTGACGGAACCATACAAAGTCCTTGCCGACATCCCGGTAAGCGGCCTCCGCGCGCTGAAAATCGCTGCTGCTGCCACTGGCGACGTGAATGTCGTTGGAGAAGTAGAAGAAGCCGTCGGTGGGCTCACCATGAACGTCTTCCGACCATACCGCGGGCGCCGGCGGGGCTGGCGGTGCCGGCGGTACCGAGGCCTGAACGGACGCGACGGGTGCCACGGACGCGACAGGTGCCACGGGTGCGACCAGCGACGTGGCGGACATCGGTGCGGGCGCAGCCGCTGGCGCGGGTGTGGCGGCGGGTGCCGGCGCCGGTGGCGTGTGCGGTGGCGGCATGTAGAAGCGCGACGCCGTCGTCTTGCTCTGGTCCGCCGCCACCACGCGCCACGGGAACACACCCACGGCGGCGATCGCGGCGACGAGGCACCAGGTCAGCACACGGGGATGACTATCGTTGGCCTGAGCGAGCATGAGCAGTCTCCTCTTCAGCGAGTGGAAGGTGGGCGAGGCACCGGGCAGCGCGTGATGCGGAGGCGGAGTCACGCCAAGCCGCAGCAGCAGGCGACCGTACGTTTTCGTGATCGTGCCGCCCCGCGATACGACCAGCGCGTCGCACGCGGCTTCACGGCAAAGGGCGTACTCGCGTACGGCGAAGTGAACCACGGGGTGGAAGAAGAACAGGGCGCGGGCGATCGCGGGGATCCAGCCGAGCATCAGATCGCCACGGCGCACGTGCGCGAGTTCGTGCATCAGCGCGAGGTCGAGATCTTCGTCGCTGAGGCGTACCTCGAGCGGCAGGAGGATGGTCGGGTGCCACAGGCCGACGACCTGAGGCGAATCCACTTCGGGCGATACCGCGAGTCGGGGTGACCGGTGAAGGCCCGTCTCGCGGGCGCGACGGGCGCAAAGCGTTTCGATGCGGACGTCGTCGTGAGGCATCGCGCGATGCACCACCCCCGCCAGCCTGCGCCAGCGCAGGCAGGCGACAGCGGCTTGAACCGCGACGGCTAGCAGCCAGATGAACAGCAACGTGGCCGTCCACGAGACGGTGCCATCGCCGGCGGGCATCGTATCCATGGCGCCGGGCAGGGTGAGCGGCGCGATGGTCGTCACGGGCTCGACGGGGGCGATCGTCGCCGCGGGCAACAGCGGGAGGCCGAGCAGCGTCGGCGACACGATGCCTGCGATCAGCTGGGCGCCGAGCAACCACCACAAGGTCGCCTTCGCCGAGGCCGACATCGTGGGAACGAGGCGGCACACGGCGTACACCACGCCGGCCAGCAGCACGGCCTGCACCGAGGCATGGACGAGGCGCGAGAGCAGCGTATCGAAGAGAGCCTCCATGTCAGCGCCCCTTCCGTCGCGACTGCAGGGTATCGACGAGCGCTTCGAGTTCCGCCAGTTCGCTGTCGCTGACCTGGCCGCGTTCGGACATCCAGGCGACGAAGGGCGACACCGAACCCTGCAGCGTCTTCTCGACGAAGCGGGCCACGGCGCCGGTCATCACTTCTCCGCTGCCGTTGGTCACGCTGTAACGGTACATGCCGTCGACGTGCCGGCGCGTGAGATATCCCTTCGCACGCAGGCGTTCCATCATCGTCAGCACCGTGGAGCGAGCCAGGCCACGGCTCTCCCCGAAGGCGGCACACACCTCCGCCACCGACGATTTCGGTGTTTCCTCGATGTGCTGGAGAAGGGCGAGTTCCTGATCGCCCACGGTCTTGTTGCGCATGCCGTCGCTCCTGACTACAGATGTAATCAGCCTGCGCCTGACGACACGTGTAGTCAAGCATGACCTTCGGCACGGACCCATGAAAAAAGCCTCCGCCGGTAGGGCGGAGGCTTTCGGGTACCTCGTCGGTCGCGAAGGCGAGGGCCTCCGCGAGAGATCAGGCGGCCGCGTCCTTGAGCTTCTTGAGCGGACGGACCTTGACCTTGACCGAGGCGGGCTTGGCGGCGAACCAGCGCTCTTCACCCGTGAACGGGTCCTTACCCTTGCGCTTCGGCTTGGCCGCAACGGCGACGGAGGTGATCTTCAGCAGGCCGGGCAGCGTGAACGTGCCAGCGCCCTTCTTGTGAACCGAGGCGTTGATCGCGCCTTCGAGCGAGGCCAGAACAGCCTTGACGCTCTTGCTGTCGACGCCGCTCTGCTCGACGATGTGCGAGACGAGCGTGGACTTCGAAAGCGGATCCTTGATCGGCTTGAGAGCAGCCGGGGCCTTAGCAGCCTTCACGGCGGCCTTGGCGGGAGCCTTGGCAGCCTTCTTCGCCGCCGTTTTTTTGGTCGTGGCCATGGTTATCCTTGTCACTTGAATCGAATGAGGCGGCCTTTCCGGCCGGTGCCCAGCGGGCGACTCACTCTAGCGTTGCTTTCGTCCGCTGAAAATAGGGTCCGCGAAGTTTTTTTGCATTTCGAGCCCTTTTTTTCAGGTTCCGTGTGACGCAGTGCGGAAAATCCCCCGTCAGGAGGATGTCTCCGCCATGCCTGCAAGAACCTTGTCCAGCGTCAGCGGATAGTCGCGGATGCGCACGCCGCACGCGTTGTAAACCGCATTGGCGATGCAAGCGCCCGCTCCCGAGATACCCACTTCGCCGAGCCCCTTGATCTTCAGGGGATTCGCCTTGTCATCCAGTTCAGGCAGGAAGATCGCCTCCATCGGGCCGATGTCCGCGTTGACCGGCACGTGGTATTCCGCGAGATCGTGATTGACGAAAGCGCCGTGACGCGGATCGAGCACGATCTCCTCGGACAGTGCGGAGCCGACGCCGAAGATCATGCCCCCCAATGCCTGTGACCGCGCGGTTTTCGCATTCAGTATGCGGCCGGCGGCAAACACGCCGAGCATGCGGCGCAGGCGGATCTCGCCCGTATCCATGTCGACGCCCACTTCGGCGAAGAAGGCGCCGTACGAGTTCTGGTTGTACTTCTTGTTGTTGCTGCCGGGCTCGATGCCGCCATCGGCGGACAGGCCGTCGACGCCCGCAATGGCCGAGTAGCTCACGCGCTTGTCGCCATGGGAGACGTGTCCGTCTTCGAAGCGTGCATGCGCGGGATCGATGCCTGCCGACTGGCAAAGCCGGGTGCGGAGCTGCATGCACGCGTCATACAGACCTGACCCGGCGCTGGCGGCGCCGAATGAACCGCCTGACCCGGGCGTCTCGGGAAAATCCGAGTCGCCGAGCAAAATGGTGACGCGCTCCATCGGCAAGCCGAGCAGGTCCGCGGCGATCTGCGTGAATACCGTATATGAGCCCGTGCCGATATCCGTCATGGCCATCCGGGCGGTGAGCTGACCGGTGCCATCCAGATGGACGTGCGCTTTCGACGCCTGAAGCATGTTTCCGCGTACGGCGGACGACATGCCCATGCCGATCAGCCAGCGTCCGTCACGGACCTGCCCGGGTTTGGCGATGCGTTTATCCCAGCCGAAGCGACGTGCGCCTTCACGCATGCATTCGACGACCTGGCGGGACGAAAACGGAACGCCGAGTTCGGGATCCACGGCGGGCTCATTGCGAACGCGCAGTTCGATCGGGTCGATGTCCAGCGAGACAGCCAGCTCATCCATGGCGCCTTCGAGCGCGAGGAGGCCGACCGCCTCGCCCGGCGCGCGCATCGAAATGGCGGGCGGCAGGTCGAGATCGACATGGCGATGCGTATTCCTCCGGTGCTCGCCCGCATAGCGGGAACGCGTGCCGAGCACCGTCGGTTCGAATTCATCGTTGCCGGGCTCGTTACCCGACCACGCTTCATGCGCCTCGGCGAGGATATGGCCCTGTGCATCCGTGCCCAGGCGAACGCGCTGCACGGTGTTGGTACGGTGCCCCACGATGTGAAAGAGCTGCTGGCGGGTGAGGGCAAGCTTAACCTTGCGGCCCGTGGCCCTGGCGGCCAGCGCGGCCAGCACGGCGTCGGGCTGTACATCGAGCTTGCTACCGAAGCCGCCACCGATATACGCCGAGAGAAGCCTGACCTTTTCGGGCTCGATACCGAGCGTGGCCGCGAGCGCCTTGCGCCCCGGCGTAGGCATCTGGTTCGACGTCTGGACCACCAGCCGGTCGCCGTCCCAGCTGGCGATCGTGGCGTGCGGCTCCATCGCGGCATGGAACTGAAACGGCGTGGTGTACGTCACGTCCAGCTGGTGAGGCGACTTGGCGTAGGCGGCGTCGAAGTCGCCCTTGCTGGTATCGGCTTTCGCGAAGGACAGATCCTCCGGCTTGCGCGCACCGTCGATACCGGCCGCTAGATCGAAGCGTCCAGGCTTTCCGTCGTATTCCGGCCGGATCAGTCCGGCGGCATGGCGTGCCTGTTCATAAGACTTTGCAACGACCAGCGCGACGGGCTGGCCGTAATGCCTGATCTCATCGCCGACGAGCTGAGGAATGGCATCGTCCGACGACGTGTCCTGCGGCGGTACGTTCTTCGCGGTGACCACGTGGATGACGCCCGGCGCACGCTCGGCCGCCGACGTATCCATCCGGATAACGCGTCCGAGCGCGATCGTCGCGAGCACGGGGAACGCGTACGCCACATCGCCGACGCCACCGTGTTCCGCGGCGTACGCAGCCTTGCCCTGAACCTTCAGCGGACCATCCACGCGGTCGACCGGCTTGCCGGTGAAGCCGCCCGGGTTATCGTCCAGCGGCGTGTGCCCCACCACCGTGTCCATGCGAATCGTCATGCGTCGGTCCTCCCGCTGGCTTCGACCAGCACCGCACCCAGGGTGCGGCGGGCAAGCACTGGTTTGAAATCGTTGTGTCCCTGACCACGCGCATCGGCCAGCGCGTTCTCCGCGAGGGTGCGCAGCGACACTTCGTCGCTGCCGACACCCGCGGCGGCGCGCTCGAGCTCATCGTCGCGCCATGGCATGGGGCCGACGCCGCCAAAGGCGATGCGAGCGTCGGCAATCCGGCCATCCTCGAAATTCACGATGGCCGCTACCGAGATCAGTGCGAACGCGTACGACGCGCGATCGCGCACCTTGCGATACACCTGCCGTCCCGGCGGCGGAGGGGGCAGGGTGACGTGCGTGATCAGCTCACCGTCCGCTAGCACGTTTTCCACCTGAGGCGTGTCGCCGGGCAGGCGATAGAACTCGCCGATCGGAATTTCACGCACATTGCCATCGGCGGCTACCGTGTGAATCACGGCGTCCAGCACGCGCATCGCCACCGCCATATCGGACGGATGGGTCGCGATGCATGAGTCACTCGCGCCGACGATGGCGTGGATGCGGTTGTACCCGCCGATAGCTGCGCAGCCGCTGCCGGGATGGCGCTTGTTGCACGGCATGGCGGTGTCATAGAAGTAGTAGCAGCGGGTACGTTGCAGCAGATTGCCGCCCGTCGTGGCCTTGTTGCGCAGCTGCCCCGACGCACCGGCGAGCAAGGCACGCGACAGGACGGGATAGCGTTCGCGCACGCGGGGATCGGCGGCCAGGTCGCTGTTGCGCACCAGCGTGCCGATGCGCAGGCCGCCGTCCGCGGTTTCTTCGATAGCGTCGAGACCGAGACGGTTGATGTCGATCAGATGTTCGGGCGTCTCCACTTCCAGCTTCATCAGATCGAGCAGGTTCGTGCCGCCGGCGATGAAGCGCGTGCGGCGATGGGCCGCCGCGGACGAGGCGGCATCGGTCGGCGTGGTCGCGCGTGCGTAGGTGAACTGTTTCATGCGTCGGTCTCCGCGGCGTCGGCAATTGCGGCGACGATGTTGGGATACGCACTGCAGCGACAGAGGTTGCCGCTCATGCGTTCACGAATCTCCTCGTCGGTCAGCGTCGGCGAGCCGGCGACGTCCGTGGTGACCACGCTGGGCCATCCGGCGCGCACTTCCTCGAGCATGCCGGTGGCGGAGCAGAGCTGTCCCGGCGTGCAATAGCCGCACTGGAACCCATCGTGCCGGACGAAGGCAGCCTGCAGCGGACTAAGCACATCGCCCGTGGCCAGGCCTTCGACGGTGGTGATCGAGTCGCCGTCGTGCATCACCGCCAGGGTCAGGCAGGCATTGATCCGACGGCCTTCGACCAGCACCGTGCACGCGCCGCACTGGCCGTGATCGCAGCCCTTCTTCGAGCCGGTGAGTCCGAGATGTTCGCGCAGCGCATCGAGGAGGGTCACCCTGGGGTCGAGGTCGAGCACGTGAGTCGTGCCATTGATCCGCAGGTGGGCCTGGACCGTGTCGATACCGTCGACGCGTTCGGAAGTGTGGTTCATGACGCCGCTGGCTTCTGCGCCGTGGCGCGCCGCGTCGATGGACGAGGTGTTGGTCTTCGGCTGCATGCCGCTGTCTCCGTGGGTGGGCGACGAATATGCGTCGCTGCCTGGGTGAAGCCACGGTTTTATCGCTCGTGCCGTGAACGGCGCGCGGCGGAACGCGCCGTTGGGGTTCCCATGCTCTTTACATGTCGACGCGGTCAGTCGCGATCGAGAAGCCCGGCAGCGATGGCGCGTGCGACATCGTCTTCGGTATCTACGTCGAGAGCGAGTGCGTCGGCGCGGATCGCGAGCGGCGCCTCATCCGACCAAAGGGCGCGAAAACCGGTGTCGCCGCGGAGGTGCGTGGCGCGCGCCAGCGTGGCCGCACGCAGCACGGCGGGTACGCCCAGGGTCTCGCCGTACGCGGTTACCGTATCGCGCGCGCCGTCGTGTGCGGCGAGCAGCCTGACGAGATGTGCTTCGTCGAGCGCCAGCTGATCCACGACCACGACGAGCACCGGGTCGTGGCGTCCGGCGAGCGCATCGGCCGCCAGTCGGAGTGACGATGCCATGCCCGTGGCCCAGTCCGGATTGAACACCGCCATGGCGCCGTTCAGCTGGCCGCACAGGCGTTCGGCATAAGCGCCGAGCACGGCGATCGTCTTGCCCGGGCCGGTGGCATCGACCAGACGCGATACGCGGGCGATGAGGCTTTCGCCGTCGAGGGTCAGAAGCTGTTTCGGTCGCCCCAGCCGCTGGCTGCCGCCCGCTGCCAGGATGACGGCATCGTGGCCGCCGATCACGATGCCCGCGCGCGATCGCGCTGGCAGACCTGAGCGAGGATGGACAGGGCGATGCCGTGCGGGGTTTGTGCGCCGATGGGCAGGCCCGCGGGAAGATGCAGCCGGGTCAGATCGTCGTCGTCCACACCATCGTCCTTCAGTCGTTCGACGCGGGTGCCGATCTTGTTGCGGCTGCCAAGGACACCGACGGCGAACGCCGGGGAGCGCAGCGCATGCGTGGCGACCGCGTGGTCGATCTCGGCGTCGTGGCTGAGCGAGTACACCGCGGTGCGTTCGTCGAGGACGAGCTCGCCCAGCGACACCGCCAGGCTGCGCGAGTCGTAGCCGGTCAACGCGATGCCGGGCGGCGGTTCGGCCGGCCCATGCGGCCGCAACAGGACGACTTCCACGCCCATCGTCGGCGCAAGCTGCGCGACGGCGAGCGTCACCGGGTCGCCGCCGACGGCGACGAGGCGCAGGGGCGGCATATGGACGCAGGCGTAATGACGATCGTCGGGCGCAATGTGGCCTTCCACGATTTTCCACGCGCCGCTGTCGCGGTCCGTCATCACCGTCACGGTACGCCGCTCGCGGCGGGCGATGCCCAGCGTGTTGGCGTAAGCCGACGGTTCGCGCAGCTCCCGGACGAAGATGCCGATGCGCCCGCCGCAGGTAAGCTGGATGTCCAGGACCGGACTGCCGACACCGTAATCCAGCAGGCGCGGGCGCCCGTCGGCCAACACCATCGCGGCCTCGCTGGCGACGGCGGCCTCGACGCATCCACCGGAAACATAGCCCGCGACGCGCCCGTCCGCAGCGATCAGCATTTCGCTATATAGCGGCCGCGGGGATGGGCCGTCGGTGAAGACCAGCGTCGCGAGGGCGACACGGCCGGCATGGGCGAAGTCGCGCAGGGAAGGCAGCAGGTCGGCGATCAGGGCGTAGTCGGGCCAGGCTGGCCAGACCGGCGCGGCGGATGGGTTCAAGGCGTTCATCGCGGAAGTCTGGCACGATTGCGTGTGAAGGGCCCGGCGCGGCCGCATACGTCCCGCTTACGCCCATTGTGCTTTCCTGAGCCGATATGTCCCCACTCATCGATCGTCACGGCCGTACCAAACGCAAGCTGCGGATCTCGCTGACCGACCGCTGCAATTTCCGCTGCACTTACTGTATGCCCGAGCACCCCGACTGGTTGCCCCGAAGCAGCCTGCTCGACCGGGGCGAGGTGGTGCGCCTTGCGGGATTGTTCGTCGACAGCGGCATCGATCAGATCCGTCTGACCGGCGGTGAACCGCTGTTGCGCCGCGACCTGCTCGAGTGTGTCCGGGAGATCGGCGCCCTGCGCGAACGCGGCCTGCGCCGCCTGTCGATGACCACGAACGCCTCGCGCATCGCACCGAAGGCGCGTGAACTCGTGGCCGCCGGCATCGACGATTTCAACGTGAGCCTGGATGCCATCGACCCGGACACGTTCCGTCGGCTTACCCTGCGAGAGATCGCACCGGTGCTGGACGGTATCGACGCACTGACCGACGCCGGCGCCAACATCAAGCTCAACGCGGTCGTCATCCGCGGAGACAACGAAAAGGACATCGTGCCGCTGCTGGAGTGGGCGATGGCTCGCGGCATTCCCTTGCGGTACATCGAATACATGCCGCTGGATGCACCGGGACACTGGAAACGCGATGCCGTGGTGTCCGAGGCGGACATGCTGGCCGCGATCGGCGTCAGCCATCGTGTCGACCACCAGCCCCGGAGCAGCGATCCGGCGACACCGTACCTTGTCGACGGGCATTACCCGTTAGGCATCATCTCCACCGTTTCCAACCCCTTCTGCTCCACCTGCGATCGCCTGCGCCTCACGGCGACGGGCGAGCTGTTCACCTGCCTGTTCTCGCCGCTCGGTACACCGCTGGGTGCGCGCATGCGCGAAGGCGTCACTGACGAAGTTCTGGGTGAGCAGGTGCGCCGCGCCGTCTGGCTCAAGGATGCGGGCTACGCCGCACGGCCGGGGCCCGTGGACCGGCCGGTGACCATGCATGCGATGGGTGGATAAGTAAGTCATTTTTTCGGATCTGTCATGAAACAAGTCGTTTTCGAACTCTTCGCCAACCTCGAGCGTCTGGCCGGCCAGCATGAGTGCGTCATCGAGGTCACCGACGATGTCGGCACGGTGGGCGACGCGGTGGCGCGCCTGGCATCGGCGCGTCCCGAGCTTGCGGGACCGCTGGATCGCTGCGCCTGCGTGTCTGGCGACACCATCGTCCGCCGTGCGGACGCCTTGCCGGCCGATGGCCGGATCGCCCTGTTGCCGCCGGTCGCGGGAGGCTGAGTCATGAACCGTGACGTTCTCTCGCATCTTCCCGTGGCGGTCGAACCCTTGCTCGAACTCGAGGCGCACCCCGAATGCGGTGGCCTCGCGCTGTTCGTCGGGACGGTCCGCGATCACCACGAAGGCCGTTCCGTCAGGCACCTGGCGTATACCGCGCACGAGCCGCTCGCCGCGAAGATCATCCGTGAGGTGGAGCAGGCGACCCGCGAGCGCTACGGCGTGCCGTATGTGCGGATCGTCCACCGGCTCGGCGATCTGTCCATAGGCGATATCGCCATCGTCTGCGTCGTGCGGGCCCCTCATCGCGCTGAAGCCTTCGACGCGTGCCGCTATGCGGTCGATGCGGTAAAGCATGGCGCGCCCATCTGGAAAGAAGAGTTCTACACGGACGGAAGCAGTGCTTTCGTGGAAGGTTGTTGCATCCGCGACGACCTCGACGAAGAGGCGCGCCGTTCGCATCACCACCATTCGCATACGAGCCACGGATGAAAGACGTCAGCCAGAAACCCGACTCCCTGCGTATCGCGCGCGCCACCGCCACGCTTCACGCGCCGGCGGCATGTATCGACCTGTTGCGCACGGGCGAAACCGAGAAAGGCGACCCGCTGAAAACCGCGCGGGTCGCCGGTATCCTGGCCGCGAAGCGCACGGATGAACTGATTCCGCTGTGCCACCCGCTGCCGATCCATCGCGCGGACGTGCACTACGAACTGTCGGACACCAGTGTCCGCATCGTGGCCGAGGTGCAGACCATCGGCCCGACCGGTGTCGAGATGGAAGCGCTGACCGCGGCCAGCCTGGCCGCCCTGACCATCTACGACATGCTCAAGCCTTACGCGGAGCCCGAAGAGCTGCACATCGAGGATTGCCGGCTCGAGCGCAAGGTCGGCGGCAAGTCGCATTACCGCCGCGCGCTGCTGACGTCCCGCAGCGCCGCCGTTGTCGTGCTTTCCGACACGGTGGCCAGCGGCGCGAAGGCGGACACGGCTGGCGCCTACGTGCGCGACGCCCTGATCCGCGCGAACTTCGATCCGGTGGAATACGCGGTCATCGCCGACGACGCGGCCGTGCTGGGCGATCTGCTGCGTTCGCTGGTCGCCGCCGGCACGGCGCTGGTGGTCACCGTCGGTGGCACCGGCCTGAGTCCGCGCGATATCACGGTGGACACCGTCAAGCCGATGCTCGATATCGAGATCCCCGGCATCATGGAAACGGCGCGAGCCTTTGGCCAGCAACGCATGCCGTTCGCCATGCTGTCGCGCGGCGTCGCGGGTTACGTCGGTGAATCGCTGGTGCTGACCTTCCCGGGCAGTCGGGGTGGTGCCAGCGAGTCGCTGGCGGCGACCTTACCCGGCATCGTGCACCTCCTCGAAACCGGCCGTACCGGCGGAAAGCACGCAGGCGGTTACGGGGAGCCGCACTGATGGCGCTCCTTCCTCTTGGGGAAACCTTCGAGCACTACCGTCGGCACGTGGAGCGACTCCCGACGCATCATGTCGCACTCGAACTCGCGCTGGGCGCGGTGCTTGCGGAGTCCGCCATCGCGCGCATCGCCCTGCCTCGCTTCACGCAGAGTGCGGTGGACGGCTACGCGTTGCGCACCGTCGACGGGCAGGCTGAGCGTTCACTGGTCGGCACCTCGGCCGCGGGCGATCCCGCCGATGTCGTCGTCGGGTCGGGTCAGGCCGTCCGCATCCTTACCGGAGGCGTGCTCCCGCAAGGCGCCGACGCCGTGGCGCGGCAGGAGATCGTCCAGCGTACCGGCTCCGGCATCGCACTCACGGAGGCGGTGCGCGTGGGTGAGGCCATTCGCCACGAGGGTGAGGAACTCGCGGCGGGTGCGACCATCGCCGAGGCGGGGCAGCGTGTCACCGCTGGCCTCATCGCGGCACTGGCCATGGCCGGCGTGGAGACGGTGGAGGTCTATCGTCGCCCTCGCGTCGCCGTCCTGGTGACGGGCGATGAAGTGGTGCGCGCCGGCGAGCCGCTCGGCCCTGGCCTGGTGTATGACGCGAACGGTCCGTTGCTTCGTGCGTGGTTCGTCGAGCACGGGTACGGTGAGCCGGTGGTCGCTTACGTGCGCGACGACGAGGCGGCGCTGGAAGAAGCCATGAGTGCCGCACTGGACAGCGCCGATCTCGTGGTGACCAGCGGTGGTGTCTCCGTCGGCGACCGCGACTTCGTACCAGCGGTGGCCGACCGTCTGGGGGTGCGCAAGGTGTTCTGGAAGGTCGCGCAGAAGCCCGGTAAGCCGCTGTGGTTCGGCACGCGTGAGGGAAGAGCGCTGTTGGGTATGCCGGGCAATCCAGCGGCCGTGCTGGTGTGCCTGTCGGTGCATGCACGCGCCGTGCTGGCGCAACTCGAGGGCGAGGCCGTCGATCAGCCGGCGTGGCGGCAGGGTCGGCTCGGGGCGCCTGTCGAGGCCGATGCGGAGCGCGATCGACTCGTCCGGATGCGTCTGGACATGAGCGACGGTGTGGCGTCGCTCGACGTGTTGCCGCGTCAGGAATCGCACATGCTCAGCAATCTGGCGTCCGCGCACGCGCTGGTCTGGTTGCCGTCACGCTCCGAGGCGTTCGCCGCGGGCGAGCGCGTGGCGTGGATCCCGTTGTGACCTGATGCGACAAGGGCCCGGTATGACCGGGCCCTTCGTTCTTACCAGGCCTTCACGTCCGACACGACGACCGTGTAGTCGGTCATGTCCGGCGAGTAGCGGAAGAGGCGGCCGAGGTCGAAATCGACGCTCTTGCCCGGTTCGATATTGGACGTGCCTGCCGGCCAGCCCTGCTTGCTGGCGACGACCTTGCCCGAGGCATCCTTCGCGTCGATGCGGATCTGCGCGGCGGCGGCTTCGGCGCACTTGTTGACCAGGTTGCCCTTCATGCTGAAGCGCGGCTGGCCCGAACCCTGCTGGAGCTTGACGCCGAAACCTTCGACGGCGAAGTCCTTGGCGGCACAGGCGGCGTGGGCGGACAACGGGGCTGCGACGAACAGCGCGACGGCGATGGCGATCTTCTTCATGGGTGACATTACCTGTCGATAGGGGAAAGGCTGCGCCGCTCGTGAGAGAGGGCGTTAGCTGACGTATCGGCAGGTCGCAGGGGGACTTTAGGCGAAATATGACAGGGTTTTTTTTTGGCTCGGCTTGCGCCATCGCGTTTGGCTTTGTCGCGGTGTGTCGTGTCGTGTTGGAGAGACGGCGGGGGTGACCCTCGCGGCCACGCCTGCGGCGACCCCTCAAGGAAGGGCCGTTTTCGGGGAGGCAGGGACAGCCGACTCGAAAACCCCCAGTCGGAGCCCGACCCGGCCGAAGGCCATTGATACACGGCCGCGGTAGCGGCCTTTCCTTATGGGGTCGCCGCAGGCGTGGACGCGAGGGTGGCACCCGCCGGCTCTTCAACGCGACATCACACGCCGCGGCAAGCCAAAGGCGATGGCGAAGCCGAGCCCGGCAACCTACCCGGCAACAGCGAACAAATCAGCGATCGGCTGGACCTCAGGCTCGAACCACCGCTTCACCGGCGCAAAACTGCGGCGATGGGCATCGCACGGCCCCAGACGGGAAAGCGCATCGAGATGCTCGGGTACGCCGTAACCCTTGTGCTTCGCAAAGCCATAGCCAGGATGCATCGCATCCAGCGCATGCATGTGCCGGTCGCGGCTGACCTTGGCCAGGATCGAGGCGGCGCTGATCGCCGGCTCGGTGGCGTCGCCGCCGATGACCGCGCGGCCTTCGCAGGGCAGGGTGCGCGGCAGGCGGTTGCCGTCGATCAGCGCGATGTGGGGAGTGTGCGACAAGCCCATCAGGGAACGCGTCATGCCGACCATCGTCGCCTGGAAAATGTTGATCCGGTCGATCTCCTCGCGCTCGACGAAGATTACGGACCAGGCGATCGCGCGTTCGATGATGCGGCCGTAGAGCTTCTCGCGGACATCCTCGTTCAGCTGCTTGGAGTCGTTGAGGCCACGGATCGGGCGGGCCGGATCCAGGATGACGGCGGATACGACGACCGGCCCGGCCAGCGGGCCGCGGCCGGCCTCGTCCACGCCCGCAACGACGAGGTCGCGGGCGAGCTGGGAGCTGACATTGCGCTTACGGGGCATGATGCGAAGCCTAGTGTCCGGCGCTGGCCGTCGGCAAGTCCGGTACCGCGATCAGGTCGGCGATGGCGTCCGCCGCGTGATCGGCGGCGCGGCCTTCCAGGCCGCCGCGCAGTTCCTGGTGCAGGAACTCGAAGGCGGCAACGATGGCGCCGCGGCGTTCGCTGTCGCCGAGGAGTTCCAGCGTCGCGCGGGAGAGGTTGTCGGGGGTGCACTCATCCTGCATGAACTCGGGGACCAGCAGGCGTTTGCCGAGGCCACAGGCTCGCGCGAGGATGTTGGGCAGGCTGTAGACGTCCGTTTTCAGCATGCGCAGTGCGACGGCGATCCGGTAGCTGGTGGGCGAGACGCGGTAGCCGACCACCATCGGGCGTTTTGCCAGCATCGCTTCGAGCGTGGCCGTGCCGGAGGCCAGCAGGACCGCGTCCGCGGCCAGCATGACGTCGTGTGCCTGGCCATTGGTGAGTATCGGTGAGGTACCCGGGAAGTTCGCGAGCAGGGCTTGCAGCTGCGCGTGGACGCGCTCGTTGGCCGACGGCACGACGATCCGCACGGCTGGCATGGCTTCGGCGACACGGCGCGCGGCGGCGATGAAGATCGCGCCGACACGTTCGATTTCGCTGGGTCGACTTCCCGGAAGTACGGCAAGCACCGGGGCGTCGTGTGGCAGACCCAGCGTCTCGCGGGCAGCGGCACGGTCGGAGACCATCGGGAAGCGATCGGCCAGCGGATGGCCCACGAAACGCGCGTCGATGCCATGCTTCGCGTAGATCGGCGGCTCCATGGGGAACAGGCAGAGCACGCGGTCGGCGGAGCGACCGATTTTCTCGGCACGCTTTTCGCGCCAGGCCCAGACCGAAGGGCTGACGTAATGCACGGTGCGCAGACCGGCCGCCTTGAGCTTGCGCTCCACCCCAAGATTGAAGTCCGGCGCGTCGATGCCGACGACGACAGCGGGACGCAGGGAAAGGAGTTTACCGAGCAGCGCCTTGCGGAGGCCGAGCAGGCGGGGCAGGTGTTTCACTACCTCGGCAAAGCCCATGACGGAGAGTTCGCGGATGTCGTACCAGGACTCGAAACCCTGGGCGAGCATGCGCCGGCCGCCGATGCCGACGAAGCGGGCACCGGGATAGCGCGTACGAAGCGCCTCGATGAGCTCGGCACCGAGCTGGTCGCCGGAGTCTTCGCCCGCGATGAGCGCGATGACCGGGGCGTCGGTGGAGGAGGGGGTGTGCTGCATGGTGTACGGGTCTCCCTCGACCGGCGTGCCGGCCTGGCGAAGTGTCGGCGCCCCCTGGCGCCGACGGGCATTACCGGGCGAGCGAGCGCTCGCTGCGATCCAGGAACTCGAGCATCTGGCGGACGTCTTCGCTGTTCTCGGCTTGCGAGAGCAACTGCTCACGCGCTTCGGCCAGAGGCAGGCCGGCCATGTACAGCGTGCGGTAGGCGCGCTTGATGGCGGCGATGCGGGCCGTGTCGAAGCCACGACGCTTGAGGCCTTCGCTGTTGATGCCGCGCGGACGGCCACGGGTCTCGTTGGCCATCATGACGAACGGCGGAACGTCCGAGCCTACGAGGCAGCCCATCCCGATGAACGCGTGCGCGCCCACCTTGCAGAACTGGTGCACGCCCGAATAGCCCGACATGATGGTCCAGTCGCCGATTTCCGCGTGTCCGGCCAGCGCCGAATAGTTGGAAAACACCACGTGATTGCCTACCTGGCAATCGTGCGCGATGTGCACGTAGGCGAGCAGCCAGTTGTCGTTACCGATGCGCGTGATGCCGCCACCGTCGCCGGTACCGCGGTTGATCGTGACGAACTCGCGGATGAGGTTGCGGTCGCCGATGATGACCTCGGTGCGCTCACCCTGCCACTTCTTGTCCTGCGGTGCGCCACCGATGGAGGCGAACTGCGAGATGCGGTTGTCGCGACCGATGACGGTCGGGCCTTCGATCACCACGTGAGGACCGATGGTGGTTCCCTCGCCGACGACGACGTCCGCACCGATCACGCTGAACGCGCCGATGCTGACGTTATCCGCGATGCGCGCGGACGGATCGATCTGCGCGGAGGGATGAATCATTTGTCGTTCCTCGCTGCGCACATCAGTTCGCAGCAGGCGACGACCTTGCCATCGACCAGGGCCCTGGCTTCGAACAGGCCCATGCCGCGGATGAGGCGCTTCAGCGAGACTTCCATACGCAGCTGGTCGCCCGGGGCGACCACGGCGGAGAAGCGCGCGTTGTCCACCTTGACCAGATAGAACAGCGGGCTGCCGCTCTGGCCATCCATCTGGCTGGTGATCTGCGTGAGCAGGCCGGCGGTCTGGGCCAGGGCTTCGACGATCAGGACGCCGGGCATGACCGGATGACCCGGGAAATGACCCTGAAAGAACGGCTCGTTGATCGAGACGTTCTTGATCGCCACGATCGACTTGCCCGGCTCGATCTCGATGACGCGATCGACCAGCAGAAACGGATAGCGATGCGGCAGGAGTCGCTGGATCTGCTCCACGTCGACGGGGAGCGTCACGGCGGCTTTCGATTCGGTCATTGCCCTTTTTCCTTTTCCAGCGCCGCGATGCGGCGCACGTATTCGTCGAGATGTTTCATGCGCGCCGCGTTCCGCCGCCATTGGCGGTTTTCCTGCAGCGGGGTGCCGGAGGAGTACTCGCCGGCTTCCCTGATCGATGACGTGACCAGGCTCTTCGCCGTGATGGTAACCCGGTCGGCCAGTTCGAGGTGGCCCAGCACCCCCGCGTTACCGCCGATCAGGCAGTAACGGCCGATCTTCGCGCTGCCGGCGACCGCCGAGCACCCGGCCATGGCCGTGTGGGCACCGATATGCACGTTATGGGCGATCTGGATCTGGTTGTCGAGGCGGACATCCTCTTCCAGCACCGTATCTTCCAGCGCGCCGCGATCGATCGTGGTGTTGCTGCCGATCTCGCAGTCGTCCCCGATACGGACCCCGCCGAGCTGGGGAAGCTTGATCCAGTGGTCGCGGTCGAAGGCCAGGCCGAAGCCGTCGGAGCCGATCACCGCGCCCGGGTGGATCAGGACGCGCCTGCCCAGGGTCACGCGGATCACCAGGGTGACCCGGGCGACGAGGCGCGAACCCGCGCCGACGACACAGCCCGGCCCGATCGTGCAATGCGGGCCCAGGATCGCGTTCTCCTCGATGACGGCGTTGTCCTCGACCACGCAGCACGGACCCACCGACGCGGTGGGGTGAACGCGGGCGGACGGTGCCACCACC
Organism: Luteibacter sp. 1214; assembly: GCF_031455395.1. Classification (NCBI taxonomy): domain Bacteria; kingdom Pseudomonadati; phylum Pseudomonadota; class Gammaproteobacteria; order Lysobacterales; family Rhodanobacteraceae; genus Luteibacter; species Luteibacter sp. 1214. The sequence goes on from NZ_JAVDSQ010000004.1 coordinate 219,650, forward strand.
GCGCTGGGGTGGATGCCGCGCGGTGACGCCGGGTGTTTTTCGAAGAGGGCGGCGATCTTCGCATAGGCCACGTAGGGGTCTTTCGCGACGAGCGCGGCACCGTTGCGCAGTGGCAGCTGATCCGCACCGAGCACGACGATGCCGGCCTGCGATTCGGCCAGCTGCGAGGTGTATTTCGGGTTGGACAGGAAGGTGAACTGGCTGGCCGTAGCCGCGGCCAGCGTGCCGACGCCGTCGACCGTCGTGGTCGGATCGCCGTGGGCCTCGAGGCCGAAGCGCTCGGCCAGTTCGGCCAGGGTGTATTGCGGATTTCCGCTCACGGGGGGCTCCCAAAGAAAAGGGGTGGCCGGGTTTGCACCGGCCACCCCTCTTATTATCGTACGAAACGGCGATGCCGCTTCGTTGGCTTTTCGCGCGCGGGGCGCGCTCCGACGGTGTCGCTTAGAACGTGTTTCCGAAGGTGAACTGGATGCGTTCGACGAAGCGGTTGTCGGCGTCCTTTTTACGGAACGGCACGGCGAAGTTGATGATCAGCGGACCGATCGGCGCCTGCCACTGAAGGGACAGACCGGTCGAGGCGCGCAGCTCGCTGGCGTCGAACGAGCCGTAGTCCTTGTAGACGTTACCGACGTCGACGAACCAGGAGACGCGGGCGGTGTTCACGTCCTTGAGGAACGGCAGCGGCAGGAACATCTGCGCCGTGCCGAGCACCTTGAACGCGCCACCGACCGGCTGGCCGTAGCTGTAGTAGCCGCCCGTGCACTTGCCCTTGCTGTCCGGCGTGGCGGAGGTGCTCCCGCCGTCGCACAGGCGGGGACCCAGGGTATTGTCCTGGAAGCCGCGGACGTCACGCACACCACCGGCGTAGTAGTTTTCCCAGAACGGGAAATCGACTTTGTCGCCCTTCTTGTACTGAACAATGGGCTGCAGATTGGCGTCGAGGATCTCTTTGCCATTGGCGTCGGTGTAGTTGATCGTCCTGTCGTACGTCGTGCCGTAAACCTTGCCGTAGCCGACCTGACCGTCGAGGTAGAGCACGAAGCCCTTGCCAATCGGCCAGTAATGGTTAGCTTCGCCGAAGAACTTCGCGTACTGCACTGTGGAGCCCGGCAGCGCGCCCGAGACGGAGGCCGTCAGCTGACCGCCGCGGGTCGGTGCCCAGTAGCTATTACGCGTGTCATGGGTATAGCCAAGACTGGACGTCCAGGAGTGAATGGTCTTGTTGTTCAGCGCGTTCTGATAGGCGACCAGCGACTGCGGCGTGTAGTACGACGTATTGATCAGGTTTGAACTGACGCCAAGGCTGGTCGAGATCGAGTCGAAGTCGGTGATCGGGAACGACAGCGTGGCTTCGAACGACTTGGTGCTGTACGTGTAGTTCGCCAGATCGGTATCGCCGTAATCCAGCTTGCTGTAACCGAGGTTGTAGCCGAGCTGGATGCCGGAATCCGTGAGGTACGGATTGGTGTAGCTGGCGTTGACGCGCTTGTAGTACGTGCTGGTTTCCGCGCCGATCGAGAAGCGGTCGCCGGTGCCCAGGAAGTTGTTCTGCGACACGGAGGCCGAGAGGATGATGCCCGAGTACTGCGAGTAACCGACGCCGAACATCAGCGAGCCGGCGGACTGCTCCTCGACCTTGGCGGTCAGATCGACCTGATCGACGGTGCCCGGCACGAGTGCCTTGTCGATGTCGACGGTCTTGAAGTAGCCGAGGCGCTGCAGACGGGTCTTCGAACGATCGATGGCGCCCTGCGAATACCACGCGCCTTCGAGCTGACGCATTTCACGACGCAGCACCTCGTCTTCCGTGCGGGTATTGCCCTGGAAGACCACACGACGGACGTACACGCGCTTGCCCGGCTCGATGAAGAGCGTGAGGTCGGCGGTGCGCTTGTCCTTGTCGAGCTTGGGAATCGGGGTGACCTTGGCGAACGCGTAACCGATGTTCGCGAGGATGCCCTTGATGGCGTCATCGCTGGCTTCGATCGCGCCGCGGTTGAAGGTGTCGCCCTTCTTGATGAAGACCAGCTTGCGCAGGGTTTCTTCCGGAAGGATCAGTTCGCCGAGGAGCTTCACGTCGGAGACGGTATAGACCTCGCCTTCCTTCACCGAAGCATCGACGTACATCGCGCGCTTGTCGGGGCTGATCGCGACCTGGGTCGAATCGATACCGAAGTCGGCGTAACCGCGATTCATGTAGTAGTTGCTGAGCTTCTCCAGATCGCCGGAGAGCTTTTCGCGCGAGTACTGGTCGTCCTTGGAATACCAGGACAGCCAGTTGCTGGTGTTGGACTCGAAACCTTCGCGGATGGCCTTATCGGTGAAGGCCTTGTTGCCGACGACGTTGATCTCCTTGATCTTCGCCGCCTTGCCCTCGCGGATTTCGATGTCGATCGCCACGCGGTTGCGGTCGAGCTGGGTCACGTGCGGATCGACCGACACGTTGTACTTGCCGCGGTTGTAGTACTGACGGATGAGTTCCTGCTGGACACGGTCGAGCGACAGGCGGTCGAAGGTCTCGCCTTCGGCCAGGCCGATCTCCTTCAGACCCTTGCGCAGGTCGTCTTCCTTGATGTCCTTGTTACCGCGCAGCGTGAGCTTGGCGATAGCCGGGCGTTCGACGACCTTGATCACCAGGATGTCGCCCTGGCGGTCGAGTTCGACGTCGCTGAAGAATTTGGTCTGGTACAGGGCGCGGATGGCGGCCTGGGCCTTGTCGTCGCTAAGGGTTTCACCCTTTTCGATCGGCAGGTAGCTCAGCACCGTGCCTTGCGCGATACGCGTAAGGCCATCGATACGAATGTCGGAAACGACGAACGGCTCGAAAGCGGCAAGCGCATTGGCGGACAGGGAGGCGAGCAAGATCAGGGCGGCGATACGCTTCATCGTCGATTCCGTTGGGTTAATTCCAGTCGCCGGCGGACGAGGCCGGTGACCGAAGAGGAGCACGCGCCGGACTCGTGCCCGGCGTCGTTCGGCTACGGGCGCGGGAGCGTCCGGGGCCTGGGTGATACGGATGTGTCAAGAAACAAGCAGTCGCTGTATGTCGTTGAAGAACGCCAGCCCCATCATGGTGAACAACAGGGCGATGCCTACGTACTGGCCAGCGATCATGGTGCGCTCGCTGACCGGGCTGCCTTTGACCAACTCGATAAGGTAATACAGCAGGTGTCCACCGTCCAAGACCGGGATGGGCAGGAGGTTCAAGATCGCAAGACTCAGCGAGACCAGGGCCAGGAAGCTGAGGAACCAGCCCAGGCCGCGGTTGGCGGAATCGTTGGCGACCTGCGCGATGCCGATGACGCCGGACAGGTTCTTGGTGGACGCCTGACCCGACAACATCTTGCCGATCAGGTTGAAGGTGGAGGTGGTGCCCGCCCAGGTCGCGCGCAGCGACTCGCTGAAAGCCCGTACGGGGCCGTAGCGGAGCGTGGCGGCTTCCATGGCCTGGCTGCTGACGCCGATCAGCCAGCGGCTGGGCTGGCCCTGTTCGGAGCGCATGCGTGCGGTGACGTCGAAGGTCTTCGCCTGGCCGTCGCGCACGATACCGATGGCCAGCTTCGGCGAGATGGCGGCCTGCTCGGGGACCAGCGTGGTGAAATCGGAGAAGTCGGCGACAGGCTTGCCGTTGACACTGACGATGCGGTCGCCGCTATGAATGCCGGCGGCGGAGGCGGGATCGCCCGGAACCACCTGCCCGACCACGGGCGGCGCCTGCAGGCCGAGGCCGAGCTGGGTCAGGCGCTTGCCGATGTCGTCGCTGTCGGCGAGTTTCTGGATCGGCAGGACGACGTCGCGCTGCGAGCCGTCGGTGCCCTTCACGTGGACAGGCAGTGGTTCGTTGCCGAGCAGGCCGTTGACCACGCCGTTCAGCGCGTCGCTCCAGGTGCCGACGGCCTCGCCGTTGACGGCGAGAAGGCGATCGCCGGGGCGAATGCCGGCCTGTTCGGCGATGCTGCCCTTGTCGGCCGCCACGATGGGGGCGAAGTCGGGCTTGCCGATCATGTACATCGCCCAGAAGGCGGCGATGGTGAAAATCAGATTGAATGCCGGACCGGCGGCGACGATGGCGATGCGTTTCCACACGGACTTGCCGGTGAACTCCTGGTCGCGCCAGGCCGGATCGACGTCACCCTCGCGGGCATCGAGCATCTTGACGTAGCCGCCGAGCGGAATCGCCGCCACCTGGTATTCGGTGCCGTCCTTCGCGACGCGACGCCACAGCGGCCGGCCGAAGCCCACGGAAAAGCGGAGCACGCGAACGCCACAGCGGCGTGCGACCCAGTAGTGGCCGAATTCGTGGAAGGTCACCAGCACGCCAAGCGTGACCAGCAGCCAGAACACGGAACCGAGGAAGGGGCTCATCAGGAAAAGAGGGTCTCGAAGATAAAAAACGTTGGAGTGGAGCGAGTTTAGCAGTAAGCGCGGTGGAGCACGCCCCGTGCCGCCCGGCGAGCTTCCCCATCACGCTCCACAAGCGTCTGGACATCGACCACGGGTTTGGCCGGCAGTTCCTCAAGAACGCGTTCGACCACCTCGGAAATACCGAGGAAGGGCAGCGTTCCGGCCAGGAACGCGTCTACCGCGACCTCGTTGGCGGCATTGAGGATGGCGGTGGCGTCGCCTCCGGCTCTGAGGGCGTCGAAGGCCAGGGCCAGGCAGCGGAAGGTGTCCGTGTCGGGTTTTTCGAAGTCGAGACGGGCATGGGCGGCGAGATCGAGCGGTGCGACGCCGGCCTCGATCCGCTCCGGATAGGCGAGCGCGCAGGCGATGGCCGTGCGCATGTCGGGGTTGCCCAACTGGGCGAGCATCGACCCGTCGACGTAGTCGACCATCGAGTGAACCAGGCTCTGCGGATGCACCACCACGTCGATGGCGTCCGCGGGTGCGCCGAACAGATGATGCGCTTCGATTACCTCCAGGCCCTTGTTCATCAGGGTGGCGGAGTCGACCGAGATCTTCCGGCCCATCGACCACTTGGGGTGCGCACAGGCTTCATCGGGCGTGATGCCGCCCAGTTCCGCCCGGGTACGGCCGCGGAACGGGCCGCCCGAGGCGGTGAGCACCAGCCGGCGCACGCCGGCGCGTGCCAGTTCAGGCCGGCCGCCGGGCAGGCACTGGAAAATGGCGTTGTGCTCGGAGTCGACCGGAATCAGATCGCCGCCACCGGCGCGCAGCGCCTCGAGCAGCAGGGCGCCCCCCATGACGATCGATTCCTTGTTGGCCAGGAGCAGGCGTTTGCCCGCACGTGCGGCGGCCAGCGTCGAGTCGAGTCCCGCGGCACCGACGATGGCGGCCACGACCGTGTCGCAGAGCGGACCCGCGGCCGCCGCACTGACCGCGTCGGCGCCGGATGCGACGTCGCAGCGGACGCCAAGCGCCGCGAGGCGACGGGCGAGGTCCGCTTCCATCGAAGGGTCCGCGACGATGGCGAGGTCGGGACGGAAGCGCGCGCAGAGGGCGGCCAGCGCTTCGGTGCCCCGGTTGGCGACGAGGACGGTGGCGCGGAAGCGATCCGGGTGCCGTGCGACGACGTCGAGCGTGCTGCCCCCGATCGAGCCCGTGGCACCGAGGACGGCGACGTTGCGGATAGCCATGGCCTACAGGCCCAGCAGCATCTTGCCCGCCACGAAGATCGGCAGGGCGGCGAAGACGCTGTCTAGGCGGTCCAGCAGTCCGCCGTGGCCCGGGAAGAGGTTGCCCGAATCCTTGACCTCGGCGTGGCGCTTCATGAGGCTCTCGAAAAGATCCCCGACGACGGCGATCGCGACGGTCAGCACGCCCAGCACGCCCAGCCCGATCAGGTGGGCGGCGTCACTCACGCCAAGCATCCAGCCGCCGAGCACGGCGACCAGGGCGCCGCCGAGCACGGCGCCATAGACGCCCGCCCAGGTCTTCCCCGGGCTGATACGTGGAGCGAGCTTGCGGCGGCCGAACTGGCGGCCGCTGAAATAGGCGCCGGTGTCGGCGGCCCAGACGATCATGAGGGAAAGCAGGGTCCACCAGTGGCCACGGTCGCTGCCGTGCAGGGCCATGGCGGCGGCGAAGGTCGGCACGATGACCAGGACGCCCGTGCCGATCTTCAGCAGGCGGTTCTCGGCGTTGGGCGCCGCGGCGAAGGTGAAGTGTCGCAACCAGAAGCAGCAGCCGATCCACCAGGCCACGCCCACGAGAGTCAGTACGGTGAGCAGGCCCGGCGTGGCGATGAGCAGAACGGCGAGCAGCAGCGCGGCGGCACCCGCCACGACGATGCCGCGGCCGACGGCGGTGCGGCAGCCCGCCAGAAGGCTCCACTCCCACGCGGCACCGACGAACACCAGCGCGATCACCGCGGCGAAGTACACGGTGGGCGGCAGGAGGATCAGCGCGAGAACCAGTGGAAGCAGGATCAGGGCGGTGGTGATGCGTTGTTTCAGCATGGCGGTCCGGCGTCAGCCTTGGGCGACCTGTTCGCCGGTGCGGCCATAGCGGCGCTCCCGGCGGGCATAGTCGTCGAGAGCCTCGGCGAGGCAGGCCTGGTCGACGTCGGGCCACAGGGTGTCTGTGAAATAGAGCTCGGCGTAAGCGATCTGCCAGAGCAGGAAATTGCTGACGCGACGTTCGCCGCCGGTGCGGATGAACAGATCCAGCGGCGGCTGATCGGCGAGACAGGTATACGTGGCGAGGCGGGTCTCGTCGATGTCGCCGGGGGCGAACTCGCCACGGCTTGCCGCTTCGGCGGCCAGTCGTGCGGCGTTGGCGATATCCCAGCGGCCGCCGTAGTTGACGGCGATGTTCAGGTTGAGCGCCTGGTTGCCGCCGGTCCGCTCCATGGCGACGAGCATCCGCTGGCGGAGTTCCGGCGCGAAACCGTCCAGGTCGCCGACGAAGCGAATGCGGACCCCGTGGCCATGCAGCTCGTCCACTTCCTTGTCGATCGCCTTCAGGAAGAGCTCCATCAGCGCCGACACCTCGGTGGCGGGGCGATTCCAGTTTTCGCTGGAGAAGGCGAACAGGGTGAGCGAGGCGATGCCGCGCTGGAGGCAGAACTCGACGGCCTTGCGCACGGCTTTCTGCCCGGCGTGGTGGCCGAACGTGCGCGGGCGAAGGCGCTGTTTGGCCCAGCGCCCGTTGCCATCCATCACGATGGCGAGATGGCGGGGAACCCTGCCTTCGTCGGGCCTCGCGGTCATGGATGCGGTCCGATGGCGCGTCAGAGCGCCATCAGCTCCTTTTCCTTTTCCTTGACGACGTCGTCGACTTCCTTGACGAACTTGTCCGTCAGCTTCTGGATGTCGTCGTCCGCACGCTTCTGGTCGTCTTCCGTGATTTCCTTGTCCTTGAGCAGCTTGCCGACATGCTGCACGGCGTCGCGGCGCACGTTGCGGATGGCGATCTTGGCGGCTTCGCCTTCCTTCGCGACGCTCTTGGCGAGCTCCTTGCGGCGCTCCTCGGTCGGCGGCGGGAAGTTGAGGCGGATGTCCATGCCCATCGTGGTCGGGGTGATGCCGAGGTCGGAGGCCATGATGGCCTTCTCGATCGGGCCGATCATGCTCTTGTCGAACGGCTTGACCGACAGCGAGCGCGCGTCGGGCGTGCTCACGTTGGCGACCTGCGACAGCGGGGTGGGCGAGCCATAATAGGGGACGACGATGTTGTCGAGGATCGACGCGTTGGCGCGGCCGGTCCGGATCGTCTTGAGGTCGTGCTTGAGGGAGTCGATGCTCTTGCCCATGCGGGTCTCAGCATCTTTCTTGATGTCGTTGATCATGGGCTGGTTTCCGGTCGAACTGGTCAGCAGACGAGTATAGCAGTGAGGGCGCGTGCGGCCGTGCCGCAGCGCGCCAAGGATCGTCGGCGCCCCTCAGGGCGCCGGATAGCGGCGGATTCAGCCGGCGTTGACGAGCGTGCCTACGGGCTCGCCCTGCATGATGCGCATGAGGCTGCCCGGCTGGGTCATGTCGTAGATGCGGAGGGGCAGCTTGTTCTCGCGGCACAGCGCGATGGCGGCGGTGTCCATGACCTCGAGACGGCGCTCGATCACCTGGTTGTACGTGAGGTGGTCATAGCGCTCGGCGGTCGGGTCGCGCTTCGGATCGGCCGAGTAGATGCCGTCGACCTTGGTCGCCTTGAGCAGCAGGTCCGCGCCGACTTCGACAGCGCGCAGGGCGGCTGCGGAGTCCGTCGTGAAGAACGGGTTGCCGATACCCGCGGCGAACAGGGCGACGCGGCCCTTCTCGAGGTGGCGAATGGCGCGACGACGGATGAAGTCTTCGCAGACTTCGTTGATCTTGATAGCGCTCATCGTGCGGGCTTCGCCACCCAGCTTCTCGATGGCGTCCTGCATGGCGAGCGCATTCATCACGGTGGCCAGCATGCCCATGTGATCGCCGGTGACGCGGTCCATGCCCGAGGCAGCCAGGCCAGCGCCGCGGAAGATGTTGCCGCCGCCGATGACGACGCCGATCTGTACGCCGGCATCGCGCACTTCGAGGATCTCCTTGGCGAGGCGGCCGATCACCTTGGGATCGATACCGTAGTCCTCGGTTCCCATCAGGGCTTCACCGGAGAGTTTGAGCAGGATGCGGCGGTGTTTCAGCGGATTGCTCATTCGGGGATCTCCAGTTTGTGTGGGGCAAAACGGCCGTAGTTTAACGCGTGGGCGGTTGTTACAGCTATGTGAATTCCTGCGCCGAGGTCACGTTTTCCGGGTCTCGCGTTTTCGCTCCTGCGTTCGTTCAGGGTCGTGGAAACAAAAAAAGAGCCGCGATCGCTCGCGGCTCTTTCAGGTCCCGCCAGGAGGTGAGGCTTACGCCAGACCGGCCTGCTTCATGACTTCGGCGGCGAAATCGTCGACGACCTTCTCGATGCCTTCGCCAACGGCCAGACGCTGGACCGAGATGATCTCGGCACCGGCCTTCTTGAGGGCTTCAGCGACCGTGACGTCACCGTCCAGCACGTACGGCTGGCCGACGAGGGTCACTTCGGCGAGGATCTTGTTGACCTTGCCGGAGACGATCTTGTCGAGGATGTCGGCCGGCTTGGCCTTGTCCTTGTCAGTCATCTTGGACAGCTCGATTTCCTTTTCCTTCTCGAGGAAATCGGCCGGGACGTCTTCGACCTTGACGAACTTCGGGTTCATCGCGGCAACGTGCATGGCGATACCCTTGGCCAGCTCTTCCGAGCCGCCCTTCAGGTTGACCAGCACGCCGATGCGGCCGCTGTGCGAGTAGGCGCCGATGGTGTCGGTGCTCTCGATCTTAGCCATGCGACGGACGTCGAACTTCTCACCGATGGTGAGCGTCAGTGCCTTGGCGCCTTCCTCGACCGTGGTGTCGCCGAGCTTCGCGGCCTTGAGGGCCGTGATGTCGTTGACGCCCGACTCGAGGGCGGCGTTGGCGACGTCCTTGGTGAACTGGATGAACTGCTCGTTGCGCGAGGAGAAGTCGGTTTCGCTGTTGACTTCGATCAGGGCGGCGACGCCGGGCTTCTGCGCGATGGCGACGAGGCCTTCGGCAGCGACGCGGTCAGCCTTCTTGTCAGCCTTGGCCATGCCGTTCTTGCGCAGCCACTCCATCGCCACTTCGATGTCGCCATTGTTTTCGACGAGCGCCTTCTTGCACTCCATCATGCCGACGCCGGAACGCTGACGCAGTTCATTGACGAGCTTGGCGGAAATCTCAGCCATGGTAGTTCCTCAAAGTTTTGATGGGCGCCGCGGCGGACATGCCGCGGCGCCGGATGAAACGGAAGAGCTGGACGGGGTGGGGCGCTTACGCGCGGCCACGACCACCGTCACGGCCGCCTTCGCGACGCGGAGCACCCTTCTTCGCCGGGGCGCCGCGACGATCGCCGCGAGCGGCCTCGTCCTTGGCGACCGGGTTGCCTTCCTCGTCCATCTCGACGAACTCGTTCGCGTCGCCACGGGCGGCGTTCGGAGCGGCGGCCTTGCCTTCCAGGATGGAGTCGGCAGCGGCGCGGGCGTAGAGCTGGATGGCGCGGATGGCGTCGTCGTTACCCGGGATGGCGTAGTCGACGAGGGCCGGGTCGTAGTTGGTATCGACGACGGCGACGACCGGGATGCCGAGCTTGCGGGCTTCCTGGACGGCGATGTCTTCGTGACCGATGTCGACGATGAACAGGGCGTCCGGCAGACGGTTCATGTCCTTGATGCCGCCCAGCGAGTTCTGCAGCTTCTCGCGCTCACGGCGACGGGCGAGCACTTCGTGCTTGACCAGCTTCTCGAACGAACCGTCGGTTTCGGCGGCTTCGAGTTCCTTCAGGCGGGCGACCGACTGCTTGACCGTGCGGAAGTTGGTCAGCATGCCGCCGAGCCAGCGGGCGGTGACGAACGGCTGGCCGGCGCGCGAAGCTTCTTCGGCGAGCGACTCACGAGCCGAACGCTTGGTGCCGACGAACAGGATGGTGCCGCCCTTCTGGGCCAGGCCCGAGAGGAAGTTCATCGCGTCGGTGAAGAGCGGAAGGGTCTTCTCGAGGTTGATGATGTGGATCTTGCCGCGGGCGCCGAAGATGTACGGAGCCATCTTGGGGTTCCAGTAACGGGTCTGGTGGCCGAAATGGACGCCGGCTTCCAGCATCTCGCGCATGGTGACTTGTGCCATGGAATTACTCCTGGGCGAACCGCATCGAGCGGTTCTATGGGGGTTGGGACCTCCACGCATCCCCGGCTTCGACCCGGTCCTGTCGGACCAGGCACCCCGAAGGCGGTGCCGATGCGTGTGTGGCGTTAAATGCGACGGTTTGGCCGGGCCAAGGATGGCTCCATGCGGTTACAATCGCGCTTCGTATCGCCGCCGTGGCCACGGATAAGTGGCTTCGCCGGACAGCAAAACTCGCTAATTGTAGCCTTCAGAACCGCCCAGCCGCAAGATCGGGGTGGAATTCCATCGGGGACGCCGCCATTTTCCTGGCAGGCCCTACACCCCGAGGGCAAAGGAACAGAGAGAACCGTCATGGCAGTCGTACCGAAGACCCCTGAAGAGATCCAGAGCATGCGCGAGGCGGGCCGTCTGGCCGCCGAGGTTCTGGCCATGCTGGTGCCGCACGTGAAACCGGGTGTCACCACCGAGCACCTCGATCGCCTGGCCCACGACCACATCGTGAACGTCCAGAAGGCGATCCCCGCCAACGTCGGCTACCGGGGCTTCCCGAAAACGGTCTGTACCTCGGTCAACCACGTGATCTGCCACGGTATTCCGACCGAAACCAAGGTCCTGAAGGACGGCGACATCGTCAATATCGACGTCACGGTCATCAAGGATGGCTGGCACGGCGATACCAGCCGCATGTATTTCGTCGGCACGCCCAGCGTGCTGGCCAGACGGCTGGTCGATACCACCTTCGAGGCCATGATGAAGGGCATCGAGGCGGTCAGGCCGGGCGCCACGCTGGGCGACGTCGGTGCGGCCATCCAGAAGCACGCCGAGGCCGCCGGTTTCTCGGTGGTCCGCGAGTACTGCGGCCACGGCATCGGCAAGGTCTATCACGACGAGCCGCAGGTGCTGCATTACGGCCGCAACGGCACCGGGCTGGAACTGAAGCCGGGCATGACCTTCACCATCGAACCGATGATCAACGCCGGCAAACCGCAGACCAAGTCGCTGCCGGACGGCTGGACCGTGGTCACGAAGGATCATTCGCTGTCCGCGCAGTGGGAGCACACGATCGCCGTGACCGACGACGGTTTCGAGATCCTGACGCCCTGGCCGGACGCCGCCTGACACACGTTTTTCGTTTTACTCCACCGAGGGCTTCGACGTGACGCTTCCACCGCTTCCACGCCTGCCCGCCGTGGTCCCCCGCTCGGGCGTGTCGCCCGACGCGCGGCGCGCCCTCCGTCAGTTGATGGGCGACGTCGATCGTGCGCTCACCGTCGCCTTCAACGACGGTGAGGATGCTTCCGCGCTGGCCCGTCGCCGGGCCGAGATCGTGGAGCGCGTGGTCGTCCACGCATGGGGCGCCTGCCTGGGCGATATCGCCGCCGCCGCGCTGTTCGCGGTGGGCGGGTTCGGTCGGGGCATGCTGTTTCCCGCCTCGGACGTCGATCTTCTGGCCCTGGTCGGCGAGAGCTCCCCGGCCCTCTACCGCGCGCTGGAAAACTTCTTCAGCTGCCTGTGGGATATCGGCCTGAAGCCGGGCCACGCCGTGCGGACGGTCGCGCAATGCCGCGAACTGGCCGCGCAGGACGCCAGCGTCTTCACCAGCCTGCTCGACGCAAAGCGTCTGGCCGGCTGGCCGATCCTGGGCCAGGAGCTCCGCGGCATCCTCGACGATCCCGCCCTGTGGCCACCGCGCGCCTACCTGGCCGCGCGCCTGGCGGAGCGCGACGCGCGTCATGCTCGCTACGACGATACCGCCCAGAATCTCGAGCCCAACCTCAAGGATGGGCCGGGTGGTCTGCGCACGCTCGACTCGTTACGCTGGCTTGGCCGTCGGCTGGCCGATGCCCCGGACTTCGATGCCATGGTCGCCGAGGGTCTGCTGGAACCCGTGGAGGCTGCCCGGCTGACCCGTGCCGAGGAAACCCTGCGTCGTTATCGCTATGCGCTGCATCTGGAAGCAGGGCGTGCCGAAGAGCGCCTCCTGTTCGATTACCAGCGGGCGCTCGCTACCCGGCTTGGCTTCGAGGACGAGCACGCGAAGAACCTCGGCGTCGAGCAGTTCATGCAGGGCTATTACCGCGCCGCCACGCAGATCGAGCGCTCGGGCACGCAGCTGGTCGAACGTTTCGAAGAAATGCTGGATCCGCAGAGCGAGCCCGAGAGCGTGGGGACCGACTACCTGCGCTACGGTTCACGCATCACCGTGCGCGATCCCGAGCTGTTCGTGCGCCGCCCGGCGGCTCTGGTGGAGATTTTCATCGCGCGGCTCGACGAGCCAGGTATCACGGGATTCACCGCCGAAACGATGCGGCGTATCCAGCACGCGGTATCGTCGCATGGAGAACTGCTTGCCGATGATCCGAGGGTGCTTGAAGCGTTCCTCACGCTGCTGAAGCGCGGGGCGCCGGCCGTCGAGGCGCTATGGCGGATGAATCGCCATGGCCTGCTCGCGGCGATTCTTCCCGCGTTCGGCAAGGTGGTCGGGCGCATGCAATACGACCTGTTCCACGTGTACACGGTCGACGAACACACGCTGCGCGTCCTGCGCAACGTCGCGCGCTTCGCGGATCCGGCGGCGCGCCGCGACTTCCCGATCGCGTGCGAGATCTGGCCGCACATCGACAAGCCCGAACTCATGTTGCTGGCGGCGTTGTTCCATGACATCGCCAAGGGGCGCGGCGGCGATCACTCCGTTCTCGGTGAGGAAGATGCCCGCGCCTTCTGCGCACGCCTCGGTCTTCCGGGCGACGACATCGATCTCGTCGCCTGGCTGGTGCGCCATCACCTGCTGATGAGCACGACGGCGCAGCGTCAGGACATTACCGATCCCGATGTCGTGCATCGATTCGCGGCAACGGTCGGCGACTGGGAGCATCTCGATCATCTTTACCTGCTGACCATCGCCGACATCATCGGCACCAGCCCGAAACTGTGGAATGCCTGGAAGGATCGCCTGCTGGCCGACCTGTACACGGCGACCCGTTTTGCCTTGCGCAGCGATCTCACACCGCCGTCGCACTCGGGCATGCGCGTGCGTGAGTGCCGCGAGCGTGCGCTGGGCATTCTGGTGGGCGAACATGTCGCCGCCGACGAGGTCGCGCGGATCTGGTCCGAATTCCCGGATAGCAGTTTCCTTCGACACCGCCCGGAGCAGATCGCCTGGCAGACCTCGGCCATCCTGCGATCGCGCGGAGCCACGCCGCTGGTGGAGGTGCATCCGTTCTCCGTCCGCGGCAGCACCGAGCTGTTCATCTACACCAGCGACAGGGACGGCCTGTTCGCCACCGTCACCGCGGTCCTCGATCGTCTCCGCTTCTCGGTCGTCGAGGCGCGCGTGCTCGTGTCGAACACGGGCATGGCGCTGGATACCTTCCTGTTGCTGGAGTCGGACTCGCAGGCGCCGGCATCGCTGCAGCGCGCGGAAGAGTTGCGCGCGCGCCTGCGTCACGCGCTTGAGCAACCTGCCGGTCAGGGACCGCCCAAGCGGAGCATCTCCCGCCACCTTCGCCATTTCCAGATGACGCCACGCATCGAGTTCGTCGATGCGGGCGAGCGCACCCAGCTCGCGCTGGTATGCACCGATCGCCCCGGCCTGCTCGCCGCCGTGGCGCAGGCGCTGGCCGAAGCCGAGGTGCGCGTGCATGATGCGCGGATCGCGACCTTCGGTGAGCGCGTCGAAGATTTCTTCCAACTTACCGATCGCGGCAATGCGCCGTTGTCTTCCGAGCACCGGGAGATCCTGCGCGCCTGCCTGCTTCGCCATATCGGTTTCGAAACCCCCAGGACTGTCGTAAATGCAGATGCAGACGCTTGAATCCGTAATCGATGACGCCTTCGAGCGTCGCGCCGACCTCACCCAGAACGAAATCGAGGGTGGCCTCCGCGACACCGTGAACCAGGTGCTCGATCTGCTCGAATCGGGTGAGCACCGCGTCGCCGAGCCCGACGGCAACGGCGGCTGGAAGGTCAACCAGTGGCTGAAAAAAGCCGTGCTGCTGTATTTCCGGATGAACGGCAACGTCGTCGTCGACGGCGGTCCGTCCAGCGCGTTCGACAAGGTGCCGTTGCGTTTCACCGATGGCGATGCCACTGAATACGGACGGCTCGGTGCGCGCGTGGTGCCCGGTGCGCTGGTCCGTCGCGGCGCGCACATCGCGAAAGACGTCGTGCTCATGCCCAGCTACACCAACATCGGCGCCTTCGTCGGTGCCGGCACCATGGTCGATACGTGGGCGACGGTCGGGTCGTGCGCGCAGATCGGTGCGGGTGTACATCTGTCCGGCGGCGTCGGCATCGGTGGCGTGCTCGAGCCACTGCAGGCCAATCCGACCATCATCGAAGACAACTGCTTCATCGGTGCCCGCTCCGAAGTCGTCGAGGGTGTCGTGGTCGAGAAGGGCTCGGTCATCGGCATGGGCGTGTTTCTCGGCCAGTCGACGCGTATCTACAACCGCGCCACCGGTGAGATTTCCTACGGCCGCGTGCCGGCGGGCAGCGTCGTCGTCTCCGGCAGTCTGCCGTCGAAGGACGGGAGCCATAGCCTGTATGCGGCGATCATCGTCAAGCAGGTCGATGAAAAGACCCGTTCGAAGACCGGCATCAACGAACTCCTGCGCAGCGGCGACTGAGTCATGGCGATCATCGTTTACGGCTTGCCCAACTGCGATACGTGCAAGAAAGCGCGCAACTGGCTCAGCCGGTTCGAGGTGGAGCACGAGTTCGTCGACTACCGGGCGAACCCGGTGCCTGCGTCGACGCTGAAAGCGTGGTCGGAGAAGCTCGGTGGCTGGGACAAGCTGATCAACAAGGCGTCGACCACGTGGCGCACGTTGTTGCCGCAGCGCAAGGATCCGCGCAGCGACCCGGAGTGGACGCTGCTGCTCAAGGAATATCCGGCGTTGATCAAGCGTCCCGTGGTGGTCGACGGCGACGAGGTCAGCGTCGGCTTCACGGACAATGCCTTCAAGAAACGCTTCGGAAAATAAATGTCCGCCGTCCTCGACCTGACCTGTGACCTCATCCGCCGCCGTTCGGTCACGCCGGACGATGCCGGCTGTCTGCCGCTGATCGCCGGGCGTCTTGCGGCTGTGGGTTTTCGTATCGAGCATCTGCGTTTTGGCGATGTCGACAATCTCTGGGCGACGCATGGCGACGGCGGCCCGGTGCTGGCCTTTCTCGGCCACACCGACGTCGTGCCGACCGGTCCGGAAGGCGCATGGGCATCGCCGCCGTTCGAGCCGACGGAACGCGACGGCGTTCTCTACGGTCGTGGCGCCGCGGACATGAAGGGCTCGGTCGCGGCGATGGTGGTCGCGCTCGAGCGCTTCGTGTTGGCGCATCCCGCGCACGCCGGCACGGTCGGCTTGCTGCTGACCAGCGACGAGGAAGGCGCAGCCTTGCACGGCGTCCGTGAGGTGGTCCAGCACTTCGGAAGAACCGGACAGCGGATCGACGCGTGCGTCGTGGGCGAGCCTTCGGCGAAAGAGCGCCTGGGCGATCTCATCCGCGTCGGTCGCCGGGGTTCGTTGTCGGGGACGCTTACGGTGCGTGGCGTGCAAGGTCACGTGGCCTATCCCGAGAAGGCGAACAATCCGATCCACGTTTTCGCACCCGCACTCGCCGCGCTGGCGGCGGAACGCTGGGATGAAGGCAACGCCGACTTTCCGCCGACCTCGTTCCAGGTCTCCAACATCAACGCGGGTACGGGGGCGAACAACGTCATCCCCGGCGAGCTGGTGGCCCTCGTCAACTTTCGTTTTTCCACGGCGAGTACCGCTGACGGCCTGCGCGAGCGGGCGGAAACGATCCTGCGCGCCCATGGCGTCGACTTCTCCATCGACTGGCAGCTCTCGGGGCATCCGTTTCTGGCCACGCCGGGCGGGCGCTTGCGCGAGGTCGTCGTCGGCGTCTGTCGCGATGTGTGCGGCATCGATCCCGAGCAGAGCACGGGCGGCGGTACCAGCGACGGCCGATTCGTCGCGCCGATGGGTGCGGAGGTGATCGAGCTCGGCCCGGTGAACGCGACGATCCACAAGGTCGACGAGTGCGTGTCGGTGACGGACCTGGCGCGTTTGCCGGACCTCTACGAGGCCATTTGCGCACGTATGCTTTCGTAAGCTGAGGCCTCTCGCCGACACCCGGATGTGTCGGTCGCGGGCAGCGTGTGCGCCTTTCGGGTGCGAGCATTCGCCACCCAATCGTTCAAGGAAGAACAGCATGAGGCACTGCTTCGTGGCATCCGCGCTGCTATGCGCCCTGGCGCCACTCCCCGGATTCGCCCTCTCGGTCGATGAGGTCAGCGTTCCATCCGTGACGATCCTGACCGTCGAGGCGACCGATACGCCGGACGTCGTGCGAGGTCACCTGGACAGGCTCGTCGGCGAGGGCGGTCGGATCGCGCTGGCCGGGTCTCCGGACGTCCTCGCGCTCATGCGGCCATCGTTCGTCCGCGTATGGCCGGAAACGAACACGATCCTCCTCGACGCCGCCACGGGGCTGGGCATCTTCGGTCTGAACAGTGAGGACGATGCGGCGCGCAAGGCCGCACTCTCGCGCTGGCCGTGGGACGATCCCCTGCCTGCCGCCCGTCGAATCCCGCGCGCTGCCGCCCCGCTCGCTGCCGCCCCGCGCGAAGGACGACACGTCGACTTCCGCGTCCTCGCCACATCGCCTTCATCGGTGTGCCGCAGCTTCAGTCGCGAAATGCTGCGCGTCCTTTTCGACGGGCGCTTGCCCAGCTCGGAGGAGCGTCACGATTTCCGCCGCGAGGTCCGTCGCTGGTGCCAGTACGGGACGTTGTCGCTGCACCGTGCGGAGGCACCGCAGTTCACCATCGAACCGTTCGCCTCGTCCGATGTGCCCCGTCTGACGCTGGCGACCGAATGGGCCCTGATCCGTCGTGAGGATCAGACGCAGGGCGGCACGGCAAGCTACCTGCTATGGGCCAAGACGCTGGGCGACGGCGCCGGAACCGGGTTCACCCGGCGCGACGGTTTCCACGCCTTCCTCGACCCGTCGCGGAACGAACTCCGTTATCTGATGGACGTGGCGATCCATTCGGGCTGGGGCAGCATCGAACACCGCGATGTCGTCACCGCATGGCCGCTGAACTCGACGTTTCCGGCGACCGGCGATACCCATGTCTTTCGGTGTGACGCGCCACGCGCCTTCCGGCCGGACGACTGCCCGGTGTCTCCGGTACTCCGCAAGCTTTATCCGCAGGACTCGTCGGGCGGTAACGTCAACGTGTCCTTCGGCGAAAGCTGGGCATTCGGCGGCGAGGTCAAATTCTCGCGCTCGATGGATTCGGAGGGCAAGCAGGGCATCTCCATGACCTTCGGTTTCAACCTGATGCGGACCGAAGCCACGTCGGCGGGCATCGACCTGCCTCTCGTACGCGTGCGGAGCAGCGCCGTCAACGAGTCCTATCGCAGCACGTGGTGGACGCCCGACGTACCGGCGCTGTTCCAGTGGATACTGGCGCGCCGATACCATGGAAGCCTGGCCGACGTCACCGCTCTGGCCTCGACGCTCAATCCCCGGCACGAAATCGTCTGGGACATTCCGCTGACCGGCAACGAAGGGCGCCAGCTCCCGTACCACGTGGTGTACGAGGCCGGACTGAACACCTGCGCCAATGGGCCGGCCTGCACCTCGTATCAGCTGTCGTACGACCCGACCTACCGTGCGAAGGCGCGTGTCGGGTGGTCGGACGGCATGACCGTCAGTCTGCCTTATCGCTAGGGTTATCGGCCCTTGGGGAACACCGCGACCATGCCCGCGTAGGGCTTGGTCATGAAGGCGGGCGCGCCGGCGTAGCCGTCATCCGGGGTGAACGCCTGCGAGATGGTTCCATCGAGAAACAGCGCGTCCCGGCAGCCCAGTTCGTCGCGGAACAGCCGGGCGAAACTGTGGAAGTTCACGGGCGCCCGGCTGACGACGAAGACGGCCTCATGCGATGACTTCGCGCAGACGCCGCTACGCCACTTCATGCTGTCCGATCCGTTGTCGAACTGCGTGTTGACCTCGCCGTCGATCACCAGCATCGGTCCCGACTGCGTCGCCCAGCGCGGTTTGCGCGCGGCGGCCTTGAAGGCTTCCGTCGTGCGCACCTCGACACTGCCGTCGTCATAGACGGCGAAGACACCGTTGGGCAGCAGCGAAAAGTTGCCGGAGCGCGGATTGCCATGCGCGAGGTTGAGCGGGATTAGCGCCTTGCCGTCTTCGACGTAGAGGCCCAGCGGCTTGTAGTCGCGATCGTAGATGCCCGCGTTGGTCGCGAACGACAGCGGCCGGCCCTTGCTCGTGGTCCAGGTCTTCAGTGCCTCGATGCTGCCGAAGGGCTGGGCGGTGTCGGGGTTGCGCCAGTGCAGTTCGATATCTTCCTGCCGGGTGTCGACGGTGACGGCGAAGTACGACTGGCTGTCGAACACCACCTCGCGGCTGTCGACGGCATCGGCGGCCGGCGCACAGCCCATGGCTGACGCGGTGACGGCGGCGGCGACCATGGCGCGGAGGAGGAAAGCGGGGGTCACGCGGGGAAGAGACGGGTGGGGCATGCGCCGATGGTCGCCGGGTCGGACGGGCGGCGCAAGGGGCCAGACGGCGTCTTCGCGTCCGGAGGGCGTAAACTCCCGGGTTTTTCCCCGGTAGCGTCATCGCCATGCCCTATACGCCCATCGTCGCCACGCTCGGCTACGTGCTCTCGCCAGACGGCCAGCGTGTGCTCATGATCCATCGCAATGCCCGCAAGGACGATCACCACCTGGGCAAGTACAACGGCCTCGGCGGAAAGATGGAACCCGGCGAAGATATCGCCGCCTGCATGCGCCGCGAAATCCTCGAGGAGGCGGGCATCGAGTGCCTGGAAATGCGTCTGCGCGGCACGCTGAACTGGCCGGGCTTCGGCAAGCATGGTGAGGACTGGCTGGGTTTCATCTTCATCATCGACCGTTACAGCGGCACGCCGATGGAGTCCAACCCCGAGGGTGCGCTCGAGTGGGTGCCGGTGGATGGGCTGGACGCCCTGCCGATGTGGGAAGGCGACCGTCACTTCCTGCCACTGGTCTTCGATGACGACCCGCGGCCGTTTCACGGGGTGATGCCGTACAAGGACGGGCGGATGGTGTCCTGGAGCGTCACCCGGCTGTAGAGCCGTATCGCCGGCCCTGACGCCGATGGCCCCGGCAGGGCCGCATTCGACCGCGGCCCGCCGGGTTCACGAAACCAACCGATCAACCGGTGGTTTCGATCCGCTCCACGCGACGCAACCCGCGCGGCAGCACGCCGCCGCGAGTGGCACGGCTGCCGCCGTACTCGACCAGATCGGCCCACTTCAGCGTCAGCTTGCGTTGTCCCGCATACAGCGTGACCTCGCCCTTGCCTTCGGTGACGACGGCCACGCCAACGACGCGTTCCTCGCCCGAGGCCAGCTTTGCCTTCGGAATCTCGATCAGCTTGTTGCCCTTGCCCTTGTCCAGTTCCGGCAGCTCGGCCACCGAGAACATGAGCAGGTGGCCTTCGCCGGTGACGACCACGATACGGTCGCGCGACGGGTCCGCGGTGATCGCCGGGGCGAGCACGCGCGCGCCATCGCTCAGGCTGATGATCTGCTTGCCCGCCTTCTGGCGACCCGTGAGCGCCTCGAAACGCGTCACGAAGCCGTAGCCGAAGTCCGTGGCAAGGACGATGCGGGTGTCGTTGTCGGCGGTGACCACCGCGTCGAAGCGGGCGCCGGCAGGTGGACTGAAACGGCCGGTCAGCGGCTCGCCGTTTCCGCGTGCGGAAGGCAGCGTATGTGCCGCCGTGGCGTAAGCGCGACCGGTCGAGTCGATGAAGGCGACCTGCTGCGTGGTGCGCGCACGCGAGATCGCCAGCAGACTGTCGCCGTCGCGGTAGGACAACGCTTCGCCATCGATCTCGTGGCCCTTGCCGGCACGTACCCAGCCCTTCTGCGACAGGACGACGGTGACCGGCTCGGAGGCGACCAGCGCGCTCTCGTCCAGGGCCTGGGCCACGCTGCGCTCGATCAGGGGCGAGCGGCGCTCATCGCCGAACTTCTCGGCGTCGCCGCGCAGTTCTTCCTTGATCAGGCTCTTCAGCTTGGCCGGCGACTTCAGCAGCACGTTGATGCGCGCGCGCTCTTCTTCGAGCTTGTCGCGCTCCTCGTTGAGTTTGAATTCTTCCAGGCGGGCCAGCTGGCGCAGCTTGGTTTCGAGGATGTAGTCGGCCTGTTCGTCATCGAGACGGAAGCGCTCCATGAGCACCGGCTTCGGCTCGTCCTCCGTACGGACGATGCGGATGACTTCGTCGATGTTGAGATAAGCGATGCGCAGCGCTTCGAGCAGGTGAAGGCGACGCTCGACGCGGCCCAGACGATGAGTGAGCCGGCGCGTGACCGTATCGGTACGGAAACGCAGCCACTCGCTCAGGATCATTTTCAGATCCTTCACCTGCGGCCGGCCGTCGAGGCCGATCATGTTCATGTTGACGCGGAAGCTCTTCTCCAGATCCGTCGTGGCGAAGAGGTGCTGCATCATTTCTTCGACGTCGACACGGCTGGAGCGCGGCACGAGGACGAGGCGGATCGGGTTCTCGTGATCGGACTCGTCGCGCAGGTCTTCGATCATCGGCAGTTTCTTCGCGCGCATCTGCGCGGCGATCTGCTCGAGGATCTTGGAAGGCGACACCTGGTGCGGCAGCGCCGTGATGACGATGTTGCCCTCGTCACGCACGTAGACGGCACGCGCGCGCACCGAGCCGGTACCGTTCTGGTACATGGCGGCGAGTTCACGGCGTGGCGTAATGATCTCGGCGTCGGTCGGGTAGTCCGGCCCCTGTACGTGCTCGCAGAGGTCGGCAATCGTCGCGTCGGGGTCGTCGAGCAGGCGGATACAGGCGCTGGCTACCTCGCGCAGGTTGTGCGGAGGGATGTCGGTGGCCATGCCGACCGCGATGCCCATGGAGCCGTTGAGCAGCACGTGCGGGACGCGAGCCGGGAGCCACGAGGGCTCGTTCATGGTGCCGTCGAAGTTCGGTACCCAGTCGACTGTGCCGTGGCCCAGCTCGGAGAGCAGGACCTCGGCGATAGGCGTCAGGCGCGACTCCGTGTACCGCATGGCGGCGAAGCTCTTCGGATCGTCCGGCGAGCCGAAGTTGCCGTGGCCGTCGACCAGCGGGTAGCGATACGAGAACGGCTGGGCCATGAGGACCATCGCCTCGTAGCACGCCGAGTCGCCATGGGGATGGAACTTGCCGATGACGTCGCCGATGGTCCGGGCCGACTTCTTCGGCTTGGCGGTGGCGCCCAGCGCCAGTTCGCTCATGGCGTAGATGATGCGGCGCTGGACCGGCTTCAGGCCGTCGCCCACGAAGGGCAGGGCGCGATCCAGCACCACATACATGGAATAGTCGAGATAGGCCCGCTCGGCGTAGTCCTTGAGCGGGATCTGTTCGTAATTGGCTTGCAGATTCATGGGTTTGGCTGTCCGGCTGGCGCGCATCAGCGCGTCGTTAACCGGGTGATGTTGCCAGAAAGCCGTCTCAGGAGCGAAGACTGCGGAAGGACGAGGTCCTCAGCGAAGGGGTTTACCCGCGTCCACGTCCTTCAGGAATCCGATCAGCCCCGTGAAGTACGTGGTCTGGTCGTCGTACATCGCCATATGCGCACCCCTGGGGCAGAGGAGGAAGCGCGCGTCCGGCATCTTCTTCGCCATGGCTTCCATGTACCTGGGGTCCATCGTGTCGTAACGGGCGCCGATGACCAGCGTGGGCACCCTGATGTTCTTCAGGTCCTTGCTGCGGTCCCAGTGCAGCAGCTTGCCACTGGCACCGAGTTCGCTGGGGCCCTGCATCGACACGTAGATCTGCTCGTTGATGTGGCCGAACGCGCGCTCCACGGGCTCGGGCCACTGGTCGGCCGGCATGCGCAGCACGTGCTGCTCATAGTGCATCGGCATCAGCAGTGCCATGTAGGCGGGGTCGGCGGTCTTCTTCTCCGCCTCCATGCGCTTGACCTGGGCGAGCTTCTTCTGGTCCATGGCGGGCATGAGCACCTTGTTCGCGTACTCGTTGTACGCGGGGATGCTGTCGACCATGTTGGAGATGATCAGGCCCTTGAGGTGCTGCGGGTACTTCAGCGCGTACTCGATCGCAAGCACGCCGCCCCAGGAATGGCCGAGGAGGTAGAAGTTGTCCTTGTCCAGGTGAAGCGCCCGGCGGACCTGCTCCACTTCGTCGACGAAACGGGGAATTTCCCACAGTGATTCATCGGTGGGTTTGTCGCTGAAGGCCGAACCCAGCTGGTCGTAGTAGTAATACTCGATGCCGGCGCCGGGGAAGTAGCTGTCGAACGCCTCGAAATACTCGTGCGTGGCGCCCGGCCCGCCGTGCAGGAGCAGAACCTTGATCGTCGGGTTGTTGCCGACGCGCTTGGTCCAGACCTTGAATTTGCCTTTGGGCGTGTCGATAACGATCGACTTCTGACCGCCCGAGAGCACGTCGTCGCGTCCGGTGTTGTCGAAATACGAAGCTGGCGGGGTCTGTGAGGCCGACGAGTCGGCAAAGGCACAGAGCGCGGCAAACGTGAAAGTCACGGCGGCTATCAGGCGGCGCATGGTGTATCCCCCGGCATCGATGGCCGATTCTTGCCGGGCGTCGGCCTGCTCCGCAAGTCCTCACGCGACCGTCATCTTCCCAAAGCCAGCCCGAACGGAAGAACCTGCGTTCACCGTACGGCCAACCGGGGCTTGTTTCCATGACCTTTTTGCAGCGGGAAGGTCGATGCGTAAAGACATTTCAGCCGACGGCCTGCGCGGTCTCGCCGCGGTGAACGTGCTCTTGTGCCATCTCTTCCTGGCTTTCCTGCCGGGCGGCTTCGCCTGGATCTACCCGGATACCACCACGCCGGACGCCATGCGTGGCGTGGTCGATCATGTGATCGCCTTCCAGCCGCTTTCGGTGCTTTGGAACGGCCAGTTCGCGGTATGCATCTTCTTCGTGCTCAGCGGGTATGTGCTGACCAAGTCGTTCATCGAGACCGGCGATACGGGCTCGTTCCGGTTGCGCGCGTCGCGTCGCTACCTGCGCCTCGGCGTACCGATCTTCGGGTCGGTGATGTTCGCCTGGTTCGTCATGGCGATGGGGTGGAGTCACGCGGTTGAGGCGGGTCACCTGTCCGGTTCGACCTGGCTGGCCGATTTCTGGAAGAAGCCGCCGGACTTCATCGAGGCGCTGCGCGATGGTACGTACGGCACGATTCTCGGTGGATGGTCGCGTTTCAATCCAACCCTCTGGACGATGAAGATCGAGCTGCTCGGCTCGATGTTCGTCTTCGCCTATCGCTCATTGACGCTGCCGGGGCGTGCGGCGCCGCTCAACTTCGCGTTCGCGGTGGCGTTGCTCGCGTGGTTCTTTCCCCATGACTGGCCGTACTACACGGCGTTCCTTGCCGGCAGCCATGTTGGCGAGGCACGCCTCACGTCGTCGAAACCGCTGCTGGCCCTGGCCGTCGTCGGAGCGATTATCTGCGGTGGCTTCGACGTCTCGCCCTGGTACGACTGGACGCACGTGCTGCCGCTTGCGGACAACGAGCGCAAAGCATTCTTCAACGTCGTCGGCGGGATTCTGTTGCTATACGTCGTCCGGTGCGGCAGCTTCGACCGTGTCTTGCAGAGTCGGCCCGCGCAGTTCATGGGGCGCATCTCTTATGCGTTCTACCTTGTCCACCTGCCGATTCTGCTGAGCTTCTCGGCCTGGTTTTTCACCGTCATGGCAGGGCGGCTGGCCCTCGATCCGGTCACCGCGGCGATGCTCACCGTCCCGGCGACCTTCGCGGTCGTCATCGCCGCGGCGATGGTGTTCGATCGCACGTTCGACCGCTGGGGCATCCAGCTGGCAGGCCGCGTCTTTCGGGCACCGCGCTCGTCCGCGAAGACGGTGGCGCTTCGAAGTGTCGACGGTTTCCGCCGACGCGTTCGCTACCACCGTCGTCGCGTGATTGAAAAAGACGTGTCGCGTCGCTCAGGCCATCAGTGACTGGTGCGCGCCGACGCCCGCGGTGACACCGGAGGCGACCGCAAAGCTGGCGTTGTGCATGGCGGTCGATACGTCGCCAGCGGAATAGACGCCCGGGACCGACGTCTGCTTCCACTCGTCGACGCGCACGTAAGGTCCGAGCGGGCCTTCCTCCGTCGCGCAGCCCAGTTGCTCGAACATCGGGCTCGACGGCCGCACGCGCGGTGCGACGAACAACGCCCCGATCGGCAGCCGTCTTCCGTCTGCCAGATCCACCGCGGTCAGGCCCGGCGCGTCCCCGTGCAGGGCGACGACGGGGCTGCGCTCGATCGTGACACCTCGCGCCTGCAGGCGAGTGAGCTGATCTTCGTCGGGCTCGAACTCGCCCTGGGTGAAGTACGTGGTGGGGCCCCAGTCGGGCAGCATGGCGGCTTGATGAGCGGACAGCGGCGACGTTGCCAATGAGCCGAGCAGGCGGTCGCTTACCTCATAGCCGTGGCAATAAGGGCAATGAATCACCGTGCTACCCCAGCGTTCCCACAAGCCCCTCAGCGGAGGCAGTTCATCGATGACGCCGGTGGCGAGGATCAGCCGCTTAGCCGTTTCGCAGGTCCCATCGGCAAGCGCGATCTCGAAGATGTCACCGATGCGCCTGGCACTCACGGCTTCGCCGTCGACGAAACCGGCCGTAGGGTAGGTCAGGAGCTGGCGCGTCGCCTCCTGAACGATGGCGCGCGGTGGCTTGCCATCGTGGCCGACGATACCGTGCGCGGCCTTTGCAAAACGGTTTCTTGGCTTTGCCGCGTCAATGACAAGTACCCGACGGCGTGCGCGTGCGAGCTGGATGGCAGCGGCTTGCCCCGCAAAGCTGCCACCTATAACGATCGCGTCATACGACATGGTGGTTGGCTCCGAATGAGTGGCCGGTGGCTTTGGCGATTCGCCGGACATCTTTTGCCAGGTCGGCCAGGGTGATCTTCGCCAGACGGGCTTCAACGACGCGCTCTGCTTCGAGCAACGCATCGTCGACCGCGTCGACTACCGCGCGTTCGACCAGGCAGCCGGGCGATTCCTCGCGGGGGGCGACGGCTACGATGTGGCCGCCGAGTGCCTGCTGTACGTCCATGAGCGAGACCTCGCGCGGTGCTCGCGCCAGCCGCCAGCCGCCACCGTGGCCTTTGTCCGACTGGACGATACCGGCTTCACGCAGGCCGGCGAAGCTTCGCCGGATGACGACGGGGTTGGTATCCACACACGCCGCCATTTCGGCGGACGTCATGGGCTCGCCGTCGCGCTCGACCATGTGCAGCAGGACGTGCAGGGCGACGGAAAGGCGCTCGTTTCGTTTCATGTAACAAAAACTATTACATGAAACGAAACGACGTCAAGTCGTGCCTAAGTCAGAGGGTGAAGTCGGCCTGCACAGGGAAGTGATCCGAGGGATAACGGCCGTCCTTCGACACCGTAATCGTCCGTACCGAGTTCGCCTCGACACCGCGATAAAGGATCCAGTCGATCCGCTTGGTCGCCTTGCCGGTGAAGTCGTGGAAGGTCTCGGCCGGACCCTCGTGCTTCGGCGCCGCGATCCATGCGTCCTTGAACGTGGCGGTCAACGCCTTATGCGTTTCGCTGTCCGGGCCCGTGTTGAAGTCGCCGGTGAGAATGATGGGAACATTCGCCGGGAGCTTCGCGATCCACGCGGCGATCTCATGCGCGCTGCGCGAACGCGCATCTTCATCCTGATCGCGGTAAGGGAAGTGCGTGTCGAGCAGATAGAACCGCTTGTGATCGGAGGTCCGCTCGAAAAGCGCCCAGTTGACCATGCGCGGGAAGATATTGCCCCACGTGATGCTGGCCACTTTGTCCGGAGTGTCGGAAAGCCAGAAGTCGCCCGATTCGACGATCTTCAGGCGATCCTTGCGATAGAAGATGCCCATGTGCTCGTCGCGATGATCGCCATAGCGATCGCGGCCGAACCACGTGTACTCCGGCAGGCGTTCGATCGTGTCGTCGCCTTGCGCCTTATACAGCTCCTGGGTGCCGATCACGTCGGGATGCAGCTGACGGATGGTGTCGGCGAAGAGGTCGCGGCGATGCGTCCATCCATTGAGGCCATCGTTGCCGGTCATGGTGCGCACGTTGAAGGACATGACCTTGAGGTCTTCCGCCATGGCGGGTGTGGCAAGGATGGCAGCGAGGCCGGCAATCAGCGCGAGTTGACGGAAACGAGGCATGGCGGGCGGGGTCCTTCGGTTCGGAATGAGCACCCGACTATAGCCACGTAAACACGTCATTGCCGTGACCGGGTCACAGGGTCGAGGCGCGACATTGCGTCGTGACGCAGCGGTGCCGGCAATGGGGCAAACTACGGCGTTGCCATCGACAGCCATCCGGAAACCGACATGACCGAGCTCGATCCCCAGACGGAGCCTTCGAAGGCGAACGGGCGCCGCACGGCACTCATCGTCATTCTGGTGGCGTTTGTGGCGTCGGCGACGACAGCGATCCTGGCGATCAGTGAATCGCACCGGGCCCGCAAATCCGATGCGGCCGCCCTCAGCGCCGATGTCAGCGATCTTCGCGGCATGGCCGCGGACTGGACCGCGCGCGTCGACGACCTCGCACACGCCCCCGTCGACGCACAGCCCGCTCGCCTCGAGGCGCTGAAGCCGCGTATCGACCAGCTTGCGTCGTGGAAGGCGCGTACTCCGTGCGGCCACGACGCCCGTGATGCACTCCGGGCGTCGGTCGACACGCGCGTACTGTACCTGCGGCGCGTGCTGGCGAAGGAGACCGTACCGGAGGCGCGGATCGACGAGAGGCGCGCGCTCGAAGACAGCCTGAAGCGCTGTGCCAGCGAGCAGGGCGCTGACGTCAACATCTGAGACAGGTGGGGACCAGAGGCGGGGAGGCAGGTTTCGCTTGCCAAGTCCTTGACCGGGTCCCGCTTTCGGAGAAATACCTGTCTAGGAATATTTCTTACGAAAAATCTCAAATTTTTGTTTGACAGGGCTGCTGCCAGTCCCTAAGTTCATACGTGCCTCATGTATGAAACACCGTCATCTCATCGGCGGCGAGGTGAACGCGTCGCACGGACTCGCGATGGGAAAGCTTGAAGTCGCGTCGGCTCGGGGGAGCATGCGCGACTGGCGGGACGTACCAGGTTTCTTTATTTGCGGGTTCGCGCGAAGCGCAACTTTTTAATGGCCCTTGCTAAGGGTCGTTTTTTCGGGGAGACACCAATGCAGCACCAGATCATCCGCCGTCGCGGAGGCCTTCGGCCGTCCGCGCTGGCGCTAGCGCTCGCCCTTGGCGTGGGTGCGACCGCACCGGCGTTTGCACAGTCCACGACCGGTGACATCTTCGGTCAGGTACCCGCGGCCGCAGGCGAAACCGTATCGGTCACCGGCAGCACGGGTTTTACACGCGAAGTGCCGGTCGACGCACAGGGCCGGTATCGCATCGGCAACCTTCCCCTCGGGTCGTACACCGTCAGCCTCAAGCGCGATGGCGCCGTCGTCGATTCGCGCAAAGATGTTGCGCTGAAGGTCGGTGGCGCCACCGATGTGTCGTTCCAGGCCCCGGCCACCGCAGCCAGCGCTCAGGCACTGGACTCGGTGACGGTGACGGCCAACAGCCTGCCGCCCATCGACACCACCGCGGTCGATTCGCGCACCGTCGTCACCGCGCAGACGCTGGCGCGTCTTCCGCTGGGACGCAATGCCGAGGCGATCGCCCTGCTGGCGCCGGGTGCCGTCCCGGGCTCGAGCAACCTGGGTAACGGTCGCTACCGCACCGTGTCGTTCGGCGGCTCCGGTGCCTCCGAGAACGCCTACTACATCAACGGCTACAACTCGTCCGACCCGTACCGCAACCTTGGCGGCGTCGGTCTGCCGTACGGCGCGATCGATCAGCAGGAAGTCTATACGGGCGGTTACAGCGCCAAGTACGGTCGCTCGGATGGCGGCGTCATCAGCCAGGTCGGCAAGCGCGGTACCAACGACTGGCACTTCGGCGCACAGGTGCTGTGGGAGCCGAAGTTCGCCTCGTCGACGCCGGGCAGCATCTATTACTCGAACAAGGCCCTCCCGGCCGGATACGGCTACGCCGACGACACCCTTCCGGGCTCGATCTACCGCAATCGTCAGGACAACACCAAGTGGACGACCACGTACAGCGCGTACGTCGGTGGTCCGCTGATCAAGGACAAGCTGTTCTTCTTCGTCGCCGCGGAAGCCGAGAAGTCCGAAGGCACCAGCACGGCGTCGGTCGAAGCCAACCCGGTGGCCAACAACCACTACACGTACAACCTGCCGAAGTACTACGCCAAGCTCGACTGGAACATCAACGACTCGAACATCCTCGAGTTGACGGGTATCCATTCCACCGACGAGCAGCGCGGCAAGTATTACGGCTACGACTACGACACGCGCACCGTGGGTGGCCCGCTCGGTTCGGATGCCGACACCAGCAAGATCACCACGAAGTACGCCATCGCCAAGTACACCAGCTACATCACCGACGACATCACCCTGACCGCGACCTACGGCAAGGGCTGGACCGACGACTATCTGCAGAACCCGACACCGGGCCTTGCACAGCAGCCGTATATCGACAGCCCGTACCTGCAGAACCCGGCTCTGAACGGCGGCACGCCGATCACCAACCTCAACTCGTCGTCGACCGCGCAGGATCCGAACGCCGGCAGCAAGACGCATGGCCTTCGCCTCGACCTCGAGTGGCAGGTCGGCGATCACCACCTCGCCGGCGGTATCGACAACATGAGCTACGACGCGAGCAACGAAGGCTCGTCTACCAGCGGTCCGGGTTACTACCTGCGCTATCGCAAGGTGGCGGCGGGCAACGAGAACATCCCGATCAGCACGTCGCTCGGCGTCGGCGCTCCGGGTGGTGACGGTTACTACGTCACCCAGCGCGTGTTCAGCACCGTCACCAGCATGTCCGTGGACCAGAGGGCCCAGTATCTGGAAGACCGCTGGCAGGTGACCGACCGCTGGCTGCTGAGCCTCGGCGTACGCAACGACCGCTTCAAGAACTTCAACGACAAGAACCGTCCGTACGTCAACAATGCGGCGCAGTGGGCACCGCGTCTGGGCGCCAGCTGGGACGTCTACGGCGACTCGTCGCTGAAGCTGTACGCCAACTTCGGCCGCTACTACCTCGCGCTGCCGAACAACGTGGCCGTGCGCGGTGCCTCGCCCTCGACCTATACCGACATCTACTACACCTACACCGGCATCGATCAGCTCGGTCGTCCCACGGGTCTGACCGAGATCTCGCCGGGCGCCGTGTCGTCGGACGGCGAGTACGGGCAGGCGGTCGACCCGATCGCGGTCAGCGCGCGTGACCTGAAATCACAGTATCAGGACGAAGGCATCATCGGCTTCGACAAGACCCTGGGTGACGGCTGGGTCACCGGTGCCAAGGTGACGTTGCGCAGGCTGCGTACCGCCATCGACGACGTCTGCGACACCGGCCTGCTGGCAGACAAGATCACCGCGCAGGGTGGCGATCCCAACTCCGTGGTCATTCCTGGCTGCGTGATCTTCAACCCGGGCTCATCCAACACCTTCAGCCTCGCCAACGTCGACGGTTCAGGTCGCACCGAAGTCAAGATGAGCAAGGACGACTGGGGCTTCTCCACCGGCGCCAAGCGTGCCTACTACGCGCTCGACATGTACCTCGAGCACCCGTTCGACGGTAAGTGGCAGGGGCGCCTGGACTACACGTTCTCGCGCAGCTATGGCAACACCGAAGGCCAGACCAAGTCCGACATCGGCCAGACCGATATCTCGAAGACGGAAGACTGGGATTCGGCTGAGCTGATGCGTTACGCCAATGGTCTGCTGTCGAATGACCGTACCCATCAGATCAAGGCTTACGGCGCGTATCAGCTGACGCCGGAATGGCTGGTCTCGGGCAACCTTCGTCTCGCTTCCGGTGCGCCGAAGTCGTGCCTTGGTTATGAAGACGGTGAGGAAGATCCGGATCCGATCGGCTACGGCTCGGCTTATCACAACTGCAACGGTCAGCCGTCGCATCCCGGCGAGAAGCGCAACCCGTGGTACCGCCAGGTCGATCTGGCCGTTACCTATCGTCCGGGCTACTTCGACGGCAAGATGGCTTTCGGCCTGAGCGTGTTCAACGTGACCAACGAACGCAAGCCGCTGAACAGCTTCTCGACGTACGAGTCGGCACCGACCACGGTCAACAACAACTACGACCTGGGCCAGTACTACCAGACGCCGCGCTATGCCCGCCTCACGGCGACATACGACTTCTGATCAGCGCCACTTCAGTGATCGCGTAACCAGACAAACGGTCCAGGGAAGGACCCGCTGCAAATCCTCGGATCGCCGCCCGCTCCCACGGGCGGCTTTTTTTGTTTGCGTCGGCCAGCCGGTGAAAAGGGTGGCTGGCCGGCGATCATGCGGAGCCGAGCTCCTGAGCCTCATCCAAGGGGAAAGGTTGCGCCGGTCAGGTTCTCCGACGCGATCCACAGTCTCGTCGCATCGTTAGTATTCTCTGCCGCAGGTGGAATCTTTGCCACCGACGGATAGCCACGCGTTTCGCTGAGGCGGTGTGGGCCGTAGTAGGCGCGGCCTTGAGCGTCAGGCGCCGTGGCGGCAAAGAGCGTGGGCAGCGCCCCTTGCGATGCTGGCTGGAACAGGAACCAGAGATAGCGTCGGGCGATGCCGGGAGCGCTCCATGTGCCAGTACCATTGGGCAGCAGGTCAGTCCGCGAAATGCCGGGATGCGCCGCAATACTCCGGACGCCCCAGCCCCCAGCGTCGCTGCGTCGTTGCAGTTCCAGGGCGAACATCAGGCAGGCCAGTTTCGACTGGCCGTATGCTGCCATCGGCTTGTAAGTTCGCTCAGACTGCAGATCGTCGAAATTGATCGCGCCGCTTCTTGCGGCCACGCTTGAGAGCGTGACAACTCGAGGCTGATCGCCCCTGCGCAGCAGCGGCAACAGGTGGGCCGTCAAGGCAAAGTGGCCGAGGTAGTTCGTGCCGAGCTGCAACTCAAGACCGTCGGAGGTCGTCAGGCGCTCCGGTGGTGCCATGACTGCCGCGTTGTTGATCAGAATGTCCAGGCGATCGCGCGAATCTTGCAGCCGGATGCCGAACGCCTCGATCGACTGGAGGTTAGCGAGGTCCAGCATCTCGAACGTAACGCTGGCGCCTGGAATGCTTCGGCGAATCTGTTGGACGGCCGCATCGCCTTTCGACGGATTCCGTCCAGCGATAATGATGTCCGCGCCGGCGCGAGCAAGGGCGAGGGCGTCTTCGAAACCGAGCCCGCCCGTACCGGTGATGACCGCTGTACGGCCGCGTTGGGAGGGTATGTCGGAGGCTGTCCAGCGAGTCATGATCCTTGCCCCAGGCAGAAAAGAAAAGATAAACTGAGTGCATATATAAAAGCACTTGATGCAAAATATATTGCACTCAGTGCAGTTATGCAAGGGTTCGCAGATGGTAAAAAATTCACGCGAGGTGCCGTCGGCGTCTGCGGAAGGTGTCCGGGAGCGCAAGCGTAGGGAAACGCGGCAACGACTTGCCGAAGTGGGGCAGCGCTTGTTTCTCGCCAACGGGTATGAGAACACCACGCTTGACGTCATCGCGACGGAAGCGGGCATCTCACGCCGAACGATTTTTTCGTACTTCAAGTCGAAGGACGACATCATCCTGTTCTGGCAGGAGGAGGGCTCGGCAAGCTTGTACGCCGACCTGCTGAAAACATCGCCCGACGTGCCGCCGCTGGATGCCGTTCGCAACGTCATGGTCGAACACATTTCGCGCTATACGACGGAGCAGATGACCGCCGTCGACAACCTCATGCGATCAAGTGAATCACTGCTCGCACGTAAGCAGAGCTATTACGCGGAGCAGGAGCAGACGCTGTTCGATGCCTTGTGCGAGGTATGGCGGCAGCCCGAACGTCGTACGTCACTTCGGATGGTGGCAATGGTGTCCACCGGCGCAATGAGGTTGGCGCTGCAAGCGTGGCGAGATCAGCCAGACCAGCGAAAGCCGGTAGCTGACTTTCTCAGGGACGCGTTCGACAGTCTGCGAGCGGAGCTTTAAGTCGATTCGCTGCTGTGTCCCGATGATCCGGATCGGGCTCCGCGGCGGTGCACGACGTGTGCGGCAACCACCATGTGGGAGTAGCGCGAGGAGGAGCGCTCCGGCAGCGCGGCGACAAGCTGGCAACACAAACAAAAAAGCCCACCAACGAGGAGGGCTAAGTCACTGAATAAATGGTGGCTCGGGACGGAATCGAACCGCCGACACGGGGATTTTCAATCCCCTGCTCTACCAACTGAGCTACCGAGCCACAGGTGCCTGCAACGATCGTTGCGGCGAGTGGAGCCGCGTATTAAATCGGGTGCGGGCTCCGGCGTCAAGCCTCTTGTTCAGGCGGGACGTAACCGGCGGGCTGAACCACATCGCCGCCGAAGAAATACTTATCCATTTCGCCGCTGAGGAACGTGCGCGTCTTCGGGTCGAGGGGCGACAGGCGCATCTCGTTGATCAGCATGGTCTGGTGGGACAGCCACTGGGCCCACGCTTCTTTCGAGACGCTGTCGTAGACGCGTTTGCCCAGGTCGCCGGGCCAGGGGGCGAAGTCGAGGCCTTCGGCGTCGCGGCCGAGCTTTACGCAGTGGACCATGCGCGTCATGGGGATATCTCCGGAAGGTTGTCGAGCAGCGTGCGGACGGGCGCCGGCAGGCCGAGCGTGGTGAGCTCGTCGCGTGCGCACCAGCGCTGATCGTCGCGATCTGCGACGGCCGTCAGCGGGGCCGCATGGTCGAACAGGATGGGCGAAACGTCCAGCCGGTAGTGGCTGAAGACGTGGGTAAAGGCGGGCAGGGGATCGGCGGAGCCGACGCGTGCCAGACTGAGCGCGACCGTGGGTGCGGCGTCGGCATCGGGTGCCTCGGGCAGACTCCACAGGCCGGACCACACGCCCTGCGGGCCACGCTTCTCCAGCAGCACCCGGCCCTGCGCGTCGCGCAACAACAGCATCGCGAGCGCGCGCGTGGGTACCTTTTTGCCGGGCTTGGCGGTGGGCAGTACGGCGGTCAGTCCGTCACGATGCGCGACGCAGGTGGCCGCCTGCGGGCAGAGCATGCAGGCCGGCTTGCTGCGCACACAGACGGTGGCGCCGAGATCCATGATCGCCTGCGTGTAGTCGGCGGTACGGGTCGCCGGTGTGTGCTCATCCGCATGAATCCACAGGCGCTTCTCGACCGCGCTTTCGCCCGGGTGCCCGGCGATGCCGTGATAGCGGGTCAGCACGCGCTTGACGTTGCCATCGAGGATGGGGAAGCGCAGCCCATAGGCCTGCGCCAGGATCGCGCCAGCGGTGGAGCGGCCGATGCCGGGCAGGGCGATCAGCGCATCGAGATCGCGCGGCAGCTCGCCACCGTGACGTTCGACGCACAGCTGCGCGGCGCGGTGCAGAAACCGTGCTCGCCGGTAGTAGCCGAGCCCCGACCAGAGTGCGAGCACGGTGTCCTCGTCGGCTTCGGCAAGTGACGTCAGCGTAGGCAGCCGCTCGACGAACCGCTGGAAGTAACCGATGACGGTGATCACCTGGGTCTGCTGCAGCATGATCTCGGACAGCCACACGCGGTAAGCATCGCGCGGATGCTGCCAGGGCAGGTCCTTGCGCCCGTGGTGGTCGTACCAGCGCAGCAGTTCACGGGCGAACGGATTCACGGCGTGAGCCCGGTGGCCGGGCGCGCAGCGGTGCTCGCTGACGCTGGCGCGATTACCGGCGTGACGTCCGGCGTCGCGCGGATATGCAAGCCCTTGATGTGCACGCTGTCGGTGTCGATGGCCGCCGCGTCGACGCTGCCAAGCAGTGGCGGAAGCGTCGGTGCGCCGCCCGCGTTGATGCCGCTCCACCATTCGGCCACGGCCAGTGGCGGAACACGCAGGTCGGCATGGTCGGTCGGACCGTCGAGCTTCAGCGCGACGAACAGGGGATCCTGCTGATTCGCGGGTGTGACGTTGAGGACCACGTCGAAAGGCGACGCATCGTGCCGTGTCATGCGCCCGGCCAGTGAGGCACCGACGTCCGCACCGCCGCGCCAGGTGGCTTCGCCGCGCAGGCTCGCGGCGAAGCGATCCTGGCTGGCGAGATCGAGCGTGAGATCGTTGAGCGTGAGCACGCCACGCGAAAGGACCGGGCGCGTGCGAAGCGTCATCGAGTACGGCTTTTCGCTGGACGATGCCGCGAGTCTGAGGTCGAACACACGGCCATCGGCCAGGCGGCCCGCATCGATGTCCACGTTGGACAGGAGAAGACGGTTGCCCCGGGTCAGCGTGCCACGGGTGACGCGGAACCCCGCGTCGATACCCGGCAGGATCGCGCCCGCGGTCGACGGTCGCGAGGGGAGCGTGTCGATATACGCGGACACGGCGTCCATGTCGATGCGCGCGCCTTCCACTTCGAGTCGCGACACCGAGGTGTCCTGACCGAGCAACGTGCGCCACGGCAGCACCAGCTTGCCGCGCGAAGCGACGATCAGAGGTGTGCCCGAACCACGGGCGCGCAAGGTCAGTCCCTCGAGCTCGAGCGCCGGCTTGGGCCAGAGCGTCGGACTGGCCGGGCTGGCCAGCCCGAGGTCGAGACCCGCCTCCTCGGCACGCGATTGCAGCATCGCCGTGAATCGTTCCGGCTGCAGAACCACATATGTGGCGACCAGTGCCGCGACGAGGATGCCCATGAGCAGCCCGCCGACGGCGAGCAATCCGATGCGTAGTCGCCGGTTCACGGCAGCGACCTGTCAGGCATGCGCGTCACTCAGCCGCCAAGGTTGGCAGGGAGCAGGCCGTCCACGAAAGCGGCGGCGTCGAACACGCGCAGATCGGTCGCGGTTTCGCCTAGTCCGACGTAGCGGATCGGCAGGCTGAACTCGCGGGCGAGCGCGAACATCACGCCGCCCTTGGCCGTGCCGTCGAGCTTGGTCACCACGAGTCCCGTGACACCCGCCGTATCGCGGAACTGGCGGAGCTGGCTGATGGCGTTCTGACCGGTGGTGCCGTCGATCACCATGAGGACTTCATGTGGCGCAGCGGCGTCGAGCTTCTTCATAACGCGGACGATCTTGCCCAGTTCATCCATCAGCCCGCCCTGCGTGTGCAGACGACCGGCGGTGTCGGCGATAAGCACCTGCGTGCCGCGCGAGCGCGCCGCCTGCAGGGCATCGAAGATGACGCTGGCGGAGTCGGCGTCCTGGCCCTGCGAGACGACCGGGACCTTGTTGCGCTCGCCCCAGGTTTTCAGCTGTTCGACGGCGGCGGCGCGGAAGGTGTCGCCCGCCGCGAGCATTACGCCGCGGCCTTCGTCGACGTAGCGGCGCGCGAGCTTGCCGATGGTCGTGGTCTTGCCCACACCGTTGATGCCGACGGTGAGGATGACGAACGGGCTGTGCGTCGAGACGTCGAGCGGCTTTTCCACCGGCTTGAGCAGCGCGACCAGTTCGTCGCGCAGCACCTTGAGCATCGCGCCGGCGTCGGCGAACTCGCGCTTGTGCATGCGTTTGCGCAGGCCCTCGACCAGCTGGGTGCTGGCTTCGACGCCGACATCGGCGGTGATCAGGGCGGTTTCCAGCTCGTCGAGCAGATCGTCGTCGAGCTTGGGGTGGCGGACAAACAGCGCGCCCAGACTCCTGGCGAAGCCACTGCCGGACAGCCGGTCGCGCCAGCTGCGCTTTGCGGACGCCTCGGGCGCGGGTGTGGCCTCATGCGCGGCCTCGGCCACGAGGGTGTCTTCCGCCTCGGGCTCGACCTCGGGAGCCTCGGGCTCGGGGGCTACCGTTTCCGCCAGTGCCTCGGCGACCAGGCTGCCCAGGTCGGTGGCGGCGGGGTCGGCGGCGCGATCGATGCGCTCGTCCGTTGCCGGGGCCTCGGTCGTCGCCGGTTCGGCGGGCTTCTTCTTCCAGAACTTGAGCATTGCGGGAGGGATTCAAAGACAATAGGCGAATGCTAGCACTCCCGCCCACACTGGCCGCTGAGCGATGACCGCCTCCGGCCGCATCCGCGTCATCGGCGGAAACCTGCGCAACTCCCGGCTCGACGTGCCCGATCTGCCGGGGCTGCGGCCCACGGCCGAGCGCGTGCGGGAAACCCTGTTCAACTGGCTGCAGCCGGTGGTGGCGGGCTCCCGCTGCCTCGACGCCTTCGCCGGCACCGGTGCCCTCGGCATCGAGGCCCTGTCGCGCGGCGCGGGCAGCGTCACCTTCGTCGAGCGGGAGCCCCGGCTGGCGGCGGCGCTCAAGGCGAACCTGTCGCGGCTGAAGACCGACGGAGAGGTGGTCGGCGATGACGCGGCTCGCTGGCTGAATGGGTCCGGCAAGCCGTTCGATCTGGTTTTTCTCGATCCGCCTTTCGCGCTGGATGCCTGGGCCGGGATCGCCGCACAGCTCGAAAGCGGGGGCTGGCTGACGCCGACGGCCTGGATCTACGTGGAGTCGCCGCGTGGCGCGGTCTTCACCTTGCCCCCGACCTGGCTCGCGCACCGGCAGGGACAGGCGGGAGAGGTGACGTACACCCTCTATCGCCGCGCCCCGGCCGATCCGCTAAGCTAGCCCGCGTTTTCCCTGACCCCAGTGTCCATGACTCATCCGCCGGCCAATCCCCGACTTGCCGTTTATCCGGGCACGTTCGATCCCATCACGAACGGTCACGCCGACCTCGTGTCGCGTGCCGCGCCGCTGTTCGACCGGATCGTGGTCGCGGTGGCGGAGAGTCGTAACAAGGGCCCCGGTTTCAGCCTGGGCGAGCGCATCGCGCTGGCCCGTCTGGCGCTGGCCGACCTGCCGAACGTGGAAGTGCGCGGTTTCGACTGCCTGCTCGCCCACTTCGTGACGGAAATCGGCGCGGGTGTGATCCTTCGCGGCCTGCGCGCCGTGTCGGACTTCGAATACGAATTCCAGCTCGCCAGCATGAACCGTCACCTGATTCCTCAGGCCGAGACGCTGTTCCTGACCCCGGCGGAGCAATACAGCTTTATCTCTTCCTCGCTCGTGCGTGAAATCGGTCGCCTGGGTGGCGATATCTCCGGCTTCGTGCATCCGGCGGTGCAGCAGGCCATGCGCCAACGCTGGCGCAACTCTTGAAATCAAAGGTGATCATCATGCGTAAGTTCGTCCTCGCCGCGTCCGTGGCCCTGACCGCCGCCCTGGCCCTCTCGGCCTGCAACAAGTCCGAAGATGCCGATCAGGCCGCCACGACTCAGGAAGCTGCCGTCGCCAAGCCGTCCAACCCGACCGACACCAAGGCCTGGAGCCAGTATTTCGGCCAGATCGTGCGGAAGAACATGCAGGGCATGACGGCTGACCGTCCGTTCCCGTACTTCGTTCCGGCCGGTGACGACCAGAACGGCCAGGACGGTCGCGCGCGTCAGCTCGAGAACGTGCAGGGCACCGTCGCCCGCGGCGTCACGCCGGGCAACATGCTCGTCTTCGGTGGCCCGGAGTCGGCCAAGACCGCCGACCTCATCGTCGAAGCGTTCAAGAGCGCCAACGCGGGTTCGTTCAAGGGCGTGATCATCCTGTTCATCGGCGACCAGGCCGATCAGCAGCGCGTCACCGACGCCCTGACGCCGACCGGCGCCACGGTCCGCTTCGTCGCGATGTAATCGTTTCGGACGCCAATCGCGTAAACGAAGGGCGCCTCGGGGCGCCCTTCTCGTAAACGCGCTAAAATGCGCGCATGTCCCTGATCATCCTCGACACCTGCGTCAACTGCGACGTCTGCGAACCGGTGTGCCCGAACAAGGCCATTTCGCTCGGCGAGCAGTACTACGTGATCGATCCCGCCCTCTGCACCGAGTGTGTCGGCCATTTCGACAACCCGCAGTGCGTGGAGGTCTGCCCGGTGGAGTGCATCCCGCACGATCCCGACCGCGTGGAAACGCACGATCAGCTGATGCTGAAGTACGAGCATCTGATGGCCCGCGCGGCCTCGTAAGCGCCTCGCGCGCGTCCATGGGTTAATCTCGCGGGTAGCGATATTCCCACCCGGAGAAATTTCATGGTCCATGCCCCGTCGTGGCGCGTGCTCGCCGCGAGCCTTGTCGTTGTCTTCAGTGCCGGCGCGCTCAACGCGCAGAACGCCCCGGCCGCTCCCGGTGGCCCCGGACACGCCGCCATCGCCAGTGCCAATTTCATGGCGACCAACGCGGGCTTCGAGGTCCTGGGCAAGGGCGGTAACGCCTTCGACGCCGCGGTGGCCGTGTCGTCCACGCTCGCCGTGGTCGAGCAGCAGAGTTCAGGCATCGGCGGTGGCTTCATGGCCCTGCTGCATCGTGCATCGGACAACCGCGATGTCTTCATCGACGCGCGCGAAACCGCGCCGAAGGCCGTCGACATGAAGGTCTACGTCGGCAAGGACGGCAAGCCCAACCGCGACACGTCCACCAACGGACCGCTCTCGTCCGGCATTCCCGGCGAGCCCGCCGGTATCGTCTGGATGGCGGAGCATTACGGCAAACTGCCTTTGTCGGTATCGCTGGCGCCTGCCATCCGCATCGCGAAAGAGGGCTTTCAGCCCGATTCGCGGTTTCTCGGCACCATCGAGGATCGCAAGGACGTGCTGGCGCGCTATCCCGCCTCGTCGGCCATCTTCCTGCCCGGCGGCAAGGTCCCGTCTCCCGGCTGGACGCTGCGCCAGCCCGACCTGGCGAAGACGCTGGAACGCATCGCCGCCAGGGGCCACGACGGCTTTTACAAAGGCGAGACCGCGAAGCTGATGGTTTCGGCATCGCGTGCCGCCGGCGGTAACTGGACCGCGGCCGATCTGGATGGCTACAAGGTCAAGGAGCGCGAGCCGCTCAGCGTCGACTACAAGGGCTATCGCATCGTTACCGCGCCACCGCCATCGTCGGGAGGTGTCGCGATCGCCGAGGTGCTGAACATCCTCTCCGGCTTCGACCTGAGCAAGGCGGACCTGGCTCATTCGACGCATCTCACCATCGAGGCCATGCGTCGGGCGTTCCGCGATCACAACGAATACCTGGGTGACCCGGACTTCGTGAAGATGCCGCTCGACATGCTTCTGTCGAAGTACTACGCGGACGGCCTGCGCGCGACGATCTCACCCGACAAGGCCACCCCGTCGGATCTGCTGCCCACCTCGATGGCGCCCGAGCCGGGCATGCACACCACGCATTTCTCGGTGATCGACGCGGACGGCAACATGGTGGCGTCGACCCTGACGGTGAACCTCGAGTTCGGTTCGGCCTTCGTGGCGAAGGGTACCGGCGTCGTGCTCAACGACGAGATGGATGACTTCGCCCTGGTGCCGGGACAGCCGAATGCGTTTGGCCTGCGTGGGGCGCTGGCCAATGCGCCGGAGCCGGGCAAGCGCATGCTTTCATCGATGTCGCCGAGCTTCGTGTTCGGTGCGGATCGCACGGCGGTGCTCGGTTCGCCGGGTGGTTCGACCATCATCACGCAGGTGCTCGAGGGCATCCTCGCCTTTATCGATGGCAAGAGCGCCTCGGAAATCACCGCGCAGAAGCGTTACCACCACCAGTACCTGCCGGACCGCGTCGACGTGGAAGCCGGCGTCTTCGACGATGCCACGGCCAGGGCGCTGACCGACATGGGCCACGTGTTGAAGAATCGCTCGCCGTGGGGTTTCATGAACGTCGTCACCTGGGATCACCGTACCGGTAAGCTTGACGCCGCCAGCGATCCGCGTCGTCCGTCCGGTCTCGGCAAGGTGCAGTAAGTTGCGTTACGGGGGCAGGATGAGGTCGAAGCAAAAAGTGAAACACACCGGGATGGCTTGGGGAACGCGTCTGTCCGGTGCGGTCCTGCTTCTGGTCGGGCTCGGCCTGATCGCCTGGAACGAGCGCCGTGTGATGGATTACGGCGCCGCCCTTGCGCGTCACGGTGGCTCACCTGTGCTCGATCTCGGCGCCGAAGGCCGGCCCGCGGCGGGCCAGTTCGGTGCGCTCACCCGCGTCAGCGGCATGCCGAAGATCATGGATGCGCCGCGCGACCGCGAATTCAACGTCCGCGCCGACTCGCCCGTCCTCATTCGCCATGTCGAGATGTACCAGTGGCGCGAGATCACCGTGGGCGGCAACACGCACTACGAGGTGGACTGGGTCGACCGGCCGATCGATGCGACGAATTTCGCCAGGCCCGCGGGCCACGTAAACCCGGGTGCGTTCCCGATCCAGGGACGGCAGTTCGAGGCCGGCGAGGTCAAGCTAGGTAACTTCAAGCTGTCCGCACCCATCCTGCGCGCGTTCCCGGGGCAGGTCGACGTCACGCCGGACGAAAAAGCGTTGCCGTCCAATTTCGCGGCGACCTTCCAGCGTGTCGGCGACGCGCTGGTGACCAGTGCGAAGCCGTCCAATCCGCGCCTGGGCGACCTCCGCATCACATGGCAGGCCGTGCCGTTGCAGGCGATGACCGTACTTGCCCGGATCGAGGGCGATACGCTGGTGCCGGGCACCCCCGTGCGCGAGGGCGACGCCGGTTTCGATGTGCAGGTAGGCGACCGTAGCTTGCTGGACGTCATGCCCGCGCTCCCCGAGCCTCCGGGCGCGGTGTTGCCGGTGCGCATCGCGGCGTTTCTCGCCGCCTCGCTGGGTGCGCTTTTGCTCGCCTGGACCAGTCGCCTGCGACGCGACGTTCTCTTCGCCGCCGGCACCGGCGCGGTCATCATCGCGGCGGTCGCCGGGGTGATGTGGATGGCTGGCGACGCGATGGCGGCAAGCGTATGGTTGCTCGTCGCTGTGCTGGGGGCAGGCCTGGCCATCTGGCGCGTGCAGCAACGAACTTCATCGGCATCGAACTGAAGCGGGAAATCGCGCCATGCGTATTACTGGACTATATGCGGCCCTCGTCGCGCTGCTGATGATCTTCCTCGGCGCGCGCGTGATGCTCTTACGTCGTCGTACGAGCATCGGACTGGGCGACGGCGGCAACCGTGCCGTGGCCTGCGCCGCGCGGGCACACGGTAACGCGACGGAGTACGTGCCGATCGCGTTGATCCTGCTGCTGATACTGGAACTCAATCAGACGTTGCCGATGCTGCTACACGTGTTCGGCATCGTGCTGGTGATCGCGCGCGTGCTGCATGCGATCGGGCTGTCGAAGACACCCGGGACATCGCCCGGGCGTCTTTTCGGCGCCGGGCTGACCTTGCTGGTGATCGCCGCGATGGCGGCGATGCTCATCTGGCAATACGTGGTGATTCACGTGATCGCGCCCTCGCTGGTCTGAGGGCGGGCTGGCTCAGGCCGCGGCGCTCAGGCCGCGGCGGACCCATCGGCGAAGGCGTAGACGTGATCGGCCCAGCTCGTGGCTTCCACGTACATCGTGGCCATGGTCGCCATGTGCTGGTCGTGCAGCGCGTTATCGCTTTCCACTTCGCCCTGTTCCCAGTGGCGCACCTGATCCAGGATGCCGGCGAACGGACCGGTTCCGTCGAGCAGCGCTTCGCGGATTTCGATAGCCAGGGGCAGATGCTCGAGCACGTACGCCATCGACACGTTCATCAGCGTGTCCAGTAGCGAGAACAGGCCGGCGGTGAACGCCATCTCCTGCAACTCCGGCTTGATGCTGCGCGCAAGCTTCTCGCACATGTGCGCACGGACCAGCGCAAGACGCAGCAGCTCCGGCGGACGCTCATCCATGCCCGATACGGCCATGGTGAAGATCCAGTTGCGCATGCGGTTGACGCCGAAGAACACCGCGGCCTGTTCGACCGACTTCAGCTGGCGGGGCAGGGCGAAATAAGCGGAATTCACGCAACCCAGCAGCTTGTAGCTGAGGATGGCGTCGTCGCGGACGATCTTGCCGAGCTCGACGGGGCCGTTTTCCGGATCCTGCAGCGCGCCCATCAGGCGCAGCACGCCGAGTTTGCTGGGGGTGAGTCGCGGCATGTCGACGCGCTCGGGGCGGAGCAGGTATTTACCCTGGAAGCCGTCGACGTCCTGATCGGCGTAATCCACGAAGGTTTCGTGGGTATCGATGCCGGTGACGATGACTTTGACCCCGAACGCCTGGACGTAGTCCATGTGCGCGCGGGCGGCGACCGGATGGCGATGATCGACGGCGACCTTGGCGAACTGGACGATGCGCAGCAAGGCGTCGACGCCGGCGCGGTGTTCCGGATCGGCGGGGAGGTTGAAGTCTTCGAGCATGAACAGGCAGCCGTGGCTCTTGAGCTCACGCAGCTTGATCAGCAGTTGTTCGTCGCTGCCCACGTCGGCGCTGATGCTCGCGCCCAGGCGTGCGTTGTGACGCAGGATGTCGGCATGTTCGAGCAGCAGCTCGCGCGACATGTGCAGGAAGGCACGGTTGTCGCGCACGAGGCGCTTGAGGCTGCCATCCGCGATCGCGCTGAGCGTGGCCTGCGTATGCGCCACGGCGGCCGCTTCGATATCGGTACCGACCGGCCGCGGAAAAATCAGTTCGTAAGCGAACAGCGACTGTTTCTTGTCGAGGATGGGGACGCGGACGATGGGGAGGATGCCGTCGTCGTTCACCGCTGTCGGCTGGGGGGATGCTGCCATTGCTTTCTCTTACGCCGTCTGGGTGAGCCTGCAGTATCGCGTGTTCCGTTGCGTCAGACCTGTGCAAGCGTCCCGGAACGGAGTCTTACTTTTGAAACGCCGTTCGGTCCGTAAGTGGAGCCGCCCGGCGCATCGCCCGAAAGAAGCGAGAGCGCGTGACGCACATGATTCATGCGCTGCGCCACGATGCGCCCGTTGACGTCGTTGAGCCGACGGCATTCGAGCAGGCGCTCGATGGTCGGCGACCAGCGTTCGTCCTGCAGGCTGTCGACGCCCGCGGCATCGCTGAGCTGGCGGCGCTCGACATCGAGTTTCTCGATGCGGTCGAGCAGCCTGCTCTTGGTCCGGCCTGCGACTTCCAGTGCGGGCATGTTCGCCTGATCGAGCGCCATGCGCTCGTCGATCAGGCTGGCGTGCAGCGCATCGACGTCACGGGCGAGGTCGCCCATGACGGCGCCGAGCGCCGCGTCGAAGTCGGAGGCGGATGCCGCGGTCATGCGCTGCCTGCGCCTCCGATCTGGCTTTCCATCGAAAGAAATTTGCTGGCGATCGCCTGCGAGTCCGGCTTGTAGGTACCGGACTCGATGTCCGTACGCAGCTTCTCGAGCTTCGCGGCGCGGCCGGGATCGTCGGCGCGGCTGGCGGCGTCGAGCGCCTTGGCCGAGTCGGTGATATTGACGCTGTCGTCGCTGGCGCGGACCGGGCTGGCGGTCTGCGTCGAGGCGGTCGAACCGGCGGCCGTGTTCTGGGTGCGAAGCTGCACCGGCGGCTGCTGGTTCGGAATACCGGGCTTGATGGTCGTGGTCATGATCTTTCCTCGGATCTGATGTCCTTCAGAATCCTTATCGGCGGTCCATCGGGGAACTTTAACTGGCGCGGCGCCAGAAATGTGACGCGGTTGGTATTTCGTTCACGGAAGCACCGCGACGACCCCCGGCCCGCGTACCACGGCGTCCAGCACCTTCCCGGACGACGCATTGCGGACCTTGAGGCGTGATCCCATGTCACCGGCGCCCATGGCCACCCCGTCCGCACGGATGACCACGCCGTCGACGCTGGCTTCCATGCTCACGGCATCGCCGATACGCACGGCCTGTCGCCCGGCGAGCATGCCCGGGGTGAGTACGGTACCTGCGTTGAGCGGCCGGGCCAGCGCACGGCCTCCGACCTGGTCCAGGGCGGCGATGTAGCCGTAGGCGAGGGTGGCGACGTCACGTTCTTCCGTGTGGACATCCGCGGGGCCGAGGCCGTCGCCGCGAGTCAGCGGCCGGCTGGTGACCAGCACGGGCGCGAAGAGCTGGACCTTGACCGGTACCCGCACCGTCCAGCCCCCCGGCACGGGGCAATGGACCGTCACGCTGACGCGTGCGCCCAGAGCCCGGTTACCCGGCAGCGACGCGTCGAGTGGCGCGGCACAGTCGGCCAGCTTCAGACGGCTGTCGAGTGGCACGGCCTCGAGCACCATGCGGGAGCCCGGCGGGGCGCGGTTCGCCCGCAACCAGTTCACCGCGGCATCGCGCACCCCGTCGACGGACTGCGTGGCTGCCGCCGGAAGCGGGCAGCCGAGCAGGGCCGCGAGGGCGAGTCCGCCAGCGACGAACCGGTGAATCACGCAGCGCGCTCCGCGAGGGACGCCGAAAGGCCCTGCGTGACGGCGTCGAGTTCCTTGTTGAGCCCCGGGACCATGTGGCTGGCGTCGGCGTGACGGCCTTCCCCAAGGGTGATGGCGTACGTCGAAGCCAGCGCGGTGAAACGCTCGCCCGCCGCGCGGATGCCGTCGGCGGCCGCATCCGGGCGGCGTTC
Organism: Luteibacter sp. 1214; assembly: GCF_031455395.1. NCBI lineage: Bacteria > Pseudomonadati > Pseudomonadota > Gammaproteobacteria > Lysobacterales > Rhodanobacteraceae > Luteibacter > Luteibacter sp. 1214. Next base: position 264,640 of record NZ_JAVDSQ010000004.1, read on the forward strand.
GCGGAACTGGTCGATGCAGCGCATGAGTGGCGTCGTGTCGAGCCAGCGGCGATCGAGGCTGGCCGGATCGCGCGACGCCAGTTCGACGGCGTAGCGCAGGCCCTGACAAGCTTCGCGGATCATCTGGCTGAGGCTGGCCGCGTCGAGCGCGCCCTCGGTCTCCAGGCGCGCCAGGCTGAGGCGGTGAGCGAGCACGGCGGCGCGCGCGGCGGCATCGGCCTGGCGGCGCGATTCATTGCCGATGCGGCCGAGCGAGGTCTGCGTGGTCTGGATCGCGGTGATCCGACCGGCCAGCGCGGTCATGCCTTCGCGTGCCGCGTCGAGGCTGCCGCGGGCGCCGCGCACGGCCTCATCCACGCGACCCAGCGATGCCTGCATACCGGCGATGCCGGACTGGGTCTGGTCGAGGCGACGCAGGCTGTTCTGCACGGCGTCGTCGAGCTGGCCCGAGAATTCACCGACCGTCTGCGTAACCTGGTCGATTTCCGCAGTGGCCTGGGTGGTCTTCTCGGCCAGCTGCTTCACTTCGTCGGCGACGACGGCGAAACCGCGACCGGCTTCGCCGGCGCGCGCGGCTTCGATCGCGGCGTTGAGCGCGACGAGATTGGTCTGATGGGCGATGTCCTGCACGGCAGCGGTGAGCTTGCGGATCGCCGTGAAATATTCGGAGAACTGAGCGTGGTTGCGGCTCATGCCCGAGAGGGCGCTGCGCAGGAGGCGCAGCTGGCCGTCGAGGTCACCCGCGGTCGCCTGGCCCTGACTGCCCGATTCCGCCATGCCGGTGACGCTGCCGTGGGCATGGTCGATCGCCGTCGAGATCCTGGCGCTGGCTTCCGTCAATCGACCGGCGGTATCGCGCGCGCCTTCGAGGTTGCCGACCAGCTCCTGCAGGCTGACGCCGAGCGCCTGCGCATTGGTCAGGACCATGCCTTGCTGCTCGATGGCCTGGATCGTCGTCGCCGGTGCGGTGCGCGGCGCCTCCGCAGGCTTGAGCAGTGCGCCCAGGGCGCTGGCGGCCGCCGGATACTGCGCGGAGAGGGCGCGGACTCGTGCGGCGTCACCGGTGGCGGCGGCGCTGGCGAGAAGGCGGACGTGCTGGCTCCAGAGGAGGGTCATGATTTCGCTTTCGCTTGTTCGGATGGTCGCCCCTAGTAATCGTCCAGGAGCCGTCGTTCTTGAGCCAAGCAATCCGTGTGCCAGTCGGGTACCTCAAGGTATGGGTGACCGCGCCGATACGTTCCGCGACACCTTATGCAGATGCCCAGGCACGACATGGCCCGCCCGTTGCTCGACACCGTGGAAACCTTCACCCGCCTGGCGGGACACAACCGCGTGGCCATGCTGCTGTTCCGTCTCGGCGACCGCCAGGCGTTCGGCATCAATGTCTTCAAGGTACGTGAGGTGCTCCGCCGGCCGCGTCTGGAGCGTATGCCCAGCATGCACGCGCTGGTGTCGGGCAGCTTCGACTACCGGGGCAGCACCATCCCCGTGATCGACCTGGCCGCCGCCATGGGCTACCCGCCGCTGGCCACCGTGGACAGCGCGCACCTCATCGTGACCGAGTTCAACCGCTCCGTGCAGGGTTTCCTGGTATCCGACGTGGATCGGATCGTCCACGTCGACGGCACGAATATGGCCGCGCCGCCGCCGGCGCTCGGCTATGGGGCGCGGGTCAACGCCGTGACGCGTCTCGACGGCGACCTGCTCGCCGTGGTCGACGTCGAGCAGGTGCTGGCCCATGTGGATCCCCGGGCGGTGGAGCTGTCCGACCGCGTGCAGCAGGCCGCCCATGTCCAGCACGCCGGCAGTCGCCGTGTCCTCGTGGTGGACGACTCGCTGGTCGCCCGCACGCAGATCGTCGACCTGTTCCGCAAGATGGACCTGGAATGTGTCGTGGCCAAAGACGGCAAGGAAGGCCTGGAAAAACTGCGCGAACTCGCGGCGGGTCCGGTCGCCGACCGGGTCGCCCTGGTCGTGTCCGATATCGAGATGCCGCTGATGGACGGTTACGCGTTGACGCGTGCCATCCGTGAAGAGGCCGGCCTGCGTCATCACAAGGTCCTGCTGCACAGCTCGCTGAGCGGTGTGTTCAACGAGGCGATGGTCGAGCGCGTAGGCGCCGACCGGTTCATCGCCAAGTTCCAGCCCGACGTGCTTGCTACGGCGGTGCTCGAGCTGCTCCCGGCCTGACGTCGCCCTGACGCGGTCCCCCCGTAAGCGCGTCGGAATTCCGGCGCTGGCGGCTTCGGGGCCATCGCAAGACCTTGCAAACGGCGCTGCGACGCCGTTTCGTCGTTAGTCCCCAGCCGTGGCACGGCTCTTGCTCAACCCCTCGGGCCAAGGTCACGAGAGGGGACGAGCCCATGATCGATTCATCCGACAAGCTGTTCGGCGTACACGCCCAGGCCCTTGGCCTGTGGCAGCGCCGTGCCGAGGTCATTTCATCCAACCTCGCCAACGCCGACACCCCGGGCTTCCTCGCCCGCGACCTCGATTTCAAGAAAGCGATGACCGCCGCGACCGGGGCCACCGATGGCCACACCTTGCAGATGGCGTCGACCGAAGACGGTCACATCGGCGGCAACCCCGCCGTGGCGCTCGACCAGGCCAACAAGCTGGCCTACCGCGCCGAGACCCAGCCGACCATGGACGGCAACACCGTCGACACCCAGGTCGAGCAGTCGCAGTTCGCCGCCAACGCGATCCATTACCAGGCATCGCTCAGCTTCATCAACGCGCAGATCCACACCATGCGCCTCGCCATCACCGGGACCGCCTCATGAGTCTCCTGAAGATTTTCGACGTCGCCGGTTCCGGCATGGCCGCGCAGTCCGCGCGACTGAACACCACCGCCAGCAACATGGCCAACGCGGACAGCCTGTCCAGCAGCGAGGCCACCGCCTACCGCGCCAGGCAGCCGACCTTCGCGGCCGTGCAGCAGCAGGTGGACGGCCAGATGGAAAACGGCGGTGTCCGCGCGCTCGGCGTGACCGAGAGCCAGGCACCGATCCAGTCGCGTTACGAGCCGGCCAATCCGCTGGCCGACACGAACGGCTACGTCTATTCGAGCAACGTCAATCCGGTCGACGAGCTGGTCAACATGATCTCCGCGTCGCGCTCCTATCAGAACAACGTCGAAGTCATGAACAGCGCCAAGCAGCTCATGCAGAAGACGCTGGACCTCGGCAAATAAGGCACTCCCATGGTCGCTTCCGTCAGCACTACCAGTTCCACGTCCTCGACGTCTTCCAGCAGCCAGCTGAAGGAACAGACCCTCAGCCAGTCGGATTTCCTGAAACTCATGGTCACCCAGATGACCAACCAGGACCCGACCAAGCCGATGGATTCCACCCAGATGGTGGCGCAGATGGCGCAGTTTTCTCAGGTGGCCGCGACGCAGGAGCTGCAGAGCTCGTTCGACACGCTGGCGACCAACCTCACCGGCGATCAGTTCGTCCGTGCCGCCAGTCTGGTCGGCCAGGAGGTGCTCGTGCCGTCCACCGCGGGACAGCTGACCAACAGCGAGATGGATGGCGCCGTCAACGTCGGTACTTCCGGCACCTACGTCAACGTGCAGATCAAGGACGCCTCCGGCAACGTTGTCCGCACGATTTCCCTGGGCCAGCCCGATGCGGGCCTCACCAAGTTTTCCTGGGACGGTAAATCCGACGACGGCACGCAGCTGACCGACGGTGTCTACCAGATGACCGCTACTTCCGGCGGCAACGCGATCGATACGTTCGTTCGCGGAAAGGTGGAAGGCGTCGGTGCCTCGGGCACGGACGGAACCTATGTGCAGGTGGCCGGCTACGGCGGCGCCCTGCTGAGCCAGATCGCGCAAATCATGTAATTCCAGCGAGGAAACACACCCATGCCTTTCGATATCGCCCTCAGCGGCATCAACGCGGCGTCTTCCGACCTGGAAGTCACCGCCAACAACATCGCCAACGTCAACACGGTCGGCTTCAAGGGCTCGCGCGCCGAGTTCTCGCAGGTGTATTCCGTGGCCGGTGAAAACCTGTCCGCCACGGCGGCGGGCAGCGGCGTCCGCCTGACCAACATCGCGCAGCAGTTCGGCGACGGCAACGTCACCCAGACCGGTAACTCCTACGACTTCGCCCTCAGCGGCGCGGGCTTCTTCACCTTGCGTGATTCTTCGGGTTATTCGTACTCGCGCGCCGGCAACTTTCACCCCGACGACAACGGCAACATCGTCAACGCGACCGGTCAGAACCTGCAGGTGTACCCGCCGACCGCGACCGGCGGCTTCGACATCAGCGCCCTGAAGGACCTGAAGATCAGCACGGGTACCAGCGCGGCCAAGGCCAGCGGCACGATCGGCCTGACCGCCAACCTGTCCTCGTCGGACACGGCCAAGACGGTCGCCTTCGATCCGACCAACGACCAGAGCTACAACTACGTGTCGACCTTCCAGTCGTACGACTCGCTGGGTGCCACGCACACCACCAACGTCTACTACGCAAAGGATGCGACCAATCCCAATACGTGGAACGCGTACATGACGGTGGACGGCACCCAGGTGGGTACCGCTCAGCAGATGGTGTTCAGCTCGGGCGGCTCGCTCACCACGCCGGCCAACGGCAAGCTCAACTTCGGTGCCGCGTCGCCCAACCCCGGCGCCGCGCCGATCAACCTCACGGTCGACATGACCAAGGTGACCCAGTTCGGCGACTCGTACACCACCTCGGCCGTGACCAATGACGGCTTTGCAGCCGGTAAGTTCTCCAAGATCGACGTCTCGACGGACGGCACGGTGTCGGCGGTCTACACCAACGGTGTGTCGACGCCGCTGGGGCAGCTGGCCATCGCGACGTTCGCCAACAACCAGGGTCTGCGCCAGCAGAACGACACCAACTGGGTGGCCTCGACGGATTCGGGTCAGCCGATCCGTGGCGTGGCGGGCTCGGGTGAGGTCGGCACGGTGCAGGCCGGCTCGCTGGAGGCGTCCAACACGGCCGACCTCACCGCCCAGCTGGTCAACATGATCAAGGCGCAGCGTAACTACCAGGCCAACGCGCAGGTCATCTCGACCGACAACACGTTGACCCAGACGATCATCAACATCCGCAACTAAGCGTGACGCGGGCGCGGCACAGGCCGCGCCCGCCACCGGCCGCTAAGGACCGAAGCCATGGACCGTTCCGTATATGTCGCCATGACCGGCGCCTCGCAGATCATGCGGGCGCAGGCCGAAGTGGCACACAACCTCGCCAACGCCAACACGGCGGGCTTCAAGGCCGAGCTGTCGGCGTTTCAGAGCATGCCGGTTCAGGGCGACGGCCTGCAGACGCGTATCAACGGCGTCGCGCAGGGGACAGGCTGGGACACGACGTCCGGGCAGCAGATGCATACCGGTAACGATCTCGATATCTCCGTGCAGGGTGACGGCTGGATCGCGGTGCAGACTCCCGACGGCACCGAGGGCTACACGCGTGCCGGTAACCTGCGCGTCGACGCCGACGGTTTGTTGACGGACATGCGTGGCAATGCCGTGCTGGGCGGCGGCGGTCCGATCACGATCCCGCAGTCGACCAGTGTGAAGATCGGCGAGGACGGCACGATTTCCACCGTTCCGCTGGGTGAAAGTCCGGCCACCGTGGCCACCACCGACCGGATCAAGCTGGTCAACCCCGGCAACGACCAGCTGACGTATGCCAGCGACGGTCTGATGCACATGAAAGACGGATCCCAGGCGCCGGCCGACGCGGACGTGAAAGTGGTCAACGGCACCCTGGAATCCAGCAACGTCAACCCTTCCGACGTGCTCGTGAAGATGATTTCGCTGTCCCGCGAATTCGAAATGCAGGTCCGTTCGATCAAAGCCGCGGACGAAAACGCCCAGTCGGCATCGAAATTGCTACAGGTGGGATAACCACCGCCGCGCGACGCAAAACCGTCGCGGGCTCGTAAAGCGCCAACGCGCAGGAGTCAACGATGTTCACGTCCCTCTGGATCGCCAAGACCGGCCTCGATGCGCAGCAGACGCGCATGGACGTCGTCTCGAACAACCTGGCCAACACGAACACCACGGGCTTCAAACGCGCCCGCGCCGAGTTCGAGGACCTGTCCTACCAGAACCGTGGGCAGGCGGGCGCCCAGACCACCGAGCAGACGCAGTCGCCCACCGGCTTCATGATGGGTACCGGCGTCCGCGTGGTCGGCACGCAGAAGATGTTCGAGCAGGGCGGCGTGCAGCAGACCGACAATCCGCTCGATGTGCGTATCGACGGTCGCGGCTTCCTCCAGGTGACCATGCCGGACGGCACCGTCGGCTACACGCGTGACGGCTCGCTCAAGCGTGACCAGGATGGCCAGATGGTCACCAACGACGGCTACCCGCTGGAACCGTCGATCACCATTCCCGCCAACGCGTCGACGGTCACCATCGGTACCGATGGCACCGTCAGCGTCACCGTGCAGGGTTCGGCCGCCGCGCAGAACGTCGGCACGATCCAGCTGGCCGACTTCGTCAATCCCGCCGGCCTCCAGCCGAAGGGCGACAACCTTTACCTGGAGACCGCCTCGAGCGGCGCTCCGCAGACGGGCACCGCCGGCCTCAACGGTCTCGGCACCCTCAACCAGAACAGCCTCGAAACGTCGAACGTCAACGTGGTCGAGGAAATGGTCAACATGATCGAAACGCAGCGCGCCTACGAGATGAATTCGAAGGCGATCACGGCGTCCGATCAGATGCTCCAGACCATCACCAACAAGACCTGAGACACGTCATGAATCGCATTTACGTCCGTGCTGTTCTCGCTGTGCTGCCGTTCGCGCTCCTCAACGGTTGCGCGATGGTGCCGCCTACGCCCAGGCCGATGTATACCGCCACGCTGCCGGAAGAACCGACGCAGCAGGCGCGCGCCACCGGGTCGCTCTATGCCGATCAGCAGTCGCTGGAGCTCTTCGCGGACCCGCGCGCGCATCGCGTCGGCGACATTTTGACGATCACCCTGGTCGAGTCGACCCAGGCCAGCAAGAAAGCGGCGACCAGCACCAGCAAGAAGAACGGCAACACCATCACCTCGCCCACGGTGCTCGGTCAGGGCCTGCGCATCGGCGGAAAGACCGCCGACAGCTCGCTGGCCAGCAACAACGCTTTCGACGGCGACGGTTCGAGCCAGCAGAGCAATCAGCTTTCCGGCGAGATCACCGTCACCGTCGCGCAGCGCCTGTCCAACGGTGCGCTGGTGGTGCGTGGCGAAAAATGGCTGACGATCAACCAGGGCGACGAGCTGGTCCGCATCTCGGGCATCGTCCGTCCGCAGGATATCGGCAACGACAACATCGTCGCCTCGAGCCGCGTCGCCGACGCGCGTATCGAGTACGTGGGCAAGGGCACGCTCGCGGATTCGAACACGCGTGGCTGGCTCTCGCGCTTCTTCGATTCCAAGTGGATGCCGTTCTGATGAACGTCTCGCTTCGTTTTCGCGCTCTTTTTCACGCCGCCGTGGCCGTCTTCGCGGTCGCCGCCGTCCTTCCGGCGCACGCGGATCGCATTCGCGACCTCGCGCAGGTCGGCGGTGTCCGCAGCAACCAGCTGATCGGTTACGGCCTCGTCGTCGGTCTCGACGGCAGCGGTGACCAGACCAGCCAGGCACCGTTCACCACGCAGAGCCTGGAGAACATGCTTCAGCAGTTCGGCGTCAACGTGCCGGCCAACGTGCGTCCGCAGCTGAAGAACGCGGCCGCGGTCACGATCACCGCCGAGATTCCGCCGTTCGCGAAGCCGGGTCAGCGCATCGACGTGACGGTCGCCTCGATCGCCAATGCCAAGAGCATTCGTGGTGGCGAGTTGCTGATGTCGCCGCTCAAGGGTGCGGACGGGCAGGTCTACGCCATCGCCCAGGGCAGCGTCATCGTCGGTGGTGTCAGCGCGCAGGGTAAGAGCGGTTCGAGCGTGCAGGTGAATATTTCCTCGAGCGGCCGCATCCCTGGCGGCGCGAGCATCGAGCGCAGCGTCGCGACGTCGTTCGACAAGGGCGGCGATCTGATGCTCAACCTCAACACCGCCGATTTCACGACGGCCAACCGTATCGCGCAGGCCGTCAACCAGAACTTCGGCGCCGGCACGGCCAACGCCCTGGATTCCGGCTCGGTGGCGGTCCGCGCGCCGCTCGACCCGTCCCAGCGTGTGGCCTGGCTGTCGACCATCCAGGCACTGGATGTCACGCCGGGCGATGCGCCGGCACGCATCATCGTCAACTCGCGCACCGGCACCGTGGTGATCGGTTCCGACGTCAAGGTCGGCGCCGCCGCGGTGGCACACGGCGCGATCCAGGTCACGATCAGCGAGCAGCCGCAGGTGAGTCAGCCGGGCGCGTTCAGCCGCGGCCAGACGGCCGTCGTGCCGAGCAGCCAGGTCGCCGTGAGCGAAGAGGGCGGCCACATGTTCAAGTTCGGTCCGGGCACCAGCCTCGACGCCATCGTGCGCGCCGTAAACCAGGTGGGCGCCTCTCCGAGCGACCTGATCTCCATTCTGCAGGCGCTGAAGCAGTCGGGCGCCCTGCGCGCCGAACTGGTGGTGATCTGACATGGTGACCGCGGTCGACAACCAGAAGCTTGGCACCTACACGGACATGTCCGGGTTTGCCGGCCTGCGTTCGGCCGCGCAAAAGGATCAGGCGTCCGCCCTTCCCGCCGTCGCCAAGCAGTTCGAATCGATCTTCACGCAGATGATGCTGAAGTCCATGCGTGACGCCAGCGCCGCCATGGGTGACGACATCATGGGTTCGCAGGCGTCGAACGCCTATCGCGACATGTTCGACAAGCAGCTCTCCGTGACGTTGTCGCAGGGCAAGGGTATCGGCATCGCCGATATGCTCATCCGCCAGCTTGGCGGCGCATCGTCCGCGCAGGGCGCCTCGTCCGGCAACGGCCTCTTCGCCGGCGTCACGGGCGATGCGAGTACGGTGGATGCGGTCTCGTCCAAGTCTGACCAGGACAGCGGGTTGATGGATTCGCTCGAGCGCATGCTCGGTCGCGCCGGGCAGGCCGTCGGCGACGGCGCCAATGCCGTGGCGAGCGCGGTCGGCAAGCTGTCGATCTCCTCCCCGGAGGAGTTCGTCCAGAAGCTGGCGCCGCACGCGATCGAAGCGGCGAAGAAGCTTGGCGTCTCGGTGCGCGCATTGCTCGCTCAGGCGGCACTGGAGACCGGCTGGGGCAAGCACATGCCGGCGCAGGGCAGCACCACCAGTTTCAACATGTTCGGCATCAAGGCCGGCAGCAGCTGGGACGGCAAGCGCGTCAACGTACCGACTCTCGAATACGAAAACGGGGTCGCCGTGCGCAAGAAGGACAGCTTCCGCGCTTACGACTCACCGTCCGACTCGTTCAAGGACTACGCCGACATGGTCGCGAGTAGCCCACGCTACGCGGATGCGGTGGGTCGCGGTGATGACGTGAAGGGTTTCGCCAAGGCGCTGGTCAACGGTGGTTACGCCACCGATCCCAGCTACGCACAGAAGCTGGCCGACATCGCCAATGGTCCGGTGATGAAACAGGCCCTGGCCGCGCTCGAACGCGTCGCGGCCGACCTGTAATCCACGGGCTGACGAAAGGACAGAAGGAACGTAACGATGGCCGATCTGCTCTCCACAGGTGTCTCGGGTCTGCTTGCCTCGCAAGTGGGTCTGTCCACCGTCGGACACAACATCAGCAACGTCAACACCGCGGGGTATACGCGGCAGACGACGACGTTCAATGCGCGCACGCCTGAATACAACGGCGGTTACTACGTCGGTCAGGGCGCCGATGCGGTCAGCGTGCAGCGGGCGTACAGTCAGTTCCTCACGCAGTCGATGTGGTCGGCCAACTCGGGACAATCGCGCGCGTCGCAGTACGCCACGCTGACGGCGTCGGTGAATAACATCGTGAGCGGGTCGGCCAATCTGCAGACGGCGCTCGACGGTTTCTTCGGGGCGGTCAGCGACGTGGCCAACGCTCCCGTGGATACCGCCAGTCGTCAGGCCCTGCTGGGCAAGGCCAGTACGCTGGTGTCGACCTTCAAGTCGCTGTCATCGCAGTTTCAGCAGCTGGACCAGTCCACCAACACGCAGATCAGCACCGCGGTCGATTCGATCAATGCGCTGACCAAGACGATCTCCGACCTCAACGGACAGATCCAGCAGGGTTACGCGGGCGGGGCAGTGCCGAACGACCTGCTCGACTCGCGCGATCAGGCGATCTCGCAGCTCTCGCAGCTGGTCGGCGTCAACGTCACCCAGAACGACAATCACATGGTCACCGTCACGGTGGGCAATGGCCTTTCGCTGGTCAATGGCACCGATTCGGCGAAGCTTTCGACGGCCCCCAATCAGTACGATTCGTCCCGGCTCGAAGTGACCGGCCCCGGTGGCTCGGTCATCAGCAGCCAGCTGGGATCGGGTTCGCTCGGTGCGACGTTCGATTTCCGCACCAACGTGCTCGATCCGGCACGCAACCAGCTGGGTCGCGCCGCGATCGCGATGACGGACGCGTTCAATCAGCAGCACGCACAGGGTATCGACCTCAACGGCGACGCGGGCGGCAACTTCTTCACTATCGCCAACCCCGCCGTGTTCAACAGCACGGCCAACAAAGGCACGGGTTCGATCGCGGCCACGGTGTCCGACGTCTCCAGACTCGATGCATCCGACTACGTCATGCGCTTCGATGGCACGAACTGGAGCGCGACGACCACGGCCGGTGTCACCGTACCGATGACCGGTACGGGCACCGCCACGGACCCGTTCAAGGTCGGCGGTCTGTCCATGGTGGTGAGCGCGGGCGCGGTGGCGGGCGACTCGTTCCAGATCCAGGCGACGCGCAACGCGGCATCGTCCATGAGCGTTGCGATCAGCGATACCAACAAGATCGCCGCGTCGGGTCCGCTGGCGGCCACGAAAGGCTCGGCGAACACGGGTAAGGCCACGCTGGGCGGCCTTACCGTCACCAACGTGGCCGATCCCGCTTTCAATACGCCGGCCAGCATCGTCTTCACGTCCCCAACGACCTACACGATCAATGGGGTGGGTCCGAATACCTACGCCGATGGCGACACGATCACCGGCAATGGCTGGACATTAAAGCTTTCCGGCGTGCCAGCCGCTAACGACACATTCACCGTCAAACCCGCCGGCACCGCCAGCGGTGACAACGGAAATGCGCTGGCGCTGGCCAACGTGGCCAGCAAGGGCGTGCTCGACAACGGTGTGACCACGGTGGGCAAGTCTTACAGCCAGCTGATCGCGCAAGTGGGTACGGCGGGCGCGCAGGCCAACACGGCACTCGATGCGCAGCAGAGCATCCTCGACCAGGCCACGGCGGCGCAGCAAAGCCTGTCCGGTGTGAACATGGATGAAGAAGCGGCCAATCTGTTGCGTTTTCAGCAGGCCTACTCGGCATCCGCCCAGGTCATCACCACGGCGAACACCATCTTTCAGTCCCTCCTGAGCGCGGTACACGGATAACTCATGCGTATTTCGACTTCATGGGGTGCACAGCAAGCGGTCAACCAGATGCTGGATCGCCAGTATCAGCTGTCGCAGACCCAGCTTGCCCTGGGCAACGGCAAGGCCATCCAGACGCCGTCCGACAATCCGGCGGCCGCCGCGCGCGCCGTCGACGTCAGCTCGGCCAGCGCCCAGAACGATCAGTACACGCGCAACATCAACTCGGCGACGACGCGACTGTCGACGGAAGAAACCGCACTCACCTCGGCCGGCAATATCCTCGACCGGATCCGGTCCATCACGCTGGAAGGCGTGAACGGGACGCAGACCGACGAATCCCGCCAGTCCATCGCCACCGAGCTGCGACAGACGCTGAATCAGCTTGTCGCGCTCGGCAACAGCAAGGACGGCCAGGGCGAATACATCTTCGCCGGTAGCCGCACCACCACGCAGCCGTTCACGATCGACGGCCTGTCGGTGAGCTACGGTGGCGACCAGACCCAGCGGATGGTCGCAGCGGCCGCCGGCCTCCAGGTTGCGACGGGCGACAGTGGCGATGACGTCTTCATGTCGATCCGTGGCGGCAATGGCACGTTCGTGACGACCGCGGGTGCAACGAACACCGGAAGCGCCGTTGTCGGCGGAACCTCGGTCACGGATGCCACGCAGTGGGACGGCGGCAATTACACCGTCAACTTCACCTCGGCGACCACCTACGAGATTCACGACGCGGCCGACCCGACGGGCACGCCTCTGTCGACCGGCACGTATACCGGTACCAGCGGCACGATCAGCTTCAAGGGCGCGCAGCTCAATGTCACCGGTACCCCTGCGGCGGGCGATTCGTTCAGCGTGGGTCCGTCATCGTCGCAGGACGTGTTCTCGACCATCGCCGGCATCATCAATGCGTTCGAAGCGCCTGGCGGCGGCGCGGCCATGAACAACCAGGTCAACGCCCAGCTGCAGAATCTCGACCAGGCGGCCACCAGCCTGCTGAATACGCGTACCAAGATCGGCGCACGCATGAACACGCTCGATCAGCAGTCGGACATCGGTTCCGACGTCAAGCTTTCTTATGACAGCACTTTGTCGGATCTGACCGAGCTGGACTACGCGAGCGCAGCCAGTAAATACACCCAGCAGCAGACGGCGCTCGATGCCGCACAGCAGGCCTACGTGAAGATGCAGAATCTGTCGCTCTTCAATTACCTGAAATAGAACGCGCCTCGACGTTCGCATTCGCGACATTTCAAGGCGGCCGCAAGGTCGCCTTTTTTGTGCGTGAAATCCGGCCCCATCTTCCTCCGGGCCCCACGTGGAACTCATCCACCGCCGTCACTAGTCCGCCAGCGAACCGCCGATCACCTCTTACGGCGAATTCCCTTTTAGCGGGCACGCGACGCCGTCGCGTAAGCGGCGTGCCCGCCACGAGAGAAGGACATTCTCATGGCTCTCACTATCAGTACCAACATGGCATCGCTCAACGCGCAGCGACACCTCGGCATGACCCAGAGCAGGCTGGCCGAGGCCATGCAGCGCATCACCTCGGGCAAACGCATCAACAGCGCAAAGGACGACGCCGCCGGTCTCGCTATCGCGACACGCTTCACCACGCAGATCAACGGTCTCGCACAAGCCCGTCGTAACGCCAGCGACGGCATCTCGCTGTCGCAGACCAGTGAGGCGGCGCTCGACGAGGTAACGGCCAACCTACAGCGCATCCGCGAACTGGCGTTGCAGTCGGCCAACGGCTCGAACTCCGGTGTGGACCGGCGCGCGCTCAACAACGAGGTGGTCGAGCGCCTCGAAGAAATCACCCGCATCGCCACGCAAACCAATTTCAATGGCATGAAAGTGCTGGACGGAAGCGGCTCGCGCTTCACCTTCCAGGTCGGCGCCAACGTGGGCGAAGTGATTCAGGTGGGCCTTGGGCAGGGTATGCGCGCGGATCAGGTCGGTCAGGTGGCGAGTGGCTCGGTGGATATAGCATCGGCGTTCGTCTCCAAGCCTTACGCGTTCACGCAGGATCCTGCGAAGGACTGGAGCAACGCCAACGGGCAGAGCCTGGGTACGGTGGACTACGATGGCGTCAGGGTCGACTGGTCGCTCTATAAAGGCGACACGGTCGACACTGCGCGTGGCTTTCTCGAAGGCAAGCTCGGTCGTGACTTCAGGGTTGCCGCCAACGGCGACAAACTGGACATCGTGAGGGTAGGGGGCGACCGCCTCAGCCTGGCTAAAGGCGATCTTTCATTTACCAATGGCAGCGGCGAGAGCGTCGACATCATCGGATCGTTCCGGGACACGCAAAGCGTCGCCGATGCCATCAATGCCAACGGACGAAGCGGTCTCTCCGCCTTTGTCGGTGAAAACGGGTCGTTACGCTTCGATTCGCGGTCGGCCGTCAGCGTGTCGGGAGCTCTGGCAGGCAAGCTCGGATTTTCCAGCGATTACGCCATGGACACCGCGACATCCCTGGCCGATGGCTCGGTGCTTACGCGAGATGCGGCATACGCCCTGGTGGCACGCGTCGACGCGTCACTGGAATCGGTCAGCTCGACCCGGTCCACGCTGGGTGCCGTGCAGAATCGCCTGGAGTCCACCATTCGCAACCTCGACAGCATCCGGCAGAACATGACGGAGTCACGCAGCACCATCATGGACTCGGACATCGCGGAGGAGACCGCAAAGAAGACGATGGCCATGATCCTTCAGCAATCGGGTGTCTCGGTGCTCGCACAGGCCAATTCGTCTCAACAGCTCATCCTCAAATTGCTGGAGTAATTCCACGGCCAGGCGGCACAGGCTCAGGCGCCCCCGCGAGTCCGCCGGGGCGCGTACTTCCGCTGCCGAATCAACGTATCTGGCGTTATGAAATTGACCCTAAACCCGGAGCCGACCCTGCCGATAAATTGACTGACGGAGCCTGGGCGTCACCGCCTACACGGTTTCGATCAAGAAAGTTGTTGACAGGTAGAAAAAGTTCTCAAGTTTCCTCCCGGCGTGCCGTAAACCTCTCTGAGGCGGAAGGCTTCCTTCACGGAACCCCGCCGGACTACGCCGCACAACCTCCGGCATTTCGGTTCCGCTTAAAAAGGATCAATCCCATGGCACTGACCATCAACACCAACATCATGTCGCTGAATGCTCAGCGTAACCTGAGCACCTCGCAGACGAAGCTCTCGTCCGCGATCGAGCGCCTGTCGTCGGGTAACCGCATCAACAGCGCGAAGGACGACGCCGCCGGCCTCGCGATCTCGACCCGCATGACCACCCAGATCAACGGCCTGAACCGCGCGGTTCAGAACGCCAACGACGGCATCTCGCTGTCGCAGACGACCGAGTCGGCCCTCGACGAAGTCACGAACAACCTTCAGCGCATCCGCGAACTGGCCGTTCAGTCGACCAACGCCTCCAACTCTTCTTCGGACCGCGCCGCGCTCGACGCCGAAGTTCAGCAGCGTCTGTCGGAAGTCACCCGTATCGCCACGCAGACCAACTTCAACGGCATGAAGGTCCTGGACGGTTCCGCCCAGAACCTCAGCTTCCAGGTCGGCGCAAACGTCGGTGAAGTCATCAACGTCAGCCTGAACCAGGGCATGAAGTCCAACCAGGTCGGTCAGCTCGCCACCGGTTCCGCCACCCCGTCCCTCGTCGCTACGGCCGCCGTTGCCGGCTCCAAGGGCACGACGGTCGCCGGTCAGGCTACGACCAACTTCGACTTCTCGACCACCGCGTCGTCGTTCACGGTCAACGGCCAGACGGTCACGCTGAACCAGGACTACACCAACGCCGCTGGCCTCGCCACCGCGATCAACAACCAGCTGTCGGCCAACGGCGCCGGCGCCTCGGTGACGCAGAACGCTGGCACGTTCACCTTCACCAACTCGGCCAACGGTGCAACCTCGCCGACCGTCGGCGGTGCAGGCGCGGCCGCGCTGTTCGGTACCACGACGTCGACGGCCGGTACGGCCGACGTCGCCGTCGGTGACGCCACGCCGATCACGCTGGCTGCGGGCGACCTGACCCTGCAGGTCGGCAGCAATGCCGCCTTCAGCGTCACCGGTACCTTCAAGACCACGCAGGACATGGCCGACGCCATCAATGCTAAGTCGGGCGAAGGCATCAACGCCTATGTCGCCACCGACGGCTCGCTGAAGTTCTCGTCGTCTTCGGCCATCACGGTCGGCGGCACCAAGGCGGCGGCGTCGGGCTTCACCGCTGGTGCGATCGCTGTATCCACCACTTCCACCCTGGCAGATTCCAGCGTGAAGACGGTCGATGGCGCCAACGACACGATCAACCGCATCGATGCCGCCCTGCAGTCGGTTTCCGATCTGCGCTCCACCCTCGGCGCGGTGCAGAACCGCTTCGAGTCGACCATCTCCAACCTGCAGAACATCTCGCAGAACCTGACCTCGTCGAAGTCGGCCATCACCGACGCCGACTTCGCTCAGGAAACGGCGAACATGTCCTCGGCTCAGATCCTGCAGCAGGCCGGCGTCTCGGTCCTCGCCCAGGCCAACCAGAGCCAGCAGATCGTTACCAAGCTCCTCCAGTAATCCGGTGACACCGCCAACCCGGGGCTTCCCCGGGTTGGCAGGGTAATTGCTTAGTTGTCCACGGCTGGCTCCCACTGGGGGTCAGCCGTCGACAAATTGGCGCCCCGGGCAGTGAGGCGTCTTCACGGAGAGTCTCATGGCCACCAGTAGCAGCACCGTTACGCTCGGATCCAGCTCCATCGACGTCGCATCCATCGTTACGAACCTTGTGAACAACAAGCGTGCGGCGAAGGACAGTCAGATCTCGACGGCTCAGACCAGCACCAGCACGCAGATTTCGGCGATCGGCAATTTCACCTCGTCCCTGACGAGCTTGCAGGCCGCCATCAAGTCCCTGACCGACGGCACCGCGTTCTCCACGCTGAAGACCTCGATCGGCGACTCCACCGTCCTCTCGGCGACGACGGATTCCACGGCCAAGGCCAACGTCTACAACATCGCCGTTACCCAGCTCGCTACCTCGCAGAAGACCACCTCGGGTGCGTTCGCCAGCGCGAAGACGACCGAGGTCGGCACGGGCACCCTGAGCATCGCGGTGGGTGACAAGTCCATGAGCGTCGATATCGCCTCGCCGGCGAACACGCTGCAGGACGTGCGCGACGCGATCAACAACTCAAAGTCCAATCCCGGCGTCACCGCCAGCATCGTCACCGGTACCGACGGCGCGCATCTGGTGCTGACCTCGCAGACCACCGGCGCGGCCAATGCGTTCACGGTCACCTCCAGTGGCGGCGACGGCGGCCTGGCGCAGCTGGATTTCGATCCCGCGACGGATACCCCGACCATCAAGGCGCAGGACGCCTTGTTCACGGTCGACGGCACGGCGGCCAGCAGTCCCACCAATACGACCTCGACGGCGATCGACGGCGTGACGCTGTCGCTTGCCAAGACCGGCTCGAGCAGCATCACCATCAGCAACGACACCAGCTCGGTCAGCACGGCGATGCAGTCGCTGGTCACCGCCTATAACTCCTTCGTTTCGACCTACAGCACGCTGACCAAGTACGACGCGACCAACCAGCAGGTCGGCGCCCTGATCGGCGATGCCACGGTCAATTCGATCAAGAGTCAGGTCTCCCAGCTGCTGGGTTCGCAACTGACTGGCGCCACAGCCAGCCCGCGCTCGCTCAGCGACCTGGGCGTGTCTTTCCAGGTCGACGGCACGCTGAAGTTCGACAACACGAAGCTGAGCTCCGCGCTGAGCTCGAACCCGAGTGGCGTGAAGGACCTGCTGAGCGGCACCAACGGTATCGCGCCGAAACTCGACAAGCTGGTCACCGGCTGGACCTCGTCCAGCGGCATCCTGACCCAGCGCACCACCAATCTGAATGCCAAGCTCAAGGACCTGGCCGATCAGCAGACCGCCTGGGACTCGACCATGACCGACTACACGAAGCGCCTGACCACGCAGTACACGGCGCTCGACACCATGATGACCAAACTCAGCAGCACCAGCAGCTACCTCACGCAGCAGTTCGACGCGCTGACCAAATCGTCCTGATCGCAGGACAGGAAACCCACATGGCACTTGGATACTCCCGCGGCGCTGGCGCCTACCAGCAGGTCCGCACCGGTGGCGGCCTCGAGCAGGCCGACTCGCACGGTCTCATCACCATGCTCATGGATGGCGGTCTGGAACGCATTCGCCTGGCGCTGGCGTGCATGGCTACGGGCAACGTCGCGGGCAAGGGCGAGGCCATCTCGAAGACGATCGAAATCGTCGGCGGTCTCCAGTCGGGCCTCAACCACGACGTGGCCACGCCGCTGGTTTCCCAGCTGGACGCCCTGTACGACTATATGAGCCGCCGTCTCGTACACGCCAATCTGCATAACGACGCCGAAGCCCTCGAAGAAGTCGCGCGCCTGCTCGGGCAGATCCGCGACAGCTGGGTGGCCATCCCGGTCGAGGCTCGTCAGCTCGCCGGAGCAGGCGCATGAACGACACCCTCTGGTGCGACCTCCCGCGCGTCCTCGACCTTACCGAGTCCATGCATGCGGCCGCCAGCGAAGGTCGCTGGGATGAGCTCACTGAACTCGAAGCCCAGCGCGAGCCTGTCCTGCGGCAGGGCAGCATGCGTCCGGCCCCCGAAACGCTCGAGTCGCTGAAGTCCATCATGTTGCTGGATGGCCTGATCAAGGATCTCGTCTCGGCCGCTCGCGACGAGACCGCGGCGCAGTGGGACACGTCCCGTCGGGTTCGCCGCGCCGTCGCCGCGTATAATTCGTTCTGATCGACACATCCTTTGGCGGGGACGGACGGATGACTGACGAAGCGTGGAAGGCATTCTCCGATCGCGTAGCCTGGGATTCCCGGTTTCACGCCACCTGTGAGATCACCGAGCGTCCCGATCCGGCCGGCCTGGCCTTGATCAACGACCGCAACACCAATGTCCTGGTCGCCGTGTCCGCCCTCATGGACCGGCGCAGTGACACTGGCGAGGACGACAGCCCCCTGACCCAGGAAGTGGCCCGTCTGGACGCCAAGCTCAACGTCCTGATGGAGATCGTCAACCGGCTCCTTCTGCCTCAGTCCGTCCTGCCACCCCGCATTCCGGTCCGCGTGAACGCCGCCGGCGCCGCCTTGCCATGGGACGGCCTGCCCGCCGTGGGCACCCCGGTGATGCTGAAGCTGCATTTCGACGTGTGCCGGGCCCTCCCGCTGGAGCTGCCGGGCGTTCGCCTCGCCGGTCCCACGGACGGCAAGGGCTTCATCGCCTTCGAGGGCCTGACGGAGTCCGTCCGCGACGGTATCGAGCGACTGGTGTTCCGCCAGCACCGCCGCCAGGTCGCCGAAGCACGAGCCCACGCACGGCCTCAGGACGGCTCGGGCGAGTGAAGTGACCTTTTACGTCACGTGACGTAGGAACGTCGCGTGGCGTCCTGCGTCACATTCGTGACGCGTGTTGTCAGGGCTGACACCACGGGGCGTCCTCACGTCGTCATCACTTGCCGAAAAGGTTTTCCTCACACCTCCGCAAGCCCCGTACTTACGTGGATGTCGGCCTTGTGGCGCCAGAATTCCGGCGTTGGCACGCTCCTTGATTGATACCTTGCAACGAAGGCGACGGGATTCCATCGCGAACCCGCTCACGGGCCTTCGATCACACGCAACGTGAGGTATCTCAGGATGAAGTCTTCCAACTTTCTCGTCGTCGAATCCGACGCATCGCGCGCTGAAACCGTCGCTTCCGCGCTGGCTTTCCTGGGTTACCGTCCCGTGCTCGCTCATCGCATGCAGGCTGCGGACGCCGCCGAAGGCTGGCGCGCCGCTTATGTCGGTACGGTGGAAGACGAAGCCGAACTCGAAGGCTATCTGGCTGCCCTGGGTCGCCACGGCCGCAACCTGCCTCTCCTGGTCTCGGCCGATTCCCCGGTCGCCAGCGCGCTGATCGCCGGCGACGACGCGCAGAGCCTCAACGTCGAGCTGATCGACATGCCGCTCCGCTACGAGCGTCTGTCCGAGGCCCTGCGCACCCTGCAGTCGCGCATGCAGCCGGTACAGAACCACCTGCGCTTCGTCGGCCAGTCCGGTCCGATGCAGCGCGTCAACGCGCTGATCCGCCAGGTGGCGCCGTTCGATTCGAGCGTCCTCGTGCTGGGTGAGTCCGGCAGCGGTAAGGAGCTGGTCGCCCGCACCATTCACGACTGCTCGCCGCGTCGCGACAAGCCGTTCGTCGCGATCAACTGCGGCGCCATTCCGGCGGAACTGCTCGAGAGCGAACTGTTCGGTCACGAGAAGGGCGCGTTCACCGGCGCGATCAGCACCCGCAAGGGTCGTTTCGAAATGGCCGAGGGCGGCACGCTGTTCCTCGACGAAATCGGCGACATGAGCCTGCCGATGCAGGTGAAGCTGTTGCGTGTCCTGCAGGAGCGCGTTTTCGAGCGCGTCGGCGGTAATCGCCCGCAGCGCTGCGACGTGCGCATCATCGCCGCGACCCATCGCGACCTCGAAGGTGCCATCGAGCGCGGCGGTTTCCGGGAAGACCTGTTCTATCGCCTGAGCGTGTTCCCGCTGGAAATGCCGGCCCTGCGCCAGCGCCTCGAAGACCTGCCGGCCCTGATCGCCGAGTTCAATCAGCGCCTGCTGCAGCGTGGTCTGACCTCGGTGCGCTTCGCGCCGAGCGCCATGACCGCGCTGTGCCGTCACCCGTGGCCGGGCAACGTGCGTGAGCTGTCCAATCTGGTCGAGCGTATGGCCATCCTCATGCCGCAGGGCGAGGTCCGTGCGGCCGACCTGCCGGAAAAGTACCGGGGCGCACTTCCGATCGAGGAAGTATCGGGTGCGGCACTCATCGCGATGATGGAAGCCGAGCCGGAGCCGGTGGTCGAGACCTTCGGTTTCTCCGGCGACAGCGATCCGGCGGTGCTGCCGCTCGGTGGCCTCGACCTGAAGGACCACCTGGCGGGTATCGAGATCGGCCTGATCCGTCAGGCGCTGAACTCGGCCAACGGTGTCGTCGCCCATGCGGCCAAGCTGCTGCGCGTCCAGCGCACCACGCTGGTCGAGAAGCTGCGCAAGTACGGCCTGTCGGAAACCGTGCAGGCCGGTTGAGTCGCGTCGGTTTGGCACACCTCGTGCATCGGGTGTCGGTAAGCCGATAACGCGTTGGAAAACCGTCATGACCACGATCGATGTGAACAGCCTGCTGCTCCAGATGCGCCGCATCAGCGCGCAGACCGAGATGCCCGCGATCCGGGGTGTCGGCGAAACGGGGCAGGCGGCGAAAGGTTCCTTCGGTGACGTGCTCAAACAGTCGATCGACGGTGTCGCGCAGTCGCAGGCCAAGGCATCGCAGATGGCGTCGGCATTCGAGCGCGGGGACCCGGGTATCGATCTGGCGCAAGTGATGATTCAGGGCCAGAAGGCGGATCTTTCCTTCCGTGCCATGACCGAAGTGCGCAACAAGATGGTCGATGCGTACAAAGAAATCATGAACATGTCGATCTGATCGCGTTGATCCGATCCGGCATGAGCAACCTCACAGGATTCGAGTTTCCCCATGGCAGATAACGGCGTCGCCACCACGGACAGCAGCACGGCCTCGCGCATGGACTCTTTGAAGTCCCTGTCGCAGACGCCGGCCGCCCGTCAGCTCTTCATGCTTGCCGGTATCGCGGGTGCGGTGGCGATCGGTATCGCCGCGGTCATGTGGTCGCGCGCACCGAACTACGGTCTGCTTTACGGCGGCCTCGAGCAGAAGGACGCCGCCGCGGTCACGCAGGCGCTGCAGGCCGGCAATACCCCTTACACGCTCAGCACGGACGGCAGTTCCATCTTCGTCCCGGCCGCCGACGTCGCCGGCGTGCGCCTCAAGCTGGCGGGCCAGGGTCTTCCGCAGGGCAGTGCCGCCGCCGCGCTGCCGCAGGCCGATTCGCCGTTCGGCATGAGCGATATGGCTGAGCGCTCGCGCTACCAGTCGCTGCTCGAAACGGACCTCTCCAATACCATCGCGGGCCTGCAGTCGGTACGTGGCGCGCGCGTGCACCTCGCACTGCCGAAGCCCTCCGCTTTCGTGCGTGACAACAAGCCGGCCTCGGCGTCGGTGGTCGTGTCGCTCTATCCCGGTCGTCAGCTGGATCAGGGCCAGGTGGCCGCCATCGTTCATCTCGTGGCTGCCAGCGTGCCGGACCTCGATACGCGCCAGGTGTCGGTGATCGATCAGACCGGCAACCTGCTCACCGTCAGCGACCCGGACAGCGCCTCCGCGATCGGCGACAGCCGCCTTCGCCTGTCCAATCGCATCGAAGCCACCTACACGCAGCGCGTCGAAGACCTGCTCACGCCGCTCGTCGGTGCGGGCAAGGTGCGTGCCCAGGTCTTCGCCGACCTGGACTTCTCGCAGACGGAGAAGGCCAGCGAGGTGTTCAATCACGAGAACCCGGCGCTGCGCAGCGAACAGACCAGCAGCGACACGCGTACCGAGCCGAACGGCAACGCCGGTGTGCCCGGTGCGCTGAGCAACCAGCCGCCGAACACCGGTGGTAACCCGACGGCGGCCAACCCGGCCGCCGGTAACGGCAAGCCCGCCGCCGGCCAGAACGCCAGCACGCAGACCGCCGCCACGCCGACGCAGCAGTCGCAGAACGCGACGCGCAACTACGAACTCGATCGCACCGTCAGCCATGTCACGGACCCCGCCGGCAAGGTGGCGCGTCTGTCGGTGGCCGTGGTCGTGGACAACAAGCAGGTGCCGGACAAAGACGGCAAGATGAAGAGCGTGTCGTTCACGCCGGAAGAGCTGACCCGCCTGACCGAACTGACCAAGAACGCGGTGGGTTTCAGCGCGGACCGGGGCGACAGCGTCAGTGTCATCAACGAGCCGTTCCGTGCCGCCGTCGCCGAGGAAGAGCCGCAGGGCATGCCGTTCTACGAGCGTCCCGGCATGCTCGATCTGATCAAGCAGGGGCTGGGCGTGATGATCGCGCTGATCGTCGGCTTCTTCGTCCTGCGCCCGATTCTCAAGGGGCTGCTCAAGCCCGCGCCGATCGCCATGAACAACGTCGCACTCGCCGGTCCGATGCCTTCGGTGTCGGTCATGGTGGACGACGACGACATGTCGCCGGATCGTGTCAGCACGTCCTCGCCGCAGCTGGGCTCGCCCGCGCTGCTGGCTTACGAACAGAAGGTGGGTCTCGCCAAGCGTATGGCCGCCGAAAATCCGAAGCAGATCGCGCAGGTCGTGAAGAGCTGGGTATCCGACGATGGCAGCTGAGTCGAAAGAGGCCCTGACGGGCGCACAAAAAGCGGCGATCCTGCTTCTCACCCTGGGTGAAGAAGACGCCGCGTCCATCCTCAAACACCTCGGCGCACGCGACGTGCAGGCCGTGGGCTCGGCGATGGCCGCGCTGAAGAACGTCAGCAAGGAGCAGGTCGAGCTGGTGCTCACCAAGCTTCAGGAAGACGTCGGTCAGCATACGTCGATCGGCGTGGGCACCGAGGAATACATCCGCCGCATCCTCGTCAACGCACTGGGTGAGAACAAGGCCGGCGGTCTCATCGACCGCATCCTGCTCGGTCGCAGCAGCAAGGGTCTCGAATCGCTGAAGTGGATGGAAAGCCGTGCCATCGCCGAGATGATCGGGCAGGAACATCCGCAGATCATCGCGCTGGTGATGGCGCATCTCGAGTCCGATCAGGCCGCCGAAGTCATCGGCTACCTGCCAGGCCGTACGCGCAGCGACGTGGTGATGCGTATCGCCACACTCGACGGTGTGCAGCCGCACGCGCTCAACGAACTCGACGAAATCATGGAACGCCAGTTCTCCGGCAATTCCAACAAACTGAAGTCGGCGACCGTCGGTGGCCTCAAGGCGGCCGCGGATATCCTCAACGCGATGGAAACCTCGCGTGAGGCCGAACTCATGGCGTCGATCCGCGGCATCGATTCGGGCCTGGGTGAGCGCATCGAAGAACTGATGTTCGTCTTCGACGACCTCGCCGACCTCGACGATCGCAGCATGCAGACGCTGCTGCGCGAAGTACCTTCGGCGCGCCTCATCACGGCCCTCAAGGGTGCCGAGGTGGCCATTCGCGAGAAGATCTTCGCCAACATGTCCAAGCGTGCGGCTGACATGCTGCGCGACGACCTGGAGGTCAAGGGTCCGGTCCGTCTCTCCGAGGTGGATGCGGCACAGAAGGAAGTGCTGGCTACCGCGCGCCGCCTGGCTGACGCGGGCCAGATCAATCTCGCCGGTGGCGGGGAAGAGTTCGTCTGATGAGCCTTACCTCGATCCTCGCCCGCGAGCGCGTCGACCAGTTCGAACGCTGGGAGCTGCCCGTCGTGGGTGGTCCCGATCCGCGCGAGGTCGTCGAGCAGGAGGACGATGGTCCGCACCGGCCGACCGTGGCCGAGATCGAAGCGATCGAGCGCCAGGCTCGCGAAGAGGGTTTCCATGCCGGCCTGAGCGAAGGTCGTGCGATGGCGAAGCGCGAACTGGATGCACAGGTCGCGCGTCTCGACGCCTTGTTCGCCGCCGTGGAGCGCCCGTTCGCGGATCTCGACGCCGACGTGGCCGGTGATCTCGCCGTGCTCGCCACCGTCATCGCCGAGCGCGTGCTGGGATATGAGATCGCGACGCGCCCCGAAAAGATCGTCGACGTGGTTCGTCAGGCCGTCGACGTGCTGCCGGCTGGCAGCCGTCAGCTGAAGATTCACCTCAACCCGGCGGATGCGGCGATCGTGCGTGAGCACCGGTCGTCGGTCGATCACGAGGGTTCGATCGTCGACGACGCCGCGCTCGAGCGCGGTGACGTGCGCCTGGAGAGCGAGCACTCGCGCCTGGACGCGCGCCTCCGGACGCGACTGGCCGCGGTGATCGACAGCGTGCTGGAAGGCCGTGTCGAAGAGGCGGAAGCCGATGCGCTGGACGAACCGGCATGAACGCCGAATCGCATACCGCCGGACGCGTCGCGCACTGGCGCCAATCGCTGGCGGCGCAGCGCGCAAGCGCCGAGGGCGTCAGCCCGATGCAGGCCGAAGGCAAGCTTCGCCGCGTCGTCGGGCTTACGCTCGAGGCCGTCGGCTGCGAAGCGCCGGTCGGTGCTCGCTGCATGGTGACCTCGGCGAACGGCAAACAGCTCGAAACGGAAGTGGTTGGCTTTTCCGATGGCCGGCTTCTGCTGATGCCCACGGGTGAAATGCACGGTGTGCTGCCCAATGCGCGCGTCACGCCGGTGGCCGCCGTGTCGGGCATTCCCGTCGGTGATTCGCTGCTCGGTCGTGTCATCGGCCCCGACGGCGTCCCGCTCGACGGTCAGGGTCCGTTGCTGGCGCGCGAACGGGTACCGCTGCGCCGCGACCCGATCAACCCGATGCTGCGCCAGCCGATCGATACGCCGCTCGATGTCGGCGTGCGCGCGATCAACTCATTGTTGACCGTCGGTCGCGGCCAGCGTATCGGCCTGTTCGCCGGTTCCGGCGTCGGCAAGTCGACGCTGATGGGCATGATGACCCGTTTCACCGACGCCGACGTCGTCGTGGTCGGCCTGATCGGCGAACGAGGCCGCGAAGTAAAGGAATTTGTCGACCATACGCTGGGCGAGGAAGGTCGCCGTCGCGCGGTGGTCGTCGCCGCCCCCGCGGACGCGCCGCCGCTCAGTCGCCTGCGCGGCGCTCAGGTCGCGACCGCCGTGGCCGAGCATTTTCGCGACCAGGGCAAGCGCGTCCTGCTGCTGATGGATTCGCTCACCCGTTATGCCCAGGCGCAGCGCGAGATCGCGCTCGCGATCGGCGAACCGCCGGCCACCAAGGGTTATCCGCCGTCCGTATTCGCGATGTTGCCGGCGCTGGTGGAGCGCGCGGGCAACGACGCGGAAGGTCGCGGCTCGATCACGGCGTTCTACACCGTGCTCACCGAAGGCGACGATTACCGCCACGATCCGATCGCCGACTCCGCGCGCGCCATTCTCGACGGTCATATCGTCTTGTCGCGCGACATGGCGGAAGCCGGTCATTACCCGGCGATCGACATCGAAGCGTCGATCAGCCGCGTCATGCCGGCGGTCGTCAGCAAGGATCACATGCGTTCCGCCCAGCGCTTCCGCCAGGTGTATTCGGCGTATCGCCAGCAGCGCGACCTCATCGCGGTGGGGGCGTACCAGAAGGGCAGCGATCCGCGTACGGACGAAGCGATTGCCTTGTATCCGCGTCTTTCGGCCTTCCTGCAGCAGGAAACCGATGTGCCGGTGGATCTGGCCGATGCGGAAGCCGGCCTCGTCGATGTCGCGAGGACTAACTGATGGCCTCGCGTGCCGACCGCCTGCAACCCGTTGTCGATATCGCCGCCGAGAAGGCGGAGGACGCGACGCGTTCGCTCGCCACGCACCAGCGGACGCTTGCCGAGAGCGAACAGCAGCTGGCCGAGCTACGTCGCTATCGCAACGAGTACGCGGCGATGCCCGATGGCATCGGCGTCAGCGCGTTGCTCAACCGGCAGCAGTTCCTGCAGAAGATCGACATGGCCATCGTGCAGCAGATGAGCGAAGTCCAGCGTCGTGAGCAGGGGCTCGAACGAGCGCGCCAGTCGTGGGCGGAGGCCCGCGGCCGTGCCAAGGCGCTCGAGTCGGTGACCACCAGGTATCGCGACCAGGAACGTAAGTCACAGGATCGTCGGGAGCAGGAACAGGCCGACGAGCGCTCGCAGTACCGCCGTAACCCGAGGGGTTCGGCATGATCTCACCGGAAGCACCGCATGAATAACGCTACTGTCGCCCTCAACCTCGCCCGCCCGGTCAGCCAGGCACCCACGTCCGCGTCGAACGCGACGGCCAGGGCGAACGACGACACGACCCCGTCGAAGCGCTTCGACGCGGTACTCGACAGCGCGCATGCCCAGGCGCACGCCGGCGCCGGCGGCACGGTCAGGCCGCATGCGGCTGACGCCCATGCCAGCAGCCGCGGCAACGCACCGTCCGACACGCACAAGGCGAAGGACGACAGCGCCGACGATCGCGACGACAAGAGCACGACGTCTGCCAAAGCCGATGACGGCAAGGTTACGAGCACGAAAGCGGATAAGACCGCCAATCAGGATGACGCGAAGAAGGACGACACGTCCGACAACGACGACACGTCCATTGCCAGCACGATGCTCGCCCTGATCGGCGTACCGCCCAAGGTGACCGAACTGGCGTCGAAGACGCTGGGTGCCCTGAAGGGCGCCGCCGGGAAGACGGGCGATCTCAGCGCTGGCGCGTTGGCCATGGGTCTGCCGAACGCTGCCGCTGCCGCCGTGACCGGTGGCGACGGCAAGGGTGCGATGCTGGCGTCTACCGAGGGCGCCGGTGCCCTTGCCGATGCGACCGCGTCGACGGCCGCCGGATCCCCGCTGGCTGCGCTTCTGGCCGCGCGCACGGTGACCGTGGGCACGGGAAAGGAGGACGCGGCGTCGCCTTCCGATCCGACGACCAGCCCGATGCCGCTGACCCACACGCCCGGTCTGGCACCGGTGGACGGCGCGGCCTTGCAGGTACAGGCCACACAGGCCGCCACCTCGCCGCAGTTCGCCCAGGAACTGGGCGAGCAGATCGCCTGGATGGGCGGTGGTGACGTCAAGGAAGCGCGGATCAAGTTGCACCCCGAAGAGCTGGGCAGCATGGACGTCCGCGTGAATGTCGACGGCGGCAAGGTCAATGTCGCGATCATGGCGCAGCACCCGGCAGCGGTGCATGCCGTCCAGCAGACGCTCTCGCAGCTCGACACGATGCTGGCGCATCACGGCCTGTCGCTCGGCCAGACCGACGTGGGTCAGCGCCAGAACGGGCAGGATGACGGGCATGCCGGCAACGGCGGCGCGGGGCAGGGTGGCGCGGACGATGCACAGGGCGCGACGGTCACACTGGCGACCTCGCGCGTATCCCGCAGTCTGGTCGACGAAGTGGCCTGACGATCGATTGGGTGGCGACGAATTGGCGCGCGTCAATTCGTCGTCGCGGCGACGGCGCGTATTCGGGGCGACAACGACGGCGCGACGCGAAGCGGGATGCGCATCACGCTACATGTACGCAGATGGCACGTCGCTTGCAACAATGCCCGTGAGCCCATCGGGCAACGACGATATCGCATTCGCATCACAGAGGTTTTTCACGCATGGCCGCAGCACAGATGGACGCGCCCGAAGGCGCTCCCGTAAAGAAGAAGGGCAAGGGCAAGTTGCTGATCATCGGCGCGGTCATCGTGCTGGCGGCGGGCGGTGCGGGCGGCTGGTTTCTGATGAAGGGCGGCCACGGCAAGACGAGTGCGGCCGATGCCGCCGCGGCGGCCAAGGCCAAACCGGCGGTTTATCTGCAGCTGGATCCGGCCTTCGTGGTCAATTTCCAGGACGAGGCGGCGCTGCGTTTCCTTCAGGTCGGTGTGAACGTCATGTCTCACGACCCGGAGGCGATCGCCGCGGCGAAGGAAGCCGATCCCGAGATCCGCAATGCCTTGCTGATGCTGTTCTCCGCGCAGGACGTGAAGTCCCTGTCCGACGTCAAGGGCAAGCAGAAGCTGCAGGCCGCCGCGCTCGCCGAGATTCAGCGCGTGCTGAAGGAAAAGATCGGTCGCCCCGGGGTGGACGCGGTCTATTTCACCAGCTTCATCATGCAGTGACGGGACACCCGCAGCCATGAGCGACATTCTCACCCAGGAAGAAATCGACGCCCTGCTCGCGGGTGTGGAAGGCGGTGCCGTCGAAACCGAGGTCGAGCTGCCGCCACCGGGCGGTGTGCACGACTACGATTTCACCCAGCAGGACCGTATCGTGCGCGGGCGTCTGCCCACGCTGGAGATGGTCAACGACCGTTTCGCCCGGTATTTCCGCGCCAACCTGTTCAACGTGCTGCGCAAGTCCTGCGAAGTGTCGGTGCTTGGCGTGAAGATGACCAAGTTCAACGAGTACGTTCACTCGCTGGCGGTGCCGAGCAATCTCAACCTCATTCGCATCAAGCCGCTGCGCGGTACCGCGCTGATGGTGTTCGAGCCGCGCCTGGTGTTCACGGTGATCGACAACTTCTTCGGTGGTGACGGCCGGTACCACGCGCGTATCGAGGGCCGCGACTTCACGCCGACCGAGAACCGCGTGATCCAGATCGTGCTGGCGGAGGCCTTTTCGGCCATGGCGGAAGCCTGGGCGCCGGTCCTCAAGATGCAGTTCGAGTTCCTCAATTCCGAGATCAACCCGCAGTTCGCCAATATCGTCAGCCCGACCGAGACGGTGGTGGTGTCGCGCTTCCATATCGAGCTCGACGGCGGCGGCGGTGAAGTCCATCTCACGCTGCCGTATTCGATGGTCGAGCCGATCCGTGAACTGCTCGATGCCGGTGTGCAGAGCGACCGGGCCGAGCGCGATGAGCGCTGGATCCAGAACCTGCACGAGGAAATTCTCGATGCGGAAGTGGAGATCACCTCGATGCTGGCCGAAGCGCGCCTGACCATCGGCGACTTCCTGCACCTGCGCAAGGGCGACATCATCCCGATCAGCCTGCCCGAAACGGCAACGGTCTTTGCCGAAGACGTGCCTATTTTCCGGGGCCGCATGGCCAACTCCGGAGGCAACAAGGCGGTGCAGTTCGATTCTCTGATGCGCAAGCGCGGCGAGGGCAGGGCGATGCCGGTGACCACGACGGAGCCGATGCCCGTACTGGCGTGAAGTGCCGTCAATGGACCGGCTCGGTGACTAACTGCCGTCGAGCGTCAGGTTTCCGCCGAGCGTCACTTTCCGGGCGCGAGACGTGACCGGAAAGCGTCGTTCAAAGGACTGAAAAAACACGGTAAATTTACAGTCTCCAGCGTTTCGACAGCGTGGCACGCGGATTGCTTCATAGCTCCCGTAACCCGGTAACGACACTCTGGAACGGACATGAACGAATCCACGCTCGACAATATCGAAGGCACCGATGCCGCCCTGGCCCGGACCATGGGGCTCGGCAGCGAGGTCAACCTCGACGTCATTCTCGATGTGCCGGTCACCATGGCCATGGAA
This sequence comes from Luteibacter sp. 1214, assembly GCF_031455395.1. Taxonomy (NCBI): domain Bacteria; kingdom Pseudomonadati; phylum Pseudomonadota; class Gammaproteobacteria; order Lysobacterales; family Rhodanobacteraceae; genus Luteibacter; species Luteibacter sp. 1214. The sequence goes on from NZ_JAVDSQ010000004.1 coordinate 294,116, forward strand.
GTGGGCCGGACCAGGATCAGCATCCGCAACCTGCTGCAGCTCAACCAGGGCTCCGTCGTCGAGCTCGACCGCGCCGCCGGTGAGCCGCTGGACGTCTTCGTCAACGGTACGCTGGTCGCCCACGGCGAAGTCGTGGTCATCAACGAGAAGTTCGGTATCCGGCTGACCGACGTGATCAGCCCGGCCGAGCGCGTCCGCAAGCTGCGGTGATTCCCATGCGCCGTACTGTCGCCGCCTTCGCCGGTGGCTCCCTTCCCTGCGCCCTGATGGCGGCTCCGGTCGCCGCTCCGGCGGTCGATTCGGGCGCGGAACTGGTCCGCGTCCTGATCAGCCTGCTCGGCGTCGTGGCGCTCATTTTCTTCGTCGGCTGGATGGCTCGTCGTGCTCAGGCACGGGTGAGTCCGGGTGGCCGGAAGATCCGCGTCATCGAATCGATGCCCGTGGGCATCAAGGAAAAAGTGATGTTGCTGGAGGTTGGCGGCACGCAGATCCTGGTGGGTGCGTCGCCTGCGGGCGGGCTGCGTACGTTGCATGTGCTGGAGACGCCGGTGTCGGACGATCCTTCCGTGCCCGCGGCCCCTGCGATGCGTGGGTTTCGGGACGTGCTTGCTCAGTGGAAGCGGTCGTGAGGGGGGCTCGCGTCGCCCGCGGGGCGGGCTCCTTCAGGCGCTGCTGCCTGTGGATGGCTTTTTTTGTGTCGCTGCTGTTGCCGCTGGCTTCGTTCGCGGCGGATCCGCCGGGCATTCAGCTGCTGAACGTGCAGCCGGGCGCCAATGGCGGCCAGACCTGGTCGCTGTCGATCCAGATGCTGGCGCTGATGACGGCGCTCACCGCGCTGCCGGCGATCCTGCTGATGATGACCTCGTTTACGCGGATCATCATCGTCCTGGGTTTCCTGCGCCAGGCGCTGGGTACCAACAGCACGCCACCCAACCAGGTGATCCTGGGGTTGTCGCTGTTCCTCACCCTGTTCGTGATGACGCCGGTGATCAACAAGGCGTATGACGCCGGGATCAGGCCGTACATGGACGGTCAGATGACCGTGCAGGACGCGCTGCCGCTGGCCGCCGCACCGTTCCGTCACTTCATGCTCGAGCAGACGCGTGAGCCCGACCTGCAGCTGTTCACCAGGCTGGCCGGCGAGCAGCCGTACGCCGACAAGGACGCCGTGCCGTATCGCGTGGCGCTGCCCGCCTTCGTCACCAGCGAGCTGAAAACCGCCTTCCAGATGGGCTTCCTGCTGTTCATCCCGTTCCTGATCATCGACCTCGTCGTGGCCTCCGTGCTGATGTCGATGGGCATGATGATGGTCTCGCCGATGATCATCTCGCTGCCGTTCAAGATCATGCTGTTCGTGCTGGTCGACGGCTGGACACTGCTGCTCGGCACACTGGCGGGGAGCTTCTTCCAGTGACGCCGGAATCGGTCATCGCGTTCGGCCAGCAGGCGCTGCACGTCGCCATGCTGATCGGTGCCCCGCTGTTGCTCACCGCGCTGGCGGTGGGCTTGCTGGTGGGCATGATCCAGGCCGCGACCCAGATCAACGAGCAGACCCTGAGCTTCATCCCGAAGCTGATCTGCATGGCGCTGGTGATGATCATCACCGGTCCGTGGATGCTGCGTACGCTGGTGCAGTTCACCCGCACGCTCATCGAGAGCCTGCCTCAGGCGGTGCGCTGATGCCGATCGACCTGGGCCAGCTCGAGGGGTGGGTCGGCGGCGCCATGTGGGCGCTGGCCCGCATCTCCGGGCTCATGCTAGTCGCGCCGGTACTTGGCTCGACGATGATCCCGATGCGTATCCGCCTCGGTCTGACCGTGCTGCTGACCATGGTGCTGGCCCCGCTGGCGCCGCTGGATATCCGGCCGCTGTCGGCCGCGGGCGTGGCCGTGATGTCGCAGCAGGTGCTGATCGGCGCGGCGCTGGGCTTCATCCTCAAGCTGGTTTTCGAGGCCGTGGCGTTTGGCGGCCAGTTCCTTTCACAGGCCATGAGCCTGGGTTTCGCCGAGACGGTGAACCCGGGTGTCGGCGGCACCACGCCTGTCATCAGCCAGTTCTACACGATGCTCGTCACCCTGATGTTCCTGGTGATGAACGGCCATCTCCAGCTCATTTCGCTGCTGGCCGACAGCTTTCGCAGCATGCCCGTGGGCGACGGTGGCATCGGCGCCGATGGCCTGTGGGGCGTCCTGAGCTTCGCGTCGCATCTGTTCTCCGGCGCCGTGCGCGTCGCCCTGCCGGCCCTGACCGCGGTGTTGGTGGTCAACCTCGGTTTCGGCGCCATCAGCCGCTCGGCGCCATCGATGAATCTCTTCGCGGTCGGCTTTCCGATCACGATCTGCCTCGGCGTCCTCGCCGTATGGCTCTCGCTGCGCGCCCTTCCCGGTGCGTTCGACTCGTTGCAGACGGCCGCGTGGGACACCATGCGCCAGTTGATCGGGAGGTAACCGGCCGTGGCCGAGGGCGCCGACAACGAGGACAAAACCGAATCACCCAGTGACAAACGCCTTCGCGAAGCCCGCGAGAAGGGCGATCTGCCGCGCTCGCGCGACCTGTCGACCGCCGTGGTGGTGCTGGCGGGCGTCGCCACGCTGATCGCCTCGCGCGACCAGATGTCCATGCACGCGGCCAACATCATGCATGTCGGCCTGCGTTACGGGCGCGATGACCTGTTCGCCGCCAATGGCCTCTACCACGCGCTGATGACCGCCGTGATGGAAGGTTTCTGGATGCTGGCGCCCGTGTTCATCGCGACGATGATCGCGTCGGTGGCCGCGCCGACCCTCATGGGCGGACTGAACTTTTCCTTCGAGGCGCTCATTCCGAAGTTCGACCGTCTGGACCCGATCAAGGGCTTCGGCCGGCTGGTGTCCCTCAACGGCCTGGTCGAGCTGGGCAAGTCGGTGCTCAAGCTCATCCTGATCGGCGGCACGCTGGTCTGGTTCCTGCGGAAAAGCACGACCGAGATGTACATGGGCGGCACGGGTCCGGTGGCCGAAGGCATCGCCCGCGCCTTCGGGATCTTCGGCCACGCCTCGCTGATCTTCGCGGTGGCGCTCGGCGCCGTGGCCCTGGTCGACGCGCCCTGGCAGAAGTACAGCTTCACCAAGAAGATGAAGATGACCAAGCAGGAGGTGAAGGACGAGCACAAGGAAAGCGAGGGCAGTCCCGAGCTGAAGTCAAAAGTCCGGCAGATGCAGCACCAGATGGCACGCCGCCGGATGATGGAAGACGTGCCCACCGCGGACGTCATCGTGACCAACCCGACGCACTTCGCCGTGGCCCTGAAATACGACGAAAACCGCATGGGAGCGCCCCGCGTGGTGGCCAAGGGTGTCGACGTCCTGGCTCAGCAGATCCGCGATGTGGCGGGTGGGGCGAAGATTCCTGTGGTGGAAGCGCCTCCGTTGGCACGAGCCTTGTATGCAACTACGGAAATCGGACGCGAGATCCCGTCGGCGCTGTATGTCGCGGTGGCCCAGATTCTGGCCTACGTGTTCCGGCTGAAGCAGGCGATCGCCATGGGCGATCTCCCGCCGGAGCTACCGAAGCAGGAGATCGACCCGGACCTGCTCGGCCCCTACCGCATGGATAACTGACGAATGGCCGCTTCCACCAACCTGATGGGTACGTTCCGGCAGATCGGCCGCCGAGGCGTGGCGGCGCCGGTCGCCATGCTGATCATGCTTGGCATGATGATGCTGCCGCTGCCGCCCTTCATGCTGGACCTGCTGTTCACCTTCAACATCGCGTTGTCGCTGGTGATCCTGCTCGCCACCATGTACGTGATGCGCCCGCTGGAGCTGGCCTCGTTCCCGACGGTGGTGCTGTTCGCCACCTTGCTGCGCCTGGCGCTGAACATCGCTTCCACCCGCGTGGTGCTGCTGCACGGTCATAACGGCCCGGGCGCCGCGGGCAAGGTCATCGAGGCCTTCGCCGAGTTCGTCATCGGCGGCAACTTCGCCGTCGGCTTCGTCGTCTTCGCCATCCTCACCATCATCAACTTCGTGGTCGTCACCAAGGGCGCCACCCGCGTGTCCGAAGTGACCGCCCGCTTCACCCTCGACGCCATGCCCGGCAAGCAGATGGCGATCGACGCCGATCTCAACGCCGGTCTGCTGACCCAGGAACAGGCGCGCGAGCGCCGCCAGGAAGTGCGTGAGGAAGCCGACTTCTACGGCTCGATGGACGGTGCGTCCAAGTTCGTCCGCGGCGATGCCACGGCGGGCATGCTCATCCTCGCCATCAACATGCTGGGTGGCTTCTTCATCGGCATGTTCCAGCATGGCCTGTCGGCCGGCGAAGCCGCGCGTACCTACACGCTGCTGACCATCGGTGACGGCCTCGTCGCCCAGGTCCCCGGCCTGATGCTCTCGATCGCCACGGCGGTCATCGTCACCCGCGTGTCCAAGTCGCAGGAGATGGGCAAGCACGTGATGGGCCAGCTGTTCGGTCAGCCCAAGGCGCTGGGCGTGGCCGCCGCCGTGCTCGGCACGATGGGTCTGATCCCCGGGATGCCGAACATTCCGTTCCTGCTGCTGGCCGGTGGCGCCGGCTTTGCCGCGTGGAAGCTGCAGCAGCGCAAGAACCTCGTTGCCGAGGGTGGCGCCACCGGCACGCCGGGTGCCCCGGGTACCGATCTGGCGCTGGAGTCCGCGCCGCCGGCCGAGCGTCTCGAACTCTCGTGGGAAGACGTGGCGCAGGTCGACACCATCGGCCTGGAAGTCGGCTATCGCCTGATTCCGCTGGTGGACAAGGCGCAGGGCGGCGAGCTCATGGCGCGGATCAAATCCGTGCGTCGCAAGCTGTCGCAGGAGCTCGGCTTTCTCGTCCCGTCCGTCCACATTCGCGACAACCTCGATCTCGCACCGCACGGCTATCGCATTTCGCTGATGGGCGTGCCGATGGGCGAGGCCGAAATCCATACCGAGCGCATGCTGGCGATCGATCCGGGCCGAGTGCACGGGACGATCAATGGCATCGCCACGCGCGATCCCGCCTTCGGCCTCGATGCCGTGTGGATCGAGCCGGGCATGCGCGAGCACGCGCAGACGCTGGGCTACACCGTGGTCGACCCGGCCACCGTCATCGCCACGCACCTGTCGCACATCCTGCAGAACCACGCCCACGAACTCATCGGCCACCAGGACGTGCAGCAGCTGCTCGACCGTCTGGCCCAGCAGACGCCGAAGCTGGTCGAAGATCTCGTGCCCAAGCGGCTGTCGCTGGGCGCGGTGGTCAAGGTGCTGCAGAACCTGCTCGCCGAGCGCGTGCCCATCCGCAACTTCCGCGGCATCGTCGAGTCGCTGGCGGAGCACGCGGGTCAGAGTCAGGATCCCGGCGTGCTCGCCGCCGCCGTACGCGTCACGCTCGGTCGTCAGATCGTGCAGGAGATCGCCGGCCTGGGTTCGGAAGTGCCCGTCATTACTTTGGCGCCGGAACTCGAGCAGATCCTGCTGCAGTCGCTGCAGGGTGGCGGTCCCACCGGCGCGGCCGTGGAGCCGGGTCTGGCCGATCGTCTTCAGCAGAACGTCGCCGAGGCCGCACGACGCCAGGAAGCGGCCGGCGAACCGGCGGTATTGCTGGTCTCTCCCGCGCTTCGTCCATGGCTTTCGCGCTTCACGCGTCATGTGGCCCAAAACCTGCATGTACTCGCTTACAACGAAGTTCCGGATAACCGACGCGTCAAGCTGGTGACGGCGCTCGGCAGGTAAGTGGGGAATGAACATGGACACAGGATCGAACGCATGAAAATCAAACGCTTCGTAGCCCCCGACATGCGCCAGGCCATGCGCCAGGTGCGCGACGAGCAGGGCCCGGATGCCGTGATCCTGTCGACCCGTCGGCTGGACGACGGTATCGAGATCATCGCGGCGCTGGATTACGACGAAGCGCTGGTGCGTGAAGCCGGCTTCGGTGTCGATCTTCCGCCGCGCGAGCGCGAGGAAGCTCCGATCCGCGCGCGCCGCGACAACGACTTCGCCGCCCGCATCGATCAGGCCAAGGCCGCGACCGCCGCCGCTGTCGAACGTGTGACGCGCGGTGCTCCGGCGCCCGCCGCTCCGCAGGTCGCGAATCCGAATGCGCCGCAGCGTCAGTCGAGCGCCGCGCTCGCCGCCAGCGTCGCCGATGTGGTGCGCGCCGCGACGGTCGCCCCGAACCACAACGCGAACAGCGACGCCGCCGTCAATGGCGTGCGTGCCGAGATCAACAGCCTGCGTGAGATGCTGGAAGTGCAGTTGTCCACGCTCGCCTGGAATCAGATGGACCGCGACCAGCCGCTGCGCGCCCGCGTGCTCCGCGAGATGACCCGCCTGGGCATCGACGGCGACGTGGCTCGCGCGCTCTGCGCCGAGCTGCCGCCGGGCATGACCGCCGAGCAGGCCCGCTACCTGCCGCTGGGCATCCTCTCGCGCAACATCCGTACCAGCGGCCGCAACGCCGATACCGCCGGTAGCGCCGTCACCGCTCTGGTCGGCACGACGGGCGTCGGCAAGACCACCACCATCGCCAAGCTCGCGGCGCGTGCGGTGCTCCGCCACGGCGCCTCGAACGTCGCGCTGATCAGTGCCGACCAGTACCGCATCGGCGCGGGCGCCCAGTTGGAACATTACGGCCGCCTGCTCGGTGTGCGCGTCTACAACGCCCACGATGCACAGAGCCTCCGCAACGTGCTGCTCCAGCTGCGTGGCAAGCACACCGTGCTGATCGATACCGCCGGCCTGGCCGGTAACGACCCCAAGCTCCAGCAGCAGTTCGACACCCTGCGCGCGATGACCGAGGTGCGTGTCTGCCTCGTGCTTGCCGCGAACGCGCAGGCGCAGGCCATCGACAACGCGATCCGTGCCTACGCGCCGCTGGCGCCGCAGACCGCGATCCTGACCAAGCTCGACGAGGCCCCGCTGATCGGCGGTGCCCTGTCGGCCGTCATCCGCCACGGACTGCCGCTGGACTACACCACGGATGGCCAGCGCGTGCCGGAAGACATCGCCTCCGCGGATGCGCGCAAACTCGTCTGCCTGGCCGCTCAACTCGTCAAGCAGCGCACCGACGAACCGGACGACGCGATTCTCGCCGACCGTTTCGGCTTCTCCACCGCGCCAGCCATCGCCTGACACCGGGAACTGAAGTAACGTGACCACGGCATCCGCATCCGCACACCCTTTCACGGCAGTGAATTCCTTCATGAACACACACGTCGATTCCACCCAGGCTGCTGGGCTCAACTGGCTCGCCGACCGTCGTCCCACGCGCAGCATCGCGGTGGCGGGCGGCAAGGGCGGCGTGGGCAAGACCACGGTGGCGGTCAACCTCGGCATGGCGCTCGCGATGGGCGGCCGTGACGTGGTCCTGCTGGACGCGGATCTGGCCATGGCGAACATCGACGTGCTGCTGGGCCTGCAGCCCACGCGCCATCTGGGCCACATGCTCGAAGGCGAGTGCCGCATCGAGGACCTGATCCTCCACGCCAACCACGGCCTGAAGGTGATCCCGGCGACCTCGGGCGCGCGCCGCATGGCGCAGCTGCCGAATATCGAGCACGCCGCCGTGATCCGCGCCTTCGACGAATACCCGGTCGCCCCCGAATATCTGATCGTCGACACCGCCGCCGGCATCTCCGACAGCGTGTCGATGTTCGCGGCAGCCTCCGACGAAGTGGTGGTCGTGGTCTGCGACGAGCCGGCCTCGCTGACCGACGCCTACGCGCTGATCAAGGTGATGAGCCGCGAGTTCGACGTGAACCGCTTCCGCATCGTCGCCAATATGGTCCGCCATGCGCAGGAAGGCCGTCAGCTGTTCGAGAAGCTGGCCCGCGTGACCAACCGCTTCCTGGACGTGTCCCTGGATTTCATGGGCATGGTTCCGCACGACGAGTACCTGCGTCAGGCCATCCGCCGCCAGGCGGCCGTGGTCGACGCCTGGCCGAGCAGCCGCTCGGCGGTGGGATTCAAGAATCTGGCCCGGTCGGTCGATACATGGGGTGAACCCGAACCCCGGGTGCAGGGTCGCATCGGCTTTTTCGCCGAACGGAACCACATGGGGGGAGGGCTGCCGCTGTGAGTGTCGCTAGCGAATACCTTGAAATCACTAGAGTTCCAGCGGATCAACTGGTTAAAACGCATGCACCCCTGGTGCGCCGGATCGCCTATCACCTGATGGGCCGCCTGCCGCCAAGCGTGGACGCGAATGACCTCATGCAGGCTGGAATGATCGGACTGCTCGAGGCCGCAAGAAATTACTCGCCGACTCGCGCGGCCAGCTTCGAGACCTATGCGGGCATCCGCATTCGTGGCGCCATGCTGGACGAACTGCGCAAGACGGACTGGACCCCGCGCTCCGTCCACCGGAAGTTGCGCGAGGTGGCTGAAGTAACGAGGCAGATCGAGAACGAAACGGGTGGCGACGCCGAAGACGCGGAAGTGATGAAGCGGCTGGGTATCGACGCCATGGAGTACAACCAGATTCTGGCCGACGCGGCGAGCGCGCGGTTGCTGAGCCTCACGGCGCCGGAAGGCGACGAAGGCGCGGCGATCGACGTCGCGGACCCCGACGCCTCGGGCCCGGAAGGCAACTTCGAGAAGAACGGCCTGCGCGACGCGTTGGCGCAATCGATCGACGGCCTGCCGGAACGCGAGAAGCTGGTGATGTCGCTGTACTACGATGAAGAGCTCAACCTGAAAGAAATCGGTGTGGTACTTGGTGTGAGCGAGTCGCGCGTGTGCCAGATCCATGGCCAGGCCCTGATTCGCCTGCGTGCACGCATGACGGGTTGGAAAGACAAGCAGTGACGGCATCGCGGTGCCGTCGCCGGTAAAGAAAAAGCACGTGGCGGAGAGCAGTTTTGGACAAGAACATGAAGATCCTCGTGGTGGACGACTTTTCCACCATGCGGCGCATCGTCAGGAATCTCCTGGTCGAGTTGGGTTTCACCAACACGCTCATCCAGGAAGCCGAAGACGGTAACGCGGCCCTCGCGTTGCTGCGCTCGCAGCCGATCGACCTCGTCGTCACCGACTGGAACATGCCCAACATGACGGGCATCGACCTGCTTCGCGCCATCCGCGCCGATGCCGGTCTGAAGTCCTTGCCGGTGCTGATGGTGACCGCGGAAAACAACCGCGACCAGATCATCGCCGCCGCGCAGAGCGGTGTTAACGGCTACGTCGTCAAGCCTTTCACGGCGGTCACGCTGAAGGAAAAGCTCGACAAGATCTTCGAACGACTCGCCGCGGCTGCGGGCTAAGGGAATAACGATGAATACGATGCTCTCCCCCGGCCAAGAGGTCGTCCCCGAACTGCGCGAGCTGCTCGAGGCCGACGACGGCGCCGCCTTCGAAAAGGCACTCGACAACCTTATCCGCAGCCGCGAGCAGCACCTGTTCCTGGCGCTGGGCCACCTTGCGCGCGACCTGCACGAATCCGTGCGCCGCCTCGCTTCGGACATTTCGACCGACGGCGTGCCCGGGAACATGAGCGATGCGCGCAAGCATCTGCGTGACGTGCTCGAGATGAGCTCGACCGCGGCGCACCGCACGCTGGACTTCAGCGAAAAGCTGCGTCCGCAGGCCCAGGCGCTGGCGAAGCAGGCCGACGAAGTGCTCGTGCTCGATCACGCCGATCCGGCGTTCGGCGCCAATGCCACGGCGCTTGCCGTGCGCGTGGGCGATTTCGCGCAGAGCTGCGACATCGGCCTGGGCGAAATGGTCGAAGCCCAGTCGTGGCAGGATCTTTCCGGTCAGCGCGTGGCGCAGGTCGAGGCGTTCATGGCCAAGGTCGAGTCGTCGCTGGTCGAGCTGGTCCGTCTGACCGGCTCGCTCGCGGGCGGCAATGCCCCGGCCGCGGACAAGGTCAGCCAGGACGAAGTGGATCGCCTCCTCAGCGAATTCGGATTCTGAGCCCGCTATGAGCGTGGAGCTGGACAACGAGCTGCTCAACGTCTTCCTGATCGAAGCGCGCGAACTGCTCGAGAGCCTGGGCGAGCAGCTCGTGGATCTCGAAGCGTCGCCGAACGACACGGAGCTGCTGAACGCGGTCTTCCGTGCGTTCCACACCGTGAAGGGCGGTGCGGGCTTTCTTGGGCTCAATCCCATGGTGGAGCTGTGCCACCGTGGCGAAGATCTTCTGAACGAAGCGCGTAACGGCACGATCGTGCTCAACGCCGCCTTCATGGATGCGCTGCTCGAGTCGCTCGACCTGCTCAACGACATGATGCGCGCCGCCGATGGCGGCGTGCCGATCGAGCCCGCGCCGCGTTCGCTGCTCGACCGGCTGCTGATTCCCGGTCGTGCCGTATCCGCGGCTCCCGTTGCCTTGGCGGTACCGGTCTCTTCGCCGGTCGCGGCACCTTCCGCGCCGAAAGCGTACGACCCGATCGAAGATGAATTCGAGGCGATGCTCGACGCCGCGCGCACCGACCGCGCGCCGGCACCGGCCTCGTCCGCGACGATCAACGATGACGAGTTCGAAGCGCTGCTGGATTCGTTGTACGGCACGGGTGCGCCAGGCGCGGACAGCGCAGCGGTATCCGCATCGGCACCGACGCCCGCACCCGTGGTCGCTGCCGCACCGTTGCCGTCGAACAACGACGCGATCAGCGACGACGAATTCGAAGCCTTGCTGGATTCCCTTCACGGCACGGCAGCGCCGGGTGCGGTCGGTGGTGCGGCGCCTGTTGTCGCTTCCACGCCCGCGCTCGCCGTGGTTCCCGTCGCTGCACCCGCACCGCCCGCAGTGGCTCCTCCCGCGGTGAAGGCCGCGCCCGCCGCGGCTGGCGAAAAGCGCGCCGCGTCCGCCGCCGACACGACGGTTCGCGTCGACACGCATCGTCTCGACAGCCTGGTCGACGCCGCGGGCGAGCTCGTGCTCGTACGCAACCGCCTCACCAGCCTCGCACCGCGCGGCGGCAACGATCCGATGGAACGTGCCATCGGCGAGCTGGAGCGCGTCGCGGAAGACTTGCAGAACGCCGTGCTGCGCATGCGCATGCAGCCCGTCGGCAAACTGTTCTCCCGTTTCCCGCGCATCATTCGTGACCTCGCCCGCCAGCTCGGTAAAGAGATCGAGCTCGTGACGGAAGGCGAAGAAACCGATATCGATCGCACCGTGGTCGAGGCGCTCGCCGATCCGCTCGTGCATCTGCTGCGTAACGCGGTGGACCACGGCATCGAGATGCCTGACGTGCGCGCGGCCGAAGGCAAGTCGCGTCTGGGCACCGTGCGCCTCGCCGCTGGCCAGTACGGCGACCGCATCGTCATTACCGTCACCGATGACGGCAAGGGCATGGATCCCGAAGTCCTGCGCCGCAAGGCCGTCGAAAAGGGCCTGATGGACGCCGAGCAGGCCGCGCGTCTGGACGAGCGCGAATGCTACGAAATCGTCTTCCGCCCGGGCTTCTCGACCGCCAGCACGGTGTCCGACATTTCCGGCCGTGGCGTCGGCATGGACGTGGTCAAGACCAAGATCGTCGAGCTGGGCGGCACGCTGTCCATCGACTCGCGTGTCGGTCACGGCAGCACGGTACGCCTGTCGGTGCCGCTGACGCTGGCGATCATGCGCGTGCTGATGGTTCGCGTCGGTCATCGTCTGCTTTCGCTCCCGCTGTCCAATGTCACCGAAGTGTTCGAGCTCGTTCCCGGTCAGATCCAGGAGCTCGACGGCCGCATCGTCGCGTCGCACCGTCAGCGCGCCTTGCCGCTCGCCGACCTCGGTCACTGGGCCGGGGTGAGCGGGAAGGGCGGCCATGTCGTCGTCGTGCAGATCGGTCACCAGACGCTGGGTTGCCTGGTCGACGAAGTGCTCGGCCGCGAAGACGTCATGGCCAAGCCGCTGGGCCCGTTTCTCAAGGACGTTCCCGGTGTCGCCGGGGCGACCATCACCGGTGACGGGCGTATCTCCCTCGTGCTCGACCTTTCCGGTCTGGCCGATGACAGTGGGCAGGTGCTGCCTTCATTGAGGATGGCTGTCTGACATGGATATCGTGAGCGTCGTCGGCACGATCCTGGCCTTCGTGGTCATCATCGTGGGGACCATCCTCAAAGGCTCGAGTCTCGATGCCCTGTGGAACCCGGCGGCGTTCGTCATCGTCTTCCTCGGCACCCTGGCCGCGCTGCTGGTGCAGACGCCGGGGCCGGTACTCAAGCGTGCGTGGAGCATGCTGCCGTGGGTGTATCGCCCGCCGGATATCGAATCGGAAAACCTCGTCAGCCGCATCGTCGGCTGGAGCGAGATATCCCGGCGCACCGGCCTGCTCGGGCTGGAACCCGCCATCGAGCGCGAATCGGACCCCTTCATCCGTAAGGGGCTTCAGCTTTTGGTGGATGGCACCGAGCCGGACGCCATGCGCTCCGTGCTCGAAGTGGAAGTGCTCGCACGCGAGCACAACGACATCGAAGCCGCCAAGGTTTACGAAAACGCCGGTGCGTACTCGCCGACGATGGGCATCATCGGTGCCGTCATGGGCCTCATGTCGGTCATGCAGAACCTTGCCGAGCCCAGCAAGCTCGGCCACGGCATCGCGGCCGCCTTCGTCGCCACCATTTACGGTATCGGCCTGGCCAACCTGCTGGCGCTGCCCATGGCGTCACGCCTGAAAGGCCTGGCCCGCCAGCGTTCGCAGATGCGCGAGATCCTCGTCGAAGGCCTCGTCTCGATCGCTCAGGGCGACAACCCGCGGCACATCGAGAGCAAGCTGCAGGGGTTTCTCTCGTGAAGCGCCGCCACCACGAAGAGCACATCAATCACGAGCGCTGGGCGATCCCCTATGGCGATCTGATCACGTTGCTGCTCGCGTTGTTCGTGGTGATGTACGCGGTATCGGCCGTCAACGAAACCAAGTTCAAGGTGATGGCGCAGTCCATCAACGAAGCCTTCAACGGCACGGGCAAGGTGATCGAGCCGATCCGCGAGGCGACGCCCGCCGCGCAGGTGCCGCTGCCGAATCAGTCGCGTGCGCCAGCCGCCGCGCCCATCGCCCGCATCGACGTGCCCGTTCCGCCGCGCAACCTGCCGTTGCCCGGTCACGAAGGCGCCGCCGCCGAGCGTCAGGAAGCGGCCAGCACGAATACCGCGACGGCGGCGAACACCACGGTCGGCAAGACCGAGGACGCCAGCCTCAGCCAGATTTCCGACGAAGTGAAGCGGGCGATGAAGCCGCTGATCGACAAAAGTCTGGTCAACGTGCGGCAGACGCCGGACTGGCTCGAGATCGAGGTCAAGACCGACATGCTGTTCCCGGTCGGTGTCGCCAGACTGCAGGCGCCGGCCGATGACGTGCTGCGCAAGCTGGCCGGCATCCTCGCGCCGTTTCCGAACCCGATGCGTATCGAGGGCTATACGGATAACACGCCGATCGCCACGCCGACGTTCCCGTCCAACTGGGAGCTGTCCGCGGCACGCGCCGCTACCGTGGCGCGTCTGCTGACGACGACGGGTGTGGATCCGCATCGCGTGGGTATCGTCGGCTGGGGCGAGTTTCGTCCGATCGTGGCGAACGATACCGACGACGGACGCAACCGGAACCGCCGCGTGCTGATTGTCGTGATGAGCGACAAGGCGGCCCCGTCGCGTTTCTACAGCGATGCCGCGGCCGCGCCGGCCGGGGGAAATCGCTGATGATCACCTGGGCGGTCTCCAACCAGAAGGGCGGCGTCGGAAAAACCACGACCACGGTCGCACTGGGTAGCCTGCTCGCCGCGTCCGGCAAGCGCACGCTTCTCATCGACATGGATCCGCATGCCTCGCTGTCCGGTTACATCGGCGTCGAAGGCGGGGCGCATGGCAGCGTCTACGATCTGTTCGGCATCGGTAACAGTGCGGCCCCGCTGCCGGTGCGCACGTTGGTGCACGCCACGCAGTGGGACCGGTTGAGCGTGCTGCCTGCGTCGCCCGCGATGATCACGCTGGACCGTCAGCTGGGTACGCGTCCGGGTATGGGGCTGGTGCTTACCCAGGCGCTCGCCGAGCTCGCGCCCGACTTCGACCATGTGCTGCTCGATTGCCCGCCCACGCTCGGCGTGCTGATGGTCAACGCACTGGCGGCGAGCGATCGTCTGCTGGTGCCGACACAGACCGAAGCATTGGCGCTGGCCGGTCTCGAGCGCATGCTGCGCAGCCTGTCGATGATCGAGCGCTCGCGCGGTCGTCCGCTGCCACGCACGATCGTGCCGACGATGTTCGATTCGCGGACGCACGCCTCGCGCGTCTGCCTGGATCAGTTGCGCGAGCAATACGGCGACAGCGTCAGTCAGGCCGTCATTCCTACCGATACGCAGATCCGCGAAGCCAGTGCGGCCGGTGTGCCGCTCGCCTCGTGGCCGGCCGCACGTCGCGGCGGTCTGGCGTATCGCCAGTTGCTCGATGAATTGCTGGCGCCTCCCGCGGTTGATGCCGCTTCCACCGTTGCGTCGGCCACCGCGCCCGCGACGGATGCCGCCGCGTGATGCGCGCCATGCAGGACGCCGAGCAGATCGTCGCCGACTATCTTGCCGAGCTGCTGACGCCTGCGGCGGTGCCGGCCGTGGTGACCCCGAACGAAGTCAAAGTGGTGGCCATCGAGACCTGGCGCAACGCGCCGTCCGAGTCCGCTGCGCCGGCCGTCGACAACCGTTACCTGCTTTGCGTTGCCGCCGGCGTCAAGCTGGCCGTGCCGATGGCCGACGTGAGTCACGTCCTGCCGATACCGCCTTTGTCGCCGCCCAATGTACCGAACCCGGTATGCCTCGGGCGCTGGCGTCATCCCAGCGGTGAAGCGCGGGTCGCGGATCTGGCGGCGATCATCTCGCCGGATATGGCGGGAGCGCTGTCGTCATCGGTCGTTCTGCTCGGCCATCGCCGCTGGGCGATCGCCTGCATCGTCGTCGACGAACCGGTGGAACTCGATGCCGACGCCATCCAGTGGCGCACCGGCGCGACCACGCGGCCCTGGCTGGCCGGCATGTCGCAAGAACCCAAGTGCGGCGTGGTCAACACCACGGCGCTGATCGAATGGCTGGAAAAGGAGCTGGGTCCGTGACCGACTCGCAACACAACGCGCAGGGCGCCTGGCTGGGCTTTTCACTCAAGGGGCAGCGTTACGCCGTGGCGCTGAACAGCGTGCGCGAAGTCATTCGTCCGGGTGACATCACGCCGGTACCGGGTGGTCCTGAAGACGTTCTCGGCATCGTCAACCTGCGCGGTCAGATCGTACCCGTGCTGGACGGCCGTCGCCGCTTCGGCCTCGACGGCGCACTCGAACCGGGCGCGGAAGACGCGCGCCGCGTCATCGTCTTCGAAGACAGCGGAACGGCGGTCGGCATGCTCATCGACGTGATCGGAGAGATGCTTCAGTTCGACGCCGACGAAGTCGACCCGCCACCGCCCGGCCGCGCCAACCGCCGCGACGACCCCGTCACCGGCGTCATCACCCGCGACGACGGCTTCATCGCCCTGGTCGACGTCCCCCGCCTCTGCCGCGCCTGATAGCGGCAGAGCAGGGCTTCCCGCCCCCGCTCTCTGTGTAGGAGCCAGCCCTGCTGGCGATCCCACCCGCACCAACCTGCATCTTCAGAATTCCCCCCCACTGAGTTACCGTGTCCCCGCTAACCCCGGAAGCCACCCCGCATGAACCCGATCGTCGGATACATCCTCATCGCACTCGCCGCCCTGAACCTGGTCGGCCTGCTGCTGGTGTTCCGCCGCCTCGGTAACGCGCCCGCGAAACCGGCACCCGCGCCCGTCGCCGAACCCGAGCAGACGCCCGCACCGCTCGCCGAACCTGCCATCGATCCGACGGCACTCAACACGATGCTTCGTCGCCTCGAGAACCGCCTTGGCGATATTGAAGAGCAGGTGCGTCGTGCGCCGACGGTGACGATTGCTTCCGAGCCGGGTAGCACGAGTGACCGGTCGCTGGCACTCGCGCAGCGCCTTGCGCGGCAGGGGGCTTCGCCGAAGGACATTGCGGAGACGTGTGGGATTTCGTTGACTGAGGCTGAGTTACTGCATCGGTTGCATTCGGGGCGCTGATTTCAATCGCGTCACCGGGCGATCTGCGAACCTTGCAGATGTGGATGAAAACAATTCACCGCCGGCATATTGCTCTCGCAGCCGGAGGCGTTGCGTGATACTTGAACGACAGCCTCTTCTGCGATGTGACCCAACTTGTGAGTGAGCTCAAATCGATGCCTGGCATTCTGAGATTCCTGACGGCTATCTCCTTGGCATCGGGCGCTTTCGTGATCGCCACGATTGTGCCTGGGGGTGCCATGATCGGAGATCGCAATATAGGTGCCCATGAGTGGTGGACGAACGGAAGCGGGGAGCTGTTCACACTGGCGATCAGCAGCTTAGTCGCATCCGGAGTGATGATCCTCAAGCGTGCCCGGTTTAGCCGAGAGTGCTACCTGCTGGGATTTTTGCTTCTGTACCCATGCGCGTTCGCTGTGCAGGCCATCAATAAGATTCCCTTCGATGAGTGGGAAGTCGTTTCATCTCTATTGTTTGGCGTAGCGCAGCTGACGGCGGTTGCTCTCTATTTCTACGTCAACCGGCGGGCGAAAGAGTATTTTTCTCGGCACGCTTGACCCGCACATTTTCCGCGTTCGTCCACCGATCGGCATTTCAATAAAGACGGAGACGCACGCGTGCGCTGATCCCGCGTCCTCCGATCATGTGGGTTCTTTTCCGGCGGAGATTCGCACCGGCACACCCTTGGCCGCGGGCGTCTTCGAATCCACGTCGTGGTACCACAAGGGCATAAGCGGGTTCATCTCCGGGTAGTACCCGCCGACGCAGCCCGAAGGCAGATTGAACGCCGTAACGGTGAGGCCTCCCACCAACCGTTCGGCGCCATCGCCAGCATCGCCAACCAGCGACACCACGTCGCCCACGTGGAGCCCATCGCGCTCGATATCCTGCGGGTTCATCAGCAGCACGGATCGCGAGCCCTCGAGCCCACGCAACCGGTCACTATGTCCGTAGATCGTCGTGTTGAACTGATCGTTGGACCGCATCGTGATCAGGTGGTACCGGCCAGGCGCGTCACCGACGCCGACGGCCGAGAGAACGGTCGGCGTGGTGAACCTTGCCTTGCCGGTCTCTGTTTTCCAGTCACGTTCACGCGCCGGATTCCCGCGATAGAAGCCGCCGGCATCGAACATGCGCGCGTTGTAATCCTTGAACTGGTCCGGGTACGTCGCTTCGATCAGATCGCGGATCTTGCCGTAGTCAGCGGTCCACTCATCCCAGCGCCATGTCGGGTTGGGAGGCAGCGTCGCCTTGGCGATGCCGGCGACGATGGCGACCTCGGATCGCAGGTGCTCACTGGCCGGTTTCCGCTTGCCGATCGAGCCATGGATGTGGCTGAAGCTGTCCTCCATCGATACGGACTGGCTTCCCGACGCCTGCACGTCGTCCTCGGAACGCGCGAGGCAGGGCAGGAGATAGGAGGCCTTGCCATGCACGAGATGGCTGCGATTGAGCTTGGTCGCGATATAGACCGTGATCGCCTGCGCGGACCACGCGGTCTCCACGATCTCCTGGTCGGGAATGGCTCGGACGAAATTGCCCCCAAGGCTGATAAATCCTTTCACCGTTCCGGCGAGAATGCCTTCGCAGGTTTCCACCGTACCCATACCCTTGTCGCGCGGCGGCTCGAAGTCGAACTGCCTGGCGAGTACATCGAGCGGTACCAGTTCCGGCTTCTCGGAGATGCCGACCGTACGCTGGCCCTGAACGTTGGAATGACCACGCACCGGGCATGCGCCGGCCCCGTCGCGGCCGATATGACCGCCAAGCAGCAGCATGTTCACCAGCATGCCGATCGACTGAGTTCCGTGGACATGCTGCGTCAGTCCCATGCCGTAGACGGCGATGACGTTCTTCGCGGTGGCGTAGATGCCCGCGGCGGCTTCGAGGTCCGCACGCGTAAGACCGGATTCGCGCTCGATATCGTGCCACGCGGTCGCATGCACCTTCGCGGCGAAGTCGTCGAACTCGCTGGTGTGCTGGGCGATGAAGTCACGGTCGAAGACACCGTCTTCGCCACCTTCGCGACGGGCCGCATCGAGGGCGAACGCATGCTTGCACATACCCATCATTGCCGCGATGTCGCCGCCCGGGCGCACCTGCAGATACATGTGCGACAGCTCGGTGGCGTGGCCGCTCAGCATCTGCATCGGGTTCTGCGGATTGATGAAGCGAACCAAGCCTTGTTCGCGTACGGGATTGAACGTGAGGATCTTGCAGCCCCGCTTAACGGCTTCCTGCAACGGGTGGAGAAAGCGCGGGCTGTTGGTACCCGGGTTCTGGCCGAAGTAGAGGATCACGTCGCACGTCTCGAAGTCTTCGAGTACGCAGGTCCCGACCGGCGACCCGATGACCTGCTTCAGGCCGACCGAGGTCGTTTCGTGACACATGTTCGAGCTGTCGGGCAGGTTGTTGTTGCCGTAGAAGCGCGCGGTAAGTCCGTAGAGGTAGGACTGTTCGAGTGCGGACTTGCCGGAGGCGTAGAAAATAACGGACTTCGGGTCCAGCGTCCTGAGTGTCGCTCCGATGCCTGCGAAAGCTTCGTCCCAGGTGCAGGCGAGGTATTTATCCGTCGCGGCGTCGTAGCGCATGGGCTCGGTCAGGCGACCCTGCATCTCGAGGTCGTAGTCCTGCCAGCCGAGCAACTCCGTAACCGTATGGGCGGCGAAGAAGTCGGGCGTGCAGCGATCCGATGTCAGCTCCCACAGGGTCGACTTGGCGCCGTTCTCGCAGAATTCGAATTTGTGCGGATGTTTTGGCTTGCCCCAGGCGCACGATGTACACATGAAGCCGTGGGGTTTGTTCTGGTGAAGCAGGGTGTCGAGGGAGGCCGGCGTTGGCTTTTCTCGCAGGAGCACCTTGGCCATACCGGAGACGGAGCCCCAGCCACCGGAAGCGCCTTCGTGCTGGATCTCTTCGGCTTTGCGGGATGTCATGACTCGTCTCCGATATCTGTATCTATCGGGACGAGGGAATCATGTGGATCGTGATGGGGGTGGGAACCACGTGTGAGGCATCGCCTCGTCGGCTTTAGCGGCGTTGAGGGTTCGCCAGCAGGCTGGCTCCTACCTTTGTGTGCCGCGGCCTGGGGGACGCGGCACCATCGGTCAGCGTTCGAGGCGGTAGTTGAGGCTGGCGCGGCTGAAGTCTGTCGCGTTCTGCGCTTCGAAGTTCCACTTGTGGCTGAAGAGGTAGCGCAGGGTGATGACCTGACCCGGGTCGAACAGGCCCACGCCGTAGCTGAGGTAGAGCCGGGGTGAGAGGTACTTGCCCACGGTGAATGCCGAGGTGCCACCTAGCGCATCGTTGTTCGATACGCCGATGTCGTCGACACCGATCTTCGAGCCGACACTCTTCGCCAGCAGGTCGCCAGCGGCCGAGCCCAGCGCCTGCGCGGCGGCACCCACCATGTTCCCTTCGCCACCCTTCACCTGCGACAGCGGCTTGCCGGTGACGAGGTAGGAGAGGGCGTCGGACTGTTCCATCACGGGGTTCGAGAACACGGTGAGGATGGGGCGCTGCGCGGTGCCGGAGACGTACAGGCCGACCTTCTGCCCGTCGTCGATCGTGGCATTCGGGTTGAGCGTACGCGCCGCGCGGATATTGAGGCCGGGATTGTCGATGGGCGTGCTGGCGAACAACAGCTGACCCTGTTCGATCTTCAGGTCCTGACCGTAGGCCTTATAGGTACCGTCGACGCCGATCTGGCCCTGACCCGTCGTCGCACGACCCGGGCGCTCACGTACATCGAGCTGACCGGTGATACGACCATCGATGCCGAAACCGACCAGGTGAACCTTCTGCCCGAGATCGACGCGGATATCCGCGCTGATCGGCGTCGCTTCAGCGGCGGCCTCCTGCTGCTTGTCATCGACGACCACGACGTCGGGCGACGCCTTGGTCGCGCCGGAGCCGGGCAGTCGCTCGACGTTGACGTCCGCCAGATCGATGCCGACCTTGCCGGTGACGTTCATGCCCTTCGCATCCTGCACGATCGTCAGGTTGGGCGAAATGATCGCCTTCGCCGCGGGGATGTCGACGGCGGTGAATTTGGAGCCTTCCACGCCGATGCGCATCGTCGCGCCGGTACCGATCAGCGCGGTGCCCTTGATGCCGAGCGTACCGTCGCCGGAGCGCACCGTACCGTCGACAGCGAAGTTCTTCGCGTCGGTGGTGTTTACGCTGAAGCGGCCGTCCTTCAGCTTGAGGCCGGCGCTCGGTACTTCCGCCGCGAAGCTATCGACCACGGCCTGGCCGGTGACGGCAGGATTGGCAACGGTGCCGCCGAGGTTGAAGTTCGCATCGAGGCCGCCCTTCACTTCGGCGAGTTCCGTCGTGAACAGCTCGATGAGGCCAAGGTTCTTCAGATGCAGCGCAACGTTGCCGCCGAGCGCCTGCTGCGCGCCGGTGAGCGATACGTTGCCGGCCAGCGTACCGCCGTCATTGAGGTTGGCGCTGAGCGTCAAACGCTGATTATCGGGCGCAAGCTGCGCATTGGCCGTCAGGTTGTCGTATACCAGCAGAGGCTGGTCGGCGTGGTCGGCATAAGCGACCGTGCCGTGTGCGGAGTGAACATTCGCCTGACCTGACAGGGCGCCGGCGGCGGTGCGACGAATGCTGCCGTCACCTTCGATGATGCCGTCGGCACGCATCGGGCTGTCCGACGCCTCGGCGGCGGTCATCAGCAAGGCCAGCGGCACCTGACGCAGGCGATAGCTGGCGTCGAGGTTGCCACCCTTGTCCTGTCTGGCGGCCACGCAAAGCAAGGGATCGCCGGCCGTGAGGCACAGGTCGCTCATGCTCATCGCGCCGTCCTTGTACGCGAGCTGGCTCGCGTTCTGCAGGCGCCAGCGCGGCAGGTTCTGGTAGTCGATATTGAGCGTGGACAGCGTGCCGTTCCAGGCGCCGTCGCGCAGGCCTCCGGACAGCTGCAGGTCGGCGGTGAGCGGACGGCCCTTCGCGTCGATGCTGAGCTGGTGCTTCTCTTGCGTGCCGTTGGCGTTCACGGCAAGGCGCTCGAACAGCAACCCACCCGCATTGACGCCGGTACCGACAACGGCGAGCTTGCCGCCCGGCGCGCTCACGTCGGGCACATCGGCATCGACGGTCAGCGCGTCGATCTTCTGCCCCCCCGCGTAGACGATGGCGCTGCCGCGTACGTTCGCTTTCACCGCAAGCTTCGGCACATTGCCCTTCGCCGAAATGTCACCCTGCACGCGACCACCCGCGTCAGGCAGCCAGTCCCCGAGCGAGGCGATGGCGAGCTTCAGCGTCGCGTCGTTCGAGGTGTCGCCCCTGGCATCCAGACGGATCGTGCTGCCGCCGGAGGCAACGTCGAGCGTGCCGTTGACGACTTCGCTGGGTTTCAGTGTGAGCTCGCCGTTGCCGCGCAGCGGACGCTGGCGCAGTGTGCCGTCGAGCTTGCGCAGCGTGAGCGTGCCCAGCGGCTGGTTGTCGACCAGACGACCTTCGGTCGACATGTCGATATTCAGCGCACCCGGCCATTCGGCAAGCAACTGGCCAGGATCGAAGCGGTCGCCCTTGACGTCGAGTTTCCACGCGAGCGCGGGCTGCAGCGTCAGCGTGCCGCTGGCGCCGACGCTGCCGTTGGCCTGCTTGAGCTGCACGGTGTGCATCGTGATGAGGTCGGGCTTGCCGTCGACATCGAGCGTGAACTTGCCGACGTGACCGGGCGGGCCGATGTCGATATCGCCCGCGGCGTGGTACGCCTCGGCGCTGCCCTTGAAGCCGAGCTGGCCGGTGCTGGCGAGATCCTGGCCGGCGACGCTGGCCGGGACCAGTACGTCCTTCCAGTTGAGCGCGAGATCCGCCGACAACGGCGTGGCGGCAATCTCCACGGTGCCCTTTGCCGTGAGCGACCCCTTGACCTGCGGCGAGCCGACCGTGAGCTCGTCCAGCGTCAGGCGCTTGTACTCGTGGTCGAACGTGGCCTTCAGCGGGGCGAGGTGCACCCGGTAATCGTTGAGGTCGAGATCGCCGGTGAGGTCGGCGCCGTAGCGGTCGCCGCTGCCTTTCACGGCCAGGCCGAGCGAGGTCAGGCTGCTGTCCCCGATCAGCGGCTTGGGATCGAAGCGGGGTGCGTCGATGGACGCCGTCCACGGGAAGTCGCCGCTCTGCGTCAGATTCGCATCGACCTGCGCGACGAGCGGGAGCGTGAGCTTGACGATGGTGTGGGCCTTGTCGCCGTCGCTATGCGCTTCGACATTGCCCGCGTAATCGATATCGCCGACTTTCCAGCGGAAGCTGGCCTTGCCATCACCCTGATAGTTCTTGCCCACCGCCAGCGTGCCACCGAGGTCGGCCTGACCATCGGGCGCACGCAGCGCGAGCGTCTTCAGGGCAATGCCTTTCGCGGTCCACGAGCCGGCGAGATCAAGCGAGTTGGACTCGAACAACGGCTGGCCCTGCCGGGTCACGCGGACGTGGCCGACCTTGACCTTGTCCAGCACGATGTCGAGCGGCGGCTCGAGCGAGAACGGTTCGGACGGCTGCGTGTCGGGCTCGCTGGGCCCGAGCGCCACGTCTATCCCGTCGGCGGTCAGCGTGTACACGTGCGCCGTCTTGCGCAGCAGTGCGCCAAACGAGAAGTCGAGGTGCGCCGACGCGACGCGCACGTCCATGCCCTTTTCGTCGCGGTAGCGGACGCCAGCGAGATCGAGCGGGCCGGCGAGACGACCTTCGGCTTTGTCGACGGTCAGGGCGTTGTCGGTGAAACCCTGTGCACGGGCCAGCGCAAAGCGCAGGCCGGATGCCGTGCCGACCAGCCACCACACGGCCAGCACGACGACGAGCAGCAGCGCACCGAGCGCGATACCGATACGGAGAAACCATTTCATGCCGGTGCTGCTCACAGGTCGGGCCCGATGACAACGTGAAGGTGAATGCCGTGTTCGTTCTTGTCGCCGACCGGCACGCCGACATCCGCGCGGATCATGCCGACCGGTGACAGCCAGCGAACGCCCAGGCCGGCACCGATGCGCGGGCTGTAATCGGTGCCCGTGAACGCATTGCCGGCATCGACGAAGGCGGCCATGCCCCAGTTGCGGGTGAAGTAGTGCTCGACCTCGGTGCTGCCGACCAGCAGACCTTCGCCACCGATCACGCGACCGTAGCTGTTACGCGGACCGATGCTCTCGAAGTCGTAACCGCGCACGGAGCGATCGCCACCGGCGAAGAAGCGCAGCTGCGGCGGCAGGTCGCTGAAGTTGTCGGTCCAGATCTTGCCGGCGGTGCCGCGCAGGATCAGACGGTTGCGGCCCCAGAACGACTGAATCCATTTCACGTCGCCGATCACCTGCGAGAAGCTGGCGTCGGAGAGCAGACCGCCCACGGTACTGCGTCCGGTGACGGTGATCGACCAGCCGCTGCGCACGAAGGTCGGGTTGTCGCCCTTCTTCCTGCTCAGCGTCACCTCGGGGTAGAGCAGGGTGCTGCGACCGTGTTCGAGGCCGGCGGCGCTGTCGGCTTCATCGCCGCGCTTGCCGACGGTGAAGGTGCCGGACAAGGCGCTGACGCCGAGCGTGCGCGTCCAGCCATGCCACAGGCGCGTCTCGTTGGCGACCAGCTGCAACGTGCGCGACTGCGACGTCACGGTGTTGGCGTCGCGGTAATTCGCGCCGAAGTTGAAGCTGCGCTGGTTGGGGCCGGGCATGGGGATCTGGTACAGCGTGGAGATCGTCTTCAGGCGTGTGGCGACGACCAGCTCATTCCTCCACTTGTGACCGCGATCGTTGATCCAGCGCTTCTCGATACCGCCGCGCAGGCCGGGGCCGGTATCCGTGCCGAAGAACGGACCGCCCGTGTAGATGGTCCGCTTGGCCGGCGCCAGTTCGACGTCGATATCGATCGTGCCTTCCTTCGCGTTGTCCGTATCGGGGATGACGTTGACGACGGCGAAATAGTCGGCGCCGTTCAACGCCTGCTGCAGTTCCAGCAGCTGGCTCTGCGAGAAGTAGTCGCCGCTCTTGAACGGCACGTAGCGATCGAGGAAACCGTCGCGGAACTGCGAGTTCTTGAAGACGACGTGGCCGTACCGATACCGCTGGCCGGCTTCCCACTTCAGGTTAACCGTGGCGCTGTGCTCGGCCCGGTTCACTTCCACGCTGTGCGTGACGAGCCTGGCGTCCAGGTAACCCGTGGCGGTCAGCGCGCCGCTGACCGCGTCGCGCGCGCCGTCGTAGGCGCCGTCGTTCATGGGCTGGTCTTTGAGGTTTTCGACACCGCGGACGGCGCGACGGATCGTCGGCACCTTCTTCGCGTCGTCATCGACCGTGACATTCACCTTCGTGATCTTCACCGGCGTACCGGGGACCACATGCAGCGTCACCTGCCAGTCGTTGCCGACCTGGTTGAGGTCGCCCGTCGCCGTCGCTTCGTAGTAGCCGTAGGGGCGAAGCGCGGTCTGCACCTGGTCGGGCGCCTTCTCGTAAAGGCGGCGAACCTGCGCGGCGGTGACGTCGCGTTTGGCGTACTGGGAGAGGTCGACGCCGGCGACCACGGCGTTCTTCAGGTTCTCGTCGACACCGTCGACACGGAGAACGATGCCGGCATGCGCGAGCGTGGGCAGGAGGAACCACGGCAGAAGCAGCAGTCCATGGCGTCTGGTAAGGCGCATGAGCGTCCTGTTCCGATCGTGATTCACAAACGCCGTCGCGAGGACGGCAGCCAGGCGGGGTCGCATCCAGCGTCCCCTGACGTCAGGTCTTGGCGTAACTTACCGCGACGGGCGTGTAAGGTCGATACACAAACGTGAACGAGGCTGAATCAACCGGCCTCGTCACCCGAGGTATGCGCGATCCACGCGCCGACCAGAGCGGACACGTACGGAATCGACTGCGCGGCCAGGATGAACATCCACAGCTCGCTTTCCGTATAGGCCGTGCCGTAATGCATGGCCATGCCGATCACGGCGCAGAGCAGGGCGATGGCCATGAGGCCTTCTTCGCGCACCGGTGCGAAGGCGGCGAAGCTGCTGCCACCCATGCGCCGGCTCTTGGCCGTCACCACGAATGCGGTCTTCTCACGCGTCAGGCCATGCAGGATGCCGCGCGCGATGGCGTGCGACAGGCCCATGCTGGCCACCGATGCCATGATGGTGTCGTACCAGCCGCACGGGACACGTGCCCGGTACAGCACCACACCGAAGATGGCCTTGGCGAAGAAGAAGCCGATCACGGGGATCATGAACAGCTGCATCGGCAGGTTGAAGTACTCCGGCGCGTAGATCATGCCCGCGGTCCAGAGCAGACCCATCATCGTGAAGATGAAATGCAGCGCGTCGGCGAACCAGCTGAACCAGCCGGTGAGGAAGTGGAAACGCTGACCGGCGGAGAGCGGACCCTTGCGAGTCATCCAGTTCCAGCGGCCCTTGAGGATCTGCATGGCGCCGAACGCCCAGCGGTAGCGCTGGCTCTTGTACGCCTTGAAGTCCGCCGGGGTGAGGCCCTTGCCCATCAGCTCGTCGACGTAGACCAGCTCGTAACCCGAATGCATCAGGCGCAGGCCGAGTTCGGCGTCTTCGCAGATGGTCCATTCGGACCAGCCGCCGGTGCCTTCCAGCGCCGAGCGACGGACCATGGTCATGGTGCCGTGCTGGATGATCGCGTTGCGCTCGTTGCGGTGGTGCATGCCGATGCGGAAGAAGCCGTCGAATTCCCAGGCGGTCATGCGGCGGAAACGGTTCTTCTCGAAGTCGCGGTGGGCCTGCGGGCACTGCACCACGGCGACCTTCGAGTCGTGGAAGTAACCCGTGAGGGAGGCGAGCCAGTCTTCACGCACCACGTAATCGGCATCGATGACGGCCACCACATCGGCGCGCTCGTCGGTCGCGGTCAGGCCGAAGTTCAGCGCGCCGGCCTTGTAGCCGGGCCACGGTTCGAGGTGGAAGAAGCGGAACTTCGGGCCCAGCTGCTCGCAGTACGCCTTGACCGGCTCCCACACCGCCGGGTCCTTGGTGTTGTTGTCCAGCACCAGGACTTCGTAGTTCTCGTAGTCCAGCGCGGCCAGCGAGTCCAGGGTCATCTGGACCATCTCCGGCGGCTCGTTGTGGCAGGCCAGGTGGATGGAAACGAAGGGCTGACGCTCGACCGGGTCCTTGGGCAGCATGCCCGCATGACGGATCCAGCTGCGGGCCCAGAGGACCTCGGTGAACTCGAAGCCGTTGATCAGCAGGATGCCGAGGATGGCGATCTGCGCGGGGAACAGCAGGATCAGCATCGCCCAGTCGAACGGGCTGAGGTAGAAATTGAAGGGCAGGGTCGCCGACCAGACGATCAGGCCGCAGGCCAGCTGGATCAGCGCCATGAAGAACAGGCGCCCCATCAGCTTGAAGCGGCTGAAGCGCAGGCCGAACCACAGCATCGGGAAGAACGCGATGACCGACGCGGCGAGCGCCTTCCAGGGCCAGCCCACGTCCTCGGTGACCGGGCCGGTGAAGGGGAACTTCAGCTGGCGGTCGGCGTTGAACATGCCCCAGTAGGCGCCGGTGCGGCCTTCGCCCAGGTTTTCCTTCCACGGCTGATCGATGGCTTCGAGGACGTAGTAGTCGTCGATGCCCTTGCGCTTGGCCACGTTGAAGAATTCCCGGAGGAAGATCGCCTCGTTGGAGACGCTGGGGTACGCGTACTTGTTGCGATCGCCGTTGGACGGCCAGCCGATCTCGCCGATGACGATGTGCTTGCCGGGGAAGGTCTTCTGCAGGGCCTGGTAGCTGCCGTCGGTGTTGTTGCTGCCGTCCTCGTTGCGGGTGCCGATGGAGTCGGCGACGCCGGCACGGGTCTCGATGCCGTTCCAGTAGGGGAAAAGGTGGACCGTGATGAAGTCGACGTGGTTGGCCAGCTCCGGGTTCTGGATCCAGACGTGGAACGGCTCGGCCACGGAAACCGGTTGGTGCACCGCGGCACGGACCCGGTCGAGGTACGCCATGATCTGCTCGGGCTTCATGTCGCCGCGGAACAGCGATTCGTTGCCCACGATGACCCGGGTGATCGTCTTGGGATAGCGGTTGGCCTGGGCGATCAGCGCTTCGATCTCGCGCTCGTTGTTTTCGAGGCGCGTGTCGATGTTGGCACCCGCCATCACGTCCAGACCTTCCTTCGCGGCCAGGCGAACCGTCTGCGGGTTCTCCAGCATCGAGTAGGTGCGGATGCGGGGCGAATACTTCCGGACCAGCCTGAGATCGCTGTCGATCTCCGGATCCGTGGCGAAGTCGCCCTTCATCGGGTTCTGGTAGCGCTGGTAGGCGGTGAACGCGAAGCCCGGGATCGGGCCGTGCCAGTCGGTCGGCCCGTTGGGCAGATTGGCTACCAGCCAGAGGCCGAAGTTAAGGCCCGCGACGAGGATCGCGAGGATCAGCGCGGCGAGAATCGGATGGCTTCGTTCGGTCTTGGTGGCTGAGCTCAAAACAATCCCCGGACCGGTCGGCCCCCAAATGGAGTCAGAAGGTAACCGGGGGAGCTTAACCAACGCGAGGGACCGGCTCAACGCATTGCAGCAAAGCCGGTCAGGCTGGCCTCAGAGAAAAAGCCGAAACCGGGGGCCGCAAGCGGGTAGGAGCGCACCCCGCGCGCGAAAAGCCAACAGGGCGGGGATGCGGGAAATCCATCGCGCGCAAGGCGCGCTCCTACATGGGCTGCCGCTTACTTCAGGAGGGAGCGCAGCATCCAGGCGGTCTTCTCGTGTTCCTTGAGGCGCCCGGTGACCATGTCGGCGGTGCCTTCGTCACCTGCGGCCTCGGCACCCTTGATCGTGTCACGCGAGGTGGCGGCGGCGATCTCGTGACCTTCGACCAGCTGGGCCACCATGTCCTTCCACTCGGGCACGCCCGATTCTTCCTTGATCGAGGTGAGCTTGCCGAACTGGCTGTAGGAGCCCGGGGCGAACACGTCGAGGATGCGGATCCGCTCGGCGACCTCGTCGGCGGCCAGCCACAGGGCGTTGTACTGCACCTCGAACATGGCGTGGAGGCTGTTGAACTGCGGCCCGGTCACGTTCCAATGGAAGTTGTGGGTCTTCAGATACAGCGAATACGTGTCCGCCAGCAGCTTGGACAGGTGCTTCGCGACCGCTTCACGGTCTTTCTTGGCAATACCGATATCGATGGCCATCTTACGACTCTCCTTGGAATGATCTTGCTTTGGATTGAAATCTTAACGTTCGGACCGGACGAGGTGAAATGAAACGTTCCGATGCCGTCCATAGGCGCACGCTATTATTAGCGTCCCCATGAGTACAACCACACCTCCCGCCCGTTCCCCGTCGCCCGACCCGCGCCTGCGCGCGATGCGCGATGCGCTCAATCACGTGGCCAGCCGCGATTTCGGTCGCCTGCTCGGGCGCTGGCGCGGTCTCCAGCGCAAGCCGGATCCATCCCGCGTGGACGCCCTCGCCGCCGATATCGAGGTGTCGCGCGCGCGGCGCGCGGCACGAGCCGCGTCCAAGCCGGCGATCACGGTGGATGCCTCGCTGCCCATCGCGGCGCGCGCGGAAGACATCATCAAGCTGATTCGCGAAAACCAGGTCGTCGTGCTGGCCGGTGAGACCGGCTCGGGCAAGACCACGCAGTTGCCGAAGCTGTGCCTTGCGGCCGGGCGCGGCGAGGCGGGGCTGATCGGTTGCACGCAGCCGCGGCGTCTTGCCGCACGTTCGGTCGCCACGCGCGTGGCCGAGGAGCTGGGCACGCCGCTAGGCGACAAGGTCGGCTTCCAGGTGCGCTTCACCGAGAAGGTGTCCGATCAGGCGCTGGTCAAGTTCATGACCGACGGCATCCTCCTGGCCGAGACCCAGTCGGATCCCTGGCTGTCCGCCTACGACACGATCATCATCGACGAGGCGCACGAGCGCAGCCTCAACATCGACTTTCTGTTGGGCTACCTCCGGCGGCTGGCCGAGCGCCGGCCGGACCTGAAGATCATCGTGACCTCGGCGACGATCGACACCGAGCGCTTCGCCACGCATTTCGGCAATGCGCCGGTGGTCGAGGTCGAGGGGCGTACCTACCCGGTCGAGGTTCGCTACCGGCCGCCCGGTGAGCGCGGCGAAGGCAATGTCGCGCAGCAGATCGCGGACGCGATGGACGACATCACGCGTGAGGATCCGCGTGGTGACGTGCTGGTATTCCTGCCCGGCGAGCGCGAAATTCGCGACACCCATCTGTTGTTGTCGCGCAAGCAGTACCGTGAGACCGAGGTGGTGGCGCTCTACGCGCGACTCTCCGCCAGCGAGCAGGATCGTGTGTTCCGCCCCGGGCCGAAGCGGCGCATCGTGCTGGCGACCAACGTGGCCGAAACCTCGTTGACCGTGCCGCGCATCAGGTATGTCGTGGATCCCGGTACCGCGCGCGTCAAACGCTACAGCCAGCGGGGACAGCTGGAGCGGCTGCATATCGAGCCCATTTCGCAGGCCGCCGCCAACCAGCGCAAGGGCCGCTGCGGACGCGTGGGACCGGGCATCTGCTATCGGCTTTACGAAGAAGCCGACTTCAATCTCCGTCCGGAGTTCACGGACCCGGAACTGCTCCGATCCTCGCTTGCCAACGTGATCCTGCGCATGCTGGCGCTGGATCTGGGCGAGGTGGAGGACTTTCCGTTCCTCGAAGCGCCGGATCCCCGCATCGTGGCCGATGGCTACCGCCGCCTCGCCGAGATCGGTGCGATCGACGACGACCGCCGCCTCACGGCGACCGGGCGTACCGTCGCGCGTCTGCCGATCGATGTGCAGCTGGCGCGCATGCTGGTGGAAGCGCGTCGGCTTGGTTCGCTGGCCGAACTGACCACGATCGTCGCGTTCCTCAGCATCCAGGACCCACGCGAGCGTCCGCCGGAAGCGCGCGGCCAGGCCGATGCGGCTCATGCACAGTTTGCCGATCCGAAATCCGACTTCGTCGGCGTGCTGAATCTGTGGCGCGGCTATCTGTCCGCCGCCGAGGAACTCACCTCGTCGAAGCTGCGCGACTGGTGCTCACGTCACTTCCTGAGCTTCATGCGCATGCGCGAATGGCGCGAGCTGCACCGGCAGCTCGTGCTGGTGACGCGCGACCTCGGCTGGTCGGACCGGGATAAGTCCGAGGACAAGGCAGGCCAGGGCAAGCCGGCTGTGGCAGGAGCCAGCCTTGCTGGCGATAAGCGCCGCCGCAACCGTGCGGGCGCCAACAGGGATGGCTCCCACCAAAGCGGGGAGATCGCCAACAGGGTTGGCTCCCACCAGGGTGAGGGCAACGCGGACGCGCTCTTCGAAGCCGTGCACCGCAGCCTCCTCGCGGGCCTGCCGACCCAGGTCGGCCACAAGGACGAGAAGGGCATCTTCCGCGGGACGCGCGAGCGCCGCTTCCAGGTCTTCCCCGGTTCCGCGCTGGCCAAGTCGCCGCCGGCATGGATCTTCGCCGCGCAGATCCTGGATATCGGGGGGCGGATCTGGGCGATGATGAATGCGCGGGTCGATCCGGCGTGGATCGAAACACAGGCCAGTCACCTCGTCCGCGCCACGGCGCGCGACGCCCACTGGTCGCGCAAGCGCGGTACCGTCGTGGCGTACGAACAGGTCACGCTGTTCGGCCTGGTGCTGGTCGAGCGTCGTCCGGTGACCTTCCACCGGCAGGATCCCAGGCTGGCGCACGAGATCTTTCTGCGCGAGGCGCTGGTGCGTGCGGATATCGACAGTCGCGCCGACTTCGTCCGTGCCAATGCGCGCGTGCTCGAGCAGGCGCATGACATCGAAGCCAAGCAGCGCCGCGCCGGGCTGCTGCGTTCCGACGACGACCTCGTCGCCTTCTTCGACGGTAAGCTGCCTGAGGAGATCGCCGACGTACGCGCGCTCGACGCGTGGTACCGGAAGGCATCGCCGGGTGAACAGGCCGCCTTGCGCTGGACGCTCGCCGATGTGATGGACACGGGCAGCGGGCTCGATCCGAAGGCGTTCCCCGCCTCCCTCGATATCGGTCAGCACCGCTACCGGCTCGAATACCGCTTCGTCCCCGGCGATCACGCCGATGGCGTCACCGTGAATGTGCCGCTGGCTTTCCTCAATGCGTTGCCGACGGCGCGGGGCGAGTGGCTGGTCGCTGGCCTGCTCGCCGACAAGGTGGCCGAGCTGATCCGTGCATTGCCGAAGGCGCTGCGGCGCAACTTCGTGCCCGCGCCGGATTTCGCACGCGCGTTCGCCGAAGCCGAGTCGCCGCGTGACGAATCCCTGCCGCCGGCGCTGGCCCGTTTTCTGAAGAAAACCACGGGTGTCGACGTGGACGCCGCGGCGTTCGCCGATGCGGAGCTTCCGCCGCACCTGCTCATGCGCTACCGCGTGCACGACGAAAACGGTCGCACCGTGGCCGAAGGCCGTGACCTCGCGGCGATTCGTGCCCAGTGGGAAGGCAAGGCGCGCGAAGCGTTCTCGCGCAAAACCGACATCGAACTCACGCGCGAGGACATCGTCACGTGGGACTTCGAATCGATCCCGGCGGAAGTGACGTCCGAAGCCGGCCTGAAGGCCTACCCCGCGCTGGTCGACCTCGGCGAGGCGGTGGCGTTGCGTGTGTTCGAGCGCGCCGACGAGGCCGCCGAAGCACATGCGGGCGGTGTGGAGCGGCTGCTGCGTGAAGCGCTTGGCCCTGAATTCAAGCGCGCGAAACGGCAGTTGCCGATCGCCAATCCGCTGTCGCTCAAATACGCGCCGATGGGCAGTGTCGACGGTCTGCGCGAGGACCTCGTGGAGGGTGGCTTCAGCGACCTGCTCGAAGGTCGCCGGCTCGACATGCGCACCCAGGGTGCCTTCGAAGCCTTGCGCACGGAATTCGCCCAGAAACTGTTTGGCGCCGCGATGGCGCGGCAGAAGCTCGCCGAGCCGATTATCGAGGCACAGGCCGAACTCAAGCCGTGGATGAAGCCGCCACTGATGGGCTTCGCCAGGGCCAGCTACGACGACCTGCGCGAGCAACTCGCGGCCTTGTTGCAGCCAGGGTTTCTGCGGGAACTGCCGACCACCCGGCTCGCGCATATCCCTAGGTACCTGAAAGCCATGCGTCTGCGTGGCGAGCGTCTCCGCCAGGATCCGGCGCGTGACCAGTCGCGTATGCTGCAGGTGCTGCCGTACTGGCGCGCGCTGCTGCAGGGCGGCGGCACCGCGCTGGATGCGACGGACTGGAGCGAGCTACGCTGGTTGCTCGAAGAATGGCGCGTGTCCCTGTTTGCCCAGGAGCTGAAAACGGCCGAGCCGGTTTCAGCCAAACGGCTGGCGAAGGCACTGGAAACCGCGCAGGCGGCGTCACGATGAAAACCCGCGAGGATGAAGCCATGAGCGAGATGCGCTCCCCGGAGGCGAAAGGCAACGCGATGCCGCTGACCGAGCGTGCCCGCGAGGCCTGTGCCGTGCTGCCCGTGGCGGCGCGGGCCGAAGGCGAGACCGTCATCGAGCTGTTGCGCCTGCTCGGCTGCGATGACGAAACCTGCGCATCGGCACTGTGGTTTTCGCTGGTCAACGGGCTGCCCGGCGCGGCCGACGAGGCGGCGAAGACATGGGCGCCCACACTGCGCCGCCTGGTCGAAGGGCAGGGCGAAGCGGAAAAGGTCTGGGCACTGCATGCGCAGCGCGGTCCGGCCAGCGGCGCGGAAGGCCTGCGCCGCCTGTTGCTGGCGATCATCCGCGATCTCCGCGTCGTGTTCGTCCTGCTCGCACGCCAGCTCGCCGCGATGCGCACCGCCATGGCCTTGCCGGATCACGAACGTCGTGAACTGGCCCAGCTCACGTCCGACATCCATGCGCCGCTGGCCAATCGCCTCGGTATCTGGCAGCTGAAATGGGAGCTGGAGGATCTCGCCTTCCGTTACCTGGAGCCGGACACCTACCGCCGTATCGCGCGTCTGCTCGACGAGCGCCGCACCGATCGCGAGACGTTTATCGCCGCGAGTCTGACAACGCTGCGTGAGACGCTCGACGGTGCCGGCGTGCATGCCGATCTCGCCGGTCGTCCGAAGCACATTTTCTCCATCTGGAAAAAGATGAAGAAGAAGGGGCTGGAGTTCTCCGACCTCTACGACATCCGCGCGGTGCGCATCCTCGTCGACAGCGTGGCCGACTGTTACGCGGCGCTGGGTCTCGTGCACAGTCTGTGGCCGCATCTGCCGGGCGAGTTCGACGACTACGTCGCGCGACCCAAGGGCAACGGTTACCGGTCGCTGCACACCGCCGTGCTGGGCCCGCAGGGCAAGACACTCGAAGTGCAGATCCGGACGCACGAGATGCACCGGGCGAATGAGCTCGGCGTGGCCGCCCACTGGCGGTACAAGGAAGGCGGCGGTGCCGATGCGGAATTCGAGGCGAAGATCGCCTGGATGCGCAAGCTGCTCGAACCGCGCGGTGAAGACGAGGCCGAACTCGCCGCGGGCTTCGAAACCGAGCTGATGGAAGACCGCGTGTATGTGCTTTCGCCCAAGGGCGAGGTCATCGACATGCCGCGCGGTGCGACCGTGCTCGATTTCGCGTACCACATCCATACCGAGGTCGGCCATCGTTGCCGTGGCGCGAAGCTCAACGGCCGCATCGTGCCGCTGACCACGCAGCCGCGTAGCGGCGACCGCATCGAGATCCTCACCACCAAAGTGTCGGAGCCGAGCCGTGACTGGCTCTCGGCCCATCACGGTTACCTGCATACGTCGCGCGCGAAGGAAAAGGTGCGCGGCTGGTTCCGGCGCGAGGCGCACGACGCCAACATCGTGACGGGCAAGATCACGCTCGAGAAGGAGCTGCGCCGGCTGGCGCTCGACGACGTCGATCTGGCCAAGCTGGCCACGCACTTCCGCCTGAAGTCGGTCGACGAGCTCTACGTCACCATCGCACTCGGTGAGGTCACGCTGGGGCAGGTGGCGCGTTCACTGCAGGAGCCGGTGGAACCGGAGATCACGCAGTCGGGCAACCCCGTCGCGTCGCGCGCCGCCCAGCACGACCGCGGGGCGCTGTCGATCGAGGGCCTGGGCAATCTGCTTACGACGCTTGCGCGCTGCTGCCAGCCGCTGCCGGGCGACCCGGTGCGTGGCTTCATCACCCGCGGACGTGGCGTATCGGTTCATCGCTCCGATTGCGCCAGCCTGGCACGGCTCGCACGCCGCAGCCCCGAACGCGTCATCGACGTGAGCTGGGGCCGCGTGGAGGTGCAGAGTTACGAGATCGACATCGAGCTGCGCGGTTACGACAGGAAGGGTCTGCAGAAGGATGTCGCCACTACGATCAGCAACACCGGACCGCATATCGTCGCGTCCTCCAGCCGCGTGCATGTGCGGACGGGCGAGGTCGACATGCGCTTTACGCTGCGAGTGAAGGACTATGAGCAGCTCTCGACGCTGCTCGGTCGGTTGAGCGCGCTGTCCAACGTGACGGATGCGCGGAGGGTAGGGGGCAGGTAGGAGCGCGCCGGGCGCGCTCCTGCCTTCAGCCTGCCGCCCCCATCATCATGGACACGCCCCAGTCCTTAATCGGCGCGGCAATCAGCATCCGCGCCAGGATCAGGCCGAGAATCACCACGGTCGGCGAGAAATCCAGCCCGCCGATTGTCATGCGCCCACGCAGCGGCCTCACCAGTGGCTCGGCCAGGCTCGTGACCAGACGCGCCACCGGGTGGTAGCGATCGGTCGATAGCATGCTCATGATCGACCAGGCGAAGACCAGCACCACCCAGGTCAGCAGGAAGATATCCAGCGTCTCGCCCAGGCCGGTGATCGCCAGGCCGAGGACGTTCGGCGCGATGCCCGCCATGGCGGCGATCAGCAGCCACTTGACGCACTCGAGCAGGTACACGATCACGATGCCGCCGGTGTTCACCCGTCGCACGGGCGGCAGCACCTTGCGCAGCGGTCGCAGCACCGGGTTGGTGAACCGGTAGAGGAACTGGCAGATCGGGTTGTGGAAGTCGGCCCGGTACGCTTCGGCGAGGATGCGCAGGATGAAGAGCGTGACGAGTGCGCCGAAAGCGACTTCAAGGAGCAGGCCGCCGGCGTTGGTCAGGTAGTTCACGTGTTCGATTCCATGTCTTCGGATAGTTGAAAGCCGCGTCGGCGCGCCGCGTCGACCGCCCGCGCCACGATGGCAGGGAAATGATCGTCGCGAAAGCTCTCCAGCGCAGCCTGGGTGGTGCCGTTGGGGGAGGTGACGCGTTGCCGCAGTGTGGCGGCGCTCTCACCGGATTCGACCAGCATGCGCCCGGCGCCGAACGCCGTCTGCGCCGCGAGGGCCCGGGCCGTCTCACGGGACAGCCCTTGAGAAAATGCCGCGTTTTCCAGTGCCTCGACCATCAGGAAGAAATACGCCGGGCCCGAGCCGGAGAGGGCGGTGACGATATCCAGCTGGTCCTCGTCAGGCACCCACACGGTCAGGCCGCCCGCGTCCAGCACGTGCTGCGCCTCGGCCCGCTGCGGTGCGCTCACCCGCCCGTTGGCGAACAGCCCGGTGGCGCCGGCGCCGAACATGGCGGGCGTATTGGGCATGCAGCGCACCACGGGCAGGGCGGCATCGAACCAGCGCTCGAGCTGGGCGATGCGGATGCCCGCCGCGATGGAGATGATCACCGGCCGGTATTTCTGTACCGCCGGACGGAGGCCACGGCAGACCTCGGCCATCATCTGCGGCTTGACCGCCAGCACGAGGATCGACGCGCCTTCGGCGGCGTCGAGGTTGTCGGTGTAGGTGGCCACGCCGTATTCGCGGGAGAGCTCCTGCAGTGCCTCGGCGCGGGGCTCGGCCACCGCGATGCCGCCGGGCTGGGCGCCGTGGCGAAGCATGCCGGCGATCAAGGCCGTGGCCATGTTGCCGCCGCCGATAAAGGCGATCCGATTCATGGGGTGGTCCGCTCCGTTCGCGATGGTTTTCACAGTCACCGAAGCATATATGGTGCCGCGCCTTGCCGCCGACCCTCCGGCGTGTTTACCTATGCCCCACATCGAAAGGGGACCCTCATGGATATCGCCGAACTCCTTGCCTTCTCAGTGAAGAACAAGGCCTCCGACCTGCACCTCTCCGCGGGCCTGCCGCCCATGATCCGCGTCGATGGTGACGTGCGGCGTATCAATATCCCCGCGCTGGAGCACAAGCAGGTCCATTCGCTGATCTACGACATCATGTCGGACAAGCAGCGACGCGACTTCGAAGAGTTCCTCGAGACCGACTTCTCGTTCGAGATCCCCGGGCTGGCGCGCTTCCGCGTCAACGCCTTCAACCACAACCGTGGTGCCGGCGCGGTGTTCCGCACCATTCCTTCCGAGGTGCTCACGCTGGAAGACCTCGGCGCGCCGAAGATCTTCCGCGAGCTGATCGAACAGCCGCAGGGCCTGATCCTGGTCACCGGGCCGACCGGTTCGGGCAAGTCCACGACGCTGGCGGCGATGGTCGATCACATCAACAAGAACGAATACGGTCACCTGCTTACCGTCGAGGATCCGATCGAATTCGTGCATACCTCGCAGAAGTGCCTGGTCAACCAGCGTGAAGTGCACCGCGACACCCATGGCTTCAACGAGGCCCTGCGTTCGGCACTGCGTGAGGATCCCGACTACATCCTGGTCGGCGAGCTTCGCGATCTGGAGACCATCCGCCTGGCGTTGACCGCCGCGGAAACCGGCCATCTGGTGTTCGGTACGCTGCATACCTCGTCGGCCGCCAAGACCATCGACCGCATCATCGACGTGTTCCCGGCAGGCGAAAAGCCGATGGTCCGCTCGATGCTGTCCGAGTCGTTGCGCGCGGTCATTTCGCAGTCCCTGCTGAAGAAGGTGGGTGGCGGTCGTCTGGCGGCCCATGAGATCATGGTCGGCATCCCGGCCATCCGTAACCTGATCCGCGAGGACAAGGTCGCCCAGATGTACTCGGCGATCCAGACCGGTCAGCAGTACGGCATGCAGACCCTCGACCAGAACCTGCTCGATCTGGTCAAGCGCGGCCAGATCACCCGCCAGGAAGGCATGATGTACGCAAAGAACAAGGAATCGTTCCGCTAAGGCGTGAAACAGTCCGCTGCAAGCGCCCCCGTCGCCGGTATATGATCGCGACAGGGGCGCCGGCCCGGTCCGGCACACGGGGACCAGACCGCCATGAGCGAATTCGATTTCACCTCTTTTCTGAAGCTGATGGTGCACAAGCAGGCATCCGACCTGTTCATCACCGCCGGCGTCGCACCTTCCATGAAGGTCCAGGGACGCATCGTTCCCATCACGCAGAGCCCGCTGTCCGCGCAGCAGTCGCGCGACATGGTGCTGAACGTGATGACTCCCGCCCAGCGCGAAGAGTTCGAAAAGACCCACGAGTGCCAGTTCGCCATCAGCGCCTCGGGTGTCGGACGTTTCCGTGTGTCGTGCTTCTACCAGCGCAACTGCGTCGGCATGGTGCTGCGCCGGATCGAGTCGAAGATCCCCACGCCGGAAGAACTGAGTCTGCCGCCGATCATCAAGCAGCTGGCGATGACCAAGCGCGGCATCATCATCTTCGTCGGTGGTACCGGTACCGGTAAGTCCACGTCGCTCGCGTCGATGATCGGCTACCGCAACCAGAATTCCACGGGTCACATCATCACGATCGAGGACCCGATCGAATACGTGCACAAGCACGAAGGCTGCATCATCACCCAGCGCGAACTCGGCATCGATACCGACAACTGGGAAAACGCGCTGAAAAACACGCTGCGTCAGGCGCCCGACGTCATCATGATCGGCGAAGTGCGTACGCGCGAGACGATGGAGCACGCGATCAACTTCTCGGAAACGGGCCACCTGTGCCTGTGCACGCTGCATGCGAACAATGCCAACCAGGCGCTGGACCGTATCCTCCACTTCTTCCCGGAGGATCGTCGCAGCGCGTTGTTCATGGATCTCTCGCTGAACCTCAAGGGCATCGTCGCGCAGCAGCTGATCCCGACACCGGACGGCAAGTCGCGCCGCGTCGCGGTGGAAGTGCTTCTGGGCACGCCGCTCGCGCAGGATTACATCCGCCAGGGTGAGGTGCATAAGCTCAAGGAGCTGATGCGCGACTCGAATCAGCTCGGCATGCGGACGTTCGACCAGAGCCTGGTCGAGCTGTACCACGCTGGTGAGATCTCTTACGAAGACGCGCTGCGTCACGCGGACAGCTCGAACGAAGTGCGCCTACGGATCAAGCTGGCCCAGGGCGGCGATGCGCATACGCTGTCGCAGGGGCTGGAAGGTGTCGAGATCGACTCGACGAACGACAAGCAGACGTTCGGCGGGATGCTGAGCCGGTAGGCGGGCGCGTCGCCAGCAGGACTGGCTGGCGGCTATCGGATCAGGCGAGCGCAAGGGCCGCCCGGGACCGCATAAAAAAAGGGAGCCTTTCGGCTCCCTTTTCGATTCCGCCGAAGCGAAGTCTTACTGTGCGGCAGCCGACACGGTCAGGCCGCTCGCGTCGACGCTCTTCACGCCCTTGATCTTCTTGGCGATCATCTCGGCGTGGCTCTTTTCCTTCGCCGTGGCGACCGTGCCGGTCAGGGTGACGACGCCGTCAGCGGTCGAGACCGAAATGTCGGTGGCCTTGACGCTCTTGTTGGCGGCGAATTCGGACTTCACCTTGGTGGTGATCCACGTGTCGTCCGCCTTGCCGGCGACCGTCTGGTTGTCGCCCTTGCTCGTGGCCGCCGCGGAGTCCTGTGCATTGACCTGAGCGAACGGGACCGTGCCGAGACCGGCAACGAGAGCGGCGGCGAACAGGGCCTTACGGAGGTTCGAATGGTTCATGGGGAACTCCTTTATACGAATCTGTGATGGGACTGGCGACGGCGCCGCGCACTGTGGCTGCCGTGTCGCGGGGCCTATGGAAACAGCGCATCCGTGAACGATTCGTGCCCGAAAAACCGCTCCGTTCAGCTTTGCCGAAAGGGTGATCAGTGTCTGCTCAGCGCGTAAAAAAGGCGGCCCCGGAGGGCCGCCTTCGTCTTTGGCGCCGTAACGCGGCTTACTTGTATTCGACCGCGCCCGAGATCACCAGGCCCTTCTCGTCGACATGCGACTCGCCCGAGACCTGCACGACGCGGGCGGCCTGAGCCTTCATCGCATCGAACTGTGCCTTGGAGCGCTGAGCCGCCGCGGCGGTGTCGGCCTGGCCGTCCGGAGCGCCATCGGCACCGGCGGCTTCCGTCATGTTGCTGGCGAAGGCCTGAGCCTTATCGGCCATCACGTCGACCCACGAGCGGTACATGTCGCCGTTGAGATGCAGGCGGGAGACGCGGCCCGCGTCACCCGTGCTGCCCATGAGGACGTCGTCGAGCTTGGCGTCTTCGCCGGCACCCAGGCCGATGGCGATGGCCTGGCCGTTCATGGCGGCCCAGCCCGGCATACCGAGCATGCCGCTGATGTTCGGCGGCAGAGCGACCGGCTTGCCGTCGCCGGCCAGCTTGAAGTCGCCGCCGAGCATCGCCTGACCCATGGCCAGCAGGCCCGCCGGGTTACGCGTCGCGATCACGACACGGCCGGTGAGCTGCGGCATCTGCTGCGCGTTGGCGGCAGGCTTGAACGAGTCGATGAGCACGCGAAGCCCGCGCAGGTCGCCGATCGGCGGGATGGCCGCCTGCTGCATGGTCGAACCCATTTTGGCGAAGCTGTCATTCATGCTGGCGAAGGCCGGGCATTCGAACGGCTTGGCCGCTACGGCTTCCGCCTGCGCGGTGAAGAACGTGCGCAGCTGTTCGACGGGCAGCGCGAGGCTGATGTCGAACGCGCCGGTCGCGTCGCTACCCAGGCCCGGGACTTCGACCTTGAGACCGGAGAATGCCTTGGTGATGTCGTCGGCCAGCGCGATGTCCACGCGCTGCTCCTGGTGGTGCAGGTCGAGGCGGGTGTAGCCGAAGCTGACGGAGGGCACGCGCGCGGCGATGCGCGACGCTTCGCTCTGGCAGCTCGGCGGCAGCGTGGGCACAGGCTCGCCGGTCTTGGCCGACTGGTGCTTGAGGAAGGTCGCGAACAGCGGATCCTTGCCCGTGGCGATCAGGGGCAGCAGACGGGTCAGGTCGACCTGGCCGACGGCGTAGTCCTTGTAACCCTTGTCCTTGGCCAGATCGGCAAGGCGGCCGTCTTCCTGGATGCTCTTTTCCGGGCGATCGGCACCGAGCGCCTGACGGATCAGCGGCTGGGCCGCGTCGGCCGGCAGCAGCGAAACGACGGCCTGCTTGCCGACGGTGGCGATGATCAGCTGGATGCCCGAGTCGGACAGGGCGACGTGGCGGTACGGCTGGCCACCGGCATCGGCGGTCTCGAGCTTCTTGCCATAGGCGGTTTCCAGGCGACCGACGAAGGCGTCCCACGCGGCGGTATCGGCCAGCGTGATGCGCGCGACCGGAGCGAGACCGAGGCCGTAGAAGGCCGTGCCGTTCTTCGCATCCAGGCCCATGTTCTTCAGGGCGGCCTCGGCGGTCTTGCCGTCGAACTCGGCGGCCAGCGCATTGACGAGGTTGGCGCCGTCCTTGTTGCCCTTGCTCTCGAGGTCCGAGGCGAAGGCCTTCATCTGGCCCACCTGGCCCGGCAGCTCGCTGTTGGCCTGGGCCAGCATGGCCTCGTAGGCGTCGTCGTCGAGCTTGTCGAGGCTTGCGACCACGTACGGCGTATCCGCCGGCACGAAAGCCAGAGGGGCATCCTTGTCTTTGTGGCCGCAGGCCGCCAGCAGCAAGCTGGCGACGCCGAGCGCGAGAAGTCGCTTGGTCGGTCGCATTCTGTATCCCATTGTTTGGTCCCTAGGTCCCGGCATTATGCCGGAACGCAAGGCGCGGTGCCGGTTAGCGGCCGAGCACTTCGCAAAGAACCGCCATCCGCACGAACACCCCGTTGCCGACCTGCTCGAGGATCCGCGACTGGGCGCCATCGGCGACGTCGGAGGCGATCTCGATGCCACGGTTGATCGGGCCCGGGTGCATCACCAGGCACCCCTTCGCCGCCCGGGCGAGGCGCCTGGTGTCAAGGCCGTAGCGCTCGAAGTAGGCCGCTTCGTCCGGGAGGTCCGTCGAGGCCATGCGCTCTTTCTGCAGGCGCAGCATGATCACGGCGTCGACACCGGCGATCGCCTCGTCGAAATCCTCGTGGTACGTGACGCCGTTCAACTCGCCTTCGGTGGGCAGCAGCGCGGTCGGCCCCACGATACGGACGTCCTTCACGCCGAGTGCGGTCAGCACATGGACGTCGGAGCGGGCGACACGCGAGTGGCGCACGTCGCCGCAGATGGCAACCTTGACCTTGCGCATGTCCGGGTGGTGGTTGCGGATGGTCAGCGCATCTAGCAGGCCCTGCGTCGGGTGGGCGCGGTTGCCGTCGCCGGCATTCACCACGGACACGCCGCTCATCGCGTGCCTGACCAGTTCCTCGGGCGTTCCGGAGACCTTGTGGCGGACGACGATGGCGTCGAGATGCATGGCTTCGAGCGTGTGCAGGGTGTCGAACAGTTCTTCGCCCTTGCTGGTCGAGGACAGCCCGATGTCGAAATTGACGACATCGGCGCCGAGGCGACGCGCGGCCAGTT
This sequence comes from Luteibacter sp. 1214, assembly GCF_031455395.1. Lineage (NCBI taxonomy): Bacteria > Pseudomonadati > Pseudomonadota > Gammaproteobacteria > Lysobacterales > Rhodanobacteraceae > Luteibacter > Luteibacter sp. 1214. The sequence continues at coordinate 335,621 of NZ_JAVDSQ010000004.1, forward strand.
CGAACGACGTACGCGTGCGCGTCGAGGGCTCGAAGAACAGGTTGAGCACGGTACGACCGCCGAGCAGGTCCAGCTTGCGCGTGCCATGGGCGCTGGCGTCGCGCATGGCGTTCGCGCGGTCGAGCAGGCGCTCGATCGTTTCGCGCGGCAGGTTCTCGAGGGTGGTCAGATGGCGCAGGCGTTGGGACATGACGGCCTCAAGGTGGGGGATGGATCATGACTGCAGAAGATAAGACTCGAGGATGACCGCGGCGGCCTCGGCATCGATCGAGCGGACATCGGAGCGCTTGCGCGTGCCCGCGGCGCGTCCGGCGGCGAAGCGGCGCGCGGCCTCCTGAGAACTCATGCGCTCGTCGGCGAAGGTCACGGGCAGGGCGTAGCGCTCGCCGATGCGCTCGGCGAAACGGCGGGCCGTACGGGTCATCGGTTGTTCCTTGCCCTCGTTATCGAGCGGCAGGCCGACGATCAGCGCCTCGGGCAGCCACTCGCGGCGGAGCGTGTCGAGCGCCTGCCAGTCGGGCTGGCCGTCGCGCACCGGCACCGCGGCGATGCCGCGGGCCGTTCCGGTAAGGCGGTTGCCGACGGCGACGCCGACGACCTTGGTGCCGACATCGAAACCGAACAGGCAACTCATCGCGAACGGATGCTCAGGCGTGACCGGCGTAGCCGGTCAGCTGGGAGGGGTCCTGCATGCCCAGCTTGCGGGCCGCGGCGACCCAGCGCTCGTCGAGCGGTGTGTCGAAAATGATGTGCTCGTCAGCGCGGGTGGTGAGCCAGGCGTTGTCCATGACTTCCTGTTCGAGCTGGCCGGCTTCCCAGCCCGCGTAGCCAAGCGTGACCACCGCGCGGCGGGGGCCTTCGCCCTTGGCCATGGCGACCAGGATGTCGCGCGAGGTGGTGACCGACCAGTCCTCGTTGACCCGGTAGCTGGAGTCCCAGTTGCCCGGCTCGCGATGGAGGACGAATCCGCGTTCCTGCTGCACCGGCCCGCCGATGAGTACCGGGTAGTCGGCGATCTCGGGGTCCTCGCACTCCAGCTTCATCTGCGCGAGCACGTCGCCCAGGCGGTATTCGGAGATCTGGTTGATCAGCAGCCCGACCGCTCCGTCTTCGCCGTGCTGGCAAAGAAAGGCGACGCCGCGCGCGAACGGCGGTTCGGCCAGCGAGGGCATCGCGATGAGGAATTGACCCGCGAATGTGTTGGCGATCGTCATGGCCGCATTGTAGCCGCTGTTAGCCCGGGCGTGCGGATGGGTTCAGCGCGCCGGAGGTACCGTGTGCGCCCGGTCACAAGGAGGCAAACTCGTGAAGAAGATGATGTTCGCAAAGGGTTTTGTAGCGGCGACCGGCGCGCTCGCCGCTTCGCTGGCGCAGGCTTCGACGCCGTCGGCATGGAAGGACTATGACCAGCGGCTGACGCAGGCCTGCGTCGCGGCAAGCGGCCTGAAGGATGTGAAGCCGGTGGGGCGGCCTATCGCCTATGACGACCGGGTGCCGGTGACGGCGCTGGTGCTGGCGGGGCGTTATCCGCAGAAGCACATGAAGAACCGGCCGGGGCGGGAGCTGTGTGTCTGGGACAGGAAGGCGCAGAAGGCCTACGTGAGTGAGGCGGATCAGCTGCTGCCGGCATCGTGAATCGCGTTGGCGTGAATCGCGCGCAGGGCGCGCTCCTACAAGGCGCCTCGCCCCGTAGCAGCGCGTCCCGCGCGCGACCCGGCCCCTGTAGGAGCGCGCCCCGCGCGCGACCCGGGCGTCAGCCCGGCCCCCCGCCTCAATAATTCCTCAAAACGTTCCCCGGCAAAAACTGCCAGGTCCGGGTGATGTACAACTCATCCACCCTCGTCTTGTCAGCCGGCAGCGAGGGGAAGGGTGCCGCCAGCCGGACGATGCGCTGGGCGGCGTCATCGAGCAGCTTATGGCCTGAACTCTTGATCACGTCCATGCTCTTGATCGAGCCGTCCTTGTTCAGACCGACGGTGAGGACCAGCTCGCCATACAGCCCCTGGCGGCGGGCTTCGTCCGGGTAGTTGAGGTTGCCCACCCGCTCCACACGACCCACCCAGCCCTTCATGTAAGCGGCGTAGACGTACTCGCGCGTGTTGGACGAAATGAATTTCTTTTTCGGTCGCTTGGCGTAGGCCTGTGACTGTTCGCGCACCTCGGCCGACAGGCGAGCCATCTCCAGCTTGCGCTGGATCTCCTCGTCCGACACGGGCAGCGGGTGCTCCTGGTGCTCGGTCTGCTGTTTCGTCGTATCGACCGCGAAGGCGGTTTCACCGGAACTCGTCAGCAACTGCTGCGGCGTGCGGTCCTGAGGCGCGGGTGCCTGCGCTTCTTTCGGCTCGGGCGTGACGCCGCGCACGGGAGTCGGCAGCGGGCCGGACACCGGCTCCGACGGACGCGCCGCCTTGTCCTTGTCACCGCCGCCCGCGTTGTTCGCCTGGGCCAGGAAGTCGGCCTTGTCAGGCGGCTCCTGGTTGGCGACGTCCACGAGGGTGACGTCGAGCGTGGGAACGCTCGGTTTGGGCTTCTCCGCGTCGAAGGTGATGCCGAGGATGACGACACCGTGCAGCAGCAGCGAGAACAGCAGGGTCGCGCCGAACAGGTCGGCGCCGGTGGTGCGGGTCGTCATCGGGCCTCGATTGCGTCGAACATCAGCCCCGCGATGTTAATGCCGAACTGGGCATCCAGTTCCCGGATACAGGTTGGAGATGTGACGTTGATCTCGGTCAGGTAGTCGCCGATGACGTCCAGACCGACGAAGCGGAGGCCGCGACGCAGCAACTCGGGCGCCACCTGGGCGGCGATCCAGCGGTCACGCTCGGACAGCGGCACGCCTTCGCCACGGCCACCGGCCGCCAGGTTGCCGCGGAATTCGTCGCCCTGGGGAATGCGTGCGAGGGCATAAGGCACCGGTTCGCCGTCGATCAGCAGGATGCGCTTGTCACCCGACGTGATCTCCGGGATGTACTTCTGCGCGATGACGAAGTCGTGGCCTGCCGGACCCAGGAGGGTCTCCAGCATCGAGTTGAGGTTGCTGTCGCCGGCCCGGACGCGGAAGATTCCGCGACCGCCCATCCCGTCCAGCGGCTTCAGGACCGCCTCGCCGTGAAGGGCGACGAAGGCCTTGAGGTCGCCACGGTCGCGCGAGACCAGCGTCGGGGCGATGCACTGCGGGAAATCCAGCGCGAACAGCTTCTCGTTGCAGTCGCGCAGGCTGCGCGGGTCGTTGACGACCCTGGCGCCCGCCCGCTGGGCGCGCTCCAGCACCATGGTGTCGTAGACGAACTGGGCATCGACCGGCGGATCCTTGCGGGCCAGCACGATGTCTATCTCGCCAAGGGGGCGCCAGGCGGCTTCGCCCAGCGTGTACCAACCGGCGGGATCGTCTTTCACGGTGAGCGGCCGCAGGCGTGCCCAGGCCTCGCCGTCGCGCAGGGCCAGGTCGCCCTGCTCCATGTAAAAAAGGGTGTGGCCGCGGCGCGAAGCCTCCAGCAACATGGCGAAGGTGGAGTCCTTGGCGATCTTGATGGCGCGGATCGGGTCCATCAGGACGGCGACGGTGAGGGACATGGCGGGTCCGGCGAGCAGGAAAGGTGCCAAGTCTAGTGGAGCGGGAGGGTCCATTTCACAAGCCCGTCCCCCTTTTAAGAACAATTCATCTTGACGTAACTCTCACCAACCATTAAACAGCGGTCGGGAGGAACGCCGAAGAGCGGGCCGCCGGGACGCAGGTTCCGGACGACGACCCAGCGCACGGAACACGCCCCGGAAAGGGGCTATCCTGCGCGGGGATTTGCGGTTTTTTTTGCGTGGCACGGGGGCGCAGTGAACGAAAGCGGACGCGGTACCGACCTGACCGGTTTGAAGGTCATGGTCATCGACGATTCGAAAACCATCCGGCGCACGGCGGAAACGCTGTTGAAGAAGGAAGGCTGCGACGTCCTCACCGCCGTCGACGGCTTCGAGGCGCTGGCGAAGATCTCGGACCAGAAACCGAACATCATCTTCGTCGACATCATGATGCCGCGCCTGGATGGATATCAGACCTGCGCGCTGATCAAGAACAACGCCCAGTTCCGCGGTACGCCGGTAATCATGCTGTCCTCCAAGGACGGCCTGTTCGACAAGGCGCGAGGTCGCATCGTCGGGGCCGAGCAGTATCTCACCAAGCCATTCACCCGCGACGAACTTCTCGGCGCGATTCACCGCTATGCGACGGCGAGCTGACCGACCTGATCTCGCTTAACGACGTCCAGGGGGACGTGTGGCAAATATCCTAATCATCGACGACTCGCCCACCGACGTACGCGTGTTCACCACGCTGCTCGAAAAGGCGGGTTTTTCCGTTTCCAGCGTGGACAACGCCGAAGCAGGCATCGCGCGGATCCAGGAGAACAAGCCCGATCTGGTCATCATGGACGTCATCATGCCCGGCATGAACGGCTTCCAGGCCACCCGTTCGCTGAGCCGCGACCCGGCCACGGCGGACGTGCCCGTGGTGATGATCACGACCAAATCGATGGAGACCGACCGCGTGTGGGGCCTGCGCCAGGGTGCGAAGGCCTTCATCACCAAGCCGGTAAACGAGAAGGAGCTTCTCTCGACCATCGCCAGCCTGCTCCCGAACAAGACGCACTGAGGGCGATATGAGCGAGAACGTTGCAACGTCGCCCTTCGAACTGCTCGCCTTCTACGAACGCGCCTGTCTGGCGCACTCGGCCGATGCGCCGGCGCACGTCGACTCGACGGGCCTGTGGCGTGGCATCGGGTTCCGCGTGGGTCGGCGCGCCTTCGTCAGCGGCATCGAGGAAATCAACGAACTGCTGGCGGTTCCCTCGCTGACCAACGTCCCGGGCACGCAGCCCTGGCTGATGGGCGTGGCGAACGTGCGAGGCAACCTGGTGCCGGCGATCGATCTGGGCCGGTTCCTGTTCGACGAACGTACGCCGTCTTCCGAACGTACGCGTCTGCTTCTCGTACGCCAGCACGGCGGCACGGTGGGGCTGCTGGTCGACGAGGTTTTCGGCCAGCGGACGATGGACGACGCCCAGCGCGGTTCGGGCGAAGACGAACGCGATCCGCGCCTGACGCGGTTCGTGGCTGAAAACGTGACACTTGGCGAGCAATCGTTCGGGCTGTTCAGCATGAGCCGTCTGGTTCGTGCGCCGGATTTCCGGCAGGCGGCGCTGTAAGGCGTCTCCAGGGGGACGGGGCGGCCTCTTGGCCGGCCCGTTACAGGATGGGCGGAGGTGGCTTGGCCGCTTTCGCATTGGGAACGGGGGGGCGATCACTTCGGTCGCTTCGTCTTGCCGGCAGCCTCGAGGCGCCGGTGGCTAGCTTTGCCAGGTTTGGGTGAGGTAGATATGAGCACGACAGCAGGCGGCGCAGGCCGGGAACGTGGCTACACGATCGTTATCGTGTTTCTTCTCCTGGCAATCGGTTTGGCGTCGGTCGACTTCTGGTGGCTGAACACCAGGAACGGTGAGGATCGCGAAGCCATCGCGTTGACGACCCAGGTTCAGGTGCTTTCGCAGCAGACCGCGAAGTACGCGCTCGAGGCATCCGACGGCAACCGCGACTCCTTCCGCGAACTGTCGGCCACCCGGAATACGATCGATTCGGCGGTGCAACGCCTGGTCAAGGGCGACGACAAGACCGGCATGCCGGCTTACGCGGACGACAACGGCTCGCAGGCCGGTCGCTCAGTGGGCGCGCTGGCCAACGCCTGGCACCAGCTCGACGCGGACATCGGCAAGATTCTCTCCAACAAGGACCTCGTCCTGTCGTCGGGTGAGCGCGCCGATCTGTTCTCCAGGCAGATGCCGCTGCTGAATGCGCGTACCGACGAGGTGCTCAACATCGTCCAGCAGAAAAACGCCTCGGTGGAGCAGACCTTCACTATCGCGCGCTGGATGCTCATGGCTGACCGCATGATCCGCCGCGTGCAGGAAATCCTGCAGGGTGGCGACGGTGCGCAGTCCGCCGCTGACGGCCTGTCGCGCGATGCGCAGCTGTACGGTTCGGTGCTCAAGGGCCTGATCGATGGCAACCCGGACGGCGGTGTCCGTGCCATCTCCGACAGCAATGCACACAAGATCCTGACCGACATGCAGACGTCGTGGGGCGACCTGGTCGATCCCGTCACCCAGCTGGTCTCGGCGTCGCCGAACCTGCAGGACGTGAAGCGCGCCGGTAACCAGGCCTCGCTGGATTCGCAGACCGTGTTGCTGCGTGCGAACGAGTCCGCCGACCAGATCGCCAGGTTGCCGCTGACCCGCCTGTTCCCGAACGTATGGTGGGGCCTGATCGGCGCCATCGGCGCGGTGGCGTTCGCCCTGTTGCTGGTCTACAACCTCGTGCGCGATCAGCGTCGCCGCCTGGAAACCACGTCCGAACTCAATCAGCGTAACCAGACCGCGATTATGCGACTGCTGGACGAGATGGGCTCGCTCGCCGAAGGCGACCTGACCATCAAGGCCACGGTGACCGAGGACATCACGGGCGCCATCGCGGACGCCATGAACTCCGCGGTCGACGAGATGCGCAACCTCGTCACCACGATTAACGAAACGGCGGTGCGGGTCTCGGCGGCAGCGCAGGAAACCCAGGCCACCGCGATGCACCTCGCCGACGCGGCGGAACAGCAGGCGCAGCAGATCACCTCGGCGACCTCCGCCATCAACCAGATCGCCACCTCGATGGATACGGTGTCGAAGGATTCGGCCGAGTCGGCCGACGTGGCGCAGCGCTCGGTGCAGATCGCATCGCGTGGCGCGGAAGTGGTGCGGGAAACGATTCAGGGCATGGACTCGATCCGTGACCAGATCCAGGAAACCTCGAAGCGAATCAAGCGACTGGGCGAGTCTTCGCAGGAAATCGGCTCGATCGTCGAACTGATCAACGACATTGCCGAGCAGACCAACATCCTCGCGTTGAACGCAGCCATCCAGGCGGCGTCGGCCGGTGAAGCGGGTCGCGGTTTCGCGGTCGTCGCGGACGAAGTCCAGCGACTCGCCGAACGTTCCGCCAGCGCCACGAAGCGAATCGAAACGCTGGTCCAGACCATTCAGTCCGATACCAACGAGGCGGTCAGCTCCATGGAGCAGACCACCGCCGAGGTGGTGGCGGGTGCGCGACTGGCCGAGGACGCGGGTACCGCGCTGGGCGACATCGAGCGCGTCTCGAACGATCTGTCCGCACTGATTCAGAACATCTCCGCCGCTGCCCGCCAGCAGTCGGCCGCGGCAACGGATACCTCGGCGACGATGAACGTCATCCAGGAGATCACCTCGCAGACCTCGCTGGGTGCGAGTCAGACGGCCGAGTCGATCGGAAACCTGGCACAGCTGGCGAACGACCTGCGACTGTCCGTCGCGAACTTCAAGCTGCCGGGCTAATGCAGTGAGACTTCAAGACCATACCGATTTCACTACGCTGCACTGGGTCAAGGCGGAGCTCGACGACGCCTTGTCCAAGGCACGCCAGGCCCTCGAGTCCTACGTCGAGGACTCCCGCGACGCCTACGTCATGCACACCTGTGCCGCGGACCTTCACCAGGTCCACGGCACGCTGCGTATGGTCGAGTTGTACGGCGCCGCGATGGTCGTCGGCGAAATGGAGCAGCTGGTCGCCGCGCTGATCGACGATCGCGTGGCCCATCGCGACGACGCCTATGCCGCGCTCATGCGCGGCATGATGCAGATGCCCGACTACCTCGAGCGTCTGCAGAGCGGTCACCGCGACGTGCCCATCGTGCTCCTGCCGTTGCTGAACGATCTTCGCTCGAGCCGTGGCGAGCAGTCGCTGCACGAGTCGGCACTGTTCACGCCCAACCTCGACACCATGCTGCCGGCCATTGCGCCCGGTGCGAACGATCCCGCGGCGGCGGAAAGCCATCGCGCCGAGATCGCCGAACTGCGCGTGCGTTTCCAGCAGCAGCTGCTGGCCTGGTTCCGCGGGCAGGGCAACGAACGTCAACTGCTCGGCATGCGCGCGACGCTCGACGGCATCGCCGCGCGTTGCTACACCATCGCCGGCCGTCGCCTGTGGTGGATCGCCGCCGGTGTGCTCGAGGGCCTCGAGCGTGGCGTGCTGCGCGCCCACGAAAAGGACGTGCGCCAGCTGATCGGCCGCGTCGACCGTTCCATCCGTGAACTGGTGGAGGGCGGCGAAGACGCATTGCTCAACGGCGATGCGGACGAACTCGCACGCAAGCTGCTGTACTACGTCGCCCAGGCCAAGCCGGGCAGCGAACGCCTCGAAGAACTGCGCCAGACCTACCGGCTCGACGGCTTGCTGCCGCAGGCGGCCGAGGTCGAGCATGCCCGTGGCTCGATGTCCGGTCACAACCGCGCGCTGCTCGACACCGTGTCGGTGGCGATCAAGGAAGACCTGCTGCGCGTGAAGGAATCGCTCGATCTGTTCCTCCGTCGCCCCGATGGCGATCCCGCTCAGCTCGGCCCGCAGGCTGACGTACTCGATCGTGTCGGTGACACGCTGGGCATGCTTGCGCTCGGTGTGCCGCGCCGCGTGGTGGGCGAACAGCGCCGGATCCTCGGCGAAATCGCCACCGGTGCGCGCGATCCCGACGAAGAGTCGTTGCTCGATGTCGCGGGTGCGCTGCTCTACGTCGAAGCCTCGCTCGACGACCACATCGAACGCCTCGGTGCCGAGGGCGAGGAGCAGGTCGTTTCCGACCTCGGTCCGTCGCCGCTTCCGCGCAGCGAAGCACGCCACATTCTCGCCACGCTGATGCGCGAAGCCACGGGCAACACGTCGAAGGTCAAGGACGCGATCGTCGCCTTCGTCGAGTCGTCCTGGGATCACGCCCAGCTGGACGGTACGCCAGAGCTGATGGCCGAAATCGGCGGCGCGATGCGCATGCTGGGCGCTCCGCGCCCCGGCGAACTCGCCGACGGCATTGGCCTGTTCATTCATCGTGAACTGCTCGGCGACCGCCGCGTGCCGAACGGCGCGCAGATGGATCGCCTTGCCGATGCACTGGCGGCGCTCGAGTATTACCTCGAAGCCGCCCGCGAACACCGCGGTGGCCTCGAGCACATACTGGACGTGACGCAGCAGAGCCTGGCCGAGCTCGGCTACTGGCCGCTGCCGACCGCTGAGGAAGACGTAGCCGAGCCGCTGGGCGAAGCCGCGATCGAGCGCATCGAAAGCGAGGCGATCGAGCACATCGCCGTGCCGTCGACCAGCGTCGATGCGGGCGAAACGGTATCGACGTTTGCGGAATCGTTCGATCTGGTCGACGAGCCGCCGACCGAGGCGGAAATCGCCGCGGCCGCCGCGCCCGAAGCGACGGCGCCTGAAGCGACGTCGCCGGTCGCGGCCGCTGCGGAGCCCGCCGCTGCCGCGGGCGAGGAAGACTGGGTCGAGATCGAGGAAGAAATCGAGCAGGAAGTGGGCGGCGCAGGCCATGCCGAGTTCGCCGGCTTCCAGATCACGGTCGACGGTATCGACGACGAAATCCGCGAGATCTTCCTCGAAGAAACCGAGGAAGAGATCAACAACCTCCGCGCCGCGCAGAGCGTGTGGCTGGCCAATCCGGAACGAAGCGAATCGCTCGTTCCGATCCGTCGCTCGTTCCATACGCTGAAGGGATCCGGTCGTCTGGTCGGCGCCCGTCTTCTGGGCGAGTTCGCCTGGAAGGTCGAGAACACGCTCAACCGCGTGCTCGACAAGAGCATCGAACCGCATCCGGGCGTGCAGGCGCTGGTCCGTCATGCCATCGATGCGCTGCCGCAGCTGAAGGCCGCTCTCGAAGGCGAGAGCACGCCGGGTGCGCCGATCGCCGCGATCATGGAAACCGCGGATCGCCTCGCGATGGGCGACATGGCCTTCGTGGAAGATGTCGCGAAGAGCTCCGTACAGAAGGTCCGCACCAAGGTGAAACGTCGCGTGCCCCGCGACACCATCGCCGCCGTGCCGACCGCCGCTTTCGCCAGCTACGGTCAGACGCCGGCCGAGCCCGTCGAGGCCGCGCCGAGCGAGCCGGTGTATGTCGCGCCGCCGCTGCCGCCGGTCGACGCCGTGCTGCTCGACATCCTGCGTACCGAGGTGGCCCAGTACCTCACGATCATTCGTGCCAACCTGGCCCGCGCCGGCGACGGCGAACTGTTTGTCGACGACGCGCTGCTGCGTGCCGTGCATACGTTGCACGGTGCCATCGGTATGGTCGACATCCCGGTGCTCATCCAGGTGCTCGCACCGCTGGAAGGCCTGATCAAGCGCGTTCGTGCCAGCGGCCTGCCGCTGCGTGTCGAAGGCGTGGACGCGCTGACCGATACGGCCGATCTCGTCGATCACGTGATGGACCAGTTCGACACCCCGGATCCGCGCGTACCGGACGTGGCCGCGCTGGCGGCACATATCATCGCCATGCGCGACGAACAGCCCGAAGCGACGGTCGCGCACATCCTGTACGAGCCCGATCCGCTGCCGCTGGACGAGACGCCCGTCGACGCGGCGTCCGCGACGCCGGTCGACGCGGCGTCCGCGACGCCGGTCGTCGCCGACATCGACAACATCGACAACATCGACAACATCGAAGACGTCGTGCCGCATGTTGCGAACGTCGTCGACGACGTCCCGCCGCCGGTCGTGGACGAGGTCTTGCCGGAAGACGACGTGGCCTCCGTGTCGTCGTTCGACTCGGAAACCCTCGCCGACGACAGCGTGGAAGAGGATGCTGCCGCTCCGGGGGATCTCGAAGCCGAGCTGGAAGCGATGCTGGCCCGTGAGCTGGCCGAGCTCGAGGCCGCCGCTCCGCCCGCGGTCGAAACGCAAGCCGACGTCGTCGCCGACGTGGAACCTGAATCCGAAACGTCCGAAGAGCAGGAGCCGACGCTCGCTGAGCTTCAGGCCGAAATCGACGCCGAGACGGACAGTCAGGCCATTCCCGGGATCGAGCTGGCGCCCGTCGAGCCGATCGACAGCACGGACGATCTCACCGCCGAGCTGCTCGCTTCGTTCGAACGCTTCCAGGTCGAGAAACCGGAAGGCGTGGTCGAGCCGATCGCGAAGTACGACGTCGACGAAGCGGCTGCCTGGCGCGCGCTGGTGGAGGGTTTCGATGCCGCCGCGACGACGCCGGCCGGGCCGTCGGTCGACGCGGCAGCGGAAGCCAACGCCGAAGCCGAAGCCGAAGCATTGCCGCAGCCGATGTCGCACGATGGTGACGTGCTGCATACCGACGATGGCCTCGTCGAACCGCGGGTCGAGGATTCGCGTGTCGATGAGATCGTTTCCGCCGACGACGAAGTCATCGACGAGACGCCGTCGGAAGAGGATTCGTTTGTCGATCCCGATCCGCTGGCGTCGGCGGGTCCCGAAGCGCCGGCAGAGTCGGCTCCCACCGAGCCCGTCTTCGAGCCGGTGGCCGAGGAAATACCTGTCGACCAGGCCGAGGCTCCGGAAGTAGCGCCGTACGCCGCTGACATGGCGGAGTCCGAAGCATCGTTCGAGCTGGCTGAGCCGGAAGAAGCCGCTGAGCCGCGAGCAGTGGCCGAGCCGGACGAAGTGGCTCAGCCGGAAGACGTGGCCGAGCCCGCCGTGGCCGAGGCCGTTCTCATCGAAGACCAGTCGCATGAACCGGTCGCCGCGCCGGTGCATACGCCGGTGGACGAGCCGGCACCGGCCCTGGTGCCGGAGCTTTCGCCGTATGCCGATATCGATCCCGATCTGCTCGAGGTGTTCGTCGAGGAAGGCCGCGAGATTCTGGATCACGCCGACGGCGCGCTCGCCGCATGGCGCATCGAGCCGCAGGTGGCGGAACACGTCACCTCGCTGCAGCGCGATCTGCACACGCTGAAGGGCAGTGCGCGCATGGCTGGTCTGGCGCCGGTCGGCGACTTCGCGCATGCGATGGAAGCCCTTCTCGACGCGGTGGCCACGGGCCAGCGCGAAAGCGACCGCGCCTCCATCGAAGCGATGGAAGTCGGTTTCGATCGTCTGCACGGCATGATCCAGAGCATCGCGCAGAACCGCGCGATCGCGCTCAGCGATGCCGACATCGAGCCGTTCGCACGCCTGGCCGGGGCGCCCATCGCACCGGATACGCTGACCGCCGAGGCGTACCGCGAAGAGCGCGAGGCCGCCGAGTACATCCCGGCGACCGAGCCCCTGCCGGAACCGGAAGTCATTCCGGTCCTCGACCACGAACTGCCGGAACTGCTGCCGGAATTCGAGGAAGAGGAGCTGCAGCGCGCGTCGCAGGAACAGATCCGTGTCCGCGCGGACATGCTCGACACGCTGGTGAACCACGCCGGCGAAGTGTCGATCTACCGCTCGCGCCTGGAACAGCAGACGGCCAGCTTCCGCTCGACGCTCACCGAGCACGAGCAGACGGTCAGCCGCCTGCGCAGCCAGCTGCGCATGCTCGAAATCGAAACCGAGGCGCAGATCATCGCGCGTTACCACCAGGAACACCGCGATACCGGATCGGCGACGTTCGATCCGCTCGAACTCGATCGCTTCTCGCAGCTTCAGCAGTACTCGCGAGCGCTGGCCGAGTCGGTATCCGATCTGGTCTCGCTGCAGACGATCCTCGATGAGCTGACCCGTCAGTCCGAAAACCTTCTGCTCCAGCAGCAGCGGGTCAACGCGGAACTGCAGGAAGGTCTCATGCAGACCCGCATGTTGCCGTTCGACGCGATGGTGCCCAACCTTCGCCGCACGCTCCGCCAGGCCGCCAACGACGTTGGCAAGCGGGCGCAGCTGGTGGTAGAAGGCGCCAACGGCGAAATGGACCGCAACATGCTCGACCGTATCAAGGCGCCGTTCGAGCACATGCTGCGTAACGCGGTCGCCCACGGTATCGAGACACCGGACACTCGCGAAGCCAACGGTAAGCATCCGGAAGGCACGGTGCGTATCCAGGTGGCGCGCGAAGCCACCGAGGTCGTGGTACGCCTGTCCGACGACGGTGCCGGCATGGACCGCGACGCCATTCGCGCCAAGGCGATCGAGCGCGGCCTGCTGCGTCCGGATGCCCGCGTCTCCGACGACCAGATCCTTCAGCTCACCCAGGTACCGGGCTTTTCCACCGCGGAGAAGGTCACCCAGGTAGCCGGTCGTGGCGTCGGTATGGACGTGGTCGCCAACGAGATCAAGCAGCTCGGCGGCACGCTGGCGATCGAATCGGAGAAGGGCAGCGGTACGACCTTCGTGATGCGCCTGCCGTTCACCCTCGCGGTGACCCAGGCCCTGATCGTGCGCATCGGCGAAACGAACTTCGCCATCCCGATGACCTCGGTCAACGGCGTGGCGCGTGTGGAGCCGAACGAGCTTGCCCACCGCATGGCCGACGAGCAGCCCGCGTTCGACTATCTGGGTGAAGAGTTCGCCATCCACGACCTGCCGCAGCTGCTGGGCGTGCATATCGTCGCGTCGCCGGACGAGGGCGATATTCCGCTGCTGCTCGCTCGCTCGGGCGACCTGCGTGCCGCGATCCGTGTCGATGCCGTGCTCGGCTCGCGCGAAATCGTGGTCAAGCCGGTCGGTCCGCAGGTCAGCTCGGTGCCGGGTATCCTCGGCGCGACGATCATGGGCGACGGTTCGGTGCTGATGATTCTCGACCTCGCGCCCCTGGTGCGTCATGGCATGGCTCGCCGCGCCTTCGAAGCCGAAGCGGCCATCCCGCACGCACCGCGCGCGCAGGACGAGATCCGCGTGAAGCCGCTGGTCATGGTGGTCGACGATTCGATCACCATGCGCAAGGTCACCGGCCGCGTGCTGGAGCGTCACGAGTTCGAGGTGATGACGGCGAAGGACGGTATCGACGCGCTCGAAAAGCTCAATGAGCGCGTGCCCGACCTGATGCTGCTCGATATCGAGATGCCGCGCATGGACGGCTATGAACTGGCGACGCAGATGAAGGCCGATGAGCGTCTGGCGGGCGTGCCCATCATCATGATCACCTCGCGTACCGGCGACAAACATCGTCAGCGCGCGTTCGACATCGGCGTGGATCGTTACATCGGCAAGCCGTATCAGGAAAACGATCTGATCATCCAGATTAACGATGTGCTCGGAGTTCACCATGGGTGATCGTGCGCCCCTGGTGGCGTTACTGTTCGACGACTCAGCGCTGTCCGGACACCTGCGCGACGCGCTGGTCGAGCAGGGCGCGACGATCGTCTATGAATCCGACCTCCGCGCCTTCGCGCCCGCCGAACTGGTGGGTTCTTCGGCCGATGTGGTCGTGGTCGACCTCGACGACCCCAGTGATGACGACCTCGACCGTCTGTACGACACGGTCGAAGGCGGACATCCGCGCCTGGTATTCAACGATGCGGACGTGAGCCGCACGCTGGAAGGCTGGGACCGCGCCCGCTGGGCCCGGCATCTCGCGGCAAAGCTGGTCGGCGTGTCACCGATGGATCCGCCACGCCCCGAAGACGCCCGAGCCATCGAACCGCGTGTGGTCGCGATGGCCGGCGTTGCCGCACCGGCCGAAGAGACCTTCAACGAACCCCTGGTCGATGACCTGGCCATCACGGGTACGCACGGTTATCCCGAGGAGCCGATGGCATCCGTCGACAAGCCTGCGCCTGTGTCGATGGATGCCGTGCCGGGTGTCGAGCACGATGTGCCCGACGAACTGGCCTTTTCGACCACGCTGTCCGCCACGGGCGAACACGACGGTGAGGGGGCCGATCCGACGGAGCTCGCCGCCGAACTCGAAGCGCTGCTGGCCGACACCGATGCCTCCGCGATCAGCACGGACGGCCTGGACGAGGTGCCGTCCGCACCGGTCGAACTGACCGAGCTGGCGTCACTCGATCTGTCCGGCTTCGAGGTCATCGACGAAACGCCGCCGCCGTCGCCTGCACCGGAACGCGAATTCGACCTGAGCCAGTTCTCGCTCGCACCTGAGGACGATGCCCTGCCGGGCACGGCGCAGGCAGGCACGCCGAAGCTGGAGATCGAAGGCCGCGCCACCGAATACGTACCGCCCCCGGCGCCCGAATGGGACCTGATCGACCACGATGCCGTCATGCCCGAAACGGTGGCTCGCCCGCCCGCTTCGGAGTTCGGTATCGAAACGCTCACGGCTGCGGAATACCTCGCACAGGACATCGTCGACGACGGGACGCACGGCATCGAGGCGGGCTTCACGCTCGAACTGGTCTCGATGGAAGAAGCCATCGCGCCGCGCACCGATGGCGAGTTCTCTCACGAGATGTTCCTCGAAGGCAGCTCGCGTGCCGTGCGCCGGGTGATCGCCCTCGGCGGCGCAGGCGAAAGCGAAGCGTCGATCGCCGCGTTCCTGGCCGCGGTCCCCGCACGTCTTCCCGCGGTGCTTCTCGTCGTCGCGCATCATGACGACACCCAGGCATTCGCGCGTCGCCTGGGCGATCTGCGAATCGCCGGCGAGCAGGACCATACGGCCCACGGCGAGCGCCTGGTGGTGCCGCGCGGGTCGCACGTACAGATCCGCCGCGACGGCAGCGTCACGGTGCGCGAGGACGCCAGCGCGACCGGCAGTGCGGGCCCGTCGATCGACGGTGTCCTGAGCACGCTGGCCGGCGGGTTCGGTGGCGACGCGCTGGCCATCGTGTTCGCCGGTCGCGGGAACGATGCCGTGGCGGGAGCGCAGGCGGTTTATGACGCCGGCGGTCGCGTCTGGGTGGAAAGCGTGCCGGTGGAAGAGGCGCATGGCCACATGGTCGCGGGTATCCGCGAAGAGCGTGTGGCGGCCTATGCCGGCGACGTCGCGGCGCTGGCGCAGAAACTGATCGAGGAATTCCCATGAGCGAGCCGTTACCGCGAGAGATCCGCTGCGTTCTGATCCCCAGCGCGGGCGTGCGCCTGCTGCTGCCGAACGCCGCGGTGGCGGAAGTCATTACCCTGGCCGGCGTCGAGCCGGTCGCCGATGCGCCCGATTGGCTGCTGGGGCGCATCGCCTGGCGTGGCTGGAGCATTCCGCTGGTGCGCTTCGACCATGTGGCCCGGCTGCCCGACGACGCACCGCCGCAGGCGGCCCGCGTCGCCGTGCTGAAGGCGCTCGGCAATACGGCGGGGCTGCCGTACATCGCCGTGGTGACCCACGGCTTCCCGCGCCTGACCACGCTCAATGCCGAGCTTCTGTTGCCGACCCACGACGGGCATGACCTGCCGTTCGGTGTGCGTGCGCGGGTGCTCGTCCGGGACGACACCGCGATCATTCCGGACCTCGAAGAACTGGAGCGGACGCTGGCCGGGATGCTTGCCGACGCCCCGCGGCTGGCCGGCGAGGGCTGAAACGACGCCGCCGTCGGGCGGCGTTTTCTCAGCAGAGACCCCATTGCCTGTTGACAGGTAATTGAGAATCATTATCATCAACTCCGCACCCTCAACCGCGGAGCTGACCATGTTGCTAAGAACGCTTCCCCTGACCGACAACGGCGGCCGAGACAAGGTCGTACCCCTTCGCATGGCGACCCCCGTCGCAACGCGGCGCATCGAGAGCAAGAACCTCCTCGACGGTTCGCGTGAGCTCGTCATCGAGCACCAGGGCAGCGAGTACCACCTGCGCCTGACTCGCAACGACAAGCTGATCCTTACCAAGTAAGCGCACTTCTCCCCGACGCCAAGCCACGCGGGACCTCCCCGGACCGCGCAAGCCAGGCCTCCGTTCCTCGTCCCAGACCGGGAGGCGACATGTTCGGCTGGCTATCGTCCTTCGGCGTGCTCTCGCGCGCCCGTACCACCTCGACCACGCGCTGGCTGGCGCTGGCACCGCGGACCCTGTTCGAGGGCCTGGGGCAGCTGGGCGGTGTGCTGTACCTGGCACCGCCGCTGTCCGGCTGTGCGCTCAGCGCGCCGGCCGCCGACGGCTGCCTCGTGGAATCGGCCGATCTGGCGCCACTGCTGGTCGCCCGCTACGTGGGCCTGACCTGCGCCATCACGGCGGAAGGGCCGCGCGAGTGGATCGACTGCGTCAGCGCCGAAGGCGACACCGTCGCCCGCATCTATCTGCTGCCCGACACGGACTACCTCGCCTGGGATGGCCTGTTCGCCGACGCCTCACCGATCGCGGCGCCGGCGCGGCGATCGCCGAACCGCGAATGGTTGCGTGCATCGCGTGCGCGCGTGCTCACCTTCACCCGCCGACGGATGAGTGGCTTCACGGTGCTTGGTGCGCGCGACGCATGCATATCCACGCTGGGCCACGGTGTGGCGCGGGATATCGCGATGTCCGAATCCGTGGGCATCGCTGGCTGATGCCTCGCGCGGACGTGTCCGCCACCCGCGGGTGTCCGGACACTTTGTCCGCGGACACACATCTCGCGTCCCGAAGTCCCTGCAAGGCCATGATCTGATTTAGTATTTCGTGTTGGCACGCCGCTTGCTGCTATTTCCTGGAAATCACCAGGGATACCCAACATGATCCGCGACACCTCCGCACAGGACCGCCTCGTCGAAGTCCGCCCGAGCCATCGGCGCAAACTGCTGCTCGGTGGCGCGGGCGTGGTGGTCCTGGCCGCACTCGTTTTCGCGGCACCGAAGGTCGCGACGATGTTTTCGGCGGATTCCTCGGTCAGCGCCTCGCGCCTCTCGTTCGGCACCGTCACCCGTGGCCCCTTCGTTCGCGACATCGCGGCGGAAGGCAAAGTGGTCGCCGCCGTGAGCCCGACGATGTATGCGGCGTCCGCCGGCGCGGTCGTGCTGAAAGTGCATGCGGGCGACGTGGTCACGAAGAATCAGCCGCTCGCTGTCATCACCAGTCCCGAACTCACCAGCAAGCTCGCGCAGGAGCAGTCGGCGGCCGATGCGATGGAAGTGGAGTTCCTGCGCGCGCAGATCGACGCGACGAAGAAGCGCTCCGAGCTGCAGAAGGCGTTCGACAACGCGACCATCGATCAGACCGCCGCCGAGCGCGATCTCAAGCGCTACCAGAGCGCGTTCGACAAGGGTGCCGTGCCGGCCGCCGAAGTGGAGAAGGCCAAGTCCACGCTGGACAAGGCGGCGATCACCACGAAGCACGCGAAGTCCGACCTGGCGACGGATAACGACAGCCTGACTTTCGACGTGCAGTCGAAGAAGCTGGCCCACGACCGTCAGCTGCTGCTGGTGAAAGACCTCGAGCGCCAGGTCGACGACCTCAACGTGAAGTCGCCCGTCGACGGGCAGGTCGGTCAGCTGTTCATCGCCGAGCGCGCGACGGTCGCCAAGGATGCCCAGCTGCTGAGCGTCATCGATCTTTCCGCCCTCGAAGTCGAGATGAAAGTGCCGGAGAGCTTCGCGCGCGACCTCGCGATCGGCATGCCCGGTGAGATCACCGGTAACGGCAAGGTGTGGGACGGGAAGGTGAGCGCGATCTCGCCCGAGGTGGTCAATGGCGAAGTCGCAGCGCGACTGCGTTTCGACGGCGATACACCCAAGCAGCTGCGCCAGAGCCAGCGCATGTCCGTGCGTATCCTGCTCGACAAACGCGACAACGTACTGACCGTCGAGCGCGGCTCGTTCGTGGACGAAAGCGCCGGCCGCTACGCTTACGTCGTGGCCGACGGCATGGCCGATCGTCGCGATATCCGTGTCGGTGCCAGCAGCATCGACAAGGTCGAGATTCTGGACGGCCTGAAGGAGGGCGACAAGATCGTCATCTCCGGGGCGGACACCTTTGGCACCGCCAAGCACATCGCCATCAGCCGTTAACCGTTCCAACCATTCATCCACCGAGGGAAACGTCATGCTCAAGATGAACCATCTCGCCAAGGTCTACCGCACGGAAGTCGTCGAGACCTACGCCCTGCGCGACTTCAACATCGATGTGAAGGAAGGCGAGTTCGTGGCCGTCACCGGACCGTCCGGCTCGGGCAAGACCACCTTCCTCACCATCGCCGGCCTGCTCGAGACGTTCACCGGTGGCGAATACCACCTGGACGGCGTCGAAGTGAGCAAGCTCGACGATAACGCCCGCTCGAAGATCCGCAACGAGAAGATCGGCTTCATCTTCCAGGCGTTCAACCTGATCCCCGATCTCAACGTGTTCGACAACGTCGAAGTGCCGCTGCGCTATCGCGGGATGAAAGCCGCCGAGCGCAAGCAGCGCATCATGGATGCGCTCGAGCGTGTCGGCCTGGCCTCGCGCGCGAGGCATTACCCGGCCGAACTCTCCGGCGGTCAGCAGCAGCGTGTCGCCATCGCCCGCGCACTCGCCGGCTCACCGCGTCTTCTTCTGGCCGACGAACCGACCGGTAACCTCGATACGCAGATGGCCCGCGGCGTGATGGAACTGCTGGAAGAGATCCACCGTGAAGGTGCCACCATCGTCATGGTGACTCACGATCCGGAACTCGCCGCACGCGCGCAGCGCAACGTCCACGTGATCGACGGCCAGGTGGTCGACCTCGCTGAAGAACCGCGCTTCCACTCGCATCCCAACGTCGCCCACTCCTGATCGTACCGCCGCTTCTCCGGGGGAATCCGTCCATGTTCAGTTACTACCTCCAACTCGGTATGCGCAGCCTGCGGCGCAACCCGGTCCTCACCGCACTGATGGTGATGGCCATCGGCTTCGGCGTGGCCGCGTCGATGACGACGTACTCGGTGTTCCGCGCGACGTCGCGGGATCCGATTCCACAGAAGTCGGCCGTGCTCTACAACGTGCAGGTCGACAACTGGGGTCCCGAGAATACGGAGAAGGGCGAGCCACCCCCGGCATTGTCGTACCAGGACGCGATGGCGCTGCTGCGGGCACACAAGGCCGAACGGCAGACGGTGACCTATCCGATCGGCATTTCCGTGATCCCGGAAGACCCGAGCCGTCTACCGGTGCGCGAAGGTGCGTACGCGACAGGTGCCGACTTCTTCCCGATGTTCGATGTGCCCTTCATCCAGGGACAGGCATGGACGCTGGACGACGACGAGCGCCATGCCAGCGTCGCTGTGATCTCGAAGACGCTGAACGACAAGCTGTTCGACGGCGGCCAGAGCGTTGGCAAGCAGATCAACATCGATGGCCATCTGTTCCGCATCAGCGGCGTGATCCAGGACTGGGCGCCGCAGCCGCTGTTCTTCGACGTGCCCAATACGAGCGGGTTCAACGATGGCGCCTCGGTGTATGTGCCGTTCAACCGGGCTGTCGATCTCAAACTGCCCAATAGTGGCAACAACAACTGTGTCGCCGATCCCGGTGAAGGCTGGGACAACTATCTGCGTTCCGAGTGCATCTGGCTGTCGCTCTGGGCGGAGCTGCCGACCCGTGCCGCGGCGGAGTCCTACCGTCAGTACATCGCCGGCTATGGCGCCGAACAACAACGTGCTGGCCGTTTTCGCTGGGCACCCAACGGGCGCGTGCGTGACGTGATGGACTGGTTGTCGGTGCAGAACGTCGTTCCGCCGGAGTCGCAGGTGTCGCTGGTCGTATCGCTGGGCTTCCTGGTGATCTGCCTGGTCAACACGGTCGGCCTGCTGCTGGCGAAGTTCATGCGTCGGGCACCTGAAATCGGCGTTCGCCGGGCGCTGGGCGCGTCACGGCTGCATATCTACGCGCAGTTTCTGATCGAGGCGGGCACGATCGGCGTCGCAGGGGGCGTCCTGGGTCTGATCCTTACCGGGCTGGGCGTGCTCGGCGTGGGGCTGGTCTTCCCCGAGCCCATCGCACGGCTGGCGACACTGGACCCGATGCTCGTGTTGCTCACGCTCGTGGTGTCGATCGCCGCGTCGATCATCGCCGCTTTCTATCCGACCTGGCGCGCCGCTCAAGTGCAGCCCGCCTGGCAGCTGAAGTCGAACTGAGGATTTCATCGTGCAGATACTTCCCATCCTCGCCGCGCTGCGTCGGCATAAGGCCGGCACCATCCTCATCGCGCTGCAGATCGCGTTGACCCTGGCCATCGTCTGCAATGCCCTGTTCATCGTGCATGAGCGCGTCGAGCGGGCGAACCGTCCGACAGGCATGAACGAGTCGAACCTGATCGCCGTGCAGAACCGGTATGTAGGCGCGCCCTCGACCTACCTTCCGATCATCAGGACGGACATCCAGGCCATTCGCGCCATGCCCGGCGTGGAAGATGCGTATGTCACCAATACGTATCCGCTGCGCCGGGGTGGCTGGTCATTGACGGCGCGCACGGCACCGGATGCGACCAAGGGCGGCGCGCAGACCGCGCTTTACTTCGGCGACGAGCACACGCTCAAGACGCTGGGCGTGCAGCTCATCGCCGGCCGGAATTTCACGGCTTCCGAGATCGGCTCGTTCGAGCGCCAGGAGTCGCCGTCCCCGCCGCAGGTGATCGTGACCAAGACGCTGGCCGACAAACTTTTCCCCAACGGCGATGCGCTGGGCAAGGTCATCTATTACCGAGGCGGGAAGCCGTCGACCATCATCGGCATCGTGGCGAAGCTGACCGTTCCGTGGATCGACATGGACTTCATGGACAGCGTGACGATCATGCCGCTGACGTTCAACGACGGCGGACAGAGTTTCATGATCCGTACCAAGCCGGGTCAGCAGGACGCCGTATTCAAGAGCGTTCCCAAAGTCCTGTTCGACGTCAACCGCATGCGTGTCCTTCCCGAAAAATACGGCATCCGTACCTTCGAAACGGTACGTGCGAACGCCTATGAGGCGGATCGCGGCATGGCGATCCTGATGAGCGTCGTCTGCGGCGTGCTGCTGGCCATCACGGCGGCGGGCATCGTGGGCCTGTCCAGCTTCTGGGTCGGGCAGCGGCGTAAGCAGATTGGCGTGCGGCGCGCATTGGGGGCGAAGCGCAGCGATATCCTCAGTTACTTCATGACCGAGAACTTCCTGATCGCGCTCGCCGGCGTGGTCGTCGGCACGATGCTCGCGCTGGGGCTGAGCCAGTGGATGTTCACGCATTTCGAGATGAAGCGGCTTTCGTTCACGTACGTCATGGTCGGTGTGGTCGCGCTGCTCGGCCTCGGTCAGGCGGCGGTGTTCGCGCCGGCGTTGCGCGCCTCGCGGGTGTCGCCCGTAGAAGCGACGCGGAGCGTCTGACGCGTGGGTGTATCGATGTTCGCCTACTACCTGGAACTCGCCTTTCGCAGCCTGAGGCGGAGCAGGGCGCTGACGGCGCTCATGATTCTCGCCGTCGCGCTGGGGATCGGCGCGAGCATGACCACCCTGACCGTCCTGCACGTGCTGTCGGGGGATCCGCTGCCGGAACGCAGTGGATCGATCTACATGCCCCGGATGGACCCTCGCGATCTGAGCCACGCGGAGGATACGAAGCTCCCCGTGCAGGTGACCTGGATCGACGGCATGCGCTTGCTGAAGGACCGTCGGGCGGACCGGCAGGCCCTGATGGTGGGTGGCACGGTACCGGTCCAGTCCGACGACCAGGCCATGGATCCGTTTATCGAGCACGCGCGCTATACGACGGCGGACTTCTTCCCGATGTTCGCTGTGCCATTCCGCTACGGGCAGCCGTGGAGCGATGCGGAGGACGAGTCCAGGGCACACGTGGCCGTGATCGGAGCCGATCTGAACGACCGGCTATTCGGCGGCACCAACAGCGTCGGCCGGACGATACGCGCTAACGGGGCGGATCTTCGCATCATCGGCGTGCTCGATGTCTGGCGACCCGTGCCGCATTTCTACGATATCTACACCGGCAGCTTTTCAGGCAGCGAAGGCGTGTTCGTCCCGCTCTCGACGGCCCGTGCGCTGGAGATGGGCCGCGACGGTGGGATCAGCTGCTGGGGCGAGGGATCGACCGCCGAAAACGAGATGGAACGTGCCTCGTGCACCTGGCTGCAGTACTGGGTACAGCTCGACAGTGCGGCGCACCTCGAAGCGTATCGTCGCTACCTCGACGGCTACGCGCACGAGCAGGCGGCGCTTGGCCGTTTTCAGCGTCCCCAGCACCCGGAGGTGACCGGCCTGCTCGCTTTCCTGGAAGAGCAGAAGGTCGTTCCGAGTGACGTCCGCCTGCAGGTGTGGCTTGCCCTCGGATTTTTTGTCGTGTGCCTGGTCAACACCGTGGGGCTGATGCTGGCCAAATTCATGCGACGCGCCGGCGAAGTCGGTGTGCGGCGGGCACTGGGCGCGTCACGGCGCAGCGTGTTTGCGCAATTGCTCACCGAGGCCGGCCTGATCGGTGTGGCCGGAGGCGTGGGTGGGCTGATTCTCGCGTGGGCCGGACTCGCCCTGGTGCGAAGGCAGCCCGATGCGTTCGCCCGGCTGGCTCATCTCGATCTGGCCATGCTCGTCGCCACGTTGCTGCTTTCGGTGATCGCTACGTTGATCGCCGGCCTGCTTCCCGCCTGGCGCGCGTGCAGCATCACGCCCGCGCTGCAGCTGAAGAGTCAATGACATGAACATGCAGATCGGACCTATCCTCTCCACACTGCGACGCCATCGCTTCACCTGCACGCTGCTCGTTCTGCAGATCGCCCTGACGTGCGCGATCGTCTGCAACGCGGTTTTCCTGGTGCGCGACCGGCTGGCGTGGATGGACACGCCCAGTGGTGTCGACGAAGACCGTCTGGTGCGTATCGAAGTGGGTGACATCGGTATCCACACCGACATGCATGCACGCACCCTCGCGGATCTGGCCGCTCTTCGCGAGACCCCGGGTGTGGAAGACGCTACCGTGGCCAACTCGGTGCCTTTCGGCGACCGTAGCTGGAACAGTGGCGTCGGTCTTCAGCGCGATCAGCATGTGTCGAGCCTGAATACCGGCAATTTCTACGGCGAACGCATCGGCGAGGTCATGGGTGTGCAGCTGGCCGAAGGCCGGTGGTTCCGCCCCGACGAGTATCGCTGGATGGACGATGTCGTCAGCGCGAAGGTCAAGGTGGCCCCGTCGATCATCCTTTCGAAAGACGCTGCCGACCGGCTTTTCCCCGACGGGCATCCGATCGGTCGAAGCGTGTTCGTCGGCGATAACGAGATGCGTGTGGTCGGTGTCGTGAAACGGCTGTCGCGCGCCGGGGGCGGCGACCGTGGGCAGGCCGCCTTCAGCACGATGGTGCCGCTGCGGGAGTATCCGGCGATGGGCGCGGCCTTCTTACTGCGAGTGAAACCGGGGGAGGCGGACCGCGTACTGACGGCCGCCGCGGCCAAACTTCGCCAGCTCGACCCGCGACGGGTGGTCACCGGCAAACAGCGTTACAGCGACATCCGCGACGCGTATTTCGCCAGCGATCGTGCCATGGCCGTCTTGCTGGTCGGTGTGTGTATCGCACTGCTCACGGTGACCGCGCTGGGCATCGTCGGTCTGGCCAGCTTCTGGGTTGGCCAGCGGCGTCGGCAGATCGGCGTACGGCGGGCACTGGGCGCGCGCCGGGTCGATGTGCTGCGTTACTTTCAGACCGAAAACTTCCTGCTGGCCAGCATCGGGATTGGCGTAGGCATGGTGCTGGCTTATGGGATAAACCTGCTGCTGATGTGGCAATACGAAGTGCCGAGGCTTCCGCTGGTCTATCTGCCGGCCGGGGCGATCATCCTCTGGCTGCTCGGGCAGGCCGCCGTGCTGGCCCCGGCCCTGCGCGCGGCGGCGGTTCCCCCGGTGGTCGCGACACGTGGTTAGAATGAAGATTCATGCGAAAGGCTTTCAACCTTTTGGTCATCGAGAAGCATCCATGCCTGCATGCCAAAGGTTCACATGCGCTGCGTACTGATCATTGACGACAACCCCGCCGTCGGCGAGGCCCTTTCCCTTGCTCTCAGCCTGCGCGAGATCCGGCCCCTTGTCGCGCTCACACCCGAAGAAGGCTTGGCGATGCTTGGCCGTGAACGGATCGATGTCGTCATTCAGGACATGAACTTCACCGCCGACACCACGTCGGGGGAGGAAGGCATCGCGCTGTTCAAGGCCATCCGCGCGCGTTACACCGACCTGCCGGTGATCCTGCTCACGGCGTGGACGCACCTCGAAGCCGCGGTGGAACTGGTCAAGGCCGGCGCTTCCGATTATCTGGCCAAGCCGTGGGATGACAACAAGCTGCTGGCGACGGTGGAAAACCTGCTGGAACTGGCCGAAGCCAACCGCGAGGCCACGCGCGTCCATGTCGAACGCCGTCGCCGGCGTGAAGCTCTGGAAAGCCGCTACGAACTCGATGGCCTGGTATTCGCTTCCGAGGCCATGAGCCGCACGATCGAGCTCGCATGTCAGGTCGCGCGTTCCGACGTATCCGTGCTGGTGACCGGTCCCAACGGTGCCGGCAAGGAACGCATCGCCGCGATCGTGCACGCCAATTCCGCCGTGAGGCACGGGCCGTTCGTCGCGGTCAATTGCGGTGCGCTTCCCGGGGAGCTGATCGAGGCCGAGCTGTTCGGTGCCGACGCCGGCGCGTATACGGGCGCCAACAAGGCGCGCGAGGGCCGCTTCGAGATGGCTCACGGCGGCACGTTGTTCCTCGACGAGATCGGCAACCTGCCGCTGCCGGGGCAGATGAAGCTGCTGCGCGTGCTCGAGACGGGCCAGTTCGAGCGACTGGGTTCGGGGCGGACGCGACAGGTGAAGGTGCGCCTGGTCAGCGCGACCAATGCCGACCTCAAGGCGATGATCGCCGCGGGCACCTTCCGCGAAGACCTCTATTACCGCCTCAACGTCATCGACGTGAACCTTCCGCCGCTCTCCGAGCGCAGCGACGATATCCTGCCGCTGGCCGGGCATTTTCTGGACGGCAAGGCCACATTGACCGAAGACGCTCGCGAAGCCCTGCTGGCGCACTCGTGGCCGGGCAACGTACGTGAGCTGAAAAACGCCATCGCGCGTGCGGCGCTGCTGGCACCGGACGGTCGCATCGAGCCGGTACACCTCAACTTGCCGCCGCCGACGGCGAACGCCACGCGCAACCTCGACGAACCCAGCCGCGAGTCGGTCGAAGCAGCCCTGGCCTCGGCGGGCGGGGTCATCAGTCGCGCCGCGAACAGCCTGGGCCTGTCACGGCAAGCGCTCTACCGGCGGATGGAGCGATACGGGCTGGCTGTCTGACGCGCCGCCGATGAGGACGCTCACGCTAGAGGGACGCATGACGATCGTGGTGGCCGCATCGGCCATCGTCGGCGCGCTGGTGTTCGCGGGCGTCTCCATCTGGCCTTTCCCGCAGGTGCTGGCGTGGATGCGCGCGGTGCCTGACAAGACCGGCAAACTGCCCACGCCGGGGCCGATCGAGGCGTTCGACGGCACCACGGCCCTGGTCATCTGTCTTCTCGTGTTGCTGCCGCTGTCGGCCTGGGTGGCGCACCTTCTGGTCGAGCCCCTGCGTCGCCTGATGCGTGCCCTGGAAAGCGCACTGGCCAGTTATCGCGATGGCGACTTCAGCATCTCGATCGGATCGGGCCGCAACGACGAACTCGGCGACCTGATCCACATGCACAACGCGCTTGGCCAGACGCTGCGCGAACAACGCCAGCATCTCGCCCAGCGCGAGTTGCTGCTGGACACCGTGGTACAGAACACGCCCGTCGCCCTCGTGTTGACCGATGCGACAGGCAAGGTCACCTACGCGAACATCGCGGCGAGGCATCTCTTCAACGAAGGCCGGGCGTTGGCGGGTCTCGACTTCGCGACGGTGCTCGAAGCCATGCCCGTCAACCTTCGCGATGCCGCCGGCGCCGGCGAGGACGCGTTGTTCAACGTCGAGATGGATGGCAGCGAAGAAACCTTCCACCTTTCGCAGCGGGGCTTCCGTCTGCAGGGGCGGCCTCACCGGCTTCAGCTGTACCGTCGCATGACGCGTGAGCTTTCCCGCCAGGAAGTACACACGTGGAAACGGGTCATCCGCGTCATCAGTCACGAACTCAACAATTCCCTGGCGCCCATCTCGTCGCTGTCGCATTCCGGTGCCGAACTCGCACGTCGCGGCGATCTCGCCCGCTTGTCCGGCGTATTCGCCTCCATCGGCGACCGTGCGAAACACCTGCACAGTTTCATTGCCGGCTACGCCAGCTTTGCCAAACTGCCCGCGCCGCAGGCCCGCGAGGTCCCCTGGGCGCCATTTCTCGACGATCTGGCTCTGCACGCAGAATTTCGCCTTGCGGCGCCCTTGCCCGAGCATCCGGGGTGGTTCGATCGCACCCAGGTCGAGCAGGTGCTGATCAATCTCATCAAGAACGCGCACGAGGCCGGCGGGGAGGCCACGGAGGTCAGCCTGGCGGTCCACCACATCGGCCGCGAAACCCTGATCGAGGTGGCCGACCGCGGTCCGGGCATGAGCGACACCGTCCTTGCGCAGGCGTTATTGCCTTTTTATTCGACCAAGCGCTCGGGTACCGGCCTTGGGCTGGCGCTTGCCCGAGAAATTTCGGAAGCCCATGGCGGCCGTATCGCGCTGTCCAACCGCGACGGCGGCGGCCTTCGCGTCACCCTGTTGCTTCCCGCCGGTCCGGCCTGAGTCGCTTCGCCTATACTCCGGGCAAGACACCGGAAATAGGGAGCGAAGGGCCATGGGAAATATCGTCGTCGCGTTCGTCGTCGTGGTGGTTGCCGTCACCGTGCTGGCGAAGCTGATCCGCATCGTGCCTCAGGGCTACGAGTGGACGGTCGAGATGTTCGGCAAGTACACCGGCACGCTGACACCGGGTCTGCATTTTCTGATTCCCTTCGTCTACGCGATCGGTCGCAAGATGAACATGATGGAGCAGGTCCTCGAGGTCCCCTCGCAGGACGTCATCACCAAGGACAACGCGGTGGTCCGCGTGGATGGCGTCGTCTTTTACCAGGTGCTGGATGCCGCCAAGGCCGCGTATGAAGTCGCGAACCTCGAAGGCGCGGCGCTGGCGCTGATCATGACCAATATCCGTACCGTGCTCGGTTCGATGGATCTCGACGAGAGCCTCAGCCAGCGCGACGCGATCAATGCCAAGCTGCTGGGCGTGATCGACGAGGCCACGCATCCGTGGGGCGTCAAGGTCACCCGTATCGAAATCAAAGACATTTCGCCGCCGCGCGACCTGGTCGACGCGATGGCCCGGCAGATGAAGGCCGAGCGCGAGAAGCGCGCCAACATCCTCGATGCCGAAGGCTTCCGTCAGGCGGCCATCCTCAAGGCGGAAGGCGAAAAGCAGTCCGCCATCCTGAGCGCCGAGGGCAAAAAAGAGGCCGCTTTCCGCGAAGCCGAAGCACGCGAGCGCCTCGCCGAGGCCGAAGCCAAGGCGACGACGATGGTCTCCAACGCCATCTCGCATGGCGACGTCAACGCACTGAATTACTTCGTGGCCAACAACTACGTCGAGGCGCTGAAGGAAATGGCCAAGTCGCCCAATCAGAAGACGCTGCTGCTGCCGATGGAAGCCACGGGCATCCTCGGTTCGCTGGCGGGCATCGCCGAGCTGGCCAAATCCTCGCTGGCCACGCAGCAACAGCCGCGTCCGCCGCAGGGCGACGGCACCATCAACCGCACCCCGCCACTGCCGCGCTGACGCCATGAGCCAGATCGCGCTGCATTACCTGTGGTGGATCGCCGCCTTGCTGCTGCTCGGCGGCGAGGTGCTGTTGCCGGGTTACTTCATGCTGTGGATCGGGCTCGCCGCGGCAGTCATGGGCGTCGTGCTCCTGGCCGTCCCCGGTCTGACCGCGCTTGCACAGGCCGTGATTTTCGTGATCCTCGCATTCGCCTCCTGCTTCCTTTACTGGAAATGGGTGCGGCCGCGGCTCAACCGCGTTCCGGCAGGCAACGAACGCCTCAACCGTCGTGGCGAACAGCTGATCGGTCAGCGCTACACGCTGTGCGAGCCGATCGTGCAGGGGCGCGGCAAGGCGAGGGTGGGCGACGGCATGTGGCTGGTCACCGGGCCGGATCTCCCCCTGGGTGCCACCGTCGAGGTCATCGGCATCGACGGCACCACCCTGCGCGTGAAGGCGGTGGACGTTGCCTGAGGTCGCACCGCTGACCGTTCCGGTGAGCTTCGCCACCACGGCGATCAACACCCGCATCGCGTTCCTCACCGAGCTGGCGCGTCGCCTGCACCAGTACGGCACCACCGCACCACGCCTGGAGACCGCCATCGGTCGCTCCGCGCAGCGTCTGGGGCTCTCCGCCGAGGTCTGGTCCAGCCCCACCGCGATTATCGTGTCGTTCGCCGATCTGGGGCAGGGCGACGACGGCGTCGCCCAGGTCACGCAGGTCATGCGCCTGCCGCCCGGCGACGTCAACCTCGCGCGCCTCTGCGAGGCCGACCGCATCGCCGACGTCGTGATCGATGGCCGGATGGAACTGCGCGAAGGCTTTCACCTGTTACGTAAGCTGGGTGCGCCGGAAACCTTCCGTGCCGAGCTCGGCGTGATCGCGAGCTATGGCCTCTGCGCGGCCACCGTCGTCGGCCTGCTGTTGCACAGTGCGTGGCCCGATCTGATCACCGCGGGTTTCATCGGCGTTCTCATCGGCTCGATTACCGTCGCGTCGGGCAGCCGACCGCGGCTTGCCGCCGCCAGCGATGCGATCAGCGCCATGGTCGCCACAGCCATCGCGATCGTCGTCAGCGCTTACCTGGTGCCGCTGGCGGTCAAGTCGGTGATCCTCGGCAGCCTGATCGTGCTGATGCCCGGCATGGCGCTGACCACGGCCGTGCGCGAAATTTCAAGTCAACATCTCGTGGCCGGTGTCGCGCGCATGGGTGGCGCGGTAGCCACACTGCTGAAGCTGACCTTCGGTACCGTGGCGGCCAGCCAGCTGTGCGAGGCCTTCGGTATCGTGTCGCGCGATTATTCGCTGCCGCCACTTCCCGGCTGGGCCGACTGGCCGATGCTCGCGGTCGGCGCGTTCTCGTTCGCCATCCTGTTCCGCGCCGCCCGGCGCGACTGGCTGGTCGTGATGGGGGCCGTCATTCTCGGTTACCTCGCCACACGCTGGGGCGGCAGCATTTCGGGCTCACTGCCGGGCGCGCCCTTCGGCGTGTTCGTCGGCGGTCTGCTGCTGGGCTCGCTCAGCAATGTCTATGCGCGCTACGCCCAGCAACCGGGCGCCGTCGTGCGCGAGCCCGGCATCATCCTGCTGGTGCCGGGCTCGGTAAGCTTCCGCAGCGTGTCCTACCTGCTGGATCGCGATGCCTCACTGGGCATGGATACGGGTTTGCTCGGCGTCACGCTGCTGGTGTCACTGGTGGCGGGCCTGTTGTTCGGCGACCTGATCGTCGCGCCGCGCCGTTCTCTCTGAGCCGTCAGCTGGCGTACTGCGCCACGCCGTTGCCAAACGACCAGTTTTCCTTCTTCACCTCGACGAGACTGACGAAAACGTCGCCCGCTTTCACGCCTGGTGACTTGCCCAGGTTTTCCGCGATCGCCTGATACAGCGCTTTCTTCTGGTCGAGGGTGCGCGTGTCGTTGAAGGTGATCTGCACGATGACGATGTCGTCGGTGCGCTCGATACCGAGGTAGTGCGCGTCGTAGACGAGACCTTCCGCATCGTGTTCGGCGATGACCTGGAAACGGTCATCGTGCGGCACGCCGATGCTGACCAGAGCGTCATGAACGGCTTTGCCGAGCGCGCTGCGATAGGCGGCATCCTTGCCACGGCGGACATCGATTCGGACGAGGGGCATGTGGTTGACTCCGAGGATAATCCGCCCGGTTTACGCCCGGGCTCGGGTAGCGTCAAGCGTGGGTGCTTTCGAGTTTGCTCGGAAGGCTCGGCTTCGCCATCGCATTTGGCTTTGCCGCGGCTTGCGGTGTCGCGGTAAGAGCCGGCGGGGGTGACCCTCGAGGCCACGCCTTCGGCGACCCCTCAAGGAAGGGCCGCTACCGCGGCCGTGTATCAATGGCCTTCGGCCGGGTCGGGCTCCGACTGGGGGTTTTCGAGTCGGCTGTCCCTGCCTCCCCGAAAACG
>NZ_JAVDSQ010000005.1:0-313161 GCF_031455395.1 Luteibacter sp. 1214
CCGGAATTTTTCTATGAGCCATGATTCACCTCGCAGGAGATTTTGCTCCTACTTGGTGGTCCTGAAAAACCCGGCCATTACAGGCGCGCTCCTACGCGGTTTTCGCCTCACGCGATTTCGGCAGCGCGGAGAGGATGAACAGCACGACGCAGAGAAAACCGAACACCCAGTAGTCGGTTGGCGCGGGGCCCCACCAGTGCCGGTGCCACGGCACGTCCACGGGGTCGAAGCGCGCCAGACCGAACGCGGGGTTCAGCACGAACCAGAGGCCGTCCTCGGCCACCCAGAACAGCATCACACAGGCGATCGTCCGCACCTGCGCACGCCAGCTCCAGTACCCCTGGAAGACCATCGGAAAATGAAAGAACAGCGCGATGAACGGAAACACGTAAGCGTGGTAACCCGTCATCGCGCGCCCGCCCCAGAACAGGTCGAGCAACCAGTGGTTCTCGATGCGCCACGTGGGCAGGCTGGTCGCCCAGCCATGCGAGCCTTCGATTTCGATCTCGACATGGGCGAACAGAAAGGCGAGCAGAAGGGTAAACAGCGCGGTCGTCAGCACGGCGACGACGCGACGGCGGGGCGAATGACTCATGGACCGTCCCGATGGGAGAGCACGGCGGCGATCACGTCGTGCGCCGCATGCGGGCGTCCGATGGCGCGTGCGGAAGCCGCCATGGCGGCGAGACGATCTGGCTCGTCACTCAGCAGGCGGACACGCCACGCAAGCGCGACGGCGTCGATCGCCTTCCACGCGGCGCCCTGTTCGAGCAGGTAATCGGCATTGCGTTCTTCCTGACCGGGGATGGGCGCATTCACGATCATCGGCAGGCCCATGGCGAGGCACTCCGAGCTGGTCAGTCCCCCGGGTTTGGTAATCGCGAGATCGCAGCAGGCCATGACGTCCTCGACCTGACGCGTGAAACCCAGCGGAATGAGGCGCCCGGCGTGCTTCGATGCCGCGAGGCCGCGCAGCCGCTCCAGTGTCACGGCGTTGCGGCCGGCGAGCACCACCAGCTGGAAGTCGCCACCGTTGGACAGCAGCGTGTCGGCCAGCTGGTCCAGATCGCCGACTCCGGCACCGCCACCCATCACCAGGTAGGCCGGCCGGTCGGGGTCGATACCGAGCGTGGCACTCAGGGCCTGTCTGTCGTGCGCGCGGGCAAAGGCGGGCATGATCGGGATACCGGTCGTATGCACGCGCGACGCCGGCAGACCGACAGCGCGCATGCGGTGCGCGATTTCCGGACTGGCGGCGAAATAGCCGGCCATACCCTGCACGACCCAGAGCCGGTGCAGGTCGAAGTCGGTCACCTGCAGCCAGACGGGCACGGTGACGCGACCCTTGCGGATCTGTCGTGCCAGCATCTCGGCCGGGAGGAAATGCGTACACACGA
The DNA here is from genome assembly GCF_031455395.1 of Luteibacter sp. 1214. Classification (NCBI taxonomy): domain Bacteria; kingdom Pseudomonadati; phylum Pseudomonadota; class Gammaproteobacteria; order Lysobacterales; family Rhodanobacteraceae; genus Luteibacter; species Luteibacter sp. 1214. Next base: position 1,398 of record NZ_JAVDSQ010000005.1, read on the forward strand.
TGGCGTCGGGCGCGAATGCCGCGATGGCCGCACGCAGCCGTCGCGTATTCAGGCGCTCGATCGTACGCCGCATGCGCTCGGTCACCGCATCGGGATGCGTATCGTCGGTGATGCGATAGAGCATGCCCCACAGCCGCGGGTAGCGGGTGATCAGGCTGAGATAGAAGTCCGCGTAGATCCGCCGGAACGTGGACGGCACGTAGTTCATGACATCGAGGTGCTTCGCCTCGACATCGTGTCCCTCGGCGGCGAACGCGGCCACCGTGGCTTCGAGCGCCTCCGCGGCGCGCACGTGTCCCGCTCCCGCGGATACCGACAGGAGCAGGACGCGCCGTGTCACCCGCAATACGCCGAGAGCAGCGCCTGCTGCGCGCTGTGCGGCGCTTCGCCCTGCGACGGGTGGCTGCGCGTGTAGCGGCCATCGGTGCCGAGCAGCCACGCCTGCGTGTTGTCGCGCAGATAATTGTCCAGCGTCTCGGCATAGACACGCGAGGCGAGGTCGGGTTCCATGATCGGCACGGCGACTTCGATGCGGCGCATGAGGTTGCGTTCCATCCAGTCCGCGCTGGCGCAGTAGAGCTCCGGCTCGTCATCGTTACCGAACCAGTACACGCGGCTGTGCTCGAGGAAACGGCCGATGATCGAGCGCACGCGGATGTTCTCCGACACGCCCGGGATGCCCGGACGCAACGTGCAGGCGCCGCGGATGATCAGGTCGATGCTGACGCCGGCGATCGAGGCGCGATACAGCGCCTCGACTACATGCGCTTCGTTGAGCGCGTTGAGTTTGGCGACGATGCGTGCGGGACGGCCGTTGCGCGCGTGCTCGATTTCGCGCTCGATCTTGCCCATGACGCTGCTGTACAGCGTGAACGGCGAATGCAGCAGACGCTTCAGCTGGATCATCGGCCCCAGACCGGACAACTGCTGGAAGACCTTGTGGATGTCTTCGCCGATGTCCGCGTTCGAGGTCATCAGGCCGATGTCGGTGTAGCCGCGGCTGTTGCCCTGGTGGTAGTTACCGGTGGAAAGATGCACGTAACGGCGCAGGCCGCCGGCTTCGCGCCGCACGATCAACAGCATCTTGGCGTGCGTCTTGTAGCCGACCACGCCGTAAACGACCTGCACGCCCGCTTCCTGCAGACGCGTCGCCAGGCCGATGTTGGCTTCCTCGTCGAAACGCGCGCGTAGCTCGATCACCACGGTGACGTCCTTGCCGTTGCGTGCCGCCTCGACCAGCAGGTCGACCAGCGGGGAATCCTTGCCGGCCCGGTAAAGCGTCTGCTTGATCGCCAGCACGCCCGCATCCTGGGAGGCTCGGCGAAGCAGTTCGACCACGGCGGCGAACGATTCGTACGGGTGATGCAGCAGCACGTCGCGCACACCGAGGACGTCGAATTCGTTGACGCCCTTGCCGAAGGCCGGCGAAAGGCGCGGTGTGAAGCGCGGAAATTTCAGCTCCGGACGGTCGACCTGATCGTAGATCAGGCCCGAGCGGATGATGTTGACCGGACCGTCGCAACGGTACACGTCGGCATCCTCGAGCTGGAAGTTCGCGATCAGCATTTCCGTGATCGCGCGCGGACAGTCCGCGCCGACTTCGAGACGCACGGGCCGGGCATAACCGCGACCGACCAGCTCTTCGCTCAGGGCGCGGGCGAGGTTCTCGACCTCCGCTTCCTCGACCACCAGCTCGCTGTTGCGGGTGACGCGGAACTGATACGCCGCACACACGCGGAAGCCCGGGAAGATCTCGTCCGCGAAGGCCTGGAGTACCTCGGCCAGGAAGACGAAGTCGCCCTCGGTGCCGTCCACTTCGCCCGGGATATGGATGATGCGGGGCAGGGAACGGGGCGCACGCACCAGCGCCATGTGGCCTTCGCGACCGAAGGCGTCGCGGCCTTCGAGCACGACGGCGAGGTTGAGGGTCTTGTTGAGGATGCGCGGGAAGGGGTGCGCGGGGTCGAGACCCAGCGGCGACAGCACCGGCATGATCTCGTTCTGGAAATACCCCTGCAGCCAGCGTCGCTGGCGATCGCTCCAGGCGCCGCGGGTCAGGAAGCGGATGCCTTCGGCTTCCAGCGATGGCAGCAGTTCTTCGTGCCAGATGGCGTAGAGCTCGCTGACCAGCTCGAGCGTGCGCTGGCGGATCCGCGCGAGGATCTCGGTCGACGACAGCCCATCGGCGCCCGGCATCGCTGCGCCCAGCGCGTGCTTATGCTTGAGCACGGCGACGCGAACCTCGAAGTATTCGTCGAGGTTGTTGCTGACGATGGTCAGGTAGCGCAGTCGCTCCAGGGCCGGAACGTCCGGGTCGCGGGCCTGGGCGAGCACGCGGAAGTTGAACTCCAGCGCCGCCAGCTCGCGGTTGATGTAGAGGTCGGGGTTGCCGAGGTCGACGGGATCGCTCATTCGTTCCGGTAATCCTTTCATGACGTCCGATGGTGGCGCATGGACGATCATGCCGGAAAGCGGCGTCGCAGCAACCCGTCTACGCCTGCCTGCCATCGATCAGCCGTGCAGGCCGGCCGTTTCGTGCACGCGGGTGCTGTCCAGCAGCCGGTCGCTGACGAACACACACGCGAACACGGAGCCCTTGCCCGTCTCACTCTCGATCACCAGGCGCGCCTGGTGCAGGTTGAGCACGTGCTTGACGATCGACAGGCCCAGGCCGGTGCCGCCGGAGTCGCGCGAGCGGCTCGACGATACGCGGTAGAAGCGTTCGGTCAGCCGTGCGATGTGCGCGGCGGGAATACCGAAGCCGGAGTCGTGCACCGAGAAGCGCGCGCCGTCTTCCGTGTCGGCCCAGCGGATGGCGATCTTGCCGCCCGTGGGCGTATAGCGAACCGCGTTGCTGACCAGATTGGAGAACGCGCTGTGCAGATCCTTGGGCGAGCCCAGCAGGTCGTGTGCCGTGGCGACGTCCAGGGAGATGGTATGGCGACCCTGGCTCAGGGCCTCGGCTTCCTTGCGCAGGCTGGCGAGCAGCGGGGCCATCTGCACCTGCTCGTCGGCCACATGCTCCTGGGTTTCCAGGCGCGACAGGGTCAGCAGGTCTTCCACGATCTGGCCCATGCGCTTGGACTGCGCGCGCATCTCGTCCAGCACCGGCGCGAGTTCGGGCACGTCTTCCGGATCGAGCAATTCCAGGTAGCCGTGGATCACCGTCAGCGGCGTGCGCAACTCGTGCGAGACGTTGGCCACGAAATCGCGACGGATCTGTTCGAGGCGGGTGAGGTGGCTGGTGTCGCGGGCCAGCAGCAGGCGCTGGCGGCTGCCGAACGGCAGCAGCGTCGCCGTGACATGGCGGTTAGGGTGGCCCGGTGCGGTCACGTCGTTGAGCGGCTCACGGGCGCCCTCGGCCAGCCAGTCCGACAGGTCGGTGTTGCGCATCAGATCGGCCAGCACGCGGCCACGATCGCGCGGTCGCTTCAGACCGAGCAGATCCTCCGCCGCGTGATTGAACCAGCGCACATGGTGCGAGTGATCCAGCAGGACCACGGCGTCGGGCAGGGTTCCCGCCGCGCTGCGCAGGTCACGCAGGCGGGAGGCGATTCGGCGGGTGCGAGTCATGAGACGGTCATGGTCAGGATGGGGCGTGGCGGACGATTGCAACATTGGCCCCGACTTGTGACGGAACAGCGACAGCAGCACGACGGTTTCGCCCAGCGCGACCATCGTCACGCAAGGCCATACCGCGCCCGTCAGCCAGCCCACCGCGCCACCCAGCAGAAGCAGGGCGGCGCAGCTGACAGGCAATCGCCAGGAAGTCAGGAAGCGTTGTGGCATGGCGGGCACGGCCGGTGTCGGTCTCAGGAAGGGACCATAGCGCGGCTACCCGCGCACGCCTAGGTGTTCGCGGAGAAGCGATAGCCCGCGCCGCGCACGGTCTGCACCATGTCGTCGAGCTTCCACGGCTCCAGTGTCTTGCGCAGGCGGCGGATATGCACGTCGACCGTGCGCTCCTCCACGTACACGCTGCCGCCCCAGACATGGTCCAGCAGCTGGGCGCGCGAGTAGACGCGCTCAGGGTGGGTCATGAAGAAGAACAGCAGGCGGTATTCGGTCGGGCCGATCGGCACGGCTTCCTCGCCGGCGAACACGCGATGCGCGGGCCCATCGATGCGCAGGCCGCCGAGTTCCACCACGCCGGAGCCGTCGTCGCCCTGACTGCGGCGGAGCACCGCCTTGATCCGGGCGATCAGCTCACGGGTGGAGAACGGCTTGATGACGTAGTCGTCCACGCCGGCCTCCAGTCCGTTGACCCGGTCCATCTCCTCACCGCGCGCGGTGAGCATGATGATCGGGATCTCGCGCGAGAGCTCTTCGCGGCGGAGGCGACGGGCCAGTTCCAGTCCACTGGTGCCCGGGAGCATCCAGTCGAGCAGGATCAGGTCCGGTACCCGCTCCGAGATCGCCATCTGTGCGGCGCGGGCGTCGGCGGCGTGAGCCGCGTCCATACCCGCCTTACGAAGCGCGAATGCGACCATGTCGCGGATCGATGCTTCGTCTTCTACGATGAGAATGCGCTTATGCACGCGTGGGACGCTCGTTGGCTATGACGGTCATATTGCAGCCATGCTGTGTTACACGCTAATGACAACGGTCACAATTCGGTTCTCAGACCGAACTGAGACCGCACGTATTGACTGCGTCCGTCCGGATTGTCGTCGGTCGTGATGCGTCGTTTACGCAATTCCAGCAGCAGTGGGGTGAGGTCGCCGATCCGGGCCTGGATGCGCGACCGCTGGTAATAATCGAGGTCGTCCCGTTTCAGCAGCCGCTTGAGCTGCTCCATGGCGTCGAACGGCCGGCCGGCGAGGTAGGCGCTGTCCGCGTACGCCTCCGCGGCCCGGATCCCGTCGCCGGACCGCTCGCTGGCCCGTGCGAAGGTAAGGAAGATGTCCGGATCGTCGCTGTCGTCGAGCATCGGCTTCAACATGGTCGACGCCATCCGGGCGTCCTCCACGCGCCCGCTGTTGGCCAGCGCCCGCGCGTAGCCCAGAGCCACGGCGCGGTTGCGCGGCGAGTTGTCGTGCAGGGCCTTGTAGATCGCCATGGCGTCGCCGTGACGGCCGGCGTTCTCGTAGGCATCGGCCATGGCCAGGCGCAGCACCACGCTGGAGGGCAGGCTGGCCAGCAGGGGCTGAAGTTGCTCGACCGCCTGGGCACCGTGGTCCGTGCGCAGCAGGCACAGCGCGTAGCCGTACCGGTTGGCCGCGGTGTCGAAATCCTTGCGCTTGAGGTTCGTGGCATAGAAGGACGTCAGCTGACGGGCATCCCCGGAGAGGACGCGCACCCGTTCGCGCATCAGCGCATAGGTGTCGCTGACGCTGTCCTTAGCGACCTTGCCGGCGGGGGTGATCAGCGCGGTGGGGTCCTTCACGTAGAGCACCGGCGCCGTGCTCTTCTCCCAGCTGGCTTTGTCCAGCGTGGGCTGGCGCGGCTTGTTGGCCTGGGCCTCCTCGAGCGTACGGGCGCGCGCCTTGGCCTCGCTGATGCGGGCCAGGGTCACGGGGTGGGTCTGCAGGAGGGCGGGCAGCGCCTCTTCGCCCTGGCCGACGCGCAGCGTGTCCTGCATGCGGCCGAAGAAATCGCCCATCGCCTCGGGGTCGTAACCGGCCCGCGACAGGGTCTGGATGCCGACGCGGTCGGCTTCGACCTCGTCCTTGCGCGTGAAGTTGATCTGCCGCTGCATGAGCAGCCCCTGGCCACCCATGAGCACGGCGGGCGCGGCGTCGCCCGCGCCGCCACCGGCACCGGCGGCGATCGCGCCCAGCAGCACCAAGGCCATCAGTGGGGCGTTCTTCTTCGAATCCTCGAAGGCGCGGTACAGGTGGTTCTGGGTGATGTGGCCGATCTCGTGGGCCATGACGCCCGCGAGCTCGCTCTCGTTGTCGGTGATGTTGATCAGGCCGGCGTTGACGCCGATGTAGCCGCCCGGGGCCGCAAACGCGTTGATCTGCGTGTCGCGCACGATGAAGAACTGGAAGTGGTCCTTCGGCCGGTCGCTGGCCGCCACCAGGCGGTAGCCGAGGTCGTTGATGTACTGGTCCAGCAGGGCGTCGTCCACCGTGAGGTCGAGCGCATGCATCTGGCGCAGCATCATGGCCCCGTACTCGTCGGCCTCGCGCGGGCTGATCAGGGCGTTGGCCGAGCTGCCCAGATCCGGCAGGCGCACGTTGTCCTGCGCGCCCACGGTGAAGGTGACGAGGGCGCTGGCGGCGATCAGGGACAGGCGGAGGAATGGGGTGCGCATAAGTGCGAGGACGATACCATCACCAAACGACGAGGGACCCTCCACGCCGCGCGCGGTGGGATGGGTTTGACCCCGGAGACCGCGCGGGGTTCGATTGCCTTGTAAAATAGGCGCCAGATCGCCATTTTGTAGTCATTCCGGTTCGGAGCCCAACCTCCCATGTCCACCCCCGATATCACCATCTACTCGACCGCCGTCTGCCCGTACTGCGTCGCCGCCAAGAACCTGCTCAAGGCCAAGGGCCTGGCGTGGGACGAGGTGCGCATCGACACCGATCCGGCGCAGCGCGACATCATGCTGGAGAAGAGCGGCGGTCGCCGCACGGTCCCGCAGATCTTCATCAACGGCACCCACGTGGGTGGTTTCGACGACCTCGCCGCCGCCGACCGCAGCGGCCGGCTGGCCGACATCCTCGGGGCGACGAACTGATGTCCGGCACGCCGACCGAAGGTAGCCGCGTGGAGGAGTTCACCGCGTTCCGCAAGCGGATGAACGAGCGCATCCTCGGCGAGGACAACCAGGTCGTCCGTCGCTTTTTCGCGCTGGACACCCAGACCTACCGGGCTGGCGCGCTGGATGTGAAGACCAAGGAAATGCTTGGCCTGGTCGCCTCGATGGTGCTGCGCTGCGACGACTGCATCAGCTACCACGTCGCCCAGTGCAAGGAAGCCGGGGTCAATCGCGACGAGTTCTTCGAGGTCTTCAGCGTCGGCCTCGTCGTCGGCGGCTCCATCGTGATTCCGCACCTGCGTCGCGCCGTGGACTTCCTCGACTCGCTCGAGACCGAGGCCCCGGCCGAGGCGGAGGCCTGTGCGGACCACCCCGCGGCCTGACGAGGGCATGGCGCCCCGCCCGGGGCGCCAAACTTGAAGGAAGAGGGCGAGATCGCCGATAATTGGGCGATTTTTCTCCCCACACGCGCCCTCGTGCGTGTGTCATGCGACGCATCCTTCAGGAGTAACCCCATGAGCAAGACGATTGCCGTGATCCCCGGCGACGGCATCGGCCCCGAGATCATGGACGCGACCATCCGCGTCCTCGATGCTCTCGACTGCGGTCTGTCCTACGACTACGTGGACGCGGGCGTGGTCGCGCTCGAGAAGCACGGCGATCTGCTCCCGCAGGCCACGCTGGATGCGATCGAGAAGCACAAGGTCGCTCTGAAGGGTCCGCTGACCACCCCGATCGGCGGTGGCTTCACCTCGATCAACGTCACCCTGCGTCGCAAGTTCGACCTGTACGCCAACGTGCGTCCGGCGATCAGCTTCCCGGGCACCAAGGCGCGCTTCGAGAACATCGACATCATCACGGTGCGTGAAAACACCATGGGTGCGTACATGGCCGAAGGCCAGACGCGCGAAGGCACCGGCGAGAACGAGGTCGCTGTCTCGGTCATCCGCAACACGCGTCCGGGCATGGAGCGGATCTGCCGCTACGGCTTCGAGATGGCGAAGCAGAAGGGCCGCAAGAAGGTCACGGCCGTGCACAAGGCCAACATCATGAAGACCTCGTCGGGCCTGTTCCTCGACGTGGCGCGTGAAGTCGCGAAGGATTACCCGGAGCTCGAATTCCAGGAAATGATCGTCGACAACGCCTGCATGCAGCTGGTGATGAACCCGTACCAGTTCGACGTGATCGTCACCACCAATCTCTTCGGTGACATCTTGTCCGACCTGTGCGCCGGCCTCGTCGGCGGCCTGGGCCTCGCCCCGGGTGCGAACATCGGCAAGGACGCGGCGATCTTCGAAGCCGTCCACGGTTCGGCGCCGGATATCGCGGGTCAGAAGAAGGCCAACCCGTGTGCGCTGCTGCTGGCTGCCGCCGACATGCTCGATCACCTCGACATGGTCGCCAAGGCGACGCGTCTGCGCGCCGCCATCAGCGACGTGATGAACGCGCGCGATCGTACGACGCCGGATGTCGGTGGTACGGGCACGACGGATACCTTCGGCGACGCGATTGTCGAGCGGATTCGCGCTACGGCGTAAGCGTTACGGTTCGATCGGATTGTCGCTTTTGGAAAAGGCCTCGCGAGTGATCGTGGGGTCTTTTTTTTGATCGCGTTGGAGGGCTCGGCTGCGCCATCGCTTTTGTTCTTGCGCGTCGTAGCGAGGGAGCCGTCGGCTGCCATGCCTGTCGCTAGGTCCTCCTACGGCCTTCGCCTTCGTGCGGAAGCGCTCCATGCACGGCAGCCGACGGCTCCCTTCGGACGGTGCGGTTCGTTGTGTGGAGAGCGGAGAGCAGAGCGGGAGCGGCGTCTGGGTAAGCTTGCGGTGACGGGCCAATGGGTCGCGAATTGACGCAGATTCTCATGACAGGACGTCGCGTTTTTTGCTAGCTTGTGTTCGTTGCCTGCGGGATCGCATTCCACGCATCGCAGGCAACCATCGCTCAGAGCGGTGAGCGCGGACCCAGGGTGTTCGAAGCACCACAAGGTCCGCTGACCCTAATCAACGACGAAGGTTGACCATGGCTATGCCAAATACTAAGGCATTCTCACGCGTGCCGCTTCCCGGCGGCACTTCCCTCAACGGTTACCGGGCCGTCTGCCGATCTCGCAGACACGGTTGAAGAACCGCGGCGCTGGCCGTTGTCAGTTGAGTTTTTTCTTGCCGTAGCTATCCGGCGCGTTGCCGTGTAGCCGCAAGACAGCGACTGGCGTTGCGAACCACTTCTTGAACACACCGCCCGGCGTCCGGTCACGGACAAGCCGACGAGGCTCATCGTGCGAGCGATGGTGGCACGCCTTTGCGTTTTGGCGTGCCACAACTCGGGGCTACGTGCGGCACGCATGGAGATGACTATGGAAAAGTTTGGAACGGTTGGCGAAGGAAGTTTTTGTATCGACCCCGAGGCGAGCGTCAACGCGTTGTTGAATGACGCTACCGAGTTGTTGCAATACGCGCGGGGCATGACCGATTTGCTCGTGGAGTCGCTGCAGGAAGACGAAATTCCCGAGCGTCAGCGAACGTTGCTTGCGCTGGGAGGTGTCGGTGCATTGATTACGATGGGTGTGCAGTGCGCGGCGCGGGCGCACGCGAAGATGGAGTGGGACAAGGTTTGATGTTGGAACCGCCGGCGCGGGTGGATGCAACGCTTCGTTGGCCATGTTGAGCGCTGAGGGGTCGCGAGCAGGCTCGCTCCTACATGAGCCAGGTGGCGTCAGCGTTCGGGGGGGCGTCGGCGTCTGGCGTTCCTGGAGCGATTCCGCACGGAGGCGAAGGCCGGAGGAGGACTTAGCGACAGGAATGGCAGGCGGCGACGCCCTTGCCCCGAGGCGAGGCTTCAAGACAAATGCGATGGCGAAGCCGAGCCCGGACGCGGCGCTTTGACCTGAGCAGCGAACGCCGTCGATTAGTCGCGTGAGCCGCTCCGGCAAACCGAAGCCTGCGCCGGATAATGATCGACACACCACGCCACCCACTTGCGTGTGTTCTTCTCACGCTGACTCGGCAACAGATGCCCGTTCTGCGGACCGAACGCACGTCCCGTCACCACCTTCAACACGAACTCGAGCCCGTCATGGACGTACCAAGGCTGCCCTTGCCGATCGCGTGAGCCCTGACGGCGCACCCAGATCGACTGTTCGGGAAGGCGGCGACCGTCGCCCAGGTGACTGACGATATACGGCACGCCCGCGCTGCCGAGATTCATCAGCGCATCAAACGCACGACGTTCGCTGTCCGAATCCCTTGCCGTGTCGTCCACGAGCCTGGAGACCAGAGGCGCCAGGTCGGGCGCGGGCGGTGGCGCGGCAGAGGCGGCCGCAGCGATGGGCATCAATAACGCAAGGCAGAACACTCGCTGGCTCATAACCTGTACTCCGTTCAGGCTCACCCCGCCCGGAGTATCGCGCCAAGCGCGCGGCGCGATGTTAAGACCCGATCAGCGGTAGAACGGGTAGGGCGCCAGGAAGATCAGCCAGATCATCAGCACGATACCGATGTACTTGATCAGGCGGAACAGCTTCGGGTTCGCCTTCTTGAATTTGCGCGTGCGCTCGCGGCCACGCTTGTTCAGGGCGAACATGCGATTGACGAAGCCGACCTGCTCGTTGCCGTCGTCGCTGTTGGGCGAGGCGGTGATCGAACCCATGAAAGCGCCGACGCGCTTGTTGATGCCCGTCATCAGGCGGCTCTTCAGCGGACGCTCGACGTCGGCGAAGAGGATCACGCGGGTCTGGTCCGTGCGGTTCTCGGCCCAGTGCACGTAAGTCTCGTCGAAGACGACGTCCTTGCCGTCGCGCCAGGCGTGCATTTCACCGTCGACGAAGATGCGGCAGTCGTCGGAGTTGGGCGTGATCAGGCCGAGGTGGTAGCGCAGCGAACCCGCGAACGGGTCGCGGTGCGCATTGAGCTTGCTGCCCGGCGGGAGCAGGGCGAACATCGCGGCCTTGACGCTCGGGATCGAGTTGAGCAGCTTGACCGTCTCGGGGCAGAGCGCCTCGGCCGAGGACAGCGGCTCGCCGTACCACTTGAGGTAGAAGCGCTTCCAGCCCTGCTTGAAGAACGAGTTGAACGACGCGTCGTTGTGCTTCTCCGCCGAGCGGATGAAGCCCTCGTCGAACAGATGCATCGCCTCCGCGCGGATCGCCTGCCAGTTGTTCTGCAGCAGGTCGAGCTGCGGAAAGCCGCGACGATCGAGGATCGGCCGCGCCGGCACGGCCGAGAAGGCGTACATCAGCAGGTTGTAAGGCGCGAAGATCGCCGAGTGATCCACCAGCTGGCGATCGAAGCGCAGGCGCGAACGGCCGCGCAGATGCACCAGCAGCACGCACAGCGTGAACAGGATCAGGAGGTACAGGACGATGAAGCGTGGCCCGAGGAAATTCATGCGCGTGGACTCGACAAGGACGAGCGATACATGCGGCCGGAGCGGCCCGTATCAACGCGCATAGGATACTCCGCCCTCAGTGCCCCAGCACGTGGACCGTGCCCCGGCCCGGTCGCCAGGACCGCTGGAAGGCCTTGTTTACCCATGCAATTGCCTCGCGGACAGCCGATTGCGGCGATTTGCCCCGAGCCAGCCCCGCCGCCACCGCCGAAGCCAGCGTGCAGCCGCTCCCATGCCCCTCGAAGGGGAGGCGCGGATTCCGGACCTCGATAACCCCACTGGCGTCGTAATAGCGATCGACGACTTCGCGGCCCTTGCCGTGGCCGCCTTTGAGCAGCACCCCAGCAGCGCCCAGGGCCAACAAGTCGGCCCCCACCGCGTCCATATCGCGCCCCAGCGGCCGACCCAGCAGGGCCTCGGCCTCAGGAAGATTCGGCGTCAGCACGTCGGCAAGAGGAATCAGCCGCGTCACCAGCGCCTCAAGCGCATCCTCATCCAGCAGTCGTGCCCCGCTGGTGGCAATCATCACCGGATCCACCACCAGCCACGCCGGCTGACGCCGCCACATCTCCTTCGCCACCAGCCGTGTCACGGCCGCACTACCCAGCATCCCGGTCTTCACGGCCGCGATGTCAAAGTCGTCGAACACCGCATCGATCTGGCTACGCACATGCGCCAACGGCAACGTGTGCACCGCCGTCACCCCACGCGTGTTCTGCGACGTCACCGCGGTAATGGCCGTCAGGCCATACGTACCCCGCGCGTAAAATGTCTTCAGGTCAGCCTGAATGCCAGCGCCACCCCCGGAGTCGGAGCCAGCAATGGTGAGAGTGTTAGGACGCATCGTCATAACCGAAGGATAGCGGCGCATCCAGGCTTGCGGGTATCGCCCGGCCCACAACCCGACGTCACGTTCGTGGGGAGCCGCCGGTTGCCATTATTGGAGCGCTTCCGCACGTAGGCGACGGCCGAAGGAGGACTTAGCGACAAGAATGGCAACCGGCGGCTCCCCTGCCGAAACGCGGCAAGAGCCCGCGATGGCGAAGCCGAGCCCACCACCAGGCCCAAATGAAAAAAGGCGCGGTACAAGCCCGCGCCTTTTCTTCATAGCAGCGCGCTTAAAGCGCTTCAGAGGCGAAGTCAGCCAACCTCGACCTCTCACCGCGTTTCAGCGTGATGTGCCCCGAATGAGCCCACATCTTGAACCGATCCACCGCATAAGTAAGTCCCGACGTCGTCTCCGTCAGATACGGCGTATCGATCTGCTCGACGTTACCCAGGCAGACGATCTTCGTCCCCGGCCCCGCACGCGTAATCAACGTCTTCATCTGCTTCGGCGTCAGATTCTGCGCCTCGTCGATGATCAGATAGCGGCTGAGAAACGTACGACCGCGCATGAAGTTCAGCGAGCGGATCTTCACGCGCGACGCGAGCAGATCGTTAGTGGCCTGACGTCCCCACGACCCACCCTCCTCAGGATTGGCCAGCACCTCGAGGTTATCGGTCAGTGCACCCATCCACGGGGTCATCTTCTCCTCCTCCGTACCGGGAAGGAAGCCGATGTCCTCGCCGACGGAAACCGTCGCGCGGGTCATGATGATCTCGCGGTAGCGCTGCTGGTCCATGACCTGGGCCAGGCCGGCGGCAAGCGCGAGGAGCGTCTTACCCGTACCGGCGGTGCCGAGCAGGGTGACGAAGTCGACGTCCGGATCCATCAGCAGGTTGAGCGCGAAGTTCTGCTCACGGTTGCGGGCCGCGATGCCCCAGACGCCATGCGCGGCATGCGTGTGGTCGTCCAGCAGTACGAGCTTTGCCTTGCGATCGTCTTCGTCGCCGGTGATTTCCAGAACGCGCAGTTCGACGTCGTTCTCACCCGGCATGTAGAGGCATTCGTTGGCGTACCACGCCTCGTCTTCGTGCATGCTCACTTCGTAGAACGTGCGACCGCGCTCGTTCCACGAACGAAGCTCCGGGTGCCGGCTCCAGAAGTCTTCCGGCAGTGCGTCGGAGCCCGTGAAGAGCAGGGCGAAATCGTCCAGCGCACGGTCGTTCTCGTAGTCTTCCGCGTCGATCCCGTAGATCGACGCCTTGATCCGGAGGTTGATGTCCTTGCTGACGAGAATGACCGGGCGATCGGGGTACTGATCGCGCAGGTCGAGCACCGCGGCGAGGATCTGGTTGTCGGCCTTGCCGTTCCCGTGCCCGGCGCGCTGCTGGAAGAACAGCCGGCCGACCGCGGTGCGCTTGAGCTTGACGCCCTGAGGATTGGAAAGCTCGATGCCTCCGCGGATGCCTTCGCCGCCGCCGCGTTCAATGAGCTCGTTGATGAATCGACTGACCTGCCGTCCGTTACGCGAGACTTCCGAACCGCCTTTCTTTTTCTCGTCCAGTTCCTCCAGCACCGTCATCGGTATGAAGACATCGTGTTCCTCGAAGCGGAACAGCGAGGTTGGATCGTGCAGCAGCACGTTGGTGTCGAGGGCGTAGATGCGCTTGCTTCCGGTCATACGGAAGTCACCTCATGTGGAGGTTGCGAAGACCGGCCGCACGGCGACGGCCGGGGATGGGAGCCGCGTGACGCGGAATCCGTCACGCGGTGGGAACACGCTCTAGCACGGCCTGCGCATGGCCCGGGATTTTCACCCCGCGCCACTCGGCCGCGATCTTGCCGTTGGGATCGATCAGGAAGGTGCTGCGGACCACGCCGAGATAGCGCTTACCGTAAAGCACCTTTTCGTGGATGACGTCGAACGCGTTGCACCAGGTTTCGTCGGCGTCGGAAACGAGGGGGTAGGGCAGTTCCTGCCTGGCCGCGAAGTTCGCGTGCGAGCGCACCGAGTCGCGGGATACGCCGATCACTTCGGCACCGCGCGCCTGGAATTCGCTGTAAAGGTCGCGGAAGTCTTTCGCTTCGTTGGTGCAGCCGGGCGTGCTGTCCTTCGGGTAGAAGAACACCACGACCCACTTGCCTTTCAACGAGGCCAGCGAGAGCGACGAGCCGTCGCCGAGGGTGCCTTCGAGTCTGGGAAGTTTCGTGGTCTTGCCAGTCATGCGTGGGTCTTCAATCCTTCGGTCAGAACTTCACGGGATCCATGATGGCGTCGAGATTGAGGCCATCGCACAACTCGAGGAAGTCGTCGCGCAGGGCGGCGATGTGGGTTTCGGACGGAATGCCGATGGTGATCTGCGCCTGGAACATCTCGGCGCCGGTCTGCATCGCCTGGTAGCGCATGGAGGACAGCTGCTCGACGCTGATGTCGCGCCGGGAGAAGAACTCGATGATCTTGACCAGGATGCCCGGACGATCGGCGGCGATCACTTCGACCAGGTAGGGCAGCAGGTGCGCCGTCGGTTCGCGCGGCGTGGTGCGGTAATGGACAATCTGCAGTTCTTCGTCGCGGGCCAGCTTGCCCAGCGAGGTCTCCAGCTTGGCCACGGCGTCCCAGGCGCCCGAAGCCAGCAGCATGACGGAGGTGTCGTTGCCGATCGTGGAGACGCGGGCGTCGGCGAGATTGCAGCCGGAATCCGCGATGCGCTTGGCCAGCGCGAGGATCGGGGCGCGGTGCGCCGGCGACAGCGTCGAGATGAGGAGCTGGTTATCGGTGGTGGCGCTACGTGCTGCGGAACGATTCAAGGCGGAATTTACCCGTGGCGCGTCCCGCGGGGCGCGGAACCATCGCTTTGGGAGCAGCTTACTTGGCCCTGTCGCACGCTAGCAAGACACGCTGCGTCGTTCAGGCGGGGATTGGCTGAATGGACTCGCCGGAAACGCCCCGGTAACATGCGAAGGGCTGATTACTCAACGGGTTCCACCTTGGACATCTCAGGAAGCATCACCGCGCTGGCGACGCCCTTTGCCGCCGACGGTTCCCTCGACCTCGACGCTTTCGGTCGCCTGCTCGACCAGCAGATCGCGGGCGGCACGCAGGGCGTGGTCGTGGCCGGCTCCACGGGCGAGTCGCATTTCCTCGAGCATGACGAATTCGAGCGCCTGCTCGCCTTCGCGGTGAAACACGTCGACAAACGCATCCCCGTCATCGCCGGCACCGGCGAAGCGGGTACGGCCAGAACCATCGCCACCACGCGCCGCGCGAAGGCGCTGGGCGCGGACGCGGCGCTGGTCGTGGCGCCGTTCTACGTGCGGCCCACCCAGGAAGGCCTCCGTCAGCATTTCCTTGCGGTAGCCGATCAGGGCGGCCTGCCGGTCATCCTTTACAACGTGCCGCCGCGCACCGGCTGCGATATCGCGCCGGCCACCGTGGCGGTGCTGCGCGACCACCCGGGCATCATCGGGATCAAGGAAGCCCGGGGCGATGCGGAACGCATTCGCGCGCTGGCGGAACTTATCCGCCCGGATTTCGTCTACCTCAGCGGCGACGACGGTTCGGCTCACGAGGCCATGCTGGCGGGCGCCGCGGGGACGATCTCGGTCGTGGCCAACCTCGTGCCGGACGCTTTCCGTGCCTTCTGCGACGCCGCCCGTTCGGGCGATGCCACGCGGGCCGCGAAAGAAACCGCGCGTCTGGCACCACTGATCGACGCGCTTAACTGCGCACCGAACCCGATCCCGGTCAAGGCGGGGCTGAGCGCGCTGGGGCTCGGTTCCGCCGCGCCGCGGCTCCCGCTGGTCGAGCTGGA
This sequence comes from Luteibacter sp. 1214, assembly GCF_031455395.1. Taxonomy (NCBI): domain Bacteria; kingdom Pseudomonadati; phylum Pseudomonadota; class Gammaproteobacteria; order Lysobacterales; family Rhodanobacteraceae; genus Luteibacter; species Luteibacter sp. 1214. Next base: position 17,128 of record NZ_JAVDSQ010000005.1, read on the forward strand.
ATCCGGCCCCGAACTGGCGAAGCTGCGCGAAACGCTCTCCGCTCTGGCACCATTGGCGTCTGCCGCCTGAAGCATCTCATTTCAACGGAACCCCGATTCATGAAGAAAACCTCGTACGCGCTGGTCGTCCCGGCACTGCTCCTGTCCGCCCTGCTGGTATCGGGCTGTGGCGCGTTCCGCTCCACCAAGGAGTGGCAGAAGGCCCAGCAGGAAGCCCCGCTCGAGATCCCGCCGGGTCTCGATACGCCGTCGACGAGCGCTGCGCTGGTTGTGCCGGACGTCGGTTCGGGCGCTGCGGATGCCAAGGCGGCCGCGATCGCCGCACCGGTCTCCGACGGCTTCATCCTCTCGGATGATCCGGAAGCCGCCTACCGCCGCATCGGCGAGCTGCTGAGCGTGGGTGACCTGGGCAAGGTCGTGTCGCACGACGATGCGAACCACACCTATCAGATCGCCGCGACCACCAGCGCGCCGGAGAACCGCCCGGGTCTGTTCAAGCGCATGTTCGGTGGCGGCAAGAAGGACGACGCGCAGGACGCTCCGGCGTCGGCGCAGGGTGGTAACCATACGGTCGTGCTGGCGGTGACCGCCAGCGGCACCGGCAGCGAAGTCCGCGCGCAGGGCGACGCCGGTGGCGTTCGCCGCGTGGTCGACTCGCTGAAATCGCGGATGGGCAGCAAATAACCTCGCTCATCAGCGTATTCCGCAAAACGCCGCCTTCGGGCGGCGTTTTGCGTTGGGGCGGCACCTGTTATCCGTCGACGTGCCGAAAATGGCCTCACCGCGCCTACAGCGAAAGGCGGATGGCCCCGGATCGACACCCGCATTAGCGTATCGGGTGAGGGCGAGGCAGCCCGCCACGATGGCGATCGATCCAGGGAAGGACGGGGACATGAAGCACGGGAAAACGTTGCTGCGTACAGTTTTGGTGACGAGTTGGCTGGTCCTGCTCCTCGCGTGTGCACCGGCCGTGCGGCAGCCTCCGCCGCCGGAGGCGTCCCGGACCCGTGCGGGCATGGTGGTCCAGGGAGCGCATGATAGCGACGGGCAGGCCGTCGCGCGCCACCTGCAAGACCGCTACGACGACACGGCGGCGGACTGCCGCAAAAACGCGAGCGATCCCAATCCGCTTCCAGCGGTGCTCTGCTCGGGCATTCTGCTGCGCACCACCGTGCGCGGGAACTACGATGTCTGGAATCCCAACCTCGGGTCGCCTCTGAAGTACGGGGTATCGTTCTCCTGGCTACGCAGGGACTCCGCGTTCGGCGGCCTGGTTTTCAACTACGACAACGGCTTCATCATCCTGCCGCACTTCTTCGCGGATTCGCCGTCGGATGGTTATACCCAGCTCGCCGTGTTGTGCATCTTTCCTTTTGACGCGGATACGCTGAATCGGAAAGGGGATAAAAACGACGGCTGCGGTCAGCATGGGACGACGCAGGGTACGGGTCCCTGCCAGGCGCAGAAGATTGAAACAGCGGCCCAATGGCTGGCTAAGTTTGGCGCGGCGCCAAACCGCTATCGCGATCAATGCGGCTTTACGCTGACGGCCGGGACGCCTGGCGCTTCTCTCTCGTTTCAGGCGCAGGCGAGCATTCGGACACAACTGACGCAGTTCTTCGGGATACACAACGAAGTCATGGTGGAGAAGTGGGCGCAAAACGATGCACACATCCCTCTTGAGGCCTTCTTTTACGACGACCGGGGCGCAGGGCTGGCCAGTGCGCGACTGAATCAATGGGACTTCCAGGCCGCCACTCGTCGGTGGGTGCCGATCATCAAGGTAACGATGCCGACGGCCGTCAATGGGCCGGCCGCATTCACGTACGTGGTTGCCGATCAGCAGATTCCCTGAGCCTTGAGGGCGCAGTCAAAACGAGGCGGAGCGAGTCGGCCGCTATGGATAACGGATCGTCGGGAAGGAGACCGTCATGACCCAGGGAAGCGATGCGACCGAGCGGTTGCGGGTAGCGCTGTTAGGCCTGCTCGATGAGCTGGATGCGCGAACGGATGTGGGTGGCGCGCAGGTCAGTGCTGCCGGACCGGTAAACGACGAAGTGCGGGAGGACGCCGATGCGGAATCGCATCCGGAGGTCAGTGCCGCCCGTTGGGGGCAGTATCTTCTGAAAAGGCAGCACGATCTGCTCGCCACGTCGCGGGACCGGAACGTGGTCGATGAGGCTCGCGGCCCGCTTGCGCGGCGGCATGCCTTGTTGGCATCGGAATACCTCCAGACGATCCTGGAGGGGCAGATCGAGCATTTTTCCGGTGGCATCTCGACCAATCAGGTCTGGATCCCGTGTCCGTGTTTTGGGACGGTGCCGCCACCGCCACCGCCACCGCCACCGCCACCGCCACCGCCACCGCCACCGCCACCGCCACCGCCACCGCCTCCGCCACCGCCTCCGCCACCGCCTCCTCCTGTGCCGGTGCCGCCGCCCCCGGGGCCGTATCCACCGCCTCCGTCACCGCCGCCACCGCCGCCGGGAGGTGGGAGCGCCTGCAGGACGTGTGGGAGCACGGTGAATCCTCAGGGTGCGCGTTACTGCATGGACTGCGGTAACGCGTTATGAGGTAGCGCGGCACCGCACAGCGATCCGCGATTTTTGCGGTTTGTGCGGTGTCGCCTTTAGCGGTTCCGGGTTGTCAGGGAAGGATTCGTCATGGAGCGGCGTGTTTCGGAAGGGTTGCGTGCCGGTGGGCTGGGGCTGTGTTGCCTCCTGGCCTCCTGTAGTCACACCGTTCGCCTTCCTGCGCCGATGGCGCATGACGGCGACGGTCTCAGGGTCGCCCGCGCTATCCAGGCCAGGTACGACGACTCGACGAATGTCCGCTGCAACGGTTCGGCCACCGCTCCCTCGTTTCTCTGCTCCGGCGTCATGCTCCGCAGTACGAGCTACCCGGCCAGCGGTCACGCCTGGGATCCCAAGGGCGCAACGAATCCCAAGCCGGGTGGTATCTCGTTCTCCTGGATGCGACGTGACGCGCAGTTCAACAAAGTGGCACACGGGTACACGCAGGGTTTCGTGCTGATTCCCGTGCTGCTTTATGACGGACGGCCATTCCGGAATATGGAAGTCCTCTGTGCGTATGCCATCGACGGTGCGTCCGATGAGCGCGCCAGTCGCGGGTGTGGGGCCCACCGCAAGTACCTTTCCGACAGTGGACCGTGCCAGTCGCAAGGCATCGTGACGGCGGCGGCGTGGCTGCTTCACTACGTCAAGGTGTCGGGCGAATACGAGCAGCGCAACCATCAGTGCGGCTTTGCCGTGATGTCCGCCACACCGAACTCGTCGGCCATCTTTCAGGAAGCTCTCGGCGCCATGCGTGTCATCAAGCAGCAGTCGTTCCGTGAGCAGAACGAACTGGTCGTGGAGGAGTGGTCGTTTGGCGATGACGCCCGGTTGCCGATCGAGGCGTTCTTTTACATCTCGGGGCAGGACGGTCCGCGCGGGGCGATGGCCTACCAGCGTGATTTTCAGGCAGTTGCCGGCCGTTGGGTGCCAGTGATTCGCCTGACGCTGGCGCCGTCGGCGGGAGACCGAGCCACGTTCACGTATCGCCCGCAGGATCAGGCCATTCCCTGATCGGAGCTATTCAGCCAAGGAAGGTGAGTCATGAAGCATGTATGGATTCGACGCTACCACGCGTGGGGTGTGGCTTTCGCGATCGCGATGTTGGCCGCCTGCTCCAGTGTCCCCGGCACTCGTCCGGCCTCCCCTGAGCGGGCGACAGCGGTCGCGTCGCGTCCGGCGGACGTCTCGCCGCTGGGTGCTCATGACAATCAGGGAGCCGGGCCCGGGACGACGTACTCCGTCGGTGTCCAGGACGCTGACGGACCCTCGGTGGCGGCGGCCCTGCAGGCGCGCTACGCCAGCGCCGTCACGGCGTGTCCTGGCGGCCTGCCGGCCGTGTCATGTTCCGGTGTGCTGATGCGGGCGACGGTGCGCGGTGCCTATCGCGTCTGGAATCCCAATCCGGTAAGCCGCACGCCGCGGGGAGTGCCTTTCTCCTGGCTGCGCCGGGACGCGGCGTTCAGCGGGATGGTCTTCAATTACACCAACGGCTTCGTCGTGGTGCCCTATCAGACGGCCCTGGGTTTGCCAGGCCGATACACGGCACTGGAAGTGCAGTGCGTCTATGCCTATGACGCCGATACGTACAACCGCACAACCGGCCTGCGCGACGGATGCTCGCCCCATGACACTGAGACAAGCACCAACACGGCGCCGTGCCAGTCGCAGGACATTTTCAATGCCGACCAGTGGCTCCGCCGGTTTGAATACGCCGCCAATCGCTACACCATGCAATGCGGCTTCCGGGTCAGCGCCGGCACGCCGAACGCGGCTGCCGTTTTCATGGCGCTGCCAGCGATACGAGCGAAGCTGCCGAACGAGATGTGGCTGCATGACGAGCTGATGGTCGCCACGTGGGGTCAGAACGACCCCCGCGTTCCTGTCGAAGCGTTCTTCTTTCTTGCTGGCAGCGCGGCCGGTCTGGCGGAGGCGCGCGCGAATCAGGCCGACTTCCAGGCCGCCACCGGGCATTGGGTGCCGGTCATTCAGTTGACCCTGCCGACCAGTCCGAATGGTCCGGCCTCATTCGTCTACACGCCCTGAGGCGGGCGTGGGATCACTGCGACGGAGGTCTCATCGGGAGACTCCGCGCATCAACGCGGGAGAGCGGATATGAGTGATCGATGGAGCGAGCTGGCGACGAAGCTGGCAGAGGTGGTGAAGCTGATCGAGCTGCTTCAGCAGCCGGTGGCGTCGGAGGGTGGCATTGAGCCTCTTCGTGTCATCCCTCCAGGGCCTGGGGGAGGGACGCCCCCGCCTCCGCCGCCGCCACCGCCAGGTCCGGCACCGACCCCGCCAGGAGGTGGCGGAATCTACTGCAAGGCATGCGGAACGTATAACGTCTTCTGACAGTTCTGGCGGGGCGGGACGGACACGTCCGCCCGTCCCTTGCCCGGCGACTCAGCGCTCGATCAGATCGATCTTGCCCGGCTTACCTTCCCAGTCCTTCGCGTCGGGGAGGCCGTCCTTGCGCTCGGTGATCACCTTCCACTCTTTCGAGAGTTCGGCATTCAGCGCCACGAACGCTTCCTGGCCCGCGGGGACGTCGTCCTCGGGGTAGATGGCGTTGATCGGGCATTCCGGCTCGCACAGGGTGCAGTCGATGCACTCGTCCGGATTGATCACGAGGAAATTCGGGCCCTCATGGAAGGCATCCACGGGGCAGACTTCGACGCAGTCCGTATACTTGCACTTGATGCAGTTGTCGGTAACGACAAAGGTCATGCGGACTATTTATGCGCCGAAGAGGAAAGTGGTGCTCCCTACGAGGTTCGAACTCGTGTTCCCGCCTTGAGAGGGCAGTGTCCTAGACCACTAGACGAAGGGAGCAGGTCGTACCCGGGGTACGAAGCGCGCTAGTATAGCCAAAATCCGGTGGCCAGCAACGCTTTTTTTGCCCGCTCGTCGGATCGGGTCAGATTCGTTACATTTGACCCATTCATCCCGACACCGGCTGCCGGTGGGGGCAGCCACTTGAACGGACGCGGACGCGCCCGCCAGGACCAAGACCGCTTGAATCCCGAAACCAGGAATGAGGTTCCGCCGACGCTCCGCGTCATCCCGCGCGAACAGCACTCCATTTCCCGCAAGAACATCAGTAAAGCCGCCCTGCGCGTGCTGTACCGGCTGCACGACGCCGGCTTCGCCGCCTATCTGGTCGGAGGCGCGGTACGCGACCTGCTGCTGGGCGGCCATCCCAAGGACTTCGACGTAGCGACGGACGCCACCCCCGACGAGGTCAAGGGGCTGTTCCGCAACTGCCGCCTGATCGGCCGACGCTTCCGTCTGGCCCACGTCGTGTTCGGCCCCGAGATCATCGAGGTAGCGACCTTCCGTGGCACGGGCGAGGAAGGCGGCGAGGGCGACAGGCACATCGCCACCGACGGCCGCATCGTCCGCGACAACATATGGGGCACGATCGAGGAAGACGCCGTGCGCCGCGACTTCAGGGTCAACGCGCTTTACTACGACATCGCCGATTTCAGCGTGCGCGATTTCGTCGGCGGCATGCAGGACCTCGAAGACCGCACCATGCGGCTGATCGGCGACCCCGATCAGCGCTATCGCGAAGACCCGGTGCGCATGCTGCGCGCCGCCCGCCTTGCCGCGAAGCTCGGCTTCACCATCGATGCCGCCGCGTCCGCGCCCTTCGCGACGCTGGGCCATCTGCTGACCGAGGCGGCACCCGCCCGCCTGTTCGACGAGTCGCTCAAGCTTTTCCTGGGCGGTCACGGCCTGAAGAGCTTCAAGATGCTCGAGGCGTGCGGCCTGCTGAAATTCCTCTTTCCCGCCACGGCGCGGGCGCTCGAGCGGGGCGACAACGCCCTGCGTGCGCTCGTCGAGCAGGGGCTCGCCAACACCGATGCACGCATCGCCGAGGGTAAGTCGGTTACGCCGGCCTTCCTGTACGCGGTGCTGTTGTGGGGCGAAGTGCGCGACCAGGCCCAGGGCTGGATCGCCCAGGGCTATGACGTCAACGAAGCATGGCAGCACGCCGCGGTGCGTGTCGTCGGCGAGCAGTGCCAGCGCGTAGCGATCCCGCGCCGTTTCACCTTCACGATGGAAGAGATCTGGTCGCTGCAGCCGCGGTTCGAGCAGATCCACCGCAAGCGGGTGTTCCGTCTGATGTCGCACCCGCGCTTCCGGGCCGCGTTCGATTTCCTTCTCCTGCGTGCCCCGGAATCGGATGGCATGCGCGAGCTGGGTGAGTGGTGGGCGCATGCCCAGCAGTTGCCGCCCGAGATGCTCGCCGCCGCCCTCGGTGGCGGTGGCGTGCCGGTGCACGAGCCTTCCACCTCGTCGTCGGCGCCCGCGCGTAAGCGTCGCCGGCGCCGCAAGCCGACGGGTCGCGGTAAGGGCGGTTCGGGCGACGCGTGAGCGTGACCGCGCTGATCGGCCTGGGTGGAAATCTGGGTGACGTGCGTGCGCGGCTCGCGGCCGCGATCGACGCGCTCGGCCGGGTGCCGGGCGTTTCGGTGGGGGCTCGCTCGCGGTTTTACCGTACGCCGCCCTGGGGCAACGTCGACCAGCCGGACTTCGTCAATGCGGCGGTCGCGGTCGATACCGCCATGGGCCCGCATGACCTCCTCGATGTCCTGCTCGCCACCGAGCGCGACTTCGGGCGTGTTCGCGATGGCGAGCGCTGGGGGCCCCGCACGCTCGATCTGGACCTGCTGGCTTACGGCGATCGCACGATCGACGACGAGCGGCTTACCGTGCCACATCCCCGCATCGCTGAACGGGCCTTCGTGCTGTTGCCCCTCGCGGACATCGCTCCCACGCTGACCCTGCCCGGGATCGGACGGGTCGACGCGTTGCTTGGTCACGTCGACGCGGCCGGCTGCGTCTTGCTGGGCTGATGTCATCTCCTTGAGATGCCGCTCGTGTAGGCGGACAATTCCCGTTTCACCCAATCTGGCGAGAAGAGCGTGTACGTCGAAAAAACGAGTGCGCCGGCGCGTAAGCCGGTGACCGTGCCGGGCCTCAAGGCGATGAAAGCCGACGGCCGGAAGATCGTGATGCTCACCGCCTACGATGCGAGTTTCGCCGCGCAGCTGGAGTTTGCCGGGGTAGATATCGCCCTGGTCGGCGATTCGCTGGGCATGGTGGTACAGGGTCGTTCCAGCACGCTGCCGGTCACGGTCGACGAGATGGTCTACCACACCGCCGCGACCGCGCGCGGGCTGTCGGCGACCCTGCTGGTGGCCGACCTGCCGTTCATGAGCGATCGCGACGTGGCGACCGCCATGGACGCGGCCGCGCGACTGGTGGGGCAGGCGGGTGCCGCCATGGTCAAGATCGAGGGCGCCGGGCGTATCTGCGAGGTCATCGCCGCGCTGGCCGAACGCGACATTCCGGTCTGCAGCCATCTGGGTCTTACGCCGCAATCGGTGAACAAGTTCGGCGGCTACAAGGTGCAGGGCAAGACGCAGGACGCCGCCGACAAGCTGCTGGCCGACGCGAAGGCGGTGGAAGCCGCCGGTGCCGACCTGCTGGTGCTCGAGTGCGTGCCGTCCGCGCTGGCAAAACGCATCACCGCCGAGCTGTCCATTCCCGTGATCGGGATCGGCGCGGGCGTCGATTGCGACGGTCAGGTACTGGTCGTCTACGACCTGCTCGGCCTCACCCCCGGCAAGCGCCCGAAGTTCTCGAAGGACTTCCTCGCCGGCCGCGATTCCATTCAGGGCGCGATCGCCGCCTATGTCGAGGACGTGCGCGAACAGCGCTTCCCCGGCGCCGAACACAGTTTCACCTGAGGACCACCCGATGCAGACCGTTACCGATGCCGCCGCGCTCCGCGCCACCGTCCGTGGCTGGCGCGCCGCCGGCCACAACGTCGGCTTCGTGCCCACGATGGGCAACCTGCACGCCGGCCACCATTCGCTGCTGAAGCTGGCGCGTGCCCGCGCTGACCGCGTGGTCGCCAGCGTGTTCGTCAACCCGACCCAGTTCGGTCCGGGCGAGGACTTCGAGCGCTACCCGCGTACCCTGGCTCAGGATCAGGCTGGCCTGGCCGAGGCAGGGTGCGACATCCTCTTCGCCCCCGAGGTGTCGACGATGTATCCGTTCGGCCCGGCCGCCAGTGTCAGCATCCACGTGCCGGTCATCACCGACACGCTCGAGGGTGCGCATCGCCCGGGGCACTTCGACGGCGTCGCCACCGTGGTGGCCAAGCTGTTCAGCCTGGTCCAGCCGGATCTCGCCGTGTTCGGCCAGAAAGACTTTCAGCAGCTCAAGGTGATCGAGCGGATGGTCGCCGACCTCTCGCTGTCGGTGAAGGTCATGTCCGCGCCGACTCTGCGTGACGAGGACGGCCTGGCCAAGAGCTCGCGCAACCAGTATCTGTCGACCCAGGAGCGCGCCCGCGCGCCGCAGATCTACGCCACCCTGACCCAGATGCGCGATCTGTTCGGTCAGGGTCACAGCTGGCAGGCGCTGGAACAGGCCGCCAGGGCGCGTCTGGAGCGGGCCGGCTTCGTGCCCGACTACGTGGCGATTCGCCGTGCGGACGACCTTACGGAGCCGACGGCGGAGCAGCGCGACGGCCTCGTCGCCCTCGTGGCTGCCCGGCTGGGCAATACCCGCCTGATCGACAACCTGCCGTTCGACTGAATCCCTTCACAAACGGGGACTTGCGTTTCGAGGCGCTGTCCCCCATAAAGCGCACCGACAGAGGAAGCCCACGCGACGGACGGGCAACCCTCCGTTAGAATGGGCGTTTTTGTAACCGCCAATACCCAGAGACCGCCATGCAGCTCAACATGCTCAAGTGCAAGATCCACCGCGCCACGGTGACTCACGCCGAGCTGAACTACGAAGGTTCGATCGCCATCGACGGCAACCTGCTCGACGCCGCGGGTATCCGCGAGTACGAGCAGATCCATGCCTGGAACATCAGCAACGGCGAACGCTTCGTCACCTACGCGCTGCGCGCGGATGAGGGCTCGGGCATCATTTCCGTCAACGGCAGCGCCGCCCGTCGCGTCTCCGTAGGCGACCTCGTGATCATCGCCGCGTTCGCCACCCTCTCCGAGGCCGAGATGGCCAAGTATCAGCCGGACCTGGTGTACGTCGACGCGAACAACCGCATCACGCATACGAATCATTCGATTCCGAAGCAGGCGGCGTAGCCGCCTGCTGGGTAGGAGCGCGCCCCGCGCGCGAAAAGCCAACAAAGCGATGAAGCGGCACCCCATCATCGCCCTGTAGGCTTTTCGCGCGCAGGGCGCGCTCCTACATCAGCGGGGTGGCCGCAGCCGCGGGGCGGCCACATCATCGGGCTGGCCACACGATCTCGCGAGTCCCCGGAGCGACATCCATACAATCCACTTACGCTGCACTGCGGTAACATCGGGATTCCCTATCCGTTGCAGCCAAGTGGAAGCCATGGAATCACAGCACGACCGTCTGCCCTCGTTCGAGGAGCACGCCTCCCGCCTTGCCAGGACCACGCTTCGCGAACTCGTCCAGGACGATGCCCGCGGTGAGCGCCTGCGTCGCCGTATGGGCCCCATCCTTCTCGACGTGTCCCGCCAGAAGCTCGACGTCGCGGCGCTCGACGCCGTCGGCGAGTACATCGAAAGCACCGGCTGGAAAGCCGCGCGCGACGCGATGTACGAAGGCAAACACATCAACACCTCCGAAGACCGCGCGGTGCTGCATACCGCGTTGCGCGGCGGTGCCTCGCGACATCCTGCGGCGCCCGCCGACGTCCGCAAGGAAGTCGCCGACGCGCTCGACAAGATGGAAACCCTGGTCAATGCCGTCCACAAGGGCGAAGGCGAGTCGGTCGGCCTGATCGGTCGCGTCACCGACGTGGTCAACATCGGTATCGGCGGTTCGGACCTCGGTCCCCGTCTGGCCGTGCACGCGCTGGAGCAGTTCCATGTCGACGGCATCCGCAGCCACTTCCTGACTAATGTCGACGGCCAGGCAGCGACGGACCTGATGAAGGTGCTGGACCCGGCGCACACGCTGGTGATTCTCGTCTCCAAGAGCTTTAACACGCAGGAGACGCTGCTCAACGGTGGCGTGTTCCGCAACTGGATTCTCAAGGCCAACAACGGCGACGAGGCGAAGACCACCAGGCACTTCATCGCCGTGAGTTCCAACGACGAAGCCGTGCACAAGTGGGGTGCCTCTCAGGTGCTCCCGATGTGGGACTACGTCGGCGGCCGTTTCTCGCTGTGGTCTGCGGTCGGCGCGTCGATTGCCTTCGCCATCGGCATGAAGGGCTTCCGCGATTTGCTCGCGGGCGCTGCCGAGGCCGACGATCATTTCCGCAGCGCGGAGTGGAAGGACAACCTTCCGGTCCTGCTGACCATCGCCGAAGTCTGGAACCGCAACGTCCTCGGCCGCAGTAGCCGTGCCGTCGTGCCGTACGTGGATTCCCTCGCCGACCTGCCGTCCTACCTGCAGCAGCTCGAGATGGAAAGCCTCGGCAAGCACGTGCATCCGGGCGACGGCAGCGAAGTGACGGGCAAGACCGTTCCGGTGGTCTGGGGCAGCATCGGTACCAACGCGCAGCACGCCTATTTTCAGGCGCTGCACCAGGGCACCGATATCGTGCCGCTGGAGTTCATCGGTCTGGTCAAGCCGGCGCACCCGCTGCGCGAGAACCACGACGTGCTGCTGTCCAACCTGCTGGCGCAGGCCGCTGCGTTGTCGCTGGGCAAGACCTTCGAAGAGGCCCTGGCCGAAGCGAAGACCGGCACGGAAGAAGAGCGTCGCGCGCTGGCTGCGCAGCGCACCTTCAAGGGAGACCGTCCGAGCACCGTGTTCATGCTCGACTCGCTCACCCCGCATTCACTGGGTGCGCTGATCGCGCTGTACGAGCACAAGGTGTTCCTGCTCGGCCACCTGTGGGGCGTCAACGCGTTCGACCAGTGGGGCGTGGAGCTGGGCAAGGTGATTGCGAAGCAGATCTATCCGTCGCTCGCCAGCGATAAGGACGTCGGCGATCTGTCGCAGTTCGATGGCGCGACACGTGCATTGATCGGGGCGATTCGCGGGCGTCGGTAACGAGCATCGCCAACACACGAAGAGCCCGGCATATGCCGGGCTTTTCGTTTTCATATGCCGGAAAAACACAGGTCGCGCCTACAGCCAATGGCCTATCGCGGTGCTGTCGCCATCGGGCGCACAGTGAGCGCGAAGTTCCCAAGGATGGAGACGCGTCATGACGACACGACACACTGGAATGTGGAAGGTTTTCGCCCTTCTGCTGTTGCTTGCCGGCTGCGCCACGGAGTCGCCCCGCCGACTCACGCCACATGCCTCGACGCAGGAAGACGGTGCCACGGTGGCGCAGCACATCCAGGATCGGTACGACCAGCTCTACACGGAATGTCGGCCCAGCTATACGCCCGCGGTGCTGTGCACGGGGGTTCTTATGCGCGGGACGATATGGTCGACGGGCTACCATTCGTGGATTCCGAACCCGGCAAACGCGAATGGTGGCGTGTCCTTCTCGTGGCTGCGGCAGGACTCGAATTTCGGCCTCTCGGCCTATCCGAACGGGTTTATCGTGTATCCGCATTTCTACTCGGACACACCCAACTTCTACCAGCTGACGGTGAACTGCGGCTACGTCATCAACGCCGGAACGAACGGCCTCCCTGACAAGTGCCGGTCTCCGTGTCACGCGCAAGGGGTGCTCACCGCCGCCCAGTGGCAGGCAAAGTACGGCGCGGGGTCTTATGGCTGTGCATTCAAGATCGCCCCCGGGGACGCCGCTCCGGATGCCGCCGTCGCATGGATGCAGATCGTCGAGGTCCGCAAGGCGCGGAGCATCTTTACGTGGAACGAAATCATGGTGGAGGCATGGCCTCAGAACACCTACGCAAACATGCCCCTCGAGGCGTTTTTCTATATCTCAGGGAATGCATCCGGCCTCGCCAGCGCGAAGCTGGATCAGCAGGATTTCAGGACGACAGCGGGTCGCTGGGTTCCGGTGATCCGGTGGACACCCGCGACGTCGATCGGTGGCCGCGCGACCTTTGCGTACAACGCGGCCGACCAGGCCATCCTCAACTGAAGCAAGGCGACGCTCAAACCTCGAGCGTCGCCATATCACCCTTTTCTTCCAGCCACTGCTTGCGATCGCTCGCACGCTTCTTGGCCAGCAGCATATCCATCAGCTTCGCCGTCCCGTCTTCCGCTTCGATGGTCAGCTGCACCAGACGACGCGTATCGGGATGCACGGTCGACTCGCGCAGCTGCGCCGGGTTCATCTCGCCCAGGCCCTTGAAGCGCGTCACGCTGACGGCACCCTTCATCTTCTCGCGCTCGACCTTCTCCAGCATCAGACGCTTCTCTTCCTCGTCCAGGCAATAGAACACCTGCTTGCCCACGTCGACACGGAACAGCGGCGGCATGGCGACGAAGACGTGGCCCTGGCTGACCAGGGTTGGAAAGTGACGCAGGAACAGGGCGGCGAGCAGGGTGGCGATGTGCAGGCCGTCGGAATCCGCGTCGGCCAGGATCACCACCTTGCCGTAGCGCAGACCGGACAGGTCGTCCTTGCCGGGATCGCAACCGATGGCGACCGCCAGGTCGTGCACTTCCTGCGAGGCGAGCACGGCGGTCGACTCGACTTCCCAGGTGTTCAGGATCTTGCCGCGCAACGGCATGATCGCCTGGAAGTCCTTGTCGCGCGCCTGCTTGGCCGAGCCACCCGCCGAGTCACCCTCGACCAGGAAGATCTCGGTGCGGGTGAGGTCGGTGGAGGCGCAGTCGGCCAGCTTGCCGGGCAGGGCGGGACCTGCGGTGATCTTCTTGCGGACGACCTGCTTGGCCGCCTTGAGGCGCGCGCTGGCGCGTTCGATGGCGAGCTGGGCGATCTTCTCGCCGAGGTCCACATGCTGGTTCAGCCAGAGACTGAAAGCGTCGTGCACTACACCTTCGACGATGCCGGCGGCGGCACGCGAGGACAGGCGCTCCTTGGTCTGGCCGGCGAACTGGGCGTCCTGCAGCTTGACGCTGAGCACGAAGGCCAGCCGCTCCCAGACGTCTTCCGGTGCCAGCTTGACGCCACGCGGCAGCAGGTTGCGCAGGTCGCAGAACTCGCGGATGGCGTTGGTCAGGCCCGAACGCAGACCGTTGACGTGCGTGCCGCCCTGCGCGGTCGGAATCAGGTTGACGTAGCTTTCCTGCACGAGGTCGCCTTCCGGCAGCCAGGCCAGGGCGACGTCGAGTGCATCGGTCTCGCGTGAGAAATGCTTGACGAACAGCTCCGACGGCAGCGCTTCGGCGCCTTGCAGTTCGGCGCGCAGGTAATCGGACAGGCCATCCTCGAAGTACCACTCGGTGGTTTCGCCGGAGCTTTCGTCCGTCAGGCGCACGGTAAGGCCGGCGCACAGCACCGCCTTGGCGCGCAGCAGGTGCTTGAGCTTGGAAACGAGGATCTTCGGCGTGTCGAAGTACTTCGGATCGGGCCAGAAGCGCAGCGTGGTGCCGGTCTTCTTCTTGGGCACCGTGCCGATGACTTCGAGGTCGCTCGCACGGTCGCCGTCGGCGAAGCTCATGCGGTATTCCTGACCCTCGCGGCGGATCGTGACGTCCACGCGCGTCGACAGCGCATTGACCACCGACACGCCCACGCCATGCAGGCCGCCCGAGAACGCGTAATTCTTGTTCGAGAACTTGCCGCCCGCATGGAGGCGGGTAAGGATCAGTTCGATACCCGGCACCTTCTCTTCCGGGTGGATGTCCACGGGCATACCGCGGCCGTCGTCGGTGACTTCGACCGAGCCGTCCTCGAAGACCGTGACATCGATGGTTTTCGCATGGCCGGCGAGGGCTTCGTCGACCGAGTTGTCGATGACTTCCTGGGCCAGATGGTTCGGCCGCGAGGTGTCGGTGTACATGCCGGGACGGCGCTTGACGGGATCGAGACCGCTGAGGACTTCGATGTCTGAGGCGTTGTAGCGAGTATTCATTAGGTATCGAGGCCGTTCGTAGCCGGGCAGGATGGGGTGAGTGCCCCGGAATGGTCAAGCGTGGGACCGCCGTGTATCGGAGGATGAGATCGGCCTTGCGAAAGCACACGCTGTGGGCGATGACTCACAACGGCGCGCAATGCCACTCCAGCCATTCGCGATCCGCCCCGTCCAGCAACGGTGACAGCGCCGCGCGTACGGTGGCGTGATAGTCGTCGAGCCAGGCGCGCTCCGAGGGCTCCAGCAGGCGCGGTTCCAGCCCCCGACGATCGAACGGACAGAGTGTCAGCGTCTCGAAGGCGAAGAATTCGCCGAACTCGGTGCTGTCCGCCTGCGTCACCACCGCCAGGTTTTCGTGGCGGATACCGTAACGGCCGGGCTTGTACAGGCCCGGCTCGATCGAGGTGATCATCCCGGTCTCCAGCGGTACCAGCGCGCCACCGGTCACCGGCGGGCGAATGCCATGCGGGCCCTCGTGCACATTCAGGAAATACCCGACGCCGTGGCCGGTGCCGTGGCCGAAGTCCATGCCGGCCGCCCACAGCGGCGCACGGGCGAGTGCGTCCAGCTGCGGGCCGCTGGCGCCTTTGGGGAAACGGGCGCGGGACAGGCCGATCATGCCCTTGAGCACGAGGGTCGAGTCGCGGCGCTGCTCGTCGGTCACGGGGCCGAGGGCGAGGACGCGGGTGATGTCGGTCGTGCCGCCCAGGTACTGGCCGCCGGAATCGATCAGCAGCAGGCCTTTGGCGGCCAGCGGGCTGAACTGGTCTTCGGTGGCCCGGTAATGGGGCAGGGCGCCGTTGGCCTGATACCCGGCGATGGTCGAGAAGCTCTCGCCGACGAAGCCGGTCTGGGCGCTGCGTGCGTCGCGGACGATCGTGTCGACATCGAGTTCGGTCAGCGGCTCACCGGCGGCGAGACCGGTCTCGATACGGCGGAAGGCCCGGGCCAGCGCGGCGCAGTCGCGACGCATGACGTCGCGGATGTGGTCGAGTTCCTCGGGTGTCTTGCGCGCTTTCTGCGCCGTGGACGGCGCGGCGGCATGAACCTGCTTCACCGTCGGGGGCAGACCCTCCAGAACGGAGACGACGACACGGGCCGGATCGATCAGCAGCACGGCCTCGTCGGGCAGGGCGGCCAGCGCGGAGGCGGCCGTGGCGTAATCGGCGACTGAGATGCCATCCGCGGCGAGCGCCGCTTTGACCTCGCCCGGCACCTTGGCCGCATCGACGAACAGGGTGGCCCGATCCTCCGCGATCAGCAGATGCGCCAGGAACACCGGGTTGTAGTCGACGTCCGCACCGCGGAGGTTGGTCAGCCAGGCGATGTCGTCCAGGCTGGACAGGAAGTGGTGCGTGGCGCCCGCGCGGCGCATCGCCGTGCGCACATGGCGCAGCTTGTCCGCGCGATCGACCGCGGCAAACGGAGCCAGATGGGCGAACACCGGTGCATCGGGCCTGCCCGGACGATCCGGCCAGGCGGCGGCGGGAAGGTCGAGGTCGGTGCGCAGCGAGGCGCCGGCGGCGGCCAGCCGTTTGCCCAGGCTTTCGGCACCCGAGAGCGACACGCTGTCGCCGGCGACGGCGACGGTATCGCCTTCACCGACCTGGCCGACCAGCCAGCTGACGTGCTCCGCCGTGTGCGCCACGTTCAGTTTCATCAGGGGCAGGCCACTGCCCGCGAGCTCGGTTTCCGCCTGCGAGAAGTAGCGGGAATCGGTCCACAGCCCGCCGCCGGTCGCCGTCACGATCAGCGTGCCGGACGAGCCGGTGAAGCCGGAAAACCACTCGCGGCCCTGCCAGCGGGGCGGCAGGTACTCGGAAAGGTGGGGATCGGCCGTGGGAACGACGACGGCGGCGATGCCTTCGCGGGCCATGGCGGCGCGAAGGGCCTGGAGACGGGCGGGGATGGAGGTAGCGGTCATTTCACCATGGTAAAACGAAGGCGCCCGTCCGGCACGTTCATCATGCCCCTCGCGAGTAGGGATGCACTCGGGTAAAATACCGATTTCCAGCACTGGCTGCTCGCATGACTCCCCTGATTTTCGTCACCGGCGGTGTGGTGTCTTCCCTCGGGAAGGGCATCGCAGCGGCGTCGCTCGCGTCCATTCTCGAGGCGCGGGGTCTCTCCGTCACCATGATGAAGCTCGATCCGTATATCAACGTGGATCCGGGCACCATGAGTCCCTTCCAGCACGGCGAGGTCTACGTCACCGACGACGGTGCCGAGACCGACCTCGACCTGGGCCATTACGAGCGCTTCGTCCGCACGCGCCTCACCGGTAAGAATTCGATCACCGCCGGCAAGATCTACGAGTCGGTGATCCGCAAGGAGCGCCGCGGCGACTACCTCGGCGCCACCGTGCAGGTCATCCCGCACATCACCGACGAGATCAAGCACTCCATCCACGAAGCGACGCGCGGTTACGACGTGGCGCTCGTGGAAGTCGGCGGCACCGTGGGCGATATCGAGTCCCTGCCGTTCCTCGAGGCCATCCGCCAGCTGCGTATCGAGCACGGCGCCGAGAAGTGCATGTTCGTGCATCTCACGCTGGTGCCGTATATCAAGGCCGCGGGCGAGATCAAAACCAAGCCGACCCAGCACTCGGTGAAGGAGCTTCGCTCCATCGGTATTCAGGCCGACGTGCTGCTCTGCCGCTGCGAGGAGCCCCTTCCGGACGCCGAGCGCCACAAGATCGCCCTGTTCAC
Organism: Luteibacter sp. 1214; assembly: GCF_031455395.1. Taxonomy (NCBI): domain Bacteria; kingdom Pseudomonadati; phylum Pseudomonadota; class Gammaproteobacteria; order Lysobacterales; family Rhodanobacteraceae; genus Luteibacter; species Luteibacter sp. 1214. The sequence goes on from NZ_JAVDSQ010000005.1 coordinate 34,351, forward strand.
CAACGTGCCGAAGAACGCCGTCATCAGCACGATCGACGTCGACGTCATCTACAAGCTGCCGATGTGGCTGCACGAGCAGGGTCTGGACGAACTGGTCATCAAGCGGCTCGGCCTCGACGCCGGCCCGGCGGACCTCTCCAGCTGGGTGCGCACGGTCGAAGCCGTCGAGCACCCGCGCGACGAGATCAACATCGCCATCGTCGGCAAGTACGTCGAGCACAAGGACGCCTACAAGTCCCTGGCCGAAGCGCTGCGTCACGGCGGCATCAACCAGTCCACGCGGGTCAACCTGCACTGGGTCGATTCCGAGGACGTGGAAGCGCGTGGCGCGCGCACCGTGCTGGGCGACTCGGACGCCATCCTCGTGCCCGGCGGCTTCGGCAAGCGGGGGTTCGAGGGCAAGATCCTGGCCGCGCAGTTCGCCCGCGAAGCCGGTGTGCCGTACTTCGGCATCTGCTACGGCATGCATGCGGCGGTGGTCGAGTTCGCCCGTAATACGGCGGGCCTCACCCAGGCCGACTCCAGCGAGAACGACCGCAACACGCCGGATCCGGTCATCGGGCTGATTACCGAGTGGACCACCGCCACCGGCGAAATCGAGCAGCGCAGCGAGCGCTCCGACCTGGGCGGCACCATGCGCCTGGGCGCGCAGGAGTGCCGCCTCAAGGCCGGAACGCTGGCCCGCGAACTCTATGGCGAAGACGTGGTGCGCGAGCGCCATCGTCACCGTTACGAGTTCAACAACCGCTACCGCCAGTCGTTCGAAGACCTCGGCCTGGTGATCTCGGGCAAGTCGATGGACGATCTCCTGGTCGAAATCGTCGAGCTTCCGCGCCATGTGCATCCGTGGTTCCTGGGTTGCCAGGCGCATCCGGAATTCACCTCGACGCCGCGCGAAGGCCATCCGCTGTTCATCGGATTCGTCCGTGCCGCCCGCGAGTACAAGGCTGTCCGTGAGGGTGAAAAGCTCGCCGTCCGTTCCGAGGCGTCGGCGGCATCGAGCCACGCCTGATCGTTTCCCTGAAACGGTATGATTGACGGGATGCCGGCGCGAGGTGCGCCGGCGATGCCAACGCTGGGGCCGCAAAGGGTCCGGGGAGACAGGCTGGATGACTGAGGACAACGGGATCCCTACCGCCGGTGAAGGTCGCCAGCGTGCGGCACGTCTGCCGCAGTCGGGTCACGGCATCGCCTCGTTCGTCCTAGCCATCGTCTCCGGTCTCGCCATCGCTTTCGGCATCTCGCTCGCCGCCTCCCTGATGATGGCCGGTAACCCGGAAGAGCAGCTCGCGGTGTTCGGCACCATCGGCTTCATCCTCATCGCCTTTCTCGTCCTCGCCCTCGTCGGCGTCGTGCTCGGCTTCATCGCCTTGCGCCGCCAGGACCGCCGCCGCACGTTCGGCGCGATCGGGCTCGGACTCAACGTTTTCATCCTGATCGGTACCGGCGGCCTCATGCTGCTCGGTACTGTCCTGCGTCATTCCAACTCGTAACGGGAACAGCATGAGCACTTCGATCACCAAAATTCACGCCCGCGAAATCCTCGACTCCCGCGGCAACCCGACCCTCGAAGCCGAAGTCACCCTGGCCGACGGTTCGTTCGGCCGCGCGGCCGTGCCCAGCGGCGCCTCCACCGGCACCCGCGAAGCCGTGGAACTGCGTGACGGCGACACCTCCCGTTACGGCGGCAAAGGCGTCACGAAGGCCGTCGCCAACGTCAATGGCGACATCGCCAGGGCGCTGGCTGGCTACGACGCGCTCGACCAGAAAGGTCTCGACGACAAGCTGATCGCACTCGACGGTACCGACAACAAGGGCAAGCTGGGCGCCAACGCGCTGCTCGGCGTTTCCATGGCCGCCGCTCACGCCGCTGCCGCCTCGAAGAAGCAGGCCCTGTGGCAGTACCTGATGGTCGACGGCGGCGGCACGCTGCCGGTGCCGATGATGAACATCATCAACGGTGGCGCCCACGCCGACAACAACGTCGATGTGCAGGAGTTCATGGTTCTGCCGGTCGGCGCGCCCAGCTTCGCCGAAGCCCTGCGTTACGGCGCCGAGATCTTCCACGCGCTGAAGTCGGTGCTGAAGGGTCGCGGCCTGAACACGTCGGTGGGCGACGAGGGTGGCTTCGCGCCGAACCTCAAGTCCAACGTCGAAGCGCTCGACACGATCCTGGAAGCCGTCAACAAGACCGGCTTCAAGGTCGGCAGCGAGATCCTCCTCGGCCTCGACGTCGCCAGCTCGGAGTTCTTCAAGAACGGCAAATACGACCTCGAAGGCGAAGGCAAGGTGTTCACGCCGGAGCAGTGGGTCGACACGCTGGCCTCGTGGTCGAAGCAGTACCCGATCGTCACCATCGAAGACGGGATGGGTGAAGGCGACTGGGAAGGCTGGGCACACCTGACTCGCGCGATCGGCGAAGGCATCCAGCTGGTCGGTGACGACCTGTTCGTGACCAACCCGAAGATCTTCCAGGAAGGCATCGACAAGAAGATCGCCAACGCCATCCTGATCAAGGTCAATCAGATCGGTACGCTGTCCGAGACGCTCGAAGCCATCGCCATGGCCGACCGCGCGAAGTACGCGGCCATCGTCTCGCACCGCTCGGGTGAAACCGAAGACACCACGATCTCCGACATCGCCGTGGCCACCACGGCGACGCAGATCAAGACCGGTTCGCTGTGCCGCACGGATCGCGTGGCCAAGTACAACCAGCTGCTGCGTATCGAGGAAGCCCTTGGCGCATCGGCGAAGTACGCGGGTCGCCATGCGTTCCCGAGCCTGTCCAAGCTGCCGGGCTGAGTCGTCACTTGAGCAATGCGGCAATCCTGCGGTGGATCGGCCTGATCCTCGTCATCATCCTCATCGCGCTGCAGCTGAAGCTGTGGGTCGGCGGTGGGGGGATGGCCGAGGTCGATTCACTGCGCGCGTCGGTCGCCAAACAGACCGAAGACAATGCCGCCTTGCAGAAGCGCAACCAGGCGCTGGCGGCGGACGTTGAAGACCTCAAGCACGGCGAGCAGGCCACCGAGGCGCGCGCGCGTCAGGAACTGGGTCTGGTCAAGCCGGGCGAAACGTTCTACCAGGTCGTCGAGCCGGGGGCCGCGACCAGCGCGCCGCCGGCTCCGCCGCCCGTCGCGCCTGGCGGCCAGTAATGGACGCGCTGTGGTGTGTGATTCCCGCCGCCGGTAAGGGCGTCCGGGCCGGCGGTGATCGACCCAAGCAATACCAGCCGATCGCCGGCAGACCGATGCTCGACCGCACCCTCGAACGCCTCGCTGCGCATCCGCGCATCGCTGGCTTCGTGGTGGTCATCGCGGCCGACGATGGGCACTTTTCTTCCGTGGACACGGTGGGCGGCAAGCCGCTGATCGTGGCCAGGGGTGGTGGCGAACGCAGCGATTCCGTCCTCGCGGGCCTGCTGGCCTTGCCGCCGTCCGTCGGTGAGGGTGACTTCGTGCTCGTGCATGACGCGGCCCGGCCGTGCGTGCGCGCCACCGACATCTCCCGCCTGATCGAGCTCGCCTCGACGGGTGAGGGTGGCCTGCTTGCCGCCCCCCTGCGTGACACGCTGAAACGGGCGGATGGACAGGATCGCAGCGTGGCGACCGAGCCGCGCGACGGCCGCTGGCGTGCGTTCACCCCGCAGATGTTCCGGCGCGGCGCGCTGGCGCGTGCACTTCGCCTTGCCGCCGACGCGGGTATCGTCGTCAGCGATGAGGCGATGGCGATGGAGCGGACCGGTGTTTCGCCGCTGTTGGTCGAAGGTTCGGAAGACAATATCAAGGTAACGACGCCGGCCGACTTCGCCCTGGCGGAATTCCTGTCAGGGAGAACTCGGTGATGCGTATTGGCCAGGGCTTCGACGTCCACGCGTTTGGCGACGGCGACCATGTGATGCTCGGTGGCGTGCGCGTGCCGCATAGCCAGGGCGTGCTTGCGCATTCCGACGGCGACGTCGTGCTGCATGCGCTCTGCGATGCCTTGCTCGGCGCGCTGGCGCTCGGCGATATCGGTAAGCATTTTCCGCCGTCCGACGAGAAGTGGCGGGGCGCGGACAGCCGTTCGTTCGTCCGCGCCGTACGCGATCTTCTCGCCGAGCGCGGCTACGAGCTCGGGAACGCCGACATGACCGTGATCTGCGAGGCGCCGAAGGTCGGTCCGCACGCGCAGGCCATGCGGGCGATCATCGCCGAGGATCTCGGTGTCGACATCGACCGCATCAGCATCAAGGCGACGACGACGGAAACCCTCGGTTTCACCGGTCGTCGCGAAGGCATCGCGGCGCTGGCCACCGTGCTGGTGCTGCGCGCATGAGCGAGGCCGAACCGCGCACCTCGACGCCGCGCCTGCACGACAGGCTCGAGGCGATCACCGAGTTGCTGCGGCGCCGGGAAGGCCTGCTCGAGTACGCGGGTGCGGCACCCAACGACGACGAGACCGCGCTCGGCGCGACCGATGCGGAGCTCCAGTCACGCCTGGATGAACTGCATCCGGCGGATCTCGCCGACGTGCTCGAATCGCTGCCGCTGGAAGATCGCCTCGCGGTCTGGCAGCGCGTGCGTTCGGACCGGGACGGCGAGATCCTGCTGGAAGTCTCCGACTCGGTGCGCGAAGCGCTAATCGCGGACATGGACGACAGCGAGATTCTCGCCGCTGTCGAGCCGCTCGACGCGGACGAGCTCGCCGACCTCGTCGACGACCTGCCGACCGACGTGCTGCCCGAGCTCATGGCCAGCCTCGACGCGCAGGAGCGCGAACGCGTGCAGGCTGCCATGTCCTTCGAGGACGACCAGGTCGGCGCGTTGATGGACTTCGACATGGTCACCATCCGCGAGGACATCAGCCTCGAGGTGGTGCTGCGCTACCTGCGTCGGTTCGAAGAACTGCCCGCGCAGACGGACAAGCTGTTCGTCGTCAATTCGGAGAACGTGCTCACCGGCGTGCTGCCCTTGCACTGGCTGCTGGTGAACTCGCCGGACAAGATGGTTCACGAGATCATGGCGCCCGACGTCAATACGTTCCGTCCGGAAGACGATGCGTACGACGTCGCCCAGGCGTTCGAACGCTACGACCTGGTCACGGCGCCCGTGATCGATCACCAGCAGCGCCTGATCGGCCGTATCGCCGTTGACGCGATGCTCGACTTCATCCGCGAGGAAAGCGAGACCGAAGCCCTGTCGCGTGGCGGTCTGCGCGAAGAAGAAGACATCTTCGCCTCGGTATGGAAGTCCGTGCGCAATCGCTGGGCGTGGCTGGCGATCAACCTGATCACGGCCTTCATCGCCTCCCGTGTGATCGGCCTGTTCGAACACTCGATCGAAAAGCTCGTCGCGCTCGCGGCACTGATGCCGATCGTCGCGGGCATCGGCGGCAATTCCGGCAACCAGACCATCACCATGATCGTCCGCGCCATGGCGCTGGAGCAGGTGGGTCCGTCGCAGGCCAAGCGTCTGTGGCGCAAGGAGCTCGGCGTCTCGCTGATCAATGGTGTCGTCTGGGGCGGTTGCATCGGCGTGGTCGCATGGCTGCTCTACGGCAGCGTGTCGCTCGGTCTGGTGATGACCTCGGCCATGACACTCAATCTTCTTCTCGCCGCGTTCATGGGGGTCGGTATCCCGATGCTCATGACCAGACTCGGCCGCGATCCGGCGCTGGGCTCCAGCGTGCTGATCACGGCGGTGACCGACAGCGGCGGCTTTTTCATTTTCCTGGGGCTGGCGACGATTTTCCTGCTCTGAAGGCCCGAACATGACAGACCATAACGAACTTCCCTACGCCTACGGCGAACCGCCGTTGCGCGGTCGCCTGCGCTCCGCGCCCGAGGATTTCTTCGTCGAGGAAATCCTCGGTTACGAAGCCGACGGTGCGGGCGAGCATGCGTTTCTCCTCGTCGAGAAACGCGGTCAGAACACCGAGTGGGTGGCCCGCGAGCTGGCGAAGTTCGCCGGTATCCAGGCGATGAACGTCGGCTATGCGGGCATGAAGGACCGTCACGCCGTGACGCGCCAGGTGTTCACGGCACATCTGCCGGGCAAGGCCGATCCGGACTGGTCGGCGTTTCCGCACGAGGACGTGACGATCGTCTCGGCCGCGCGTCACTCGCGCAAGATCAAGCGCGGTGCCCTGCGTGGAAACCGCTTCGTCCTGGTGCTGCGCGAGATCGAGGGCGATCGCGCCGCCGCCGATGCGCGTCTGACGGAGATCGCCGCGCGTGGTGTGCCTAACTATTTCGGTGAGCAGCGTTTCGGCCTGGGTGGCAACAACGTCGAGCAGGCGAAGGCGATGTTCGGCGGTCGCCGCGTGGATCGCGACAAACGGTCGATCCTGCTTTCCGCCGCACGCTCGCACATCTATAACGGCGTGCTCGCCGAGCGTGTCCGCAACGGGCAGTGGGACACGCCGATGGACGGCGAGATCTGGTCCCTCGATGGCTCGCGCTCGTGGTTCGGGCCGGAGCCGTTCAACGAGACGCTGGCCGAGCGGTTGGGCCGTTTCGACATCCATCCGTCCGGACCGTTGTGGGGCGATGGTGAGCCGCCGACCACCGAGGCGGTCGGTGAGCTGGAGCGTTCGGTCGCCGCGCGGGATGACGTCCTCGTCAGGGGACTTGCGGGTGCGCGCATGGACCAGGAGCGCCGGGCGCTGCGTCTGATGCCGCGCGACCTGGCGTGGCGCTGGCTGGACGACGGCGCGCTGGAAGTGTCGTTCGGGCTGCCGGCCGGGGCGTATGCGACCACCGTGCTTCGGGAAGTGGCGGTGACCTCGTAACCCGGGTTACCCCTTCAACAACACCACCACCGCGCCGGTCCCACCCTGTGCCGGCCTCGCCGAAGCGAACGCCACCACATCGTCCCGTCGCCGCAGCAGCCGGTCGGTCAGCCCTTTGAGCACCGGCCCCGCCGCCTTCGACCGCAGTCCCTTCCCATGAATGATCCGCACACAGCGGATTCCGTCGTGCCGGCACTCGGCCAGAAACTCGGCAATGGTCAGCTGCGCGGCGGCGGCGTTCATCTGGTGCAGGTCCACCTCCGCCTGGATGCTGAATTGCCCGCGCTTCAGCTGCTTCAGCAGTTTCGGCGGATAGCCGTCGCGAAGGTAGGAGAGTTCCTCACCCACCTCCAGGTCCGCCGGGTCGTAATCGAACAGCATCGAATCCGCGGGCACCGCGGCTTCGTCCGCGTCGCGCATGTGCGGATGCGGCGCCGGCCGGGGGCGCTCCGGCACGGGCTCGACGGGCGCCATGGGCCGAACGTCGCCGATCGCCTCGCGAAACAGCTGGCTGTCGTCCTCATTGACCGTGGGCGAGCGTCGCTTCATGTCTCACATCCTAGCGGCCTTTCGTGAATCCCGCTGCCCGGTCCGGTAGACTTGGGCGGTCGGGCGGCTCTCGTTTCAGCTGTGGCCGCCGTACCCGTTTTTCGATCTGGATCAGCATGCAAGTTCTGGTTAGCAACGACGACGGCGTGGAGGCTCCGGGCATCCGGGTCCTCGCCGGGCGTCTGGGCGAGTTCGGCGCGGTGACGGTCGTCGCGCCCGACCGCGATCGCTCCGGGGCGAGCAATTCGCTCACCCTCGATGCGCCGATCCGTGCGCAGCGTCTCGAAAATGGCTTTTACCGTGTCGCCGGCACGCCGACCGATTGCGTGCATCTGGCGCTCTCGGGTCTGCTCGATCATCAGACCGACATCGTCGTCTCTGGCATCAACAACGTCGCCAATCTGGGCGACGACGTCATCTACTCCGGTACCGTCTCCGCGGCGATGGAGGGGCGCTTCCTTGGCTTGCCCGCCATCGCGGTCTCCCTGGTGACGGGCGAGGGCACCGGCCGGCATTTCGATTCGGCCGCGAGCGCCGTGCTCATGCTGATGCAGCGCCTGATCGTCGATCCGCTGCCTGCCGACACCATTCTCAACGTCAACGTCCCCGATCTCCCCTGGGAAGCCATCCGGGGTTTCGAAGTGACCCGCCTCGGCCGTCGCCATCGCGCCGCTCCGGCGATCCGCGGCGAGGATCCGCGTGGTCGCACCCTGTGGTGGATCGGTCCGCCGGGAGAAATCGACGATGCCGGTCCGGGCACCGATTTCGACGCCGTGCGCCGGGGCTTCGTTTCGGTGACGCCGATCCACACCGACCTGACGCGCTTTCAGGCACTGGAGAAAGTGAGCAGCTGGATGCTGTCGCTCTCCTCGGCGATGGACAGCGAGGAGGCGGCCTGATGGTGAACCTGCACGCCCTTCCTCCTTCCGCGCTGCGCGGCGAAGGCATGACCTCGCAACGGGCGCGCGATCGTCTCGTCGCCAGGCTGGTGGAGGAGGGCATTCGCGACGAGCGCGTCCTGGAAGTAATCCGCCAGCTCCCGCGGCATCACTTCATTGATCAGGCGTTGCACTCGCGCGCCTATGAGAACACCGCGCTGCCCATCGGCCACGGCCAGACCATTTCGCAGCCGTGGATCGTCGCGCGCATGACGGAAGCGCTGATCGAGCACGGCGTCCCCGAACGCGTGCTCGAGATCGGCACCGGCTCGGGTTACCAGGCCGCCGTGCTCGCCGGCATCGTGCCGACCGTTTACACCGTCGAGCGGATCGAAGAGCTGTTGCGTCAGGCGCGCCGCCGGTTCCGCCAGCTGGGTATCGAGAACCTCCGCTCGCGCCACGACGACGGCAAGCTGGGCTGGGAGTCCGACGCACCGTTCGACGCCATCATCCTGACCGCCGCGGGCGATCGCGTACCGGCGAAGCTGCTCGATCAGCTCAAGCCGGGCGGGGTACTGGTCGCGCCGGTCGGTAGTCCGAGCCAGCAGCTGCTGCTCCGCCTGCGCAAGGGCGACGACGGTGAGGTCGTGCGCGAAGAACTCGGCGCGGTGAGCTTCGTTCCGCTGCTCGGCGGCATCGGCTGATGTCCTCACACCATAAGGGAAACCGCTGAATGCGGATGTTTTCATCGCTCTACGAGCGCGCCATCGTCTGGGCACGCCATCGTCACGCGGTCCGCTACCTCGCGGGACTTTCGTTCGTCGAGGCCTTCATCTTTCCGGTGATGCCCGAGGTGATGCTCGCGCCGATGATGCTGGCCGAGCCGCGCAAGGCTTTCCGCCTCGCTAACTGGAGCCTGCTGTTTTCGCTGCTGGGTTCGCTGGTCGGCTACATGCTCGGCCACTACGCCTTTGAAGCGCTGAAGCCGCTGCTCGAGTCGATGCACCTCCTGGCGCCCATCATGACGGGCGTGGGCAACCTGCAGAAGGACATGGAGGCGCACTCGTTCGGGCTGTACATCGTGCTCGCCATGGCCGCGTTGCAGCCCGTGGTGCCGATGAAGTTCGTCACCTGGGCCTCGGGCATCGTCGGCGTGCCCCTGCTGCCTTTTCTGCTGTGCATGCTGATCGGTCGCGGCAAGCGCGTCTGGCTGCTGGCGCTGCTGATCCGCATCTTCGGCGAGCGTGCCGAAAAGATGCTCCGCAAACACATCGAGTGGATAGGTTGGGCTGTTATCGTGGCGGTCGTCCTCCTGGCCGTCTGGTGGTTCCTGTTGCGATGAGTGACCGAGAAAGGAAATCCGCGATGCTCATGACCCGTCCGCTGGCCCTGGCCGTCGTGCTGGGCATGGCTGTGGCTCTTTCCGCCTGCGCGCCGACCCGTACCGTGGTCGTGACCCGCTCGCCGGGTGGTTACGGTCCGGCGCACGCCGCCACGTCGCCGTCGCCGCCTCCGGGTGGGAGCTACCGCGTCGTCAAGGGCGATACGCTTTACAGCATCGCATTCCGGAACAAGGTCGATTTCCGCGATCTGGCCGGCTGGAACGGTATCGCCTCGCCGTACACCATCTGGCCGGGGCAGGATCTTCGCCTGTCGCCGCCAGGCCATGAGAATGCACCGGCTTCGTCGCACGCCGCTCCGCCGGTGGTCGTTGCCGTGCCGCCGCCTGCCGGGCATCCGGCGCCGGCTTCACCGCCACCGCCCGTGCAGCCGACCAGGCCCGCCTTCGAGAATGTGACCGCCGCCGAGTCGGCTCCGCCGTCCGTGCCGGCGCCGGCGACGACCACCAATACGCCGGTGGTCGTGGCGGGTAAGCCTGGTGAGTCGCTCGTGCCTCCGGCGCCGACGCCTTCCGCTCCCGCTGCCGCTCCGGCGCCGGTCGAAAACCCGCCGGCGGCCACGCCGATCGTCACCAGCGGCGCGACGCGCAGTGCGGGCGGCATCAACTGGCGCTGGCCGGCCGACGGTACGCTGATCAAGAAATTCGCGTCGGGCGATGCCATCCCCGGCATCGAGGTCGCCGGCAAGTCGGGCGATCCGGTGCGCGCGGCCGCCGACGGTGTCGTGGTGTATAGCGGCAATGGACTGGTCGGTTACGGCGAGCTCGTCATCATCAAACACAGCGACAGCTTCCTCTCCGCCTATGGGCACAACCGGAAGCGGTTGGTGAAGGAAGGCGAGAAGGTGAAGGCGGGGCAGTCGGTGGCCGAGATGGGCTCGTCGGGTGCGACGCGCGACGAACTGCAGTTCCAGATCCGGCGGGATGGCAATCCGGTCGATCCGTTGCAGTATCTGCCGGCTAAGTAGGGCGCCTTACCTCGTACGCCTGGAGGTGCGCGAACGCCACCTCCAGCATCGGCGCGGCGATACCCGCATCCCGCGCCCGCGTCAGCATGTCGCCGACGATGTGATCGGCTTCCACCCGCTGCCCCGACTCCAGGTCGCGCAGCATCGAGGCCGTCAGCGGAGAGCCCTCCTGCGTGAGCGTCTTCCAGGCGAACGAGCGTGCGGTGTCGGGCACGGCATGGCCCGAGGCGCGCGCCACCATCAGGCACTCCTCGTACATGCGCTCGATCAGCTGGCGGCCGTCGTTGGTGGCGACGATGTCGCCGATGCTTGCGCGGAACAGACAAGTCGCGCCGGCGAGCGTCGTCAGGAAGGAAAACTTCGCCCACATGTCGCGGTGGATGTCCGTCGAGTGAGCGTGGTCGACCCCGGCGGCGGTAAAGGCCTGCGCCAGGGCATCGCAACGGTTGTCATGCGCCTGGCCGTCACGTTCGCCGAAAGTGACCGAGGCGGCGTTGCCGAAGTGCAGAACCTCGCCGTGCGGACCCTTCGCCGCGCTGATGAAGCAAAGTCCGCCAATGACGGCGTCCGGCCCGAAGCGCCGGTCGAGCGTCGGGTAATGCGCCAGACCGTTCAGGATCGGAAGGAGGGCGGTCCGGGGACCCACGGCCGGATCGATGGCCTCGATGGCGGAATGCAGGTCATACGCTTTGCAGGAAAGCAGGACGATATCGAACGCGCCCGCGTTGCCGACCGTTTCGGCGGTGACCGTTGCGACGTTCACCGTCGCGTCGCCGAGCGGGCTGCGAATCACCAGTCCCTGTTCGCCCAGTACGCGCTCGCGCTCGGGGCGGACGAGAAAAGTGACATCGGAGCCGGCCTGTGCGAGCCGGCCCCCGAAGTAACCGCCGGTCCCGCCGGCGCCGAGGACCAGGAGTCGCATGAGGTTCAGACCTTGGGAAGGATGAAGGCGGCCAGGACCTTGCGGCCCTCGCCAGCCAGCAGGCTGTAAGTTCGGGCGGCCGATCCGTTGGTCATGGCTTCGACGCCGATACCTTTCTTCAGCAGTCCCGCCATGAAGGCGGCCGGCGGAAACACCTGGCGCTCGCCGGTACCGAGCAGGACGAGCTCGGGGCCGAGGGCAACGAAGGTCTCGACATCGTCGGCGGTGAGCTGGCTCGCGTCGCTCACGGCCCAGTCCTCGACCACCCGTTCGGGCGTCAGCAGGAGGCTCGTACGGAAGTCGCGGTCGACCACGGTGACCGTGCCGGGGCCAACCCGGCGCACGAACAGGTACTCACCCGGGTGTTCGAACGAGAGATCCATGGGGTTTACCGGGGCAGGGCGAGCTTCGGATCCTGTTCGTTACGGCGGAACAGGACGACGATGTGGCCGATTTCCTGGACGTTCTCGGCGCCAGTCTGGCCCGACAGGAAGGCGATCTGAGCCTGGCGCTCGTCCTTGTCGCCGCCGGAAAGCTTCACTTTCACGAGCTCGTGGATATCCAGGGCCTGGGCGAGCTCCTTGGCGACGGCTTCGGTCGCGCCCTTGTTGCCGAGCAGGATGACCGGCCGCAGGTCGTGGGCGAGGCTACGGAGATATCGGCGCTGTGTAGGGGAAAGCGACATTGCGTTCAGGTTCGATGTGCGGCGGATAGGCGGCAAAGGGTATCATGCAAGGCCCGCTCCTTATTAAGAATCCGGCAAAAGCCCATGGCACGCAGCAAGACCAGCTCCCGTTGGCTTAAAGAGCACTTCGACGATCCTTACGTCAAGAAGGCTCAGGCCGAGGGGGCGCGTTCGCGCGCCATCTACAAGCTCGAAGAGCTGATCGAGCGCGACCGCCTGATCAAGCCCGGCATGACCGTGGTCGATCTGGGCGCCGCCCCGGGCGGCTGGTCGCAGCTGGCCCGGCAGCGCCTGGGCGACACCGGCAAGGTCATCGCCATGGACATCCTGCCGATGGCCAGCCTGGCCGGGGTCGAGTTCATGCAGGGCGATTTCCGTGAGGAATCGGTCCTGCGCGAGCTGGAATCCATGCTTGGCGGCCAGAAGGTCGATCTTGTCCTGTCGGACATGGCCCCCAATATGTCCGGTGTGGCACTGGCGGATCAGATCCGCGCGATGGACCTTTGCGATCTCGCTCGTGAGTTCAGCCTCGAATGGCTGAAGCCGGGCGGGTCGTTTCTCGTGAAGCTGTTCCAGGGCGTGGGATTCGACGAGTACCTCAAGACCTTGCGCGCTGACTTCAGTCGCGTGACGATGCGTAAACCGAAAGCCTCCCGCGCACGTTCGCCGGAGGTGTATGCACTGGCGACCGGACTGAAGTCCGCGACCCGGCAACCAGGCGAGAACCGCGCATGAATGAGATGGCAAAAAATCTGTTGCTCTGGCTGATCATCGCGGTGGTCCTCCTGACCGTGTTCCAGACCTTCAACCCGCATGGCGGATCGTCGCAGGACATGTCCTACACGACCTTCGCCCAGCAGGTCGATAACGGGAACGTCGCCAGCGGCACCATTACGTCGACGGCACCTCCGACCATCACCGGCAAACTGAAAGACGGCGGTTCCTACCGCACCGTCGTACCGGTGGTCGGCCTGTCGACCAGCGACCTGGTCAAGCAGATGCGCGACAAGGGCGTCGAGCTGCGCCAGGAGCCGGCCGATAACGGCTTCTCCCTTCTGGGGCTGGTCTTCAACTGGCTGCCCATCATCATCTTCGTCGCCGTCCTGATCTGGTTCATGCGACAGATGCAGGCCGGCTCGGGCGGTCGCGGTGCCATGAGCTTCGGGCGCTCCCGCGCCAAGCTTCAGGGCGAGGACCAGGTCAAGGTCAACTTCACCGACGTCGCTGGCTGCGACGAAGCGAAAGAAGAGGTGGGCGAGCTGGTCGAGTTCCTCCGCGACCCCGGCAAGTTCCAGAAGCTGGGCGGCAAGATTCCCCGCGGCGTGCTGATGGTGGGTCCGCCCGGTACCGGTAAGACGCTGCTGGCCAAGGCCATCGCAGGCGAAGCCAAGGTGCCGTTCTTCTCGATTTCCGGTTCGGACTTCGTCGAGATGTTCGTCGGCGTGGGCGCGAGCCGCGTGCGCGACATGTTCGAGCAGGCCAAGAAGCACGCTCCCTGCATCATCTTCATCGACGAAATCGACGCCGTCGGTCGCCATCGCGGCGCCGGCATGGGCGGCGGTCACGACGAGCGCGAGCAGACCCTCAACCAGCTGCTGGTCGAGATGGACGGCTTCGAGGGTACGGAAGGCATCATCGTCATCGCCGCCACGAACCGTCCGGACGTCCTCGATCCCGCGCTGCTGCGTCCGGGCCGCTTCGACCGCCAGGTGGTGGTCGGCCTGCCGGACGTGAAGGGTCGTGAGCAGATCCTAAAGGTCCACATGCGCAAGGTGCCGACAGCGGCCGATGTCGAAGCGATGGTCATCGCGCGCGGCACGCCCGGGTTCTCCGGCGCCGACCTGGCCAACCTGGTCAACGAGGCCGCACTGTTCGCGGCGCGCGAGAATGCCCGCGAAGTCCGCATGAGCCACCTCGATCGTGCGCGCGACAAGATCCTCATGGGCTCCGAGCGTCGCTCGATGGCCATGAACGACGAAGAGAAGAAGCTGACCGCTTACCACGAGGCCGGCCACGCCATCATCGGCCGCCTGGTGCCCGAGCACGATCCTGTCTACAAGGTCACCATCATTCCGCGCGGTCGCGCGCTCGGTGTGACCATGTATCTGCCGGAAGGCGATCGCTACAGCATGAACAAGGTCGCGATCGAATCGCAGCTGTGCTCGTTGTACGGCGGTCGCGTCGCGGAAGAGGTCATCTTCGGCCACGACAAGATCACCACCGGTGCCTCCAACGACATCGAACGCGCCACCAAGATGGCCCGCAACATGGCCACCAAGTGGGGCTTGTCGGACGAACTCGGTCCGGTGATGTACGGCGAGGAAGAGGACGAGGTCTTCATCGGTCGCTCCGTCACGCAGCACAAGAGCGTCTCCAACGAGACCGCGCGCAAGATCGACGAAGTGGTCAGGACGATCCTGGATCGCGCTTACGCGCGCAGCAAGGACCTCCTGACGACGAACATCGACAAGCTGCACCGTATGGCTGAAGCACTGTTGCTCTACGAGACCATCGATGCGCGCCAGATCGACGACATCATGAACGGTCGTGAGCCGGGTCCGCCGGCCGACTGGCAGAAGCCGGGTTCGACCCCGCCGCCACCGCCGCGCGACGCGGGCCCGGCACCGGACAAAGTCGGTAAACCGGCGACGCAGCTGTAAAAGAGAAGGGCGGCCCATGGCCGCCCTTCTTCATTCGGACGGCTATTTGAACTGCGTGTTACCGATTCGAGAAAAAAAGATGCAGAAAAGGGTTGACGCACAGCTCCGATATCTGAATAATTCCGCTTCTCGACACGGCGCCAACGCTTCGCAGCGGAAGTCGCCGGGTTAAAGGTTTAAAGTGTGCGCCCGTAGCTCAGTTGGATAGAGTACCAGGCTACGAACTTGGTGGTCGGGAGTTCGAATCTCTCCGGGCGCACCATCTTTAAGCGGTAAGCCGGCGCGGTACATGCGCGACGGTAGCGGTAGTTGAAAGTGTGGTGTGTTCATACGGATTGACGGGCTTGAGTTAGACCCGTAACATTTGAAGGCTTCACCCCGGGTCATCGGGATGCAGCTTAGAAGTTCGGGGTATAGCTCAGTCTGGTAGAGCGCCAGCTTTGGGAGCTGGATGTCGGGGGTTCGAATCCCTCTGCCCCGACCAATTGGCGTTCTACGTACAGTGCCTGCGCCTGTAGCTCAACCGGATAGAGCATCGGCCTTCTAAGCCGACGGTTGCAGGTTCGATTCCTGTCGGGCGCGCCAGATCGTGTTTTATGGTGGGCGTAGCTCAGCTGGTTAGAGTACCGGATTGTGATTCCGGATGTCGTGGGTTCGAGTCCCATCGTCCACCCCACTTTTAGTGTGGTTTGCAAGTTTAAAACGGGCCGTTAGCTCAGTTGGTAGAGCAGTTGACTCTTAATCAATTGGTCGTAAGTTCGAATCTTACACGGCCCACCAATTTGAATCAGGCACTTAGAGAAATCTAGGTGCCTTTTTCTTATGTGCGATATTTCATGTGCTCGCGACTGTCTCGGGCCAGGATGGATACCCGATGATCATTCAAGACCAGCCGTCTCAGCGCCGGGCTCGGCGAGCGCTACCGGCATGGGCGCTCGGCGCCGTGGTCGCCGTGTACATCCTCGCCGTGCTGAATCGTGGCTTGTGGACGGAGCTGCACGCGGCTCTGGCAGCATCGCAGGGCATACAAGGATTCTGGGGTCTCAGTGTGACAGTTTGCTGTCGGCTGGTTGGCAATCTGGTTCTGACGCTCGCCCTGGTCATGTGGCCGCGTATCGGTAAAGCGCTGCTTGCGCTGCTGATCGTTATCTCCGCCGCGAGCGCCTTTTACGCCGACACCTTCGGCGTGCGGCTCAACGAAGAAATCATCCAAAGCATTTTCGAGACGCAGCGCGCCGAAGCGATGGCGATGATCACAACCGGATCGGTGACATGGATCGCGCTGTTCGGCGTGCTGCCCGCCGTCCTCGTTCTGCTCGTGCCCGTGCGTTTCATGCCAGTCTGGCGAAGCCTCAGCTGGCGTGCCGTCATCGTGCTGGTCGCCGCCGCGCTGATGCTCGTGCCGCCCATGTTGATGGGTCGCACCTACGTCTACTTCGAGCGTAATCACCGCACGATGTACGAGGTCTTCAATCCCTACGCGGCACTCAGCGGCACGTTTCACTACCTGCAGCGCGATGTGTTCCGTCGCAAGAGGGTGATGGTGCCGATCGGCACCGACGCGACGCTGCCGCCAACGGATGCGTCCGTCGCTCCGCGCAAGCGTGTTGTCGTGCTGGTGGTGGGTGAGACGGCGCGCGCGGAAAATCAGTCGCTGCAGGGTTATGCGCGCGACACCAATCCCGAGATGAAGCGGGCGGGCGCGATCTATTTCAGCGATGCGTGGTCGTGCGGCACGGCGACGACGGTGTCGGTCCCCTGCATGTTCTCGGACATGACGCGCGCGAAGTTCGATAAGCCGGTCGCCAAGTCGCACTGGAATGCGCTGGATGTGCTGCAGCATGCCGGCGTGGACGTGTTCTGGCGCGACAACGATGAAGGCTGCAAGGACGTCTGCGCCCGAGTGCCCAACGATGACCTGACCAATGCCAGGGTCGCGGGTTTGTGCGACGCGGATGGTTGCGTCGACGAAGTGTTGCTGGCGGACCTGCCTGAGCGTCTGGCGAAGATGCGCTCACCCGCGTTGCTGGTGCTGCACATCAAGGGTAGCCACGGACCGTCTTACTTCCAGCGTTATCCGGCCGCGTTCAATGTCTTCAAACCCGGCTGCGAGACCGCCGAAGTGCAGACGTGCACCTATGCGCAGACGGTGGCGAGCTACGACAACACCATTCTCTACACCGACCATATCCTTGGCCGGGTGGTGGACACGCTAAAGGCCGCGCCCGACATCGATAGCGCGATGATGTACCTGTCCGATCACGGCGAGTCGCTGGGTGAGCACGACATCTATCTCCATGGCGCGGACTGGGATACGGCCCCCACACAGCAGAAGCACATCCCGATGCTGATGTGGTTCTCACCCGGCTGGGTAAGCGACACGGGCATGCGGCTGGAGTGCCTCAACCAGCGACGCGTGCAGCCGGCAAGTCAGGACAACCTGTTCCATACCTTGCTGGGCTTCTTCGGCACGCGCACGTCGGTGTACAAGCCGGCGCTCGACCTGCTTGCCGGCTGCCGTGGCTGAGTCGGTAGACCTGCGTCCTGCGGGCGCCTAGAATGGCGCCGCGAGCGAGAGTGGCGGAATTGGTAGACGCACCAGATTTAGGTTCTGACGGGGTAACCCGTGGGGGTTCGAGTCCCCCCTCTCGCACCAGTCCGAAATTCGTTGATTCACCGGCTGGCACGATGATGGGCGATGGTTCCGCACCGATCAATGACGCCCGGGTTCACGCGTCGGCGCGCGTACGCCGCGCAACCACCGTTCCCAGCATCGCCAACACCACCGTAATCGCGAAGTTCGCCGCAAACGCCGCCACGTGCGAGACGTTGAGCATCGCCGCGAACAGCGTACCTCCGACCGCCAGCGTCGTCGCCACCATCAACGACTCGCACAGCTGCAACGCTGAACTGTTCTTTCCCTGCTCGTGCTCCGCGGACATCGACAACGCGAGTACGGAAACCGTCCCGTAAAGCATTCCCATGCCCAGCCCGGTAATAAGCCAGCCGGCAACGGCGGCAGGCACAGGCATCCATTCGAAGATACCGAGCGACGCGACGATGCTGCCGATCACCATCAGCGCAGTGCCGCGAGTGAGTAAAGTCTGCCGCGAAATCTTCGCGTAGTGGCCCTGGTACCACGATCCGGAAAACCAGCCGATCGCGCCGACACTGATCGCAAGCCCGGACCACATCGGTGACAGCCCATGCTGCTGCGAGAACACGAGCGGAAGAAATGCCTCGGCGCCGAAGAACGCCGAAGCGGCAATGCCACGCAAGGCGACGACCGCAGGCAACCCTCTCGCAGCCCACAAGGTGCCGGGTGGCAGCAACCGGCGCCCGCAGAAGAAGAGCAGTGCGAGTGACGGCAGCATCAGCGCTACAGCGAGCAGGCCGTGCTCCTGGCCCGACACGAACAGCAGGCACGCACCCAGGGACGCCCCGACCGCATTGAGCATGCGTCCCGAGGTATCCGACGGTGTGCCGGACGGCGCCGGCAGCGAGCGCAAGGCGCCGCGTAACCCGAGGGCGGCCGGTAACGCGAGCAGCGGCACGGCGAGGAACACCCAGCGCCAGCCGATGTGCTCGACGATCGCTCCGCTCACCGCCGGACCGATGAGCGCAGGCACGACCCAGCCCGCGGAGAACGAGGCGAACACCTTCGGCCGCATCGACTCCGGGTAAAGGCGGCCGACGATGACGTAGAGGGCAGGGGACAGGCAGCCGGCACCCAGGCCCTGGACGAGTCGTCCGACGAGGAGCATCGGCATGTTCTGAGCCGATCCGGCGATAAGCAGCCCAATCACGAAGCCGACCAGTCCCGTCCACATGGCGGGCGCCGGCCCACGCCGATCGCTCCAGCGGCCCGACAACGTCATGCCGATGACGCTGGTCGCCAGAACGCCCCGAAGGCGAGGGCATAGGCGCGCAGTCCGTCCAGTTCGCGGGCGACCGTCGGCATCGCGGTCGTGACGGCCAGCGCCTCGAAGGCGATAAGCGAAATCAGACAGACCATGCCGAGCGTGGCGGCGCGGTATCGCGGGCTGAGGATGCCGTCGACCTGGGGAAGGGTTTCGGCGGGAGGGAGATGGGGGTCGGAGGTTCCCACGTGCATGCTGGCTTCCTTGGGGGTGGGGAGTGTCGCACGCTTGCGCGGCGGTCCCGGAGAGGCGCAGGATGCGACCTCAACTAACGTTTAGGTCAAGTGGATGCGCGAGCTGAGTGTGGGGGAGGTGGCCAGGCGCGGCGGTGTCGCGGTGTCGGCCCTGCATTTCTATGAGCGGAAAGGGCTGATCCGGAGCCTGCGTACCTCGGGCAACCAGCGCCGGTTTTCCGCGGACGTCCTGCGCCGGATCGCGGTCATCCGGGTCGCCCAGCGGGTAGGCATCCCCCTGGAGGCCGTCCGTCAGGCCTTTGCGACACTCCCGGATGAGCGAACGCCGACGCGCGACGAGTGGGCGACGATGTCGGCGGCCTGGCGTGAGGAGCTGGAGGGGAGAATCTCGCAACTGCTTAATCTGAAAGACAAACTGGCGGACTGTATCGGCTGCGGCTGTCTTTCGCTGACGGCATGCGCTCTCGCCAATCCGGGCGACTCGCTCGCCTCCGAAGGCGGCGGCCCGAGGCGCTGGAGCCCCGGCTGATGCAGGTTGCGGCGGTGTAAGGGCAAAACGTAGAATGGGCAGTCATTTGCGGGGTTTTTCGCCGCCGGGGATCAAGGTCGCGGCGACGAGCCCGACATTCGCGGTGAATCCCATATCGTTTTAGTGGTTTCAGGAGAGGTCATGCAGGTTTCGGTTGAGAATGTCGGCAAGCTCGGGCGCAAGCTCACGGTGAAGTTCCCGGCGGAGCGCCTCGAGTCGCAGGTCAGCGAGCGCATCGCGGAGATGGGTCGCACGGTGCGTCTGAAGGGCTTCCGTCCGGGCAAGGTGCCCACCAACGTGATCAAGCAGCGCTTCGGCGCGCAGGTCCGTGGTGAGGCGCTGTCCGAGCTGATCGGCAGCACCCTGCGCCAGGCCGTCGAGCAGGAGAAGCTCCAGCCGATCGCCAATCCGTCGGTCGACACCACGGGCAACCCCGAGAACGGCGAGATCGCCTACACGGCCACGTTCGAAGTGATGCCGGAGTTCCCGGCCATCGACGTCTCGACGATCGAAATCGCCCGCCCCAAGGCGGAGGTCAAGGACGCCGACATCGACAAGATGATCGAAACCCTGCGCACCCAGCGTCGCAGCTTTGACGAAGTCTCGCGCGCCTCGAAAGACGGCGACTTCGTAATGTTCGAATACGCCGCCGAAGCCGGTGACTACCGCTTCCCGGCCGAAGGTCTCGAGCGTGCCGGCAGCGTGCTGGGCTCGGGCACCCTGTTCAAGGCGCTCGACGAAGCGCTGACCGGCCGTTCGGCTGACGAAGAGCTGGTCCAGGACGTCGCCTTCCCGGAAGACTTCCGCAACCCGGAACTCGCCGGCAAGACCGCGAAGGTCACCTTCAAGATCATCAAGGTGCAGGAAGCCAACCTGCCGGCCGTCGACGCCGACTTCGTCAAGCTGTTCGGCGTGGCCGACGGCGACCTGGAAACCTTCCGCAAGGAAGTTCGCGCCAACCTCGAGCGCGAGCTCAAGGCCACGCTCATGGCCCGTCTCAAGTCCGAAGTGGCCGAGAAGCTGGCAGGCGCCTATCCGGACCTCGACGTGCCGGAACTGATGTCCGACGCCGAAGCCCGCAGCCTCGCCGCCGGCAACCTGCCGCGTGGCCAGGAGCCGAGCCCGCAGATGGTCGCCGAGGCCACTCCGTTTGCCCGCAAGCGCGTCGCCGCCGCCCTGCTCATGGGCGAAATCGCACGCAAGAACGAGATCCGGATCGATCGCAAGCGCATGGCTGAAATGCTCACGGCGATTGCCTCGACCTATGAAGAACCGGAAAAGGTCATTGAACTGTATAACGGTGATCCCCAACTGATGTCGGGACTGCAGAACCGCGTGATGGAAGATCAGGTGGCCGAGTGGGTGGCTGACAACGCCAAGTCCACCGACCAGGAACTGAGCTTCGACGAGGTGATGCGACCGATCGGCGCGTAAGCACCGATCTTCTTGCAACAGCCGGGCCCCACACGTTAGGAGAGACCACATGTCCATGGCTCCGATCCAGAATCTCAACCTGGTGCCCATCGTTGTCGAGCAGACCTCGCGTGGCGAGCGTTCGTACGACATCTATTCGCGTCTCCTCAAGGAGCGCATCATCTTCGCGGTCGGCCCGGTCGACGACTACATGGCCAATGTCATCGTCGCCCAGTTGCTGTTCCTGGAGTCCGAAAACCCGGACAAGGACATCAACCTGTACATCAACAGCCCCGGTGGTTCCGTTACCGCGGGTATGGCGATCTACGACACGATGCAGTTCGTGAAGCCGGACGTCAGCACCATGTGCATCGGCCAGGCCGCCTCCATGGGCGCCCTGTTGCTGGCGGCGGGCGCGGCGGGCAAGCGTTACTCGCTGCCGCATTCGCGCATCATGATCCACCAGCCCTGGGCTGGCGGCATCTCGGGGCAGGCCACGGACATCGAGATTCACGCCCGTGAAATCCTGACCATGCGCGAGCGTCTCAACGCCATCCTTGCCCACCACAGTGGCAAGACGGTCGAAGAGATCGCGCGTGACACCGAGCGCGACCGCTTCATGAGCGGCGCCGAAGCCCAGGCCTATGGCCTGATCGACTCGGTGCCCGATAAGCGTACCGTCGACACCGTCCGTTCGGCTTGATTTGAACGTTTACGCTTGTGAAAACCGGCACTTCGCCCCTGATTCCAGGGGCGGAGTGCTGTGCTATTCTCAAAGCGCACCTGGATTCTCAGTAGGGCCCAAAGCATGAGCGACGAGCGGCAGAGCCGTTCCAACGACGGCGGAAAGATTCTTTATTGCTCCTTCTGCGGCAAGAGCCAGCATGAAGTGCGCAAGTTGATCGCCGGCCCCAGCGTGTTCATCTGCGACGAATGCGTTGAGCTGTGCAACGACATCATTCGCGAGGAACTGGAAGAAAAGGCGGCCTCCGGCCGGACCCAGCTTCCCAAGCCCCGCGAAATCATGGAAGCCCTCGACCAGTACGTGGTCGGCCAGACGCGCGCCAAGAAAGCGCTCTCCGTCGCGGTCTACAACCACTACAAGCGCATGGAATCGCGCCAGAAGAACGACGATGTCGAGCTGGGCAAGTCCAACATCCTCCTGATCGGTCCGACCGGTTCGGGCAAGACGCTGCTGGCGGAAACGCTGGCTCGCCTGCTCAACGTGCCGTTCACCATCGCGGATGCCACGACGCTGACCGAAGCCGGCTATGTCGGTGAAGATGTCGAAAACATCATCCAGAAGCTCCTGCAGAAGTGCGATTACGACGTCGAAAAGGCGCAGAGCGGCATCGTCTACATCGACGAAATCGACAAGATCTCGCGTAAGAGCGAGAACCCGTCGATCACCCGCGACGTGTCCGGCGAAGGCGTTCAGCAGGCTCTGCTCAAGCTCATCGAGGGCACGCTCGCCTCGGTGCCGCCGCAGGGTGGTCGCAAGCATCCGCAGCAGGAATTCCTGCAGGTCGACACGCGCAATATCCTGTTCATCTGCGGCGGCGCCTTCGCCGGGCTGGACAAGGTGATTCAGCAGCGTTCGGAGACCACGGGTATCGGCTTCAAGGCCGAAGTCCGCTCCAAGGAACGCACCGAGAACGTCGGCAAGACGCTGTCGGAAGTCGAGCCGGCGGATCTGGTCCGTTTCGGTCTGATTCCCGAATTCGTCGGTCGCCTCCCGGTCGTGGCAACGCTCGACGAACTCGATGAGGCTGCCCTGGTGCAGATTCTCACCGAGCCGAAGAACGCGGTCACCAAGCAGTTCCGCAAGCTGTTCGATATGGAAGGCGCCGAGCTCGAGTTCCGCCCGGAAGCCTTGTCCGCCATTGCTCGTCGCGCGCTCAAGCGCAAGACCGGCGCACGTGGACTGCGAACCATTCTCGAACAGGTGCTGCTCGACACGATGTTCGAACTGCCGTCGCTGGAGCACGTCAGCAAGGTGGTGGTCGACGACGCCGTGATCGATGGCCAGGCCGAGCCGTACCTTATCTACCGCGGGAACCTGCAGCAGCAGAGGATCGCGGGCGAGGGTGGCGACGCCGCCTGACGTAACGGGCGTTACGTACACCGACGGCCCCGGCGTCACTGACGCCGGGGCCGTTTTTCTTTCGGCGTGCCGCTCTTGATCGGTCCTTCGCGAACCACCACTTGACGTGTATGGCGGCTCCGGCGCAGTGTCGGGGCGAGCCCAAAAAACTCTGAGGGAAACCCTAAGCACATGGCGAAGAATCGCAACCAGACCACGAGCGGATCCGAGCTGGACCTATTGCCGGTCCTGCCATTGCGTGACGTTGTCGTCTACCCGCACATGGTCATCCCGCTCTTCGTGGGACGCGACAAATCGATGCGTGCGCTCGAGCGGGCAATGGAAGGCGAGCGGCAGATCCTGCTCGTCGCCCAGAAGAGCCCCGACATCGACGATCCCTCGATCGGCGACCTGCATCAGGTCGGTACGCTCGCGGGCGTCCTGCAGCTGCTGAAGCTCCCCGACGGCACCGTGAAGGTGCTGGTCGAAGGGCAGTCGCGCGTGCAGATCGACGCCTTCGAGGACGAGGCCGGGATGATGAGCGGCCGCGCCCGCGTCATCGAGCCGATCTACAGCAAGAACGAGCGCGAGCTCGACGTCGTGTCGCGCTCGCTGGTCTCGCTGTTCGAACAGCTGGTCAAACAGAGCCGCAAGCTGCCGCCGGAGATTCTGGCGACGCTCTCGGGCATCGACGATCCGTCGCGTCTGGCCGACTCCATCGCCGCGCATCTTTCCGTGCGTATGGCCGACAAGCAGCGTGTGCTCGAAACCTCCGATGTCGGTGAGCGTCTCGAGTTGCTCATCGGCCTCGTCGATGGCGAGATGGACTTGCAGCAGGTCGAAAAACGCATCCGCGGCCGCGTCAAGTCGCAGATGGAAAAGAGCCAGCGCGAGTACTACCTCAACGAACAGATGAAGGCCATCCAGAAGGAACTGGGTGAAGGCGACGAGGGCGTCAACGAAATCGAAGAGCTGCAGAAGAAGATCGACGCGGCGGGCATGCCCAAGGCCGTGCTCGCGAAAGCGCGCCAGGAATTCAACAAGCTCAAACAAATGTCGCCGATGTCGGCCGAGGCCACCGTGGTGCGCAACTACCTCGACTGGGTGGTGGGCGTGCCGTGGAAGAAGCGCAGCAAGGTGCTCAAGGATCTGGCGCTCGCGCAGGAAACGCTCGACGCCGATCACTTCGGTCTGGAGAAGGTCAAGGACCGCATCCTCGAGTATCTCGCGGTGCAGCAGCGCGTGAACACGATGAAGGGCCCGATTCTCTGTCTCGTCGGTCCGCCCGGCGTCGGCAAGACCTCGCTCGGCCAGTCCATCGCCAAGGCCACGAACCGCAAGTTCGTGCGCATGAGCTTGGGTGGCGTTCGTGATGAAGCCGAGATTCGCGGCCATCGTCGTACGTACATTGGTTCGATGCCGGGGCGCATCGTGCAGAACCTCAACAAGGTCGGCACGAAGAATCCGCTGTTCGTCCTCGACGAAATCGACAAGATGTCGATGGACTTCCGTGGCGATCCGTCGTCGGCGTTGCTCGAAGTGCTCGATCCCGAGCAGAACAGCGCGTTCAACGATCACTACCTCGAAGTCGATCTCGACCTTTCGGAAGTCATGTGGATCGCGACCGCGAACTCGCTGAATATTCCGGGTCCGCTGCTCGATCGTATGGAGGTGATCCGTATTCCCGGTTACACCGAAGACGAGAAGCTCAACATCGCGCAGAAGTACCTGCTGCCGAAGCAGCTGAAGGCGAACGGCCTGAAGTCCGAGGAGCTGGGTATCGATGAAAGCGCATTGCGCGGCATCGTGCGTTACTACACGCGCGAGTCGGGCGTGCGTAATCTCGAGCGAGAGATCTCCAAGATCTGCCGCAAGGTGGTGAAGGAAATCGCGCTGGGTACGGTCCCGGCCAAGGCGAAGGCCAAGGTGCAGAAGGCGGCCAGCAAGGCGGCGAAGGGTAAGGCGCTCGCGCCGGATCTGGTCCGCGTCGATGCCGAAAACCTCGACCATTACCTCGGTGTGCGTCGCTTCGACTTCGGTCGCGCCGAACAGCAGAACGAAGTCGGCCTGGTCACGGGTCTGGCCTGGACCCAGGTCGGCGGCGACCTGCTCAGCATCGAAGCATCCGTCGTGCCGGGCAAGGGCCGTCTGGTCCATACCGGTCAGCTCGGTGACGTGATGAAGGAATCGATCCAGGCCGCGCTCAGCGTCGTGCGCGCACGCGTCGCGGGTCTCGGCATCGAACCCGACTTCCACGAGAAGCTCGATATCCACATCCACGTTCCCGAAGGCGCGACGCCCAAGGACGGTCCGAGTGCGGGTATCGCCATGGCCACGTCGCTCGTATCGGCGCTGACCAAGGTGCCGGTGCGCTCGGAAGTGGCGATGACCGGTGAGATCACGCTGCGCGGTCGCGTGCTGCCCATCGGTGGACTCAAGGAGAAGCTGCTTGCGGCGCATCGCGGCGGTATCACCACGGTGATCATTCCGGACGAGAACAAGAAAGATCTTGTCGACCTGCCGGAAAACATCACGAGCTCGCTGGACATCCACGCCGTCAAGTGGATCGACGAAGTGCTCGATCTCGCACTCGAGCGTCCGATCGGGCCCAGCAAGAAGGGCGCGGGCGAGGCCGGTGTCGACGTGGCGCCCGCGCCGGGTCGCAAGGGTAAGGGCAAGGGTTCGCCGTCGCTTACTCACTGATCGCCTGAGTGTTTCATCGCATACGAAAAGGGGGCGCGGGTCACCGTGCTCCCTTTTCTTTTTCGTCGTCCTGTCACGATCGCTTCGCGATAATCTTTTTTATGCATACCCGCTGAAAGCGTTGGTATTGCTCGTATTGCGGTAGGGGTAGGGCACTGGTATAAAGTCCGCTCCGCCATCGCCCGCGCCGCAAGGGCGCCCTGGATCGCGGGGTTGCTGAGTCATGCCACATGGTGAGATTCGTAACCTGACGTCTTCTCGCCAAGGATCGCCGTCCGGCGATTCGAATTACCTTTGAAGGGAGTTACGTAATGAATAAAACCGACCTGATCGCCGCCATTGCTGAAAAGGCTGAACTGTCGAAGGCCGACGCCGGCAAGGCGCTCGAAGGCCTGATCGAAGCGGTAAAGGACACCCTCAAGAAGGGTGAAGACGTTGCCCTCGTCGGCTTCGGCACCTTCAAGCTGCGCAGCCGCGCCGCCCGCACGGGCCGCAACCCGCGCACGAACGAAGAGATCAAGATCCCGGCGTCGAAGGTCCCGGCCTTCACCGCTGGCAAGGCGCTCAAGGATCACGTAAACTAAGCAGTCTTCCCCGTAAGGGGGTGCTTAGCTCAGCGGTAGAGCGTCGCCTTTACACGGCGCTGGTCGGGGGTTCGATCCCCTCAGCACCCACCAACGGGAAGTGGAGTGGTAGTTCAGTCGGTTAGAATGCTGGCCTGTCACGCCGGAGGTCGCGGGTTCGAGTCCCGTCCACTCCGCCATTGTCCGCAAAGGCGCCCGCGTGGCGCCTTTGCTTTATCTATCCGCCGGTGAGGACTTTTCCGGCGTAAACCTTGCGAGTCGCATCATGCTGCAAGCCCTCCGTAACAAGATCCATGGCTGGCCCGCCGCCATCGTCCTCGGTGTCTGCGTCTTCGCCGTCGCGTTCTTCGGTATCGAGTCGTACTTCGTCTCGCGCGTCGATACGTACGTCGCGAAGGTCGGTGACCACGAGATCTCGCAGCAGGAGTGGCAGGACCGCCTCAATGGTCTTCGCCAGCAGGCCGCACAGGATCCGAACTCGCCGTTCACCGCAGCGGATCTCGAGAAGCCCGAGCTCAAGCAGAAGGTGCTCGACGGCATGATCAGTCAGGCGCTGCTGCAGCAGGCCAACACCGATCTCGGTCTGACGGTCTCCGACGCCGCCGTGCGCACCACCATCGCCACCGATCCCGGCTTTCAGGTCAACGGGCAGTTCAGTCCCGAAGCCTATCGCGCGATCCTCTCCATGCAGGGCATGAGCCCCGCCATGTACGAGACCAAGGTCCGTACGTCGCTCGCCACGCAGATGATCCCGGAAGCGATTTCGGCAACCACGATCGTCAGCGAAGCCGACGTCGACAACTTCTTCCGTCTGCACGGCCAGCAGCGCGATCTGCGCTACGCCGTGCTGCCGCGTCCGTCCCTGACCGACGCCACCGTCGCGGATGCGGACATCGACGCGTTCTACAAGTCGCACATCGCCGACTACACCACGCCCGAGCAGGTCTCGGTGCAGTACATCGAAGTGAAGCAGGCCGACCTCAAGATCGGCGAGCCGACCGACGAGCAGCTTCACGAGCAGTACGACAAGAACAAGCAGCGTTACGCGCAGCCGGAGCAGCGAGAAGCGTCGCACATTCTCATCGACGTTCCGAAGAACGCCACGCCCGAGCAGCAGAAGGCCGCGCTCGAGAAAGCGAAGAAGATCGCCGCCGAAGCCACCCCGGAAAACTTCGCCAGGCTTGCCGCCGAGAACTCGGACGATCTGGGTTCGAAGCGCACCGGCGGCGATCTGGGCTGGCTGGAAAAGGGCGTCGCCAACGCGGCGTTCGATACCGCCCTGTTCGGCCTGAAGAAGGGCGAGATCACCAAAGAGCCGATTCTCTCGCCGGAAGAGGGCTATCACATCATCTGGGTGCGCGATGCGCGCGAGGGTGATGCCAAGCCGTTCGCCGAGGTTCGCGGGCAGCTGGCCGGCGACTGGGCCAAGAGCGAAGGCGAGCGCCTCTACAACGAGCGCGCCGGTAAGCTGGCCGATCTGGCTGAGCGCAACCCGGGTTCGCTCGAGCCTGCCGCGAAGGAACTCGGCGTCGAGATCAAGACGACCCCGATGTTCGGTCGCCAGGGTGGTGAAGGCGTCGCCGCGGACCCGAAGTTCGTCACGGCCGCCTTCGGCGACGACGTGGTGAACCAGGGCAACAACTCCTCGCTGGTACAGGTGCAGCAGGGCGATGCGGTCGTCATGCATCTGGACAAGCATGCGGCAGCGGCGCCCAGGGCGCTGGCCGACGTGACCGATGCGGTGCGTCAGCGCATCCTCGACGAGCGCGTCGATGCCGCCGCGAAGAAGCAGGCCGATGACCTCGCCGCGCAGCTGAGCAAGGGTGGCGATGTCGCCAGCCTCGTGAAGGCACCGGTGCAGACCCTGACCGGGCTGGAGCGCAGCAAGCTCGCGACGATCAAGGACGCGCCGCCGGCCGTCCTGCAGCAGGCGTTCTCGCTGCCGCATCCGGTCGATGGCAAGAGCGCCTGGAGCAGCGTGGCGACCGGTAACGGCACCTACGCGCTCGTGGCGGTCGACAAGGTCACCGATGGCGATCCGTCCAAGGTCGAGAAGGCACAGCGCGTCGCGCTGCGCGGTCAGATGATGGACGCGATGGCTCAGGCCGCCACGATCGAATACATCGACGCCCTGAAGGCGAAGGGCGAGATCAAGGTCGCCACCGACCGGATGTAACGCTTACGGCTATCCCAAGGAAGGCCTCTCTCCGGAGAGGCCTTTTTTTTGTTTCTCGCCGACCGGGCTGGCTGCCATCCATGCGGAAGCGCATGGTGGGCCGCCCGATTTACAATGGGCGCCTTATCGCGTCAAAGGGACAACCCGTGATCATTCAACCCAAGGTTCGTGGCTTCATCTGCACTACCGCCCACCCGGTCGGCTGTGCGAAGAATGTGGAAGAGCAAATCGCCATCACCAGGGCCAGCGGCGCGTTCGCCGACGGCCCGAAGCGCGTGCTGGTCATCGGTGCTTCCACCGGTTATGGCCTGGCCTCGCGGATCACCGCGGCCTTTGGTCATGGCGCCGCCACGCTGGGTGTGTTTTTCGAGAAGCCGTCGAGTGACACCAAGACCGGCACCGCCGGCTGGTACAACTCGGCCGCGTTCGACAAGCTCGCCGCCGATGCAGGCCTTTACAGCCGCTCGGTCAACGGTGACGCCTTCGCTGACGAAACCCGCGCGAAGGTCATCGAGCTGATCCGGGCCGAGATGGGCGGCACCGTCGACCTCGTCGTCTATTCGCTCGCGTCGCCCGTGCGCAAGCTGCCGAAGACCGGTGAAGTGGTGCGCTCCGCGTTGAAGACCATCGGCGAGACGTTCACCGCCTCGTCCGTGGATACCAATAAGGACGCCGTGATCCAGGCATCCGTCGAGCCCGCCACCGAGCAGGAGATCAAGGACACGGTCACCGTCATGGGTGGCGAGGACTGGGCGCTCTGGATCGATGCACTGAGCGAAGCCGGCGTTCTCGCGGACAACGCCACCACGGTGGCATACAGCTATGTGGGCACCGAGATCACCTGGCCGATCTACTGGCACGGCACGCTGGGTCAGGCCAAGCAGCATCTCGATCGCACGGCGAAGGAACTCGGTACGCGCTATGCGTCGAAGGGGCTGCGTTCGTACGTCGGTGTGATGAAGTCGGTGGTGACGCAGGCGAGCTCGGCGATTCCGGTGATTCCGCTCTACGTGTCGATGGTCTTCAAGATCATGAAGGCGAAGGGCATTCACGAGGGCACGATCGAACAGATCAACCGGCTGTTCCACGACCGTCTGTATCGCGCGGATGGCCAGGCGGCGGAGACGGATGCCGAGGGTCGTCTGCGTCTGGACGACTGGGAACTGCGCGATGACGTGCAGACCGAGTGCAAGGCGCTCTGGCCGAACGTCACGACCGAGAATCTGCGTGAGGTGACCGACTATGCCGGTTACAAGCACGACTTCATCAAGCTGTTCGGCTTCGAGGTGAAGGGTGTCGATTACGACGCCGAGACCCATCCGGACGTGCAGTGGGATGTCGTGCAGCTTTGAGGTCTGGCCGGGACCTCGGGCTTGTCCGAGGTCCGCTCTCCGTCCGGTTTATTTGGAAGCCGTAAGCCGCAACACCTGGCCCGGCTTCACGGCCTGCGTCTGCAGCCCGTTCCACTTCATCAGCTGGTCGACGCTGACCTGATGACGGCGTGCGATCGTCCAGAGCGACTCCCCGTTATCCACCTTGTGGATCACGACATCGTTCTTTACGGGCGCATCGGACGTAGCCTTCGTCTTCGTGTTCTTCGAAGCCTTCGCCGTAGCCGCTTTCGACACCTTCGCCGCCTTGCCCTTGCGTGAGCTTTTCGCCGGCGCATCCGCCGCAGCCACGTCCGCGTCATCCGCTGTCGGGTCCGGCACATCGGCCACCGGATCCACCGGGCCTAGCTTGTACTGATCCGCCGCCGATTTCGGCAGCAGCAGCGACGACGACACCGTAGCCTTCGTCGTGCGGAACGCCGGATTGAAGTCGCGCAGATCGCCCATCGACAGACCCGACTGCTTCGCCGCCTGCGCGAGGGATTGCGGGTTCGATACATGGACGACCTGCAAGCTGTCCTGGTTGTCCTGCCTGGGCAACTGCACGTTGAAGCGCGCCGGGTCACGCACGATGCACGCGATCGCCATCAGCTTGACCAGATGCTCGCGCGTGTTCGCCTTCATCGGGACGTCGGGGATACCGTCGTCATCGCTCGGGCCGCCGTGCTTGTCGATGGTCCTCTTCAGACCGAACTCGCCGGCGTTGTAAGCGACATCCACGAGACGCCAGTCGCCCAGGTCGTCGTAGTAGCGGCGCATCATCGACATCACCGACTCGGTGGACTTGGTGATGTCCAGTCGCTCGTCGTAATTCTTGTCCACGCGCAGGCCCAGCGTATGCGCCGTCTGCGGCATGATCTGCCACATGCCAGCCGGGCGGTTCTTCGCGCCGGGCACGTGGCGATACTGGCTCTCGACCCAGGGCAGCAGCGCGAACTCGCCGGCCACGCTGTGCTGCATCGCCGACTTGTGCGCGTATACGATCAGCGGCAGCACTTCGTTGACCTGCTGCTCGAAGCGGTTGGGCATTTTCGTATACGTGCGAGCCCAGGCCATCACCTGCGGATCCGCTTCACAGCCGGGCATGGCGAAGCTGTCGCGCATGCTGCCCCAGAAGTCGGCGGGCGGGGCGGGGCGCATCAGCTTCGGCGACATCGTCACGTCGTTCACCGGCGCCGTCTGCGGTGCCGCCGCCAGTGGCGTGGTCGGCACACGCGGCGTCATGGTCGATGCGCATGCCGTGAGGAACAAGGGCATGAGCGAAGGTAGCAGGCGCCGGCGTAGGGAATTCATGCTCAGAAGCTGTCCTTGGCACGTCTCAGAGCGGCGAACCGCTCTATCCGTGTGGCGTGGGCCCCACCTTGCGCTTCGGACCAGCGGGCGACGGCCTCGCTGTCCACGCGCAGGAAGGGATTGGTGGCGTACTCGTCGGCGAGGCGGCTCGGCACACTTGGCCGGCCCTCCTCGCGCAGGCGCGCTACCTCGTCACGACGGAGGCGCAAGGGTGTGTTGTCCGGTTCCACCGTGAGGGCGAAACGAATATTGGACGCGGTGTACTCATGCGCGCAGCAGACCAGGGTCTCCGGCGGCAGATCGGCGAACTTGTCCAGCGACGCGAGCATCTGTTCCGGCGTGCCTTCGAACAGTCGGCCGCAGCCGACGCTGAAGAGGGTGTCGCCACAGAACAGAAAGCCCTCACCGAAATACGCCACGTGCGAGCTGGTGTGTCCCGGCACGGCGATGACCTTGAAGGTCGCCTTCGGCGCATCCAGAGTGATGGTGTCGCCGTCTTCCACGAAGTGGTTCTTCGGCTGGATGCGAGGATCCGCCGTGGCGTACACGTCCACGTCGTGATTGCGCACGAGGTCCGATACGCCGCCGATGTGATCGTTATGGTGGTGGGTCAGCAGGATGGCCGTCAGCGTCCAGCCTCGCTCTTTCAGCGCGGCTTCGACGGGGGCGGCTTCACCGGGATCCACGACGAAGGCGTTGCCCTCGTCATCGGCGACCAGCCAGATGTAGTTGTCGCTCAGAGCCGCGACGGGAACCCAATGCATCGGGCGAACTCCCAGAAAATGGCCGCCCGGGCGATGGACTGTCGGGCGGGGAGGCCGGAATATATCAGCCGGGTATATCCCGCTCGTTAGCCATTTGTTAACCGGTGCGAGCCTCGAACAACCCCACTACACTCGATACCCATGGCTCCATTCGCCCCCGACATCTACGCGACGCCGCAGGTCCGCAAGCTGCTGGCCGACGAAGCGCGCGTGCTGGCGCCCCTGCTGGCGCGCTGCACGGGCGACCACGGGCTGCACCTGACGACCTCGGCGAAGGCCGAGCCGCCCGCGATCCCCCTGCTGGGCCACTGGGCGACCGTGCGGGTCGCCGGGGCGGAACTGGGTGGGGACATCCGCGCGAGCGGCCTGGAGGCCCTCCCGTTCGCCGACGAGGCATTCGGGGTGGTGCTGCTGCGCCATGCCCTCGAGACCACCGCCCGGCAGGACAACCTGCTCGACGAAGCGATCCGCGTCCTCGCCCCGGGCGGCATGCTGGCGATCACCGGCATCCATCCGCTGGGACTGTGGTCGCCATGGGTGGCCCGGCAGAGCCGCGGCCCGAGGCCGCGCCTCACCTGGCCGTGGTGGTGGAGCCAGCGTCTGGTACGCGACGAGTTCGAGCTGTCGATGCCACGCCGCCTCGGCAGCGCCTGGCCGCGTGCTGGCGGCGCCCCCGCGCACGGCTCGTTCGTCGGTGGCGGATATTTTCTGGTGGCGCGCAAAAAGCGGCCGTCGGCTGTACCCTTGCGCCCCCGCATGGCGGCGGTGCCCGCACCGATGCCTGGCACGCTCGCCTCCGGCGCGCGTCGCAACGCCCGTGAATCCATAAGCTGAGTTCCATGACCGATACCGTGACCGACATCGACAGAGTTGAAGCCTTCACCGATGGCGCCTGCCTGGGTAATCCCGGCCCGGGTGGCTGGGCCGCGCTGCTGCGCGCCAAGGGCATCGAGAAGATGCTTTCCGGCGGCGAGCGCGACACCACCAACAACCGCATGGAAATGATGGGCGCGATCGCCGCTTTCGAAGCGCTGACCCGTCGCTGCAACGTGCACCTGATGACGGACTCCAAGTACGTCATGCAGGGCGTACAGGAGTGGGTGCCGAAGTGGCGCCGCAACGGCTGGAAAACCGCCGACAAGAAGCCGGTGAAAAACCAGGATCTCTGGATTCGTCTGGACGCCGCCGCCGCCGCGCACAACGTCACCTGGGAATGGGTGAAGGGGCATAACGGCCATGTGGAAAACGAGCGCGTCGACGTCGCCGCCCGCGATCAGGCCATTCTCTACAAGGAAGGGAAGGTCGCATGAGGCAGGTCGTTCTCGATACGGAAACCACCGGCCTCGAAGCCCACCTCGGTCACCGCCTGGTGGAAATCGGTGCGGTCGAGATGATCGGCCGCCGCCCGACCGGTCGCAACTTCCATACGTATCTCAACCCTGAGCGGAAGATCGACGAAGAGGCGAGCAAGGTCACGGGCATCAAGGACGAAGACCTCGTCGACCAGCCGCTCTTCCGCGACAAGGTGGATGAGTTTCTGGAATTCATCCGCGGCGCGGAACTGATCATCCACAACGCGGTGTTCGACGTCGGATTCATCGACGCGGAGCTGAAGCGCCTCGGGCCGAATTACGGCAGCACCACTGACTACGCCAGCGTGCTCGATACGCTGACCATGGCACGCACCATGTATCCGGGGCAGCGCAACAGCCTCGATGCGCTGTGTAAGCGCCTCGGCGTCGACAATTCGCGGCGCGATGTCCACGGCGGCCTGCTCGATGCCCAGCTGCTCGCCGACGTCTACGTCGCGATGACCTCCGGCCAGGTCGTGCTCGATCTCGCCTTCGATGCCTCCGCCGATCACGGCCGCACCAACGTCCTCGGCGACATCGTGATCACCCGCCGCCCGGTCGTCCGCCGCGCCACCGCCGAAGAACTCGAGCTGCACACCAGCCGCCTCGACGCGCTCGACAAAGCCGCCGGCGGCCAAAGCGTCTGGCGCAAACTCGAGTCCGAAACGATCCACTAAACCAGTCAAGCCACGTCAGGCGCGCTGGGTAGGAGCGCGCCCCGCGCGCGACAAGCCCGCCCCCTCAGCGCCCAAGGTGCGAGCTCTACCCAGCAGCCCGCAACAAAATAGCCGTCACATTGTCCCGCCCCGTCCCACCCAGCGCCTCGAGAATCAGGTGATCCACAGCCTCCTGAGCCGCGATATCCGTCCGCCCGACGATCTCTCCGATCCGCGCGTCGACGACTTCGTCAGTCAGGCCGTCGGTACACAGCAGCAACCGCGCCCCCGACGAAAGCTCGCCGCGAGCCAGTCCGATATGCAACTGCTCCGGCGCCGTAATTCCCAGCGCCTGCGTCAGCACGCTGCGCTGCGGATGTGTCCGCGCCTGCGCCTCGGTCAGCTCGCCCGCCTCGACCAGCGCTTCGACGATGGAATGGTCATGCGAGAGGCGCTCCAGCGAGCCGTGCTGCCAGCGATAGATCCGGCTGTCGCCGACCCAGGCGGCCTCATAGGACCGCCCGACGATCCTGATCGCGGCGATGGTCGTCCCCATCGGCCGCGACTCCGACAGCCCGCTGGAGCGAGCGATCAGCGCCTCATTCACCCGCTGGATCGCGTCGACCAGCGACTGACCGGCCGTCACCTGAGCGACCACGCCATCACGCGCCGTGGCCGACGCCACCTCGCCATGCTGATGACCGCCCATGCCATCCACGACCAGGAACAACCCCAGGCCGGCATCGGCGTAATAGGTGTCCTCGTTGCGCGTGCGGCGCAGTCCCGTATGGGTGCCGTGTCCAAACTCGATCATGTGGGCCTTGGGAAAGCGGAGGAGGGGGCCTTGGGGGCCCGGGTTTCTCAGGCAGGATGCCGCATGAAAAGGCTGTTGTCACGGCGGGGAAGAGCCACTATCATTGCGGGCCCGGCAGAGCGAAAGCCCTGCCGTCGACCGTTCACGGAGAGGTGGCAGAGTGGTCGAATGTACCTGACTCGAAATCAGGCGTACGTGTAAGCGTACCGAGGGTTCGAATCCCTCCCTCTCCGCCAAGCACAGTAAAACCGTTAGCGCCCAGTGATCCGAAAGATCACTGGGCGTTTTTCGTTCACGTCCGCCCTTGACCCATACCGTGCCTCAGCAAGTCAGCGTGCTGAGCGGCCAGCGCGTTGAGATCGGGGGCTAAGGGACTGTCCGGAAACGTATCCCTGAACAGGACGCCGAGCAGCATCGGGCCCATGATGGAAAAGAGCATCAGCGCAGGATCTCCTTCCCGGATGCTTCCGGTCGACTGGCCCCGCTGGATGTTTGCCGTCAAAAACGCTGCGACCTTGCCAATGACCTCGTCATGCCAAACCGCCGCAAGGTCGGGAAACGTCCGGCCCTCGACCAGAACCATGCGCACGATACCGGGAACGCGCGGATCGCTCATCCTGTCGGCGACCTGCGAGAGGATCATTGGCAGGACGGTGGTGACGTCGTTGTCCGCGCTACTTGACGCGTTTTCGATGGTGCTGAGGTGCTCCGTCACGAGATGCCGGGCGACCGCCCGGAAGACATCCGCTTTCGTTTCGAAATATCGGTAAATCGTCCCTTTCACCACACCGGCTCGTCTGGCTATGTCGGCCAGCTTTGCATTGGCGTAACCCTTGGCCACGAACTCATCAATAGCGGCTTCGATGATTTCCTGTGGGCGGGCGTCTTTGCGCCGGCTCCATTTAGGTTCCTGTTCTGTCACAAATCCTGCCTGTCGGTTACTCCTGGACGATAAGAACGCGAAGCGAAGTAGGAGTCCAGCGTTTCGACCGAGCCTGTGGGGTCGGCGAAGGCGACCCAGGTGTCGGGACGGAGCAGATAGAGCGCGTCCTGCCGGAGACCCGCTTTTTCATACGCGGATGTCCAGGTGAATTCCCGTAGCACGACCCCGCGCTCGCCACACCATGCTTTGAGGTCTTCCTTCGCGGTGCCGTACACGTGCACCTGCCATCCAATCCTGGCCAAGGATTCGAAATTATCGCGTCCATCGATGCTGACCCAGGGGAGGCGCTCGCCGGCGTCGACGTCTCCTGCCGTCCCCTCGCTTAGTGTGCTGTCTTTGTAGGTCAGGGCCGTCTGCGACACCATCTTGAACAGGAGTTCGCGTGCAGGGCCGACCTTGTACACAGCACTGGCAATTAACGGCACGCCGTAGCTGCGCATGATGTCGGCAAGCCCACCATCCGCCGTGATCAGGCTGAAGACTCGGTCGGTGGTCTTGACCAGCTCGCGTGCAAAGGCCTGCCGCTCGTCGGCATACGTGTCGAGCAGCGCGTCCGGCGCCCGGCCGTGGATGACCTCGGCGAGTTTCCAGGCGAGGTTGATGGCATCGAGAATTCCGGTATTCATGCCCTGTCCACCCGCCGGGCTATGGACGTGACCCGCGTCGCCCATCAGAAACACGCGGCCTTCGCGGAAACGGTCGGCAACACGGTGATGTACGCGGTAATGAGAAAACCAGTTGACCTTCTCGACCTTGATACCGACGCTCGCGATGGCCTCTTGCCCGACATCTTCGAAGGTCAGGCTTTCCGGGTGCCGTGCGCGCTCGTCCTGAACGGTTCCAATGAGCCGCGCCTTCCCGTCATCGCTGTAGGAGAGCACCGCAACGAAGTCCGATCCGTTGAGCGCGATATGCGCCTCGCCCATGTGTTCGAGGCCTGACAGCTCGACGTCGGCAACATAAAAGACCTGCCGGTACGTGCCCCCCTCGAAACCTATGCCGAGCTGTTTGCGGACGGTGGAGCTTGCCCCGTCGCAGGCTGACAGATACATGGCCGATGCCGTTTTCTCCGTACCGTCTGCGCTACGAAGACGCGCTTCGACGTGGTCTCCCTTGTCCTGAAAGTCGACCAGCTCAGTCTCCCGTTCGACGTTCACGCCGAGGGAGGCGAGCTTGGCCACCAGCGTCTTTTCGTGGAGGTCCTGGGGATAGACGAGGATGTAGGGGTAGGGGGACAGACCGCTGTCGATGTCTTGCAATGCAACCCGGGCGCGACGCTTTCCGCGCGCCCAGATATTCATGGCCCGGTTCTGGAAACCCGCGGCAACCACTTCGTCGCTGAGATCCAGCTGCCGGTAGAGCTCCAGTGTCCGGGCCTGCACGGCCATGGCCCGGGACGTGGTCCCTGGCCCGCTTGTTCGGTCGATAATTCGGACCTTCACACCCTGGGCCGTCAGCCAGAGTGCATGCGCCAGGCCAGTGGGGCCTGCACCAACGATAAGAACGTCCGACATGGCACACCTCGACCGAGTTAATGACTTTCAGGTCATTTTGGCAGGAATGGAGGTGGCGTCAAGCCCAGAGCCGGGCAGACCGCCGAGCTTCGCTGCCGGGCGGGTGGCGAAGATTCTCAGCGACAGGCGAAACGAAGGATAGGAGGTCACCCGCGTCCACGGTGATATTTACCGACGATCCCTGGCCGAGCGCGACAACGTCGATGCCCGATGTTTCGAGCGGGGCGAGTACCCGCTCCATGGCTTTTCGCACGCCGACATCTCTCAACAGATCCACGGTCGCGCCCTCGGTGTCGTAGAAATCGTTCCCGACATAGATGCGAGCCCGCGGGCGCTCCCGGCCCGCAGGATCGGTCAGTTCAACTCGAGTGATTGGCCTGGCTCGCAGCCATTTCAGCAATGGAATGAGCCCCGTCTTTCCGAGCACGCCCAGTGCGCCAAGAATCGCCGAAGCATTCGCGATGGCGGTTGCCTCGGAGCCCGCGAAGATGTCGCGAACCGACTGCAGCCACTTGACGCCTGTTACGAAGTCGACGTTGAAGCTGCCCGTCTTGAACGAACCTTTGACGTTGACGGTCACCTTGGCCTTGTCGCCATAGAGAACCTTGGCCGAGGCATCCAGCAGGTCCGCCATGGCAAGAAGTGCCGGCGCGAGTTCGCGCGGATCCATCTCATGGTTTTCGAGAGCCGGGCCATCGTAAGTAACGCGAAACTCGGTCGTGTCGCTCATCGTACCTCCGTGTATTCCACCATCTGAAATGCCGGGGGATTGTATCTCCGCATCCGCTGGCGAGGGCGCCGGTACCGTCCTGGACGAAGCGAAAGGGGTGGAAACCTACCGAGAGTCGTGGGTGGCACCACGCCCCTTCACACAATCGCCGTCCCAACAGAGCAGTATCACGTCTGAAGGGAGGGTCGCACATGCGAGGTATGGTTGCCTGGTACCACCACGAGCTTCGTGTCGCACTCATCGAGCGAATCGCGGGGTTTACCGTAGGTACGCTGGAAGAAGGCCTTATTTCGCCGGGCGACGTCCTGTCAGGCGACCTGCGCACGTTTGGCTGCAGCCGTCTCAACAACGAAACAACCGGAAAATCCCTGCTTTTCGACGTCGAGGCCGAAGCGCTGACGGAAGAGGAAGCGACCGATCTCCTTGCCTTCATCCGCTGAACTTTCGCGCCAGATCCACAAACGCTCGACGTTTCGTCTGCCACGTTTGGCCACCTTCAACGAGGCGCAGGCTATGAGCGACGACACCAGCAAGCGCGGCCCCGGCGATGCGCAGCGCATTAATGTCCATGAGGATTACGAGGTCGAATACTGGACCCGGATTCTCGGCGTGTCGGAAGACAAGCTTCGGGAGACAGTGAAGCGCGTCGGCATCATGACGGACGATGTCCGGAAGGCATTGGGCAAGGCATGACGGAAGAAGTGCTGATCTACATCTCGCCGCCGTCGACGGCGCGAGGCCCATGGCGTGTCCGCTCGGATCATCGTCCGGTCGACGAGGTCCGCTCCGAACGTGAAGCGATCGAGCTTGCCGGCACTTACGCGCGGATGGTCGAGCGCGCCGGTGGCACGGTAGTGGTCAAGGTCGAGCGCCAGGATGGCTGCTGGGAAACGTACAAGGCCTAGCCCTACAGCCAACCGCAAGTTGTTTTTTAGCGTTTACCCGGTTTGCCAGCGCGTTGCACTCGCACTGGAAGCGATCAGCGCAAAGGCCGGACACTCTCCTGTGTCCGGCACGTTTGCTGTGATGGCGCTTACGGCTCGACCAGCGCCGTCGACCCATATGCCTCGCCGATAGCACGCTGAAACGCATCGATCTGACTGGACGACTCCGGCGAGAGGCGCGTCTTGTCGTTGATCGCCATCGCGCCTCTGGAGAACGCCATGCTCAGCGTGAAATTTTCTTTCTGCAGGGCTTCCTGGTCTGACGCATCTTTGGCCTTCAGATACTTCGCGTAGTTTTCGCGCAGCGGTTCCGCCAGCTTCTCCAGAGCCGGATCGTCGATCGGCGGCAGAGTCGGGGAGAGGACGGTCAGCTTGTGAACGACAGGCGACGGGTTCTTCGGACGATTCGCTTCGAAGTAGCCTTTCGCGTCCGCATTCTTTTCGAAGAATGCGATGAAGTCCTTCGCACGAAAGACCTTGTTATGCACCGTGTTATTCAGACCGTTGTCGTGCTCGGTCACACTGTCGGGAAGCTCTTCGTCCACGCCATACGTCCAGTCCTTGTCGATGAAAAGAGCGTTCGACTGCTTCATGGTGCCTTCGAACGTCACGCCGTCGAGTACGATGGTGTCGAGCTTGCCCTGGTAGCCAGGCGACTTGGTATTCACCTTCTCGAAGCTCTGGCGATAAATCACATAGTCACTCAGCGTCGGGTTGATGATGCCGCCCCGACCGCGATAGTACGAGATGAACCGGATGTCGCCGACGACGTCCCCTTTCATGGTGTGTTCTCCCGCGCTGAGCGACACGCTCTCGGCGTCATTCGCGGGGACCTCGTATGCCTTACCGTCGATGGTCAGCGATAGCGGCTTATCCGTCGGGTTGTCGATGGAGTAGCTGGCGCTGCGGTCGCCGCAACCGGCGAGAAGGGCAACGAGGAGCAACGGGATAAGTCTTTTTTTCACGGAGTTCACTATGGGGACGATCTTTCGATGGGCCGGCGAGGCTAACAAACGTCGCAGGATTTCGCGAGGTCGTCGATACGGTCGATCAGGCGAGGTGGCTCAGTCAGCGGCACTAGATCGACGAGACGGATTCCGCTCACGCCTCTAGCGGATCGTCCTCATGCAGTTCGTCCATCCAGCCTTTTCGTCGGTGCAGCACCCACTCGACATGCTGGGAGAACAGCACATCGATGGTGCCGCCCTGGTGCATCGAGGCGAGACGGTGCTCGGTGACGTTGCCGAGGTGCTCGGCCTGTTCGGCATAGCCAACGATACCCTCGCGTTCGAGCTGGGCGAGGACGGCAGTCAGATTGGTGTGGCGGGCGTGCTGGACGGGCATGGTTGGTCGGCTCAGCGTGTTTGTTAGTGGATCGGCGTGGGTCGGCCAGGCTTTAGGGTGCAATTGTGAAAGAGGTGGCGCCGACGTTCCGCTACCCTGCGCACGGATTGCGGTATCGATCCCCTCACATCGCACCCATCCGCGCCCGGAACCCGCCCATGACATTGCAAGAAGACAAGGATTACGACAGCCAGTCCGTCTATTCCCCGTTGACCCTGGCCATTTACGACACGCTCGTCCTGCGTATCTCCAACCCCGCCGTGTGGCGCTGTCCGACCTCACGGATCCTCGGGATCTACGACAGTTACGTAAGTTCTAACCATCTGGATGTAGGTGTCGGCACGGGGTGGTACCTGGATCATTGCCGCTTCCCGGCCGCGCCGCGGCTGGCGCTGATGGACCTCAACCGCAATGCCCTGCGCTCGGCGGCGAAGCGGGTGGAGCGCTACGCGCCCGAGAGCCACGTGGCCGACGTGTTGCAGCCGGTGCGACCGGTAGGCGAGCCGTTCGCGTCCATCGGCCTGACCTATCTGCTGCACTGCCTGCCGGGCAACATGCCCGGGAAGGCCCGTGTTTTCGACCACATGCTGCCGTTGCTCGCTCCGGGTGGCGTGATCTTCGGTGCGACCATCCTGGCGGAAGGTGTGGTGCGTAGCGGTGCGGCCGTGCGGCTGATGGCGTTCTATAACCGCAAGGGTATCTTCGGTAACGCGACGGACAGCCTGGATGATCTGCGGGCCGAACTCACGGAGCGTTTCGACAAGGTCGACATCACCGTCGTCGGCTGCGTGGCGCTGTTCGTAGCCTCGGCGCCGCGATCTTTCCGGCCCGTCCTGCAACAGGTGCCGGCTCAGAAGACGACCTGAGCCCGCACCGCCACCGAATTACCGGCGTCAGGCCCGGTAAAACTGCCCACCTGGTTATCCGTATTCCAGTGGACATAGTTGAGCATCAGCCGCGACCAGTCGTTGAGGTACCAGTTCACGCCGAGCGTATAGCTCTTGCCGATACCGCCGCGCGGTGCGTCCGCGTAGTCGTAATGGTCGACACGCCCGGCGAGCTCGAAGGCACCCCAGCCGCCCGACGTCACCGGGTTGTTCACCTTCACCGCTTTCCAGCTG
This sequence comes from Luteibacter sp. 1214, assembly GCF_031455395.1. Lineage (NCBI taxonomy): Bacteria > Pseudomonadati > Pseudomonadota > Gammaproteobacteria > Lysobacterales > Rhodanobacteraceae > Luteibacter > Luteibacter sp. 1214. Next base: position 75,651 of record NZ_JAVDSQ010000005.1, read on the forward strand.
CCCGAACGGCTGGAGAACCCTGGCGCTTCGCCGGTAATCATCCAGCCGGCGGCGAAACTGGACCCGTGCCGCGTGACCGAGTCGGCGGTGCTCGAATCGATGGTTCGCTTGCCGTACTCGGTCATCAGCCAGAAGTTGCGCAGTACCCCGCCCAGTTCATAGCCCTTGCCACGATCCTGCGTGGGATTGGCGATGGAGCTGGCCGATACCGCGAGGTTGTCATTGTAGTCGAGCGCGATGGCCGGCGTGTTGTTGATGCTGGTGACGCCGTCGCTGATCTTCTCGTAGTAGTACCAGCCACCCACATGCAGGAAGCCGTTTTCGGTCTTCCACGGATTCCAGTGCGCGCGGGTGAGGTACGTGGTCGAGTCGGTGCGCGTGCCCGACGTGGAACTGTTCGGGGCGTTGCCGTTGATCGACAGGCTGTAATGCCAGTTGTTGCCGTACATCCGCATCTGTGCGCCCATGCCGAAGTAGCTGACGACGGGCTGGCCCACCGCGGTCGCGGCGTTGCGCAGCATGAAGGGCACGCGCGCCGATTCGGACGAGCCTTCGGTGCCGAGATCCTTGAGGAAGTTGCCGAGATAGAACTTCGTCGTGTTGCCGAACAGCTTCGCGGTGTACGTGAGGTAGGTCTGGCGCAGGGCGACGACGTTATCGGCGAAGTCCGCTTCGACGTGGTAACCGAGTGCGCCGACGGTGCCTTCGCCGCCGAGGCGCGCGCTGGTGATCTGCGCCCCGTTGATGTTGCGTGTGTCGTAATTCGATCCGCTGGTACGGGTGAAGTCGATCAGGAGGCGACCGTCGGGCTTGAAGGTGAAGAAGCCATCGTCGCTGCGGAACAGCGGGCCGGCTTCGCCGCCGAGGCCCCAGCGCGTGCTGCCACCGGAGGATTTCGTTGCGCCACCGCGCGCCATGGCGACGGCGATCTCGCTCTCGCGCGTATCGGCGATGGCCGCGTCGACCTGCGCCTGACGGCGGTCGTTCTCGCTGGCAGGTGGCTGTGTGTTGGTGGGCGTGACGGGAGTACCGACACCGGCGGAGGCCACGGCGGGAGCATGCGTCTGGCCTTCCACCACGGCAAGGCGCTGCTTCAACGCATCGATCTGCGCGGCCTGCTGCCTGATCAGTTTCAACAATTCGGCGTTGGTCACCTTGTCGGCGGCCATCGACGGCGCGGGCATGCCGCTGGCAAAGAGTACGGCGGCGATCGCCGGATAGAGGCGGGACTGGCTTGTCTTCATGGCATGCGTCTCGTCGTCGGTGGCGATCAGTTGTCGTCCGGAATCGCATCGCTGGCCGCGGGCGCGGCATTCGACGGCGATGTGGCGGGCACGGCGAACGGGCCGGTGTCGACGGCGTTGAAGAAGCCTGCGCGACGTGCCCAGGCGGCGAACAAGCGAGGCCATTGCGCCGGCGCCGAGCCGGGATCGCCGAGACCCCACCCATGACCACCCTTGTCGAACACATGCATTTCGGTGTCGACATCGTTCTTGTGCAGGGCGTCGAACATCACCAGGCTGTTACCGATGTTGGCGATCGGGTCGTCGGCTGCCTGCGCGAGAAAGGTCGGCGGCGTGTCGTGCGTCACGTGGAGCTCGACCGAATAGGCCTGCACCGCATCGGACTGCGTGGACAGTTCGCGGCTGGACCGTGTGGTATCGAAGGGCTTCTGCAACGAGATCACCGGGTAGATCAGCCCGGCGAAATCCGGTCGTGCCGACTGTTGGTCCGCCGCGTCGACGGCGGGATAGAACGCATCGGCAAAGCGCGTCTCGGCGATACCGGCAAGATTGCCACCCGCCGAGAACCCGACCACACCCACGCGCTTCGGATCGATGCCGAGCTCGCTGGCATGCGCACGTAAAACGCGGATCGCGCGCTGAGCATCCTGGAATGGCGCGACGGCCGGCCAGTGATCGGCGGGCAGGCGGTAATAAAGCACCACCGGCGTGACGCCCAGCGCCGCCAGCCATTTCGCCGTCGGGATCACTTCATGCCCGATCCCGATACGGAAATAGCCACCGCCGCCGATGAGGATCACCGCCGCGCCATTCGGGCGGGCGGGGCGATATACCTCGATACGCGGGCGGCTGACGTTGGAGACCGCGCCGACACCGGTACCGCTCTGGCCGATACGCTCCGGCCCCTTCGGACCGCTGCCGCCGCCCGGCGGACTGCCGGGCCACAGATCGATGGAGGTGGGTTTACCGGCATCCGGCGCGGCCTGCGCTGCCACCTGGCCGGTGCACGCGAGACCGACGGCCGCGGCGAGTAGCGCGACGCGAAGCAAGCTCATGACTGTTTCCCCTGTGAAGCGACGAGCGTGGGCGCGCGGTTCTCCGCGCGAGACGACAGGGCAGCGTCCATAGCCTTGCGATCCAGCGCGCCTTCCCAGCGTGCGACGACCACGGTAGCCACGGCGTTGCCGATGAAATTGGTGAGCGAGCGGCACTCGCTCATGAACCGATCGACGCCGAGGATCAGCGCCATGCCGGCAACCGGCAGCGAAGGCACCACGGACAGGGTCGCCGCGAGCGTGACGAATCCCGCACCGGTGACGCCCGCCGCGCCCTTCGAGCTGACCATCGCCACCAGCAGCAGGGCGACCTGTTCACCGAGCGTCAGCGGTGTGTTGGTCGCCTGCGCGATGAACAACGCGGCCAGGGTCATGTAGATGTTGGTGCCATCCAGATTGAACGAGTAACCGGTGGGCACGACCAGACCGACGACGGACTTGTCGCAACCGGCACGTTCCATCTTCTCCATCAGCGAGGGAAGCGCGGCCTCCGACGACGAGGTGCCGAGTACCAGCAGCAGTTCCGCCTTGAGATAGCGCAGCAGCCGGAAAATCGAGAAACCCGCCAGTCTGGCGACCGTGCCCAGCACCACCACGATGAACAGGATCGCCGTGCCGTAGAACGTGGCGACCAGAAACAACAGGTTCGACAGCGACTCGATGCCATAGCGCCCGATGGTGAACGCGATGGCACCGAAGGCACCGATGGGTGCGGCCTTCATCAGCAGATGCACCAGCGTGAACACCGGCGCGGTCAGCGACTCGAAGAAGGAGACGACCGGCTTCGCGCGCTCGCCGGCCATCGTCAGCGAGATGCCGAACAGCACCGCGAACAGCAGCACCTGCAGGATATTGCCCGAGGTGAACGCGCCGACCACCGTGTCCGGAATGATGTCGAGCAGGAAGCCGGTCAACGAGATATCGTGCGCCTTGGACGCATAGGTCGCGATTTCCTTCGTCGACAGGGTCGCGGGATCGATGTTCAGACCCGCACCCGGCTGCACCACGTTGGCCACGATCAGGCCGACGATCAGCGCGAGGGTCGAGAAGACCAGAAAGTAGATCATCGCCTTCAGCACGACGCGACCGACGGCGTTGAGGTGCGGCATGCCGGCGATGCCGGTGACCACGGTGAGGAAGATCACCGGCGCGATGATCATCTTCACCAGCTTGATGAAGGCATCGCCCAGAGGCTTCAGCGACTGGCCGAACGTCGGCCAGAAGTGGCCGAGCAGGGCGCCGAGTGCGATGGCCAGCAGCACCTGGACGTAGGTCTGGCGATAGAAGGGGACAGGTACGAGGGGCGAGGCGGAGCGCAGGGACATGGCACGACAACGGCAGCTGCCCTTTTGAGGGCGGGTGCCGTTTTGTACTCCCTGCGGCCGGAACGACCCATAGCACATTCCGGCTAGAGGTCCCGCGCCTGTGCGAGCATGTCGCATGCCCCGATCGCGTCTTGCCCGCCTCGTTACCCTGCTGATCCTGTTGCTGGCCATGGCCGGGAGCGTGGCGCTGGGCGGCTGGTGGGCCTGGCGGCGGGCGCTCGGCGGCATCGCCGCGCAGTCGGCGGACCGGCTCAATCTGCATGCGCTGGCGGTGCAGCGCCTGATCGATCGCTTTACCGTGCTGCCTGACGTGCTGGCGCTGGATCCCGAGCTCAGGGCCGCGTTGTCCGGTCCGACCGCATCCATCGATACGCCGGCGCTCAACCGCAAACTGGAACAGGCCAACGGCGCGGTGCATGCCTCGACGCTGACTCTGCTGGACCGTGACGGCCACGCCGTGGCCGCCAACAACTGGAACACGCCGGAAAGTAACGTCGGTCTGGATTACCGTTTCCGGCCGTACTTTCAGGACGCGATGCGTGACGGCCACTCCACGTTCTACGCGCTGGGCGTATCCACCAACGTGCCGGGCTACTTCATCACCCGCACCGTCGACGATGATACGGGCCGTCATATCGGTGTGGTCGTGGTCAAGATCACGCTGGACGATGTGCGCCACGACTGGGCGCGCGAAGAGGACATCGTGTTGCTGGCCGACCGGCACGGCGTGGTCTTCCTGGCCAACCGTGGCCCCGAATGGATGTACCGCGCCTTGCATGCGCTCGATCCACGCGACGCCTTGTCCATCGATCGCACGCGCCAGTACGGCGGTCGCACGCTTCCCCTGATCGTACGCACCCGGGTGGGAACCGCCGGGGACGGTGCGGATCAGGTGAGGGTGTCGTCGCCCGAGCTGCCTCATGAGGTCATCTGGCGCAGCCTGCCATTACCGCAGCAGGCCTGGACACTGCACCTGCTGGCCGATGCGCGCCCGGCGACCGTGGCGGCACGTAACGCGGCGCTGATCGTACTGGCAGGCTGGCTGCCTGTGATCCTCTTCGGTCTGTTCCTGCAACAGCGGATCCGCCTCGCACGTCTGCGTCTGCGCAGCCGCGAGGAACTGGAGCGCATGGTGGCGCATCATGCCGCCGCGCTGCGGTCGGCGCAGGACAGCATCGTAGCCGCCGCGCATGAGGCGACCCAGGGGGTGCACGGCAACCTGGAGCACCTGCCGCAAGGCGTGAGCGTCGTCGATGCCTCGCTGCGTCTGGTAGCGTGGAATTCGCGTTACCAGCAGATTTTCGGTTTTCCCGACGACTACATGCGGGTGGGGCGGCCCATCGAGGACATGTTCCGCTTCAACGCACGTCGAGGCCTTCTGGGCCCGGGCGATCCCGAGGAAGCGATTCAGCGTCGTCTCGCCTACCTGCGTGCGGGTAGCCCGCACATGTATGAGCGCGAGCGTCCGGACGGCACGACGTTCGAGATTCGTGGCAACCCGCTGCCGGATGGTGGCTTCGTTACCAGTTATGCCGACATCACCGCATACAAGGCGGCGGCGCGCGAGTTGCGCTCGCTGGCGACGAGCCTCGAGCAACGCGTCGACGAGCGCACGCGCGATCTCCACGAGGCCAAGGCGGAGGCCGAGCGCGCCAACCGATCCAAGACGCGTTTCATCGCCGCCGCCGTGCATGACCTTCTCCAGCCGTTGAATGCCGCGCGTCTTTTCATCGGTACGCTGGCGGAGGGCCGGCTCGACGCGAACGAGCGCGAACTGGCAGAGCGTGTGCGCAGCGCCCTCGACACGCAGGACGAACTGCTTGCCAGCTTGCTGGACGTGTCCCGTCTGGAGGGCGGTGCGGTCGAGCCCCGTTTCACGGCGGTGGCACTGGGCCCGATGCTTGCCGACCTGGCCCGTCAGTTCGCCGTGCTGGCCGATTCGCGCGGCCTGCGCCTGCGTTGGGTCGACAGTGTTTTCGTCGTGCGTGCCGATGCCTTGCTGCTTCGCCGCGTGCTGCAGAACTTCCTCTCCAACGCGATCCACTACACACCGCGCGGTGGCGTGCTGATCGGTGCGCGGCGGCAGGGCGATGCGGTGCGCATCGAGGTCTGGGATACGGGGCTCGGTATTCCCGAGGCGAAAACGCGCGCGATCTTCGACGAGTTTCTTCGTCTCGATAACGGGGTGGATCGCGACCGCCGCAGTTCGGGGCTCGGTCTCTCCATCGTCGATCGCATCGGTCGGCTGCTCGGAGCGCGTGTCGGCGTGCGCTCCCTACCGGGGCGCGGCAGCGTGTTCTCCATCGCCGTTCCGGTGTATCGCGGCGATGCCGATGCGGTCGCGCCGGGTGCGAGTGCCGAAGACGAGTCGCCCTTTACGGGGGCGCGTGTGATGCTCGTCGATGCCGACGCCGTCACGCGACAGGCGACGGCCCGGCTGTTGTCTTCGTGGGGCTGCGATGTCGTGGCCGTCCCCGGGGCCAGCGCAGCCATGCGTCATGCCGAGACCGACGAGGCACCGTCGATCGTGTTGCTCGAGGATCCGATCGATGGCATGGCTACCGAAGAGCTTCGCGTAGCGCTCGGTTCGCGATGGGGCAGCCTGCCGCCGGTCGTGCTCATCGCGGAGGCGCCCTCGGCATCGGATGTCGAGCGCGCCGCGGCGGCCGGGCTGCGCTACCTGACCAAGCCGCTGGCGCCCGCACGTCTGCGTGCGGTGATGAGCCGGCTGCTGATGCTCGCCGGCTAGCGGGTCGCGTCAGCCGGGATGCGAGCCATCGACACCCTCGTCGATGTCGAGCGACTTCACCAGCACAGCGGCCTGCGTGCGCGAGCGGCATTCGAGCTTGGACAGCACGGCCGTGACGTGAATCTTCACGGTGTTCTCGGCGAGGCCGAGCTCTGCGGCGATCTGCTTGTTGAGCAGACCTTCGGCCATCAGCATGAGCACGCGGAACTGCGCGGGCGTGAGCCGCGCCAGCCGCGCGGCCAGTTGCGCGTCGTCGTCGCTGCGCTCGGCGCGCGCACCCACGAAAGCCGTGCCGCCCTGCATGACCTCGGCCACCGCCTCGCGCAATACCTCGGCGGGTGCGGACTTGGAGACGAATCCCGCCGCGCCGAACTGCTGGGCCCGGCGCACGTTGCGCGGGTGGTCGTTCGAGGAAACCACCAGCACGGGCACGTCGGGGTGCTCGCCGCGCAACCAGAGCAGGGAGGAGAACCCCATGGCGCCCGGCATGGTCAGGTCGAGCAGGACCAGGTCGACGGATTCCCCGGAGGCGAGCACGGTCTCCATGGCGCTGTGGCTGGCGGCTTCCAGCGCACGGCCGCCGCGGAGGGGTTCGGCCAGCGCGTGCAGCAGGGCGCCGCGGAACATCGGGTGGTCGTCGGCGATCAGCAGGGTCAGAGGCATACGCCGATTCTAGGGCCTTGCTTCCACGTTCACATCACGTGCGCTCGCCCTCCCTGAAGGTATGCCTCTGGTGGAAACGCGTAGAACGATCAGGAGAAGGGCATGACCGGCGGCGCTCTCAAACGAACCATCGTCTCGGCGGTGGACGGTTTCAGCGACGATGAGCTGATGACGCGCGCCGCGGCGCTGGCGTTCTACGCGGCGCTGTCGTTCGCGCCGCTCCTGCTCCTGCTGGTCTGGGTCATTTCGCTGCTTCACCCCGAATGGCGTGACCAGCTGACCGAGGCCCTGTCGGCGGTCGTCGGCAGCCGCGCGGCTGGCGCGATCGATTCGGTGATCAACAGCGCCAGGGCGCATCCGCGGATCGGCGACATCGCGGGCGTTATCGGCATCGGCGTGACACTGTTCGCCGCCTCGGCGGTGTTCGCCCAGTTGCAGGGCACCCTCGATCGGGTGTGGCGGGTGAAGGCCCGGCCGGGCGAGGCCGTGGGCGCCTGGCTGCGCGCGCGCGGCCGCGCCTTCGCGCTGCTCGGCGGCATGGCCTTCATGATGATCGTCTCGTTTATCGTCAGCGCGATCATCCAGACCATGATCCGCGGTGACTCCACCGCCTGGAAGGCGGTGGAATTCGGTATCTCCGTGGTGGTTTTCGTGGTGGCCTTCGGCGCCATGTACAAGGTGCTCCCCGACGCGGTGATCGACTGGAGCGAGGCGCTGATCGGCGCGGTGCTCACCACGGTGCTGTTCATGGTTGGCAAGTACGCTATCGGCCTCTATATCCAGTATTCGGATGTCGGCGGCGCGTACGGACCGGCCGGTGCCTTCGTGGTGTTGCTCACGTGGACCTATTACTCATCGATCATCGTCCTGCTCGGCGCGGAGCTGACCCGTGGCGTTGCCGATGCCCGCGGCAAGCCGATCCGGCCCAGCACGCACGCGGTCGAGATCGAGGCGGCGCCGGCCGAGGTGCAGCACGGGCCGAAGCGGCCGGTGCGCCAGGTCCGGACGCTGAAGGTCTCGTCGCCCGCCGTCGCGGGCTCGCTCATCGCGGCCGGTGTGATCGCCGGACTCGTCTTCGCACCGGGCTCGCGTCGCAAGGCGCGCGGCCGCGGCGTATAACGGGGGCATGCATCCCACGCAGCTTCGCCGCGCGTTCACCGCGCGGCGCTCTCTTTTTGTCGTAAGTCCCGCGGATTCATCGCATGCTTGATCAGGTAAGACAGCAGAATCCCGACCCGGCGATGGTCGACGTCCTTTCCGGACGCCGCCGTGGCCTGTCCGCGCTGCTGCCGTTCGCGGGGCCGGCGATGGTGGTCTCGGTCGCGTATATCGATCCGGGCAACTTCGCCACGAATATCCAGGCGGGCGCTCGCTACGGCTATGCGTTGCTCTGGGTGGTGCTCCTGGCCAATCTGGTCGCGATGTTGTTCCAGAGCCTCTCCGCCCGGCTGGGAATCGTCACGGGCCGCAATCTCGCGGAGCTCTGTCGGGATCGCCTGCCGAGACCGCTGGTCTATCTGATGTGGGTGGTGAGCGAACTGGCGGCGATGGCTACCGATCTCGCCGAATTCCTCGGCGGGGCGATCGGCCTGAGCCTGTTGTTCCACATGCCGCTGCTGGTGGGCATGGGAATCACCGGCATCGTCACGTACGCGCTGCTGATGCTGGAAGGCAAAGGCTACCGACGGCTCGAACTGACCATCGGTGCGCTGGTCGGCGTGGTCGGACTGTCGTATCTCGTGGAGCTGTTCATCGCGCCGGTGGGCTGGAAGTCGCTGGGCCAGCAGATTTTCGTGCCGAACATTCCGGACAGCGCCGCCATCGCCATCGCCGTGGGCATCATCGGCGCCACGGTGATGCCGCATGCGCTGTTTCTCCACTCGGGGCTGACCGAGCGTCGGGCGCAGCCGAAGAACGACAGCGAGCGCCGGCGGATCATCCGCCTGTCCAACCTCGAGGTGATCCTGGCGCTGGCCGTCGCGGGCCTGATCAACCTCGCCATGGTGGTGATGGCGGCCGGCGCGTTCCACGGCAGCCACCCGGATGTGGCGAAGATCGAAACCGCTTATCAGACACTGGTACCGCTGCTTGGCGGCGCTGCCGCGACGATCTTCCTGGTCTCGCTGGTCGCCTCCGGATTCTCCAGCTCCGTCGTCGGCACCATGGCGGGGCAGATGATCATGCAGGGCTTCGTCGATTTTCGCATCCCGATCTGGCTGCGACGGGCGATCACGATGTTGCCCAGCTTCGCGGTGGTGCTGGCCGGCGTCGATGCGACGCGCGCGCTCGTGCTCAGCCAGGTCGCGCTGAGCATCGCGCTGCCGTTCCCGATGATCGCACTGGTGTGGTTCACCAGTCGGCGCGACGTCATGGGTGCCTTCCGCAACGGGATGCTCGTGGTGGGTCTCGCCGCGCTCGCCGCACTGGTGGTGCTCGGGCTCAACGTACTGCTGCTCATGGACGCGTTCGGCGCCGTCTCGCTCTGAATCGGCGGTCCGAATCAGCGCGTCAGAACACCGAGCGCGTCGAGCGTGACCTTCATCGCCACATCGGGCGGCGTGTCACGGTGTCCCGGCAGGAAGGCGCGCAGGCGCTTACCGTCCATCAGCACTTCCTCATTCCACAGGTAGCGCATCTTGCGCACCTCGCGCATCGTCTCGTGAAACGGTGCGATGAGGTTCACCATCCACCAGGCAAACGGACGCATCCGCAGCGACGGCTTACCTGACGCACGACGGATAGTGGCGTGCAGCTCGTCACCGGTGAGGGTGTGTCCCCCGAAGTGGAAGCGTGCAAAGGTCTCGAGTTCGTCCTCGCGATCCAGCAACGCCACCAGGGTCGATGCGACGTCGGGCAGATAGGCCCACGCATGCCGCAGCGCCGGCGGACCGGGATAGCGGATCGCGCGCAGCGGTTTGCCGGGCGTCACGATGCCCTGAGCCAGCCAGTTGTTGCCGCCACCCGGCCCATAGAAGTCACCGCAACGAAGCACGAGGCTACGTACGCCGTCGCGGGCCGCGCGTTGCAGGTGTCGTTCGACGTCGACGCGGATCTCTCCTTTGCGTGACGGCGGATGCTGCGCGGCGTCTTCGGCGATCATGGGATACACGTCGGGCCCGTAGTTGTAGACCGAGCCGGGCAGCACGATGCGCGCTCCGACGGCATGCGCCGCCGCGATGGTGTTGTCGATCATCGGCAGAACGACGCGCTCCCAGTCCTTGTAGCCAGGCGGGTTCACGGCATGGACGATGACTTGCGCTCCGTCGGCCGCGCGAAGCACGTCGGCGGCGACCATGGCGTCGCCTTCGATCCACCGGATGCCATCTCCGGTCTTTCCCGTGTGGCGGGTCAGGGCGTCGACGTTCCAGCCCGCGGCGATCAGGGCGCGGGCCGTTTCGCCGCCGACCCCGCCGGTCGCGCCGAGGACGAGGGCAGTGCGCGGGTGCTGGGTCATGGCGGTGCTCCGTTGGGATGGGCAAAGTCTGATGGGTGTGCCCCTGTTCGGGAATTGCGCATCAGTAAACATCTGCTATACGTTTATGTATGGCCAACACCGAGCCCGCCTGGGATCTTTTCCGCTCCTTTCTCGCCGTATTGCGCGAAGGCAGCCTGTCCGGCGCCGCGCGGTCGCTGGACATGACCCAGCCGAGCCTCGGCCGGCATGTGCGGGAGCTGGAGGCGTCGCTTGGCGTTCCGCTGTTCTCCCGCGCATCCCACGGACTCATTCCGACCGACGCGGCGCTGGAGTTGCAGCCTCATGCGGAGGCCATGGCTTCCGCGGCCGCCTCCGTGCTCCGGGTCGCCTCGGGCACGCGTGAGGCATTGCACGGCGTGGTGCGCATCACGGCCAGTGAGGTGGTGGGCGTCGAGATCCTGCCGCCGATGCTTGCAACGTTCCGGCGCGCGCATCCCGGCATCGTCATCGAGCTGTCGACCACCAATCGCACCGAAAATCTGCTGCGTCGGGACGCCGATATCGCCGTTCGCAGCGCGATGCCCGAGCAGGACGCGATGGTCGCCAGGCATGTCTGCGACATACCGCTGGGCTTATACGGTCACCCTGACTACCTCGCTGTGGCTGGCGCGCCCGAACGCGTCGCCGATATCGTCACGCACGCGCTGATCGGTTACGACGAGGAAAAACCGTACATCCGCGCATTGCGGCCGGCCGGTGTCCCGTATTCGCGCGAGCATTTCGCGCTGCGCACGGATAACGATCTGGCCGCGATGGCGGCGATCCGCGCCGGCTTCGGCATCGGCTTCTGTCAGGTGCCGTTGGCGCACCGCATGGGCCTGGTACGCCTACTGCCCGACGAGCTCGAGGTGTGCCTCCCGATCTGGGTCGTCATGCACGAGGACCAGCGCAAGAGCCGTCGTGTCCGGGCCGTATTCGATCGTCTCGCCGCCAGCCTCGCCGCCTTCGGGGGCGGCCCTGCGGGTGCAAAACTGCTAACCTCCGGCGCCTGACCGACCGGAGATTTGCCATGAGCCTTATCCAGACCCCCGTTTCTTACGGTGAGCTGATCGACAAGATCACGATCCTCCAGATCAAACTGCAGCAGATCAAGGACGCGGCCAAGCTGGCCAATGTGCGCAACGAGCTCGAACTGCTCGAGGCCACGTGGAAGAACGACAGGGCCTCCGGGACCGACATCGCCGACGAGACGTCGCGCCTGCTGGCCGTCAACCAGCGCCTGTGGAAGATCGAAGACGACATCCGCATGAAGGAGCGTGCTCAGGCGTTCGACGACGAATTCATCCAGCTCGCCCGTTCGGTGTACATCGAAAACGACGAGCGCGCGGCGATCAAGCGCGAGATCAACACGAAGCTGGGCTCGACGCTGGTCGAAGAGAAGTCGTATCAGGACTACCGCGCGCCGCAGGCCTGATCAGGCGAGCGGCAGTTTCAGGAAGGCCGCGCAGGCCTCGAAGCGGTCTTTCATGTCGGCGACCTCGACCAGGTCCATGACGCCGGCTTTCTCGATCTTGGTGCCCCAGGGTATTTCGGACGCCGGCTTGCCGAGGAACTTGCGCGACGCCGCGTCGTATCTGTCCACGCACCAGCGACGGTCCGAGTAGGGGCCGGAGCGGTGCGGGTTGCTGGCGGCGTGCAGCCCCAGGACCTTCGTGCCCACCGCGTTGGCCATGTGCATCGGGCCCGAATCCGGCGTGAGGATCATGGCGCTGCGTGCCAGCAGGGCCATGAAACGCTTCAGCGTGTCCTTGCCGGTCAGGTCCAGCGGGGCCGCCTCGGTCGCCGCCAGGATGCTGTCCGCCAGCGCGCGCTCGGGGTCCGACGGACCGCCGACCAGCGCGACACGCATGCCGCGCGCCATCGCGTGGTCGATCAGGGCCGCGTAGCGGTCGACCCGCCAGTTACGCACCGTGTGGCTCGACATCGGACTGACCAGCAGGGTCGGCGCGTCGCCGGGCAGCTGTTCGGCGGCCCACTCGTGGGCGTCGGCGGGCACGGGAATGTCCCAGCGCACCTCCGTCTGCTTCAGGCCCAGCGGCTCGATGAAGCTGGCCATGGCGTCCAGCACGTGCTCGCCCGTGCGGGCTTCGATGCGTTCGTTGACGAAGAGCCCGTGCAGGTCCTTGGAGCGGGCGTGGTCGTAGCCGATGCGGCGATCGGCTTTTACGGCCAGGCTCAGCAGATTCGAGCGCAATGCCACCTGCATGTGCAGCAGGGCGTCGAACCGGCGTCCGGCCAGCGCCTGGCGTACCTCGCGCATGCCTTCCCGGCCCTTGCCCTTATCGAAGGTAATGAACTCGACGCCCGGAAAATCGCCCACGAGCTTGCGCTCGAGCTTGCCGACGAGCCACGTCAGGCGCGTGCCGGGCGACTTTTCCTGAAGGGTGCGGACCAGCGGAATCACGTGCGTCACGTCGCCGATGGCGGAGGTACGCAGGATGCAGAGGCTGGAATCTCCCGACGGGAGTGGACGGCTTGGTAGACTGGACACGATCGGAGTACCGGATGAGTGGCTGCGTAAGGGCGGCCGACGAATGACAGAGCAACGAGTCAAGGAGAGCGCGGGCGGGACGATTCTGTTCGACGCCACCCGTGTATCTCAAGTCGACGCACCCTGGTTCTCGTCCGACTACTGGCGCGAGCGGGGTGCGCTGCGTACGCAATCGGGTGGGCGGGGCGGTGTCGCGGTAATCGATACCCCGGCCGGCGAAGCCGTGCTTCGGCATTATCGCCGCGGTGGTATGGTCGCCCGTCTGCTCGGCGATCGCTACCTCTTTACCGGCCGCCGCCGCACACGCAGTGACCGCGAGTTCCGTCTGCTGGCCGAACTGGAGCGCCGGGGCCTGCCCGTGTCGCCGCCGGTGGCCTCACGCTTCGTTCGTCAGGGCTTCCGTTACTCGGCCGACCTGATCACCTTGCGCATTCCTGCCGCCGCCACGCTGGCCGAGCGCCTTCAGGATGGCGCCTTCAATGCGGCGCTGGCGGGACGGGTCGGCGAGCTGATCGCCCGGTTCCACCGGGAGGGCGCCTGGCATGCCGACCTCAACGCGCACAACATTCTGGTCAATGCCGACGGTCTCTACCTGATCGATTTCGACCGGGGGCGTCTGCGCCGTCCGTCGCGCGGCTGGCGCCATGCCAATCTGTCCCGCCTGAAGCGCTCGCTGGTGAAGCTCGGCGCGCGCGACGCGGCCGGGGACACCTTCGACGCCGAGCTATGGCCGGCCCTGATCGAACACTACGAACGGAGCCTGCGCGCATGACCTGGGACCTGCATTTCCTCGGAACCGGCGCGGCACACGCGGTCGAGCTCGGTTCGTCGGCCGTGGTCGTCGAGCGGGACGGCAAACCGCTGCTGCTGGTCGACTGCGGCCCCGATACCCTCGATCGCTACGTCGCCGCCTACGGCACGCCGCCACCGGCGCTCTACGTCACGCATGTGCACATGGACCATGTCGCGGGCATGGAAAGGTTGTTCTTCCGCCTGTGGTTCGACGAAGCCCTGCGCGGCCGCACCCGGGTTTACCTGCACGCCGCACTCCTGCCGTGGTTGCAGGGAAGGGTGGCCGACTACCCGGGCGCACTGGCCGAGGGCGGCGTGAATTACTGGGAGGCCTTCCATCTGCTGCCCTGCACCCGCGGGTTCTGGCACGAAGGCCATTGGTTCGACGTCTTCCCCACCCGGCATCACGTGCAGGGCACCTCGTACGGCCTGGCGCTGCGTGGCAGCTTCGTCTACACGGGCGATACGCGGCCGGTGCCGGAGGCCCTGGCGCTGCACGGCGCGGCTGGCGAACTGATCGCCCACGACTGCGGCGTCATCGGCAATCCGTCGCATACCGGCGTGGACGATCTGGAGCGCGAGTACGCGCCCGAGGTCACCGCGCGCATGGCCCTGTATCACTACGGCAGCGCCGAAGACGGTGAAACGCTGGTCTCACGCGGCTACCGGATCGCTCATCCGGGGGAACGCCTGGCTCTGCCCGAACCGCAGCCGCCGCGTCCCGGTGCCGGCTGAGGCTTGCCCCGCCGCGGCGGGAACGTTATCCTTCCGCTTCTTTGCCGGACAGGACGCCGGGGAAGAGGATGTGCAAGTGCGGAGAGGTGTCCGAGTGGTTGAAGGAGCACGCCTGGAAAGTGTGTATACCCTAATAAGGTATCGCGGGTTCGAATCCCGCTCTCTCCGCCAAATCTAAAATGCGACACCGTTAAAGGTGGCGCAGAGACAAACGAAGCGAGACCGTGGGAGCGGGATTTGAACCCGCGCGGGTTCGACAAATTTGTCTGGAACAAATTTGGACGACGCGTAGCGTCGGCCCCGTAGCGAAGCGGAGGGGTGAGGGCAGGAGCCCGAACAATCCCGCTCGCACGGTTGCAACACCCTGCTTTTAAATTGATTTACCGTCTTTATGGTGACCCTGTCGGTCCCCCCGCGACGATAGTCCGTAAACTCCGCCAGGTCCGGAAGGAAGCAACGGTAGCGGACGACTCGGGTGCCGGGGTGTGGCTGGCAGGGTCATCGCCTTTTCGGGGCTGGGGTGCGCCCGACGCGTGTCCTTGGCACAATCCACTGTCGCCCCAAGGTAATACGCATGTCCTATCAGGTCCTCGCACGCAAGTGGCGCCCACGCAAGTTCGCTGAACTCGTGGGACAGGAGCACGTGGTCCGCGCGCTTACCAACGCGCTCGACTCCGGTCGCATGCATCACGCCTATCTGTTCACCGGCACCCGTGGTGTCGGCAAGACCACGATCGCCCGCATCTTCGCCAAGTCGCTCAACTGCGAGCGCGGCGAGTCGGCAGACCCGTGCGGCGAATGCGCGGTCTGCACGGCGGTGGATGCGGGTCGCTTCGTCGACCTGCTCGAGATCGACGCGGCCAGCAACACCGGCGTGGACGATGTCCGCGAGGTGATCGAGAACGCGCAGTACGCACCGTCCCGGGGGCGCTTCAAGGTGTACCTGGTGGACGAGGTGCACATGCTCTCGAAGCCGGCGTTCAATGCGCTGCTGAAAACGCTGGAAGAACCGCCCCCGCACGTCAAATTCCTGCTTGCGACCACGGATCCGCAGAAGCTGCCGGTGACCGTGCTGTCCCGCTGCCTCAAGTTCAACCTGAAGCGGCTGCTGCCGGATCAGATCACGGGCCAGATGCGCCACATCCTCGGTGCCGAAGGTATCGAGTACGACGACGAAGCCATCGGCGAACTCGCGCACGGCGCGGACGGCTCGCTGCGCGACGGTCTGTCGCTGCTCGACCAGGCGATCGCCTACGGCGGCGGCGCGGTGCGTGCGGACGATGTGCGCGCCATGCTCGGCAGCGTCGAGCGCGGCCAGGTGCTGGGTGTCCTCGAAGCGCTGGCGGCCGGCGACGGCGCCGCGTTGATGGGCGAAGCCGAGCGCATCGCGTCGTTCTCTCCGGATTTCGCCGGCGTGCTCGACGATCTGGCGACGGTGCTTCATCGCATTCAGCTGATCCAGCTGGTGCCTGGTTATCGCGAAGAAGAGAGCGATGCCGGCCTCGCCGATATCGCCTCGCGCATCGCGCCTGAAGACGTCCAGCTGTATTACCAGATCGCCACCACCAGTCGCCGCGAGTTGCCGATGGCGCCCGACGCGCGCATCGGTTTCGAGATGGCCTTGCTGCGCATGTTCGCCTTCCGTCCGACCGACGGCGGTGGAACCGTGGCGGCGGTCGCCGTGGCACGTGCACCCGTTTCCGCGCCCGCGGAGCGCCCGTCCGCACCAGCGGCGGCAGCGGGAGCGGCACGCCCTGCGGCTCCGGTGCCTCCGGCTGCCGCTCCGGCCACCGCGCGGGCTCCGTCGCGTCCGGCCGCAGCGCCAGCGCCTCCGGCGCCGGAACCCGCCGCGCCCCCCCGGCCGATCAGCATCGGCGCCGATGGTCTGCCGGACTGGCACGACATCGTCGAGCGGGCGAACCTGCGTGGTCCGATCGGCCAGCTGGCGCAAAACTGCTCACTGCGTGAGGTGGACGGCGAGAGCATGGTGCTCGCGCTGCAGCCCCAGCACATGCATCTGGCGGTCGAGCCACTGACCAGCCAGATGGAAGAAAAGGTCTCGCGCGCTCTCGATCGCCGCGTGCGCTTCCGCTTCGTCGCCGACCGGGGCAACCTGGGCACGCCGGCGGAGCGCAGGGCGCAGGCGGCCAGCGACGCGCAGGCCAGGGCGGAAGCCTCGATGGATGCCGACCCCCTTGTACAGGCGCTCAAGCGCGACTTCGACGCGCGCGTCATTCCGCAATCGATCAAACCCGTGGAGCCAGGAACGTGAAAGGTCAAATTGGTCAGCTGATGCAGCAAGCGCAGCGCATGCAGGACGAAATGAAGCGTGCACAGGACGAACTCGCCAAGACGGAAGTCACCGGCTCCGCGGGTGGCGGCCTCGTCACCGTCACGATGACCGGTGGTCACGAAGTGCGCGCCGTCCATATCGATCGCCAGACGTTCGCTGACGATCCGGAGATGGCTGAGGATCTGGTCGCCGCCGCCGTCAACGACGCGGTCAACAAGATCGCCGAGATGAGCCGCACGCGTCTGGGTGGCGTCACCGCCGGCCTGAACCTGCCTCCGGGCATGAAGCTCCCGTTCTGACGGATCGTCCGACGACACGATGAGTAACGGCTCCCGCCTTCTCGGTGAACTGATCGACGCCCTGCGCTGCCTGCCGGGCGTCGGTGCGAAGAGCGCCCAGCGCATGGCCTTCCACCTGCTCGAACGCGAGCGGCAGGGTGGCCTGCGCCTTTCTTCCGCGCTGGAGTCGGCGATGCGCGATGTGGGCAACTGCACGCGCTGCCGCAATTTCAGCGAGACGCCGGTCTGCTCGCTGTGCGCCAGCGCCACGCGCGACAAGCAGGTGCTGTGCATTGTCGAGTCGCCGTCCGATCTCGCGGCCATCGAACAGGCCACCGGCTTTCGCGGTCACTACTTCGTATTGCTGGGACGGCTGTCACCCCTCGACGGGCTGGGTCCCGATGAGCTCGGGTTGCCGTTGCTCGCCGAGCGGCTGGGGGAGGGCGAGATCGAAGAAATGATCATCGCGACCAACCCGACCGTGGAAGGCGAAGCGACCGCCCACTACATCGGGCAGCTGGCGAAGGCCGCGGGTATTCGTGCCACGCGCCTGGCTCATGGCGTGCCGCTGGGTGGTGAACTGGAGTTCGTCGACCGTGGCACGCTCGCTCACGCATTCGGCAGCCGGCAGTCGCTCGGCTGATATCCAGGGAAACCCGATGACCGACACCATTTTCGCCAAGATCGTCCGCCGCGAAATCCCCGCCGATATCGTCTTCGAAGACGATGACGTGCTGGCCTTCCGTGACCTCAACCCGCAGGCGCCGGTGCACGTGCTCTTCATCCCGAAGCGCGCCATCGCCACGCTGGACGATGCGACCGCGGGCGACGCCGAGTTGCTTGGAAAACTGCTGCTCGCCGCGGCGTCCTACGCCCGCGACCAGGGCCTGTCAAAGGACGGCTATCGCACCGTCATCAACACCAACACGCACGGCGGCCAGACGGTCTTCCACATCCACGTCCACCTGCTCGCCGGCCGCCAGATGCACTGGCCGCCGGGCTAAGCAGAACGGCAGGCACAAAAAAGCCGGCACATGGCCGGCTTTTTTGTGGGTCGCGATACTCAGCGAGCGCGCGGCGGCGGCGGGGGCCGCACGATGATCGTGCGCGGGCGGTAATAGAACGGATCGCCCCACGGACCGTAGCCGTACGGGCCAAAACCCGGGCCCCAGCCCGGACCCCAGAACGGGTCGTAGAACCCCGGACCGTAGCCACGGTTGATCGGCACGCGCTTCGGCCAGAGGTAGACGACGTCTGCCTCGACGCGTGGATAGGCGTAATCGAAGTCGCCCACCTTCTGCGAGACGGCGCCATGCAGCGTGCCGGTGACGGTGATTTCGCGACCGCGGGTGAACACCTCGGGGTCGTAGAAGCCGTCGCGGCAGGCGACGAAGCGGCCCTGGCTATCGGACTTGCTGGCCGTCGGCCGGGCTTCGCTGTCGAGCGGCTCGGAAAGCACGAAGAAACACGTCTGCTGCGGACCCGGCTCCGTCTTGATGATTTCGCCGCCCCAGCGCACTTTCGCGCCAGGTGCGCCCCCCTGCTGGGCGCCCGAAGTGGATACGTCGTTGAACTGACCCTGCAGCGGCTGCGGCACCGTGGCGCAAGCGCCGAGAGCCAGAGTCGCGGCCGCGATGGCCAGCGGTTTGTACATGGACATGACACATCTCCTGGAAGCGCCGGACACAGTCGGCGCCATGACCTATTTGACCACGCGGCGCGGCCTTAATTCCTTCACCGCACGACTGAATTCACTTACTGATTCAGGCGGCGGTTCGTCATTGGCATAACGCGACCGCAAGTAGACCTCGCTCAACCTTTCCAATGCATTTCGATGGTCGGGCAGCGCGCGGGCGGCGCGAGCCATGAAATGCTTCGGTCCTTCGCCTGCCCGTCGTGTCACGCCGGCCTTTTCGAGTTTCCGCTGTAGCCGGCGCATCCACACATCCAACTCATCGCCTTCACGTCGCTGAAAAAGTGCCCATCCCAGGGCGACCACGACCAGCAGGGAGCAACCGATGGCGAGGACGATCGCCAGGTCGCCGACTTCCGCCCGGCGGATGCCGAACGGCTGCAGCAGGCCCTGCTGACGGAGCGAGTCGAATCCGTTAACGGCCTGGTTCCACCATTGGTTGACCACATCCCAGCGATCTCGCGCGCTTCGCCACCACGCCGCATTGAAGAAACTGTCGCCGCCGTCACCTACCGCCGCGGCGGCCGCGGCACCCAGCGTGACGCGTTCGGGGCGTACGGCGCCGGTCGGATCGAAACGAACCCAGCCGCGTCCTTCGAGCCAGAGTTCCGTCCACGCGTGTGCGTCGGCCCGACGAATCAGGAGGTAGTGTCCGAGCGCATTCCAGTAGCCGCCCTGATAGCCGGTGACCACGCGCGCGGGGATGCCCGCGGCGCGCATCAGAAAGGTGAAGGTCGACGAATAGTGCTCGCAGTAACCCTCGCGGGTGCCGAACAGGAAGTCGTCGATGCGGTCGCGTCCCAGTGGCGCCGCGGCCAGCGTGTAGCGGAAGCCGCCGTCGTGAAACATCGCCAGGGCGGCCTGGGCGATCGCGGTGGGGTTGCCGCCGAATTGCGCGACCCACGCGGCCGCCTGCGCCCGCGCACGTGGCCCGACGTTCGCCGGAAGCTGCAGGTTGGCGCGACGGGTCTGCGGGTCCAGCGTCGCATCGAGACGGTATTCGCCGGTCGCCGTCGCGTCGTACGTATAGGTCTTGTCGAGTCGCTGATTCGCGAGCGCGGTCCGATCGCTACGCATGCTCGCATCGGTGGGCGCGGTCACGGGCATGTCGAGCATGGGCAGCACCCGCTCGCGCGTCGGCTCCAGCGTGACCCGATAGTGGAACCGCGCCGATCCCTCGAGAACGCTGTCATCGCGGCGGAGGAACCCCGGACTCCATGCCTGACCGTCGAAGCGCGTCATCGTGAAGGCGCGGAAGTAACGCGAGCTGGCAATCGGGACGGGCCCATCGAAGCTGACGCGCATCGCGGGTGTGTCGTCGGTAAGCACCTCGGCCATGTCGCCGGGTGCCATGCGGTCCGACAGTCCGGTCGTGGCGCGGTCCATCGTCGGCGCTCCCCAGAGGGGTGAACTCAGCCGGGGAATGAACAGGAAGGCGAACAGGGCGAGGGGGATCGACACGACCAGAGCCAGAAGCACCGGCATGACCTCGACGCGCAGGCGCATGCGTGCGGGCTCCACTTCCTCCACCGAGCGCAGGGTCATCACGGCGGGCACGATGCCCAGGGCGACGATCAGCGTCGCGACGATGCTCTGGTCGAACAGCAATGCGCTCATCAGTGCGAACGCGGCGAAAGCCACGCCGACGCGCGCGTCGCGCAATCGCTCGCTCTCCATCAGTTTGAGCACCAGCAGGCCCACCGCGAACGCGCTGCCGGGCTCGCGTCCGAATAAGGTGCCGTAGGTGGAAACGATGAGCGCGAGCAGCAGTCCGATCAGCGGGACCTTGATCCAGACCGGTGGATGACGACCGCCTCGGCGACGTTGCTGCCAGCGGGCCACCAAAACCACAGCGAGGCCAGCCGTCAGCCACCAGGGCAGGTGCGGCGCGTGGACGCCGACGACGAACGCCATGGTGAGGCAGAGCAGGTCGAACGATCGGGGCGCGAGGCGGGGCTCGTCCGACGGGCGTGCACGCAGCGAAGGGCGGAAGCCGGTCATGGGCGCAGCGCCAGGGCGGTCATGCAGCGGTGGTAATGCTCGTCACCCTGTGCCACGTCGAAATATCCGTCCGGCAGGCGAAGGCTCCAGCGACGGCCGGATTCGCGAGCCTCGTCCACCCAGCGGGCCAGTCGGGAGATCCGCGACTCGTCGTCGAGTCCGTGCATGCTGTCCCAGTCCAGTCGCCAGTCTTCCTGTGGCGCGGGCTGTTCCAGATCCTTGACCAGCAGGGAGTGGTGCCGGGCACTCAGTTTCCAGGCGATCAGCCGGCGCGGATCGCCGGCACGATATTCGCGCAGCGAAGCGAGTTCGTCGCCGGGGCGGGGGCGACCGCGGTCCGCATCGCCCTGCGGTTCGAAAGGTGTCGGACCCATGCCTTCGGGGCGCGGATACACGAGCACGGCCCGATCGGGATTGAGCCAGCTCCAGACACGGAACATGCCCAGAGGCCAGCGGCTGTGCAGTCGCATGCGCGGCAGCGGCAACCAGCCGCGGAACTCGGTGGGCAGGTCGAACTCCACCGTCGCCGCTCCGCCTGCCGGTACGACCACCACGTGTTCCCTGCCTTCGACATCGAGGCGCACAGCCATGCGCTCGCGCTGCGATGCCCCGATATCGAGGAAGACACGAACGTTCTCGCCGGCGCGCGCCGTGCCCATTCGCAGACCGCCCACGGTGATGCCGTTGAGCACGCGAAACGCCACCAGCATGCTGCCGGCACTCACCGAGCCGACCAGACAGGTGAGGAGCAGGGCGGCGTTATTGGCGTAGTTCAGCGCGCCGATCAGCATGACGGCCAGCAGCACGGTAAACCCCAGGCCGAAACCCGTCGGCACGATATAGATGCGCCGCCGGTGCAGCACGATGGGCATCGGCTCGCGCTGGCGCATGCGGGTGAGTGACGGCAGTCGTCGCTCCGCCCAGGCGGTGAGTCGCTGCACCGCGTCGGGCATCAGGGCACCGCGGTCTCGGCGAGAATCGCCCGGGCAATGACCTCGCGCTGGCTTCCCCGTCCGGGCACCAGTCGGTGCGCGGCGGTGGGGACGAACACGGTCTGGACGTCCTCGGGAATGACGTAGTCACGTCCGCTCAGCAACGCCCACGCGCGCGATGCCGCAAGCAGGGCGAGTCCGGCGCGGGGCGACAGGCCGACCCGCACCTCGTTGTGTTTACGGCTGGCCGTGAGCAGGGCCTGCAGATAGTCGAGCAGGGTGCCGGTGACCTTCACCGCCTGGGATGCCGTATGCAACTGGTCGATCGCCGCGATGTCGAGGCGCGGACTGAGCGAGGCCATCATGTCGCGGCGGTCCTCGCCGATCAGCAGTGCGCGTTCGGCGGCGGGGTCGGGGTAGTCGAGGCTCAGGCGCAGCATGAAGCGATCGAGCTGCGAATCAGGCAGAGGGAACGTGCCGGCGAGATCCAGCGGATTCTGCGTCGCGACGACGAAGAAGGGGCGAGGCAGTTCGTGCGTCACACCGTCCACGGTGACCTGTCCCTCGGCCATGGCCTCGAGCAGGGCGCTCTGCGATTTCGGCGTGGCGCGGTTGATCTCGTCCGCCAGCAGGAGGCTGGTGAAGATCGGGCCGGGATGGAAACGGAACTCGCCGGTCTCGCGCTCGTACACGCTGACCCCGATAATGTCCGAAGGCAGCAGGTCACTGGTGAACTGGATGCGCTGGAACTCGAGGTCGAAGGTGGCTGCCAGCGCATGAGCGAGCGTGGTCTTGCCGACACCCGGCACGTCTTCGAGTAGCAGGTGTCCTCCGGCGATCAGGCAGGCAAACGCCAGCTTGACCTGTCGTGGCTTGCCCAGAAGTACGCCGTTGACCTGTGCGAGGGCGCCATCGAGTCGATGGCGCAGCATTTCATCGTTGAGTGGATTCGTTGCGGACATGATCGATGCGTGAGCTCCCCGTCCTGGCCATGTCGATGCGAGATCGTTCGAGTGTAGCGGCGCGCGCGCGATCCTGGCGAGGCACGTTTCTCGTCCTGTTTGCGCTGACGCTGCTGGGCAAGCTTTTCATCGCATGCACCTTGTCGCCCTTCGGTGACGAAGCGTTCTACTGGCAGGAGAGCCTCGCGCCCGCATGGGGCTACAGCGACCTTCCGCCCCTCACGGCGTGGCTGATCGCGGTATCGGAGGCGTGCTTCGGTCACGGCCTTCTGTCGATGCGCCTGCCATTTCTGCTGGTCGGCGCCTGTATCCCGTGGCAGGTAGGCGCGATCGCAGGACGCTACGGTGGTGAGATCGCGCGCTGGCAGGCGGCGACCTTCGCCCTGAGCCTTCCGCTGGTCGGATCGCTGGGTGTGCTGGCGTTGCCCGATGTACCGCTGACCTTCGCCATCGTGCTTGCCTCGCAGGGTTTGATCGCCGCGCTTGAGAAAAATCTGTATCGCGACTGGACGCTGCTCGGCGTGGCGCTGGCGATCGCCTGGATGACTCACTATCGCGCCGCCATGCCGATGCTCGGCGGCCTCGTGTTTTTGGTCGCCACCGCGCGCGGCAGAGCGCAGTGGCGGCGTCCCGGCATCTGGCTCGCGCTGGCTCTGGCGTCGATCGGTCTCGTGCCCATCGTGCTCTACAACATGGCGTCGCGCGGCGCCGGTGTGGCGTTTCAGCTGGTCGACCGGAATCCCTGGCAGTTTCATGCGGATGCGCTGGTGCAGCCGCTGGAGCAGGCCGTGGCCTGCACACCCGTCGCATGGGTGGTGATGCTCTGGGCGCTGTGGCGAAGCTGGCGCCGTCGCGCGGAGGCGCCCTTCGACATCGTTGCGGCTATCGCGGGCACGTTCGTCCTTGCTTACTTCGTGCTTGGCCTGTTCGCGGACGACGTGCGCTTTCGTGCGCACTGGCCGCTGCCCGCTTACACGTTGCTGTGCGCCGCACTACCGTTACTGCTCGAGGATGCCGCGCGCGGATGGCGCAGGGCGGCGCGCGGTGGATTTGCGCTCGCGGCGCTGGGGCTGGTCATCGGGCTGGCCTATCTCGGTCTTGCCGCGTCGCCGTCGGGCGCCCGCATGCTTTCGGGAGCCAAGGCGTTTCCGGCGAACTTCACGGGCTGGCGGGAGTCCTCGGCCGCGGTCGCGAGGGTATTGCGCGCGGACCCATCCCTGGTCGTGGTGGCCGACAACTTCATGCTGGCGGCGGAACTGCGTTTCGCACTCGGCGGCGGGCGCGAGATCTATGCGCTCGACAGTCCGCTGAACACGAAGCATGGTCGCGCAAGACAGCTCGCCGACTGGGGTCTGGATGAAAGAGGACTGTCCCTGCATGAGGGCGCGCGGTTGCTGCTCGTGGTCGACGAAACCGCGCTGCGTGAGCGTGAGCGGCGCGACTGGCTGGGATCGGTGTGTTCGCGTGTGGCGCTGGGTGAGTCGGTGACTCGTCTTGACCTGTTCGATAAGCGGCGTCGTTTTGCCTTGTATCGTGCCGGGCCGGCGCCGCCGACGTCGGAGCCGGGTGTCGCGGACCCCGACGCCTGCCGGGTTTGGACCGCTGCCGCGCGCGCCGGCGGCTGAGGGCTCAGGGGAGTTCGACGCCCGCGGCGCGCAGCAGGCGTGACGTCGCGATCAGCGGCAGACCGACCAGCGCCGTAGGGTCTTCGTTGACGATGCGCTCGAACAGGGCGATACCCAGTCCTTCACACTTGAAGCTCCCCGCGCAGTCGAGTGGCCGCTCGCGTTCCACGTAGCGTTCGATGTCCGCCTGGGTGAGGGTTCGGAACGTCACCCGGGTTTCGTCGACGTGGGTCAGTGCGTCGCCTTGCGCATCGATGACGCAGACGGCCGTGTGAAAGACCACGTCATGGCCCGAGCTCGCGGCGAGCTGCCGGTGGGCCTGATGGACGGTGCCGGGCTTGTCCAGCACGGTGCCGTCGAGATCGGCGACCTGATCGGAACCGATCACGACGCTGCCGGGGCGGAGGGCGGCGACCGCGCGCGCTTTCGCCTCCGCCAGGCGGGCTGCGCGGGAGGCGGGGGCTTCGCCGGGAAGGGCTGCTTCGTCCGTACCGGGCGAAACTTGCCCGAAGTCATCGAGCAGGCGCCGCAGCAGGCCGGCACGGTAGTGGGAGGTCGATGCGAGGACGACCATCGGGGAGGGCACGTCAGAATTCCTTGTGAATGTGTTCGCGCACGGCCGTGTCGAGTGCGGTCTGGGCGTCATCGAGGGCACGCAGGCGAGGCTCCAGCTGCTGGCGGGCGCGGACCAGGGCATCCACCGCCTCATCGAGCTCGCGCTGGCTGGCGTCAGGCCCGCGGTCGCGGATCCACAGCCGCTGCTGGAGCAGGGCGCGCAGTCCGGAGTCCACGGCCTGCTGAGCCTCGACCTCGCCTGCCGCGGGCTGATCGGGGCTGACCGACATCACCGCATGGGCACGCTGAAGGCGATCCCGGCAATCCTTCAGATCCGCCTCCAGCCGGTCGGCGTTGTCCATCAGGCTCTGCAGGGCGCCGTGGCGTCGACGGGTCCGCTGATGGCGGAGCACCCATACGGAGAGCCCGACCGCTAGCGCAAAGACGATGGCAAGTGCATAATATGCAACGGAAAACACGCGACCTCTTCCTTCCTGGGGGCTGGTGGCGGCAATCGGGAACCAGGCATGGCAGTCTGCACGAAAGCCCCGCGACTGCGCAAAACCGCCCTGTGTCCCACATTCGACCGCCTAACCGGTTGACTTCAAGGGTGTTGATGCCTACCATTTCCCGATTATGTCCGTGACTTTGCCATCGTCCGTGGACGCTTGGCGCGAAGTTCGTGCGCGGCGTTCGTTCCAGGGTCAGCTTCCCGTGTCGGTGTTCACCCGTCTCGGAGAAGTCATCGCGTCCACCGAAGGTGACGTGACCTACGAGCTGGACTTCGGCACCGACGACTTCGGCACGAAGTACGTAGCCGTCCGTGCGACAGCACCCTTGACACTCATCTGTCAGCGGTCGCTCGAGCCGTTCGTGCTGCCGGTCGAAGTCGATACGCGTCTCGGACTGATCGTGCGTGAGAGTGAGGAAGCCGGGCTTCCGCCGGGTTACGAGGCTTTGCTGGTCGAAGACGACGGCAAGCTCAATCCCATCGCGACGATCGAAGATGAACTGCTGTTGGTGCTGCCCCTGGTCCCGGTCAATCCGGACTATGAGTTGCCCGACGACATGCTTGGAGCCGGTGAGGAAGAAGAACCCTTACCGGAAAAGACCGAAAACCCGTTCGCGGCACTCCGCGGACTCATTAAGTAATTTCGCTGGAGATTCGCCATGGCCGTTGCCAAGAGCCGCAAGACCCCGTCCACCCGCGGCATGCGTCGTTCGCACGATGCGCTGACCACCGTTCAGCTGTCGACCGACCCGACGAGCGGCGAAGTCCACCTGCGTCACCACGTGACCAAGGACGGCTTCTACCGTGGTAAGAAGGTCATCGACACCCGCGGCGCGGTTGAAGTCGAAGACTGATCCGTCCCGCCAGGGATGATCAGAACGCAGGCGGCGCGGCAACGCGCCGTTTTGCGTTTCCGAAACACCATCACGATGGGGATACGGTTCTGAAATACGCCCGCATCATAGGCACCGGCAGCGCACTTCCCGACAGGGTGGTCACCAATGCCGACCTCGAAAAGATCGTCGACACCAGCGACGAATGGATTCGCACGCGCACGGGCATCACCGAGCGCCACATCGCCGCGGACGGCGAAACCACCAGCGATCTCGCCTTCCTCGCCGCGCAGCGTGCGCTCGAGGCGGCTGGCGTCAAGGCCGGTGACATCGACCTGATCGTCGTCGGTACGACGACGCCGGATCTCATCTTTCCGTCCACCGCCTGTCTGGTTCAGCACCGGCTGGGTGCCAACGGCTGTGCCGCGTTCGACGTCAATGCGGCCTGCTCGGGCTTCGTTTACGCCCTGGGCGTGGCCAATGCGTTCATTCGCAGCGGACAGTCGAAACGTTCGCTGGTGATCGGTGCCGAGACGCTGACGCGCATGGTCGACTGGACCGAGCGCGAGAGTTGCGTTCTCTTCGGTGACGGCGCCGGCGCGGTCGTTCTCGATGCGTCCGACGAACCGGGCATCTACACGACGCGCATGCGCGCCGACGGTGGATTCAAGCATCTGCTGTTCAACCCGGTCGGTGTATCCGTCGGCTTCACCGACGCGCCCAACCATGGGGTGAAGATCACCATGCTTGGCCGCGAGGTGTTCAAGGTCGCGGTGAAGACGCTCGACGCGCTGGTCGGTGAGACGCTCGCCGACGCGGGCATGACCGAGGACCAGGTCGACTGGCTGATCCCTCACCAGGCCAACCTGCGGATCATCGAGGCAACGGCCAAGCGGCTGAACATGTCGATGGACCGCGTGATCGTCACGGTCGACAAGCACGCCAACACCTCGTCGGGTTCGGTGCCGCTGGCGCTCGATTACGCCGTCCGGTCGGGCAAGGTGAAGCGCGGGCAGAATCTGCTGCTCGAGGCGTTCGGCGGCGGGTTTACCTGGGCGTCTGCGCTTCTGAGGTATTGACCGGGTTGTCGCATCCGCGCCTTGTTGGCGTATCGCGCGCGGGGCGCGCTCCTACGACAACCGCGCTGTAGGAGCGCGCCCCGCGCGCGAATAGCCAACAGCGCGGTGACGCGGTAACGACTGATTCCGACGCCACCACACGCCTGCGAATGGTGCAATCGCCCCCGGGTTGCTGCACCATTCGCGGTTTGAAGTCCCGGAATCGTCTCGAATGACCTCATCCAGCGCCTCGCTCGCCTTCGTTTTCCCTGGCCAGGGTTCGCAGTCCGTCGGCATGCTTGCCGACCTCGCCGCCGCGCACCCTGAAGTCCGTGCCACCTTTGACGAAGCTTCCGCGGGCGCCGGTGTCGATCTGTGGGACATCAGCCAGAACGGCCCGGAAGAAAAGCTCAACAGCACCGAGAACACGCAGCCGGCACTCCTGGCCGCCAGCGTTGCCGTCTGGCGTGTCTGGGTGAAGCAGGGCGGTGTCATGCCGGCCTTCCTCTCCGGCCATAGCCTCGGCGAGTACAGCGCGCTGGTCGCCGCCGGCGCCTTGTCCCTGAAGGACGCCGCCGGGCTGGTCGCCGAGCGTGGCCGCCTGATGCAGGCCGCGGTGCCGGCTGGCGTGGGCGCCATGGCTGCGATCATCGGTGGCGACGACGCCCAGATCGCCGAGGTCTGTGCAGAAGTGGCCCAGGGGCAGGTCGTCGCTCCGGCCAACTTCAACTCGCCGGGCCAGCTGGTGATCGCGGGTCACGCCGAGGCGGTGGACCGCGCTCTGGCGCGTCTTGCCGAGCTCGGCGTGAAGAAGGCGGTGAAACTGGCCGTTTCCGTGCCGTCGCATTGCATGCTGATGCGCGATGCCGCCGATCGCCTCGGCGAAAAGATGGCCGCCATCGAGTGGTCGATGCCGTCGATTCCGGTGATTCAGAACGCCGACGCCGCGGCGCACACCTCGGTCGAGGACATTCGTGGGGCGCTGATGCGCCAGCTCTACCTGCCGGTACGCTGGACCGAATGTGTCCAGGCGCTGACCGCCGCCGGGGTGACTCAGGCGCTCGAGTGTGGTCCGGGCAAGGTTCTGGCGGGTCTTATCAAGCGTATCGACAAGTCGGTGGAGGCGAAGCCCATCGGCGCGCCTGCCGACCTCGATGCCGCCCTGGCGGCCGTGCAGGCCTGATCCGGCCCTTCTTCTTTCTTAAGTACGACAGGACACGCATTCCATGACCCAGTCCCTGAAGGGTGAAATCGCCCTCGTCACCGGCGCCAGTCGCGGTATCGGCGCGGCGATCGCCGATCGGCTCGCCGCGCTCGGCGCGACCGTTTTCGGTACGGCCACCAGCGAGGCCGGTGCGCAGGCCATCGGCGAGCGCCTCGCGCCGCACGGCGGCCACGGCCGCGTGCTCAACGTCACGGACCCTGCCGCGATCGAGGCGCTGATCGACGCGATCGCCAGGGAGGCCGGTGCTGTTTCCATCCTGGTGAATAACGCCGGCATAACGCGCGACCAGCTGCTCATGCGCATGAAGGAAGACGACTGGAGCGCGATCATCGAGACCAATCTGACCTCGGTGTTCCGTACGTCCAAGGCCGTCATGCGCGGCATGATGAAGGCACGCAAGGGTCGCATCATCAGCATCGCCTCGGTCGTGGGCGTCACCGGCAACCCCGGTCAGGCCAATTACGCGGCCGCCAAGGCGGGCATCATCGCGTTCTCCAAGTCGCTGGCCCGCGAGATCGGCTCACGTGGCATCACGGTCAACGTGGTGGCGCCGGGTTTCATCGACACCGACATGACCCGCGCCCTGCCGGAGGAGCAGCGCACGGCGCTGCTGGCCGGCATCGCCCTGGGGCACCTGGGTGAATCGGAGGATATCGCCGAAGCCGTGGCCTTCCTGGCCTCGCCCGCGGCGAAATACATCACCGGCGAGACGCTCCACGTCAACGGCGGCATGTACATGCCCTGATGGGGCAGGGCCGGCGGCAGTCGCCACCGGCCCGTTTTTGAGAGACAATCTCTTTTTCGCGTCCGGCTCAGAAAAGTCGGACGTTATTCACGTGGCGGCGGTGTGTTGGCGGGCCTGGTCCTTAGCCACTACAATGCCGCCGGATTTTTCCCTCGGGAGGTAAAGGCAACATGAGCACCATCGAAGAGCGCGTCAAGAAAATCGTCGTTGAACAGCTGGGCGTTAAGGAAGACGAAGTCACCACCAACGCTTCGTTCGTGGACGATCTCGGCGCCGATTCGCTCGACACCGTTGAGCTCGTGATGGCCCTCGAAGAAGAGTTCGAGTGCGAGATCCCGGACGAAGAAGCTGAGAAGATCACCACGGTTCAGCAGGCGGTCGATTACGTCAAGGCCCACGTCAAGGCCTGATCCACATCTACCGGCTGGTTGTCGATCGGAGGCGTCGCCTCCCGTCGATCTCCGAGCGACATGGAAGCTGCGCCTTACGGCGCAGTTTTCGTTTGCGGCAAACGCAACCTGCGCCCGCGTATGGTTTGCGCGGGAACAGTTGAGGATGAGAACGCATGAGTAAACGACGTGTGGTAGTGACCGGTATGGGCATCATCTCGCCGGTCGGCAACGATGTCGCCACCGCCTGGAAGAATGTGGTCGAAGGCAATACCGGCATCGGTCCGGTGAGTGAATTCGACGCCAGCGCCTATAGCACCCGTATCGCGGGCGAGGTCAAGGGGTTCGATCCTGTCGACGCCTTCTTCGTCGGTACCGATACGCCGGACGACGAGCGTCGTTCGGTCGCCAAGGATTTCAAGCGGATGGATCCGTTCATCCACTACGGCATCGTCGCCGGCACGCATGCGTTCCGTCAGTCGGGTCTCGTGGTGACCGATGAAAACGCGGGCCGCATCGGTGTCGCGGCAGGCGCCGGTATCGGTGGCCTGCACACGATCGAAGGCACGGCGCTCGAGCTTCACGAGAAGGGGCCCCGCAAGGTGTCGCCGTTCTACGTGCCCAGCTCCATCATCAACATGGTGGCCGGCAACCTGTCGATCTACCACGGCCTGAAGGGCCCGAACATCGCGCTCGTGTCGGCATGCACCACCGCCGCGCACAACATCGGCATGGCCATGCGTCTGATCCAGTACGGCGATGCCGATGCGATGATCGCCGGCGGTGCGGAATTCGCCACGACGCCGACGGCGATGGCGGGCTTCTGCTCGGCCAAGGCCATGTCCACGCGCAACGACGACCCGGCGCACGCCAGCCGTCCTTGGGACACCGGTCGCGACGGCTTCCTGCTGTCCAATGGCGCCGGCATGCTGATGCTCGAGGAATACGAGCACGCCAGGGCGCGCGGTGCCACCATCCTGGCCGAGCTCGTCGGCTTCGGTATGAGCGGCGACGCGTACCACATCACCGCGCCGAGCGGCGACGGTGCGGAACTGGCCATGCGCAACGCACTGCACGACGCCGGCCTGACCGCCGAAGACGTGCGCTACGTCAACGCGCACGGTACCTCCACGCCGGTGGGCGATCTGGGCGAAGCCAGGGCCATCCGCAACGTGTTCGGCGAACACGCCACGAAGCAGGGCGCGTTCTCGGTCAGCTCGACCAAGTCCGTCACCGGTCATCTGCTGGGTGCCGCGGGTGGTGTCGAAGCCATCTTCTCGATCATGGCGATTCGCGACGGCATCATGCCGCCCACGATGAACCTCGAGAACGTGGATCCGGAAGTCGCAGCGCTCGGCATGGATCTGGTGCCGAACAAAGCGGAGAAGGCCGACATCGACGTCGTCGTATCGAATTCGTTCGGCTTCGGCGGAACCAACGGTACGCTCGTCTTCCGTCGCGTCTGACGCGTTGGCTTTCGTCACGCGAACCCTGGCCGGCCGGCGCGATCTCCTCGCGCCGGCCGCGTCGTATCCGGCGCGCTATCCGGCGTTGCTGGCCAGTGCCGTCACCGGAACGCCGCAATCGCGTTTCGACATCCTGTTTGCCGCGGGCACCGAATCCCTCACGCTGTACGCGGACGGTGTCGTTCGCGATGCACGCGGCGATGTCATCGACGGAACCTTCCTCGACGCGCTCGATGCGGCGTGGTCGCGACGTCGCAGACCGCGTGTCGATGACGGGCTGCCGTTTCATGGCGGCTGGGTCGTGTATCTGGCATACGAACTGGTGGGGCAGATCGAGCCGAGCCTGCATCTGCCGGCGTCGAACGGTGCGGCACCGGTGGCCATCGCCTTGCGTGCGCCAGCCGCCGCGGTGGTCGATCACGTCGAACGGCGCACCGTTCTCGTCGCGGAAGAAAGTGCTCCGGAGTGGCTCGATCGCCTCGAGAACGATCTCGCGCTCGACGCCCCGTCGATGGCGCTGGCGACGCCGCTCGCCGTCGACGAAGACGAGCCACGACGTTTCCTCGATGGCGTCACGCGTATCCACGAGCACCTGCGTGCGGGCGACGTTTTTCAGGTGAATCTCTCACGGCGCTGGTGTGCGCGTTTCGCCCAGGCACCGTTACCGGCCAGCCTGATGCTCGCGCTGCGCAAGGCCAATCCGGCGCCGTTCGCCGGGCTGCTGCAGCAACCCGGCTGGGCCATCGTCAGTTCGTCACCCGAGCGCCTGGTCGAGTCGCGCGGCGGCGTGCTGCAGACGCGGCCGATCGCCGGTACGCGACCGCGTGTCGCCGGCGATGACGACGTGGAGAAGATCCGCGAACTCACCTCGCATCCGAAGGAGCGTGCCGAGCACGTCATGCTGATCGACCTCGAGCGCAACGATCTCGGGCGTGTCTGCGTGCCGGGCAGCGTCCGCGTCGACGAGCTGATGGTGGTGGAGAGCTACGCTCACGTGCATCACATCGTCAGCAACGTGTCGGGTCGCGCACGCGAGGGGATCACGCCCGGACAGATCATCGCGGCGACGTTCCCTGGCGGAACGATCACCGGTTGTCCGAAGGTTCGCTGCATGGAGATCATCGGCGCACTGGAGCAGGAGGCGCGTGGTGCGTACACGGGCGCGCTGGGCTATCTGGATGACCAGGGCAACATGGATCTCAACATCCTGATCCGTACCCTGACCGTCGAAGGGACCGAGGTCTCGTTCCGCGCGGGCGCGGGCATCGTGACCGACTCCGTGCCGGAGAAGGAACTCGACGAGACGCGGGCCAAGGCGCGCGGGTTGCTGCGGGTGTTCGGCGCCGGATGAGCGCGCGCGTTTCCGTGGATTTCGTCGATGGCGACCGTATCCCGGCGGCCGACCGGGGTTTCACTTACGGCGACGGGGTCTTTGAAACATTACGCATGGTCGACGGGCGCGTCCCGCTGTGGCCGCGGCACGTGGCCCGGCTGCGCGATGGTTGCACGCGTCTGCGCATGCCCGTGCCGGACGAGGATGCGATCCTCGCTGAAGTGGAGCGCCTTGCCACGGGCCTTGGCGATGCGGTGGTCCGCGTCACGCTCAGCCGTGGCGATGGCATGCGCGGGTATGCGCCGCCACAGCCGCAACGGCCACGCGTGGTCGTGCAGGTCGCTCCGTTGTCGCTGGATGCCGGTGCTTACGCGGAAGGTGTTCGCGTCCGGCTTTGCGACACCCGCCTCGGCACGCAGCCTCTGCTGGCCGGGATGAAGCACCTCAATCGTCTCGAGCAGGTGCTGGCCCGTGCCGAATGGTCCGATGAGACCTGGACCGAAGGGCTGATGCTCGACGATCGCGACGACGTCATCTGCGCCACCGCCGCCAACGTGTTTGCCGTCTTCGATGGGCGACTGGTGACGCCACCGGTGGATCGCTGCGGTGTCGCCGGTGTGGCGCGTGCCGAAGTGCTCGCCATTCGCAACGTCGAAGTAGCTCCGATCAGCCCCTTGCGACTTGCCGAAGCCGACGAGGTCTTCCTCACGTCGGCCGTTCGGGGCATGCTTCCCGTTCGGGTCTTCGCGACCCGGTCGTGGCAGCCCGGTCCCGTCACGCGTGCGCTTCAGGCGCACTGGGGACGTCTGGGCCTGCCGTTGCCTGTCGGCTTCGAGGATTCCGATCGATGAAAGTGCGCGGCATCGCCCTCTGGCGTGTCATTTTGCTGGTGGTGCTGGTCGCGGCGATCGCCGCCGGGTCCTGGCTGTGGTTCGACTGGGCGCGTTTCGCCCGTACCCCGCTGGCGATTCCCGCCGCCGGGCAGAGCATCGACGTAGCACGCGGTGCGTCATTCAGGGACATCGTGCGTGACCTGCGCGACCGCCATGCGACCGCGGCGCCCTCGTTGTACTGGCGCGTGGTCTCCATGGAGATGCACGCCTCGGGCCGCCTGCACGCGGGCGAGTTCGCCCTGCGTCCCGGGATGACGCCGCGCGATCTCATCGGCGACATGGCCAATGGCCGTGTCCTGCAGCGCAACCTGACCATCGTGGATGGCTGGAGCTTTGCCGACCTGCGTCGCACGCTCGCGGCGGTGCCGACGCTGACCCACGACACCGCGGACCTCGACGATGCGGCGATCATGCGCCTGATCGGCGCCCCGGAGGGCGACAACCCGGAAGGGCGCTTCCTCCCCGAGACCTATGCCTATGTGAAAGGCGACAAGGAGTCGAGCATCCTCAAGCGAGCGTATGTGGCGATGGGCAAGACGCTCGATGCCGCCTGGGCCGGTCGCGCGAAAGATCTCCCGCTGGCCAGCGCCTACGAGGCGCTGATCCTCGCCTCGATCGTCGAGAAGGAAACGGGCAGGGCGGATGAGCGTCCGCGAATCGCAGGCGTCTTCGTGCGTCGTCTCGAAGGCCGGATGCTGCTGCAGACGGATCCGACGGTGATCTATGGCATGGGCGCGTCGTACGCCGGCAGCATCCACAAGAGCGACCTCACGACCGACACCCCCTACAATACGTACACGCGGACGGGTCTGCCGCCGACGCCGATCGCGCTGCCAGGCCGCGCGGCGATCCTGGCGGCGGTGCATCCGGCGGACGGCAAGGAGCTGTATTTCGTCGCTAAAGGCGACGGCAGCCACGTCTTCTCGTCGTCCCTCGAAGAACATAACCGGGCTGTGGCCTGCTACCAGTTGAAGCGATGCCAGTGACGACACTCCAGCGCAGCCGGATCCGGGCCATGAACGTCATCGCGGCGGTGACCGCGTGACGTCGCGCCCCTGGCACGAGGACGCCTGGGCTCGCCTGCAGGCCCGCCGCGAGCGGGATGCGCTGCCGCACGCGCTGCTGCTGGCCGGGCCCACGGGGCTGGGCAAGCGCGATTTTCTGGCGGCATTCGTCAAGGGCCTGCTCTGTCAGCAACCGGTCGATGGCGTACCTTGCGGTATCTGCCGCAGCTGCCACCTGGTGGCTGCCGGCACCCATCCGGATGTCGTCACGCTGACGTTCGGCCTGCGCAAGGACGGCGTCACCCGAAGCGAGATCGTGGTCGACCAGATTCGCGACCTGTCGGCCCGGCTGGCGATGTCGAGTCAGTTCGGCGGCTGGCAGATCGCCACGGTCGATCCGGCCGACGCGATGAACGCCGCCGCCGCCAACGCCCTGCTGAAGACGCTGGAAGAACCCACGCCGGCAACGCTGCTGATCCTGGTGGCCGACGAGCCCGCGCGGCTTCCGGCGACGATCCGCAGCCGCTGCCAGCGCATCGATTTCCTGGTTCCCTCGCGCGAGGTGTCGCTGGCCTGGCTACGCGCCGAAGGCGTCTCCGACGCGCCGGCCGCGCTCGAGGCGGCCGGCGGTAACCCCGGCATGGCGCGCGAGTGGTCCGCCGACGGTGCGCTCAAACAGCGCTCCGAGGTACGCAACGATCTGAAGGCGCTTGCCGCGGGCCGAGGCGACGCCATGGAGGTCATCAAGCGTTGGCAGGCCGCGCAGCCGGCGCGCTACCTCTGGTTCGCCGCGCAGGCGGTGACTGACGAGCTGCGTGCGCGTACGGCCGGAAAGCCCGCGCCGCTCGAGAGTCAGCTCGACGACGAGGCGCTGGACCACTGGTACGGGCGGGTCAACCGGGCCCGCGACGCCCTGCGCGGTCCGTTGCGCGTCGACCTCATTCTTCTCGAACTGCTTGCCGCCTGGCGTTGACGCGGCCTTACCGGCCATTCGGTCCTAATGGTCGTGCCCGTCACTTGTGTGAGGAAAGACCCTTTGTATCGTGACCCCGTCATCGACGGCGCCACCCGGCTTCTGGTGGTTGCGCCTCACCCCGACGATGAGTCGCTCGCCGCGGGCATGCTGATCCAGCGCACCCTGGCCATGGGCGGGCGGGCCGACGTGCTCCTGCTGACCGATGGCGACGACAACCCCTGGCCGCAGCGCTGGGTCGAGCGGCGCGTGATCATCGATGCACCGGCGCGTGCCCGCTGGGGTGCGCGACGTCGTCTCGAAGTGGCCGGGGCCCTGGGGCGCCTGGGTGTACCGCCCGACCAGTTGCATGCGCTGGGCTGGCATGACATGCAGGTGACCGATGAGCTCAGGCGGCGGCATACCGCCGCCGTGACCGCCGTCCGGCGGGTGATCGAGCGGGTCCGGCCGACCCTGGTGGTGATTCCCGATCTGGGCGATACCCACCCGGATCACGGCTCCGCCCACGTTCTTGCCCGGCTGGCGCTGTCGGCGGCCGGTTCAATGGCGGACGTACTCACTTATATGGTGCACGGCACTGAGCGCAGTGCGCCCGACGACCTGTGGGTGCCCGACCTCGATGCCGAGCGGCAGGCCACCAAGCTGGCCGCCGTGCTCGAACACCACACTCAGATGGCGCTCAGTCGCGAACGCATGCTCGGCGTGGCGTCGCGGCCCGAGCGCTTCGACCGGCCCGCCGCGGCGCCCGGTGTCGGATCCCTGCTCCTGCCGTGGCGGCCGGGCGTGCTGGCGCGCCGCCGGTTGCGCGTCGTGCTGGCGGACGGGCAGGGTGTCGTCGCGTGGCCGTGGCGCGAGGCGCCGCTGGAATCCTCGGGTGACGGCTGGCTGCTGCGGCTGCGCGATGCGCCGGGTCCGGCCTTCGTGAAGCTCACCGCCGACCTGTCCACGCCCTGGATCTACGACCACTATGGCTGGGCATGCCAGGATCCGGAGCCGGTCGGGCTTGTGGCCCGGCCCATCGGCTAGCTAGGATGACCGCTATCACAGGGAAATCGCTTGCATGAACGCCAACGTCTCCTCGCCGCGTCAGGGCATCCTTTCGCTGAAGATCAAGGATGTGAACGCGCTCTACGTCGCTTACATGCCGTTCCTCAAGACCGGCGGCCTGTTCGCGCCCACGGCGCAGCGCTACAGCCTAGGCGACGAAGTGGCCCTGCTGGTCACCCTGATCGACGAAAACGAGCGCCTTTCGGTCGCGGGCAAGGTCGTCTGGATCACCCCCGTCGGCGCGCAGGGCAATCGTACGGCCGGCGTCGGCATCCAGTTCAACGAATCGTCTGAGAGCGAAGCCGCCCGTCAGCGTATCGAGGCCCTTCTCGCCGGTAGCCTCGCCTCCGAGCGTCCGACCCAGACCATGTGAGAGGAGGGTGCATCCGGCGCCCTTCCGAGGTCTTCCCGCCGCAAAACGCTGCGATTGCATGCATGGGGTGAGGTTTTTGCCTCACGCGGTGATGTTTTTCCCGCATTAAGGCTTGTAGGTATACCTGCACGCACTGGTACAATAGTTCGGTTCCCCAACGTGAGATTGTGGATATCCGGAGTCGTTGGCGCGCCCGTCGCGTCGGCTCGGATCGATCCATTTGGATCGATCCGAAAAAAACTCCGGCGACCCTAGCCGGACCGCTCGTCCCCGCCGACGGTCACTGATGCGCCCAGTGAGGCGCGGAGGTACGCAGCATCGTGCTTGCCCAATATTGGCCCGTCCTGTTGTTCATTGCCGTGGCCGTTGGCCTAGGTATCGTCCTGATGGCGCTCGGCATGCTTGCCGGTCCCCGCCGTCCCGACGCGGAGAAGCTCTCGCCCTACGAGTGCGGCTTCGAGGCCT
The DNA here is from genome assembly GCF_031455395.1 of Luteibacter sp. 1214. NCBI lineage: Bacteria > Pseudomonadati > Pseudomonadota > Gammaproteobacteria > Lysobacterales > Rhodanobacteraceae > Luteibacter > Luteibacter sp. 1214. Next base: position 112,834 of record NZ_JAVDSQ010000005.1, read on the forward strand.
TTGAAGATGCGCGCATGAAGTTCGACGTGCGCTACTACCTCATCGCCATCCTCTTCATCATTTTCGATCTCGAAATCGCCTTCCTGTTCCCGTGGGCGGTGGTGTTCGACAAGATCGGCCTGATCGCCCTGGTCGAGATGGCGCTGTTCCTCGCGCTGCTTGTCGTCGGCTTTGCTTACGTCTGGAAGAAGGGAGCACTCGAATGGGAGTGATGACCACCATCGACCGGGTGATGCACAACCCGGCGCCGCTCAACCTCGTCGACGACATCCTGCGCCCCAATGGTGACGCACCGGTCGTCAACCGCGGTTTCGGCGTGACCAGCATCGATGCGCTGATGAACTGGGCCCGCACCGGTTCCATGTGGCCGATGACCTTCGGTCTGGCCTGCTGCGCCGTCGAGATGATGCACGCGGGTGCCGCGCGCCTCGATCTCGATCGCTTCGGCGTCGTCTTCCGTCCCAGCCCGCGCCAGTCCGACGTGATGATCGTCGCCGGTACGCTGGTCAACAAGATGGCCCCCGCGCTGCGCAAGGTCTACGACCAGATGCCCGAGCCGAAGTGGGTCATCTCGATGGGCTCCTGCGCCAATGGCGGCGGCTACTACCACTATTCGTATTCGGTCGTTCGTGGCTGCGATCGCATCGTGCCGGTCGACATCTACGTGCCGGGTTGCCCGCCGACGGCCGAAGCGCTGATCCACGGCATCCTGCAGTTGCAGAAGAAGATCCGTCGCACCCACACGATCGCGCGCTGAACAGGGCTTCGAACATGAGCGTTACTAACGAGACCTCGCTGGTCGAACGGCTCGCCGCGCGTTTCGGCGACATGCTGACGGTGAAGGTCGAGCGCAACGAGGTCACCGCCGAGGTGTTTCCGCGCGACCTGACCGCCGTCGCCACCGCGCTGCGCGACGAAGCCGGCTTCCGCTTCACCATCGTCATCGACGTGTGCGGTGTCGACTACCTCAGCTACGGCCAGACCGAGTGGGACACCGACACCGCGCACGGCGAAAGCTTCTCGCGCGGCGTCGAAGGGCAGGGCGCAGGCCGCTTCACGTGGGCGGAGCGTCCGCGCAACGTCGAGCAGCCGCGCCGCTACGCCGCGATCATCCACCTGCTGTCGATCGAGCTGAACCAGCGCATTCGCCTGCGCGCGTTCTGCGAAGACGACGCGTTCCCGGTCGTTCCGTCCATCACGCCGATCTTCCCGGGCGCGGACTGGTTCGAGCGTGAGACGTTCGATCTGTTCGGCATCATCTTCGATGGTCACCCCGATCTGCGCCGCATCCTCACCGATTACGGCTTCGTCGGCCATCCGTTCCGCAAGGACTTCCCGCTCATCGGCAACGTCGAGGTTCGCTACGACCCCGAACAGAAGCGTGTCGTCTACGAACCGGTCTCGATCGAACCGCGCGTGCTCGTTCCGCGCACGATCCGTAATGACGCCGATCTCGATCAGGCCAGGGCGGAATCCGCCGATCACTGGCGGGAGAATTAAGCCGTGGAAGAAATTCGCAATTACACGATGAACTTCGGCCCGCAGCATCCCGCTGCGCACGGCGTGCTGCGCCTGGTGCTGGAGATGGACGGCGAGACGATCGTCCGCGCCGATCCGCACATCGGCCTGCTGCACCGTGGCACCGAGAAGCTCGCCGAGTCCAAGCCGTTCAACCAGTCCATCGGTTACATGGACCGCCTCGACTACGTGTCGATGATGTGCAACGAGCACGCCTACGTGCGCGCCATCGAGAACCTGCTGGGTATCGAGGCGCCGGTTCGCGCGCAGTACATCCGCACGATGTTCGACGAGATCACCCGCATCCTCAACCACCTCATGTGGGTGGGTTCGAACGCACTCGATCTCGGCGCCATGGCCGTCTTCCTCTACGCGTTCCGTGAGCGCGAAGAGCTGATGGACGTCTACGAGGCGGTGTCGGGCGCGCGCATGCACGCCACGTATTACCGTCCGGGTGGCGTCTATCGCGACCTGCCGGAGCAGATGTCGAAGTATCGCGAGTCGCCGTGGCACAAGGGCGGCGACCTCAAGCGCCTCAATGCCTGGCGCGAAGGCTCGATGCTCGACTACCTCACCGAGTTCACCAACGACTTCCCGGCGCGCGTCGACGAATACGAGTCGCTGCTGACCAACAACCGTATCTGGAAGCAGCGTACGGTCGGCATCGGTGTGATTCCGCCCGAGAAGGCCCAGGCCTGGGGCATGACCGGCGCCATGCTGCGCGGTTCGGGCATCGCCTGGGATCTGCGCAAGAAGCAGCCGTATGCCGCGTACGCGGACATGGACTTCGATATCCCCGTCGGGGTCAACGGCGACTGCTACGACCGCTACCTGGTCCGCGTCGAGGAGATGCGCCAGTCGAACGCCATCATCAAGCAGTGCGTGGCGTGGCTGAAGGCCAACCCGGGCCCGGTGATGGTGCAGAACTACAAGGTCGCTCCGCCCAGTCGTGAAGAGATGAAAAACGACATGGAAGCGCTGATTCACCACTTCAAGCTCTTCACCGAGGGCTATGGTGTGCCGGCCGGTGAAACCTATGCCGCCGTCGAAGCGCCGAAGGGCGAATTCGGCTGCTACCTCGTGTCCGACGGTGCCAACAAGCCCTTCCGCGTGCATCTGCGCGCGCCCGGCTTTGCGCATCTGTCCTCCATGGACGCGATCGTGAGGGGCCATATGCTCGCCGACGTCGTCGCGATGATCGGCACCTACGATCTCGTTTTCGGCGAAGTCGACCGCTAAGTCGACGGAGTGAACTGAATCATGAAAGCCACCGGTCAATTCGAGCAGGTCAAGGACGTCGATCCCCTCGCCGTGCTCAACGATCACACCCGTCAGCACATCGATCACTGGGTGTCCAAGTTCCCGCCGGATCGCAAGCGTTCCGCGCTGATCCAGTCGCTGATGGCGGCGCAGGAGCAGAACGTCGGTTACCTCACCGACGAGCTGATCACCGCCGTCGCCAAGTACCTCGACCTGCCGCCGATCTGGGCGTACGAAGTCGCGAGCTTCTACTCGATGTTCGAGACGACGCCCGTCGGTCGTAACAACGTCGCCATCTGCACCAACATCTCCTGCTGGTTGAACGGTGCCGAAGGCATCGTGCGTCAGTGCGAGAAGAAGCTGGGCATCAAGACGGGCGAGAGCACCGCCGACGGCCGCATCTACCTCAAGCAGGAAGAGGAATGCCTGGCCGCGTGTGCCGGCGCGCCGATGATGGTGGTCAATGGTCATTACCACGAGAAGCTGACGGCCGAATCGGTCGACGCCATTCTCGACGGTCTGAAGTGAGGTAAGGGCAATGGCTAGCACCACTGGTCCGGTCGGACCCGCACCGCAGGAACACCAGGTCGTCTATACGACGTTGCATTTCGAGAAGCCGTGGGCGCTCGAAAGCTACGAGAAGATGGATGGCTGGAAGGCCTGGCGCAAGATCCTGGCCGAGAAGCCGGATCCCGCCGCGCTGATCGAAGAACTGAAGAAGAGCGCGCTGCGCGGTCGCGGTGGCGCGGGCTTCCCGACCGGCCTGAAGTGGTCGTTCATGCCGCGCACGGCACCCGGCCAGAAGTACATCCTGTGCAACTCGGACGAGTCGGAGCCGGGCACCTGCAAGGACCGCGACATCCTGCGCTTCAACCCGCATGCGGTGCTCGAAGGCCTGGCCATCGCCTGCTACTGCACGGGCTCGACCGTCGCCTACAACTACCTGCGCGGTGAGTTCCATCACGAGCCGTTCGAGCACATCGAAGAAGCCCTGAAGGAAGCCTACGCGGCTGGCCTGCTGGGTAAGGACATCGCCGGCTCCGGCATCGATGTCGACATCTTCAACGCGCTCGGCGCCGGCGCATACATCTGCGGCGAAGAAACCGCGCTGATGGAATCGCTCGAAGGCAAGAAGGGGCAGCCGCGCTTCAAGCCGCCGTTCCCGGCCGGCTTCGGCCTGTACGGTCGTCCGACCACGATCAACAACACCGAGACCTACGCCTCGGTGCCGGCCATCCTGCGCAACGGCGCGGAGTGGTTCCTCAACATCGGCAAGCCGAACAACGGCGGCCCGAAGATCTTCTCGGTGTCCGGCCACGTGGCCAACCCGGGCAATTTCGAGATCAAGCTGGGCACGTCGTTCGCCGACCTGCTGCAGCTGGCCGGTGGTGTGCGCAACGGCAACAAGCTCAAGGCGGTGATCCCGGGCGGCTCCTCGATGAAGGTGCTGCCGGCCGAGAAGATCATGGAATGCACCATGGACTACGACTCGCTGCAGAAGGCGGGTTCGGGTCTGGGTTCCGGTGCCGTGATCGTCATGGACGAGACCACCTGCATGGTCCGCGCCTGCCACCGCATCTCGCGTTTCTACATGGCGGAGTCGTGCGGTCAGTGCACCCCGTGCCGCGAAGGCACCGGCTGGATGCACCGCGTGCTCTCGCGCATCGTCGAAGGCAAGGGCACGGAAGACGACCTGCATCGCCTGAAGGCGATCGCCGGTCAGATCGAAGGTCACACCATCTGCGCCTTCGGCGAAGCCGCGGCGTGGCCGGTGCAGGGCTTCCTGTTCCACTTCTGGCACGAATTCGAATACTACGTGAAGCATGGCCGTTCGATCGTCGACGGTCCGGCTGACACGGTCACCACTGGAGTCGCTGCATGAGTGCGCAGCCCGTAGCCAATGCCGCGCCGGACCTCGTCAACGTCGAGATCGACGGCGTTCCGGTGCAGGTAGCCAAGGGGTCGATGATCATCCAGGCGGCCGACGCCGTCGGTATCGCCATCCCGCGCTTCTGCTACCACCGCAAGCTCCCGATCGCCGCCAACTGCCGCATGTGCCTGGTGGAAATCGAGAAGATGCCGAAACCCGCGCCTGCCTGCGCCACGCCGGTGGGTGAGGGCATGAAGGTCTTCACGCGCTCGGACAAGGCGCTGAAGTCGCAGCGCAACGTGATGGAATTCCTGCTGATCAACCATCCGCTCGACTGCCCGATCTGCGATCAGGGCGGCGAGTGCGAGCTGCAGGACGTCTCGCTGGGTTACGGCCGCTCGGTGTCGCGTTACAACGAGCGCAAGCGCACCGTCGCCGACGAAAACATCGGCCCGCTGATCGCGACCGAGATGACCCGCTGCATCCAGTGCACGCGCTGCGTCCGCTTCACCAGCGAGATCGCCGGCACGTACGAGCTGGGTGGCATGAGCCGCGGTGAAAACCTCGAGATCGGCACCTACATCGGTAAGACCATCGAGAGCGAACTGTCGGGCAACATCATCGACGTCTGCCCGGTCGGCGCGCTTACCAACAAGCCGTTCCAGTTCCAGGCCCGCGCGTGGGAGCTGATCGCGCGTCCGTCCATCGCCTACCACGATGCGCTCGGCTCCAACCTGTGGATGCATACGCGCCGCGGCGAAGTGCTGCGCAACGTGCCGCGCGACAATGAGACGATCAACGAGTGCTGGCTCTCGGACCGTGACCGTTACAGCCATCAGGGCTTGTACGCGGCGGACCGCGTCAAGACCCCGATGGTCAAGCGCAACGGCCAGTGGTCGGCGACGACCTGGGACGACGCGCTGGCTGTCGCCGCCGAAGCGCTCAGGAGCATCTCCGGCGCCGAGCTCGGCGTGCTGGTCAACGGCGCCACGTCGAACGAGGAGGGCGAGCTGATCGTCCGTCTCGCACGCGGTCTGGGCAGTGCCCACGTCGATCACCGCCTGCGTCAGCTCGACTTCGCGGATAATGCGTTCTCGAAGCCGTTCGCCTCGCCGATCGCTTCGATCGACAAGGTCAAGGCCGCGCTGCTGGTCGGTTCGGACCTGCGCCACGAAGTGCCGCTCCTCAACCATCGCCTGCGTCAGGCGGTTAAGAAGGGCGCCAGGGTGTACGCGGTCAATCCGGCCCACTTCAACTTCAACTACCCGCTGGCCGGTGAATCGGTCGCCGCGCCGCACGCGCTGGTGAACGAACTGCTGATCCTGGCCAAGGCGGCCGGCGAGAACGGCGCTTCGGTGCCGGAGTCGCTGGCGTCCGCGCTGAACGGCGTGGAGACGACCGACGCGCACCGCGACGCCTTCAAGGCGCTCGGCGAGAACGCGGTGGTCATCTTCGGCCACGCCGCGGTCACCCATCCGGAAGCCTCGTGGCTGCGTGCCATCGCTCGCTTCATCGCGCAGGCGGCCGGTGCGGCCTTCAACGAAATCCCGGTCGGCGCCAACGCGCTGGGCCTGTCGTCGGTCGGCGTCCTGCCGACCGCTGGCGGTCTGGACGCGCGCGGCATGCTCGCCCAGGCCCGTAAGGGTTACATCCTGTACAACGTCGAGCCGCCGCACGATTTCGCCGATGGCGCACTCGCGCAGCGAGCGATGCATTCGGCGCAGACGGTCGTGGCCTTCGCGGCATACGCCAGCAACGCCCTGAAGGACTCGGCGGACGTGATCCTGCCGATCGGTCTGACGCCGGAAATCGACGCGACCCTGGTCAACGTCGAAGGTACGGCGCAGACCGTCGTCGCCGGTGCGAAGGCACCGGGCGACGCCCGTCCGGGCTGGAAGGTGCTGCGCGCGCTGGGCGGGATGCTCAACGTGGCGGGCTTCGAGTTCGACGACCTCGCCGGTCTGCGTGAAGGGTTCACCGAACGCGCTTCGGAAGTCCGCCAGGTGCTGGGTTCGCGCAACAACGGCGTCTCGCTCTCGCGTCTGGCCACCACGCCGATCTATCGCGGCGACGCCGTGCTTCGCCGTGCCGGTGCGCTCAATGCGCATCCGCTGAACCGTCCCGCCGCCATCCGCATCGGTGCGGAAGAGGCCGGCAAGCTCGGTCTCTCCGATGGCGCCAACGCGCGCATCGGCGACGTCGTCCTGCCGGTGGCTTTCGACGCGGCGGTGCCTGCCGGCGCCGTCTGGATCGAAGCCGCGCATTCCGAAACCGCCATGCTGCCCCCATACGGCGCGGCCATTACCGTGAGCAAGGCGTAAACCATGGCCGATCAACTCTTCGACCACCTGTTGCTGCCGATCCTCTTCATCCTGGCGATCGTGCTGCCGCTGGTCATCGGCGTCGCACTGTACGTCTGGTGGGAGCGCAAGGTGCTGGGCTGGATGCACGTCCGCATGGGGCCGAACAAGGTCGGTCCCGCCGGTCTGCTTCAGGCCTTCGCCGACGTCGTCAAGCTGCTGCTGAAGGAAGTCATCCTTCCGACCAACGCCAACCGTGTGCTCTATTACCTCGCGCCGCTGCTGGCGCTGGTACCGGCGCTCGCCGCGTGGGCGGTGGTGCCGTTCGGTCCGGAAGTCGTGCTCGCCAACGTCAACGCCGGCGTGCTCTACCTGCTGGCCATGACCTCGATGGGCGTGTACGGCATCATCCTCGCCGGCTGGTCGTCCAACTCGCGTTACGCGATGCTCGGCGCCATGCGCGCGGCGGCTCAGGTCATCTCGTACGAGCTGGCCATGGGCATGTCGATCGTCTGCGTGCTGGTGCTCACCGGTAGCCTGAACCTCTCGGCTATCGTCAACGCGCAGGCGGGCAACTTCTTCACCTGGTACTGGCTGCCGCTGCTGCCGGTGTTCGTCGTCTACTTCGTCTCAGGCGTGGCGGAAACCAACCGCGCACCGTTCGACGTGGCGGAAGGCGAATCGGAAATCGTCGCGGGCTTCCACGTCGAATACTCCGGCTCGCCGTTCGCGCTGTTCTTCCTCGCGGAATACGCCAACATGATCCTGGTCAGCTTCCTGACCTCTATCTTCTTCATGGGTGGCTGGCTGTCGCCGTTCCCGGAATCGTGGGGCCTCCTGGGCCACGGCGGTTTCCACTGGCTGTTCATCAAGGCCTTCATCTTCGCCTTCCTGTTCCTGTGGTTCCGCGCGAGCTTCCCGCGCTACCGCTATGACCAGATCATGCGCCTCGGCTGGAAGGTCTTCATCCCCATCACCATCGTCTGGGTCCTCGTCGCCGGCTGCTTGAAGTATTTCGGCTGGGTCCACCTCGGCACGGGAGCCTGATCGCCATGACCCGCGTTATCCATTACCTGAAGAGCCTCCTGCTCCTCGAGCTGTTCGCCGGCATGGGCCTGACCATGCGCTACATGTTCAGCCCGAAGTACACGATGCGCTACCCGTTCGAGCACATCCCCAAGTCGAACCGCTTCCGTGGCCTGCACGCCCTGCGCCGTTACGCCAACGGTGAAGAGCGCTGCATCGCGTGCAAGCTGTGCGAGGCGGTGTGCCCGGCCCTGGCCATCACGATCGACTCGGCTCCGCGGCCGGAAGACGGCCAGCGCCGAACCACGCGTTACGACATCGACCTGTTCAAGTGCATCTTCTGCGGTTTCTGCGAAGAGAGCTGCCCGGTCGACTCCATCGTCGAAACGCACGTGCACGAGTACCACTTCGAACATCGCGGCGAGAACGTGGTGACCAAGGGCCAGCTGCTGGCCATCGGTGACCGCTTCGAGCAGGACATCGCTGCCGCCCGCGCGCAAGACGCGGCTTACCGCTGAGGCGCCCGGAGAACAAGCGATGAATACCGATCTGCTCCAACTCATCTGTTTCTACCTCTTCGCCGGCATATCCGTGATTGCCGCGCTGATGGTCATTACCGTGAAGAACTCGGTCCATGCCGTGCTCTCGCTGGTGCTGACCTTCTTCAGCATGGCCTGCGTCTGGCTGCTGGCCGAAGCGGAGTTCCTCGCCATCGCCCTCGTCGTCGTCTACGTCGGCGCGGTGATGGTGCTGTTCCTCTTCGTCGTCATGATGCTCGACATCAAGCAGGAGGTCGTCCGCGAGGGCTTCATCCGCTACCTGCCGGTCGGCATCATCGTCGCCCTGGTCATGCTGGTCGAAATGCTGGCGATGATCGGCGTCAAGGCCATGCACGCCCATACGCTCGGTCCCAACCCGGCGGGTGAGTCCAACGTCGCCTGGCTGGGCAAGGCCCTGTACACCGACTTCCTGCTTCCGTTCGAGATCGCCGCACTGATCCTGACCGTGGGCGTGGTGGCCGCCGTGGCCCTGACCCTCCGCCAGCGTCTGGGCGTGAAGCATCAGACCGCCTCGCAGCAGGTGGTGGTCCAGGCCACCGACCGCGTCCGCGTGGTCAAGGTCGCCAGCGAAACCATGGCTTCCGTCAGCCCGGCTCCGGCCCCGGTTGTCGATCCGACGCAGGAGAACGCCAAGTGATCACGCTTTCCCATTACATCGTCCTCGGCGCGATCCTCTTCTGCATCGCGGTCGCCGGACTGTTCATCAACCGCAAGAACGTGATCGTGCTGCTCATGGCGATCGAGCTCATGCTCCTGGCGGTGAACACCAACTTCGTCGCCTTCTCGCGCTTTTTCGGCGATGTCGGCGGCCAGGTCTTCGTGTTCTTCATCCTCACCGTGGCCGCGGCGGAATCCGCCATCGGCCTGGCGATCCTGGTCCTGCTGTTCCGTAACCGCAGCACGATCAATGTCGCCGAAATCGACAGCATGAAGGGTTGATCCGATGAGTCTCTCGCTTTCAATCCTGCTGACGATCGCACTGGCGCCGCTGGTGGGCTCGATCCTGGCCGGCCTGTTCGGTCGGGTGATCGGCCGGGCAGGGGCGCACACCGCGACCATCCTCGGTGTCGGCATCTCCTGCGCCCTTTCGTTCTACGTGCTTTACCAGCTGGTCTTCGCCGGTGCGCAGAACTTCAACCAGGACATCTACACCTGGTTCGAGATCGGCAAGTACCACGCGTCGGTCGGCTTCATGGTCGACCGTCTCACCGCCATGATGATGGTGGTGGTGACCTTCGTGTCGCTGCTGGTGCATCTGTACACCATCGGCTACATGGAAGAAGACCCGGGCTATACGCGCTTCTTCAGCTACATCTCCCTGTTCACCTTCTCGATGCTGATGCTCGTCATGAGCAACAACTTCATGCAGCTGTTCTTCGGCTGGGAAGCGGTGGGCCTGGTGTCGTACCTGCTGATCGGCTTCTGGTACAAGCGTCCGACCGCGATCTTCGCGAACCTCAAGGCATTCCTGGTCAACCGCGTGGGTGACTTTGGTTTCCTGCTCGGTATCTCGGCCATCCTGTACTTCATGGGGACGCTGGACTACCAGACCGCCTTCGACCACGCTCCCGAGCTGGTCGGCAAGACGCTGCAGATCACGCAGAACCATGCATGGGACGCCGCGACCGTGATCGGCATCCTGCTGTTCATCGGTGCCATGGGCAAGTCGGCCCAGGTGCCGCTGCACGTGTGGCTGCCGGACTCGATGGAAGGCCCGACCCCCATCTCCGCGCTGATCCATGCGGCGACGATGGTGACCGCCGGTATCTTCATGGTCGCGCGCATGTCGCCGATCTTCGAACTGACCGAGGGTGCGCTTTCCTTCATCCTGGTGATCGGTTCGACCACGGCCTTCTTCACCGGCCTGATCGGTATCGTGCAGAACGACATCAAGCGCGTTATCGCGTACTCGACGCTCTCGCAGCTCGGCTACATGACCGTCGCGCTCGGCGTGTCCGCCTATAGCGGCGCCGTGTTCCACCTGATGACCCACGCCTTCTTCAAGGCGCTGCTGTTCCTCGGCGCGGGTTCGGTGATCATGGGCATGCACCATGAGCAGGACATGCGCTACATGGGCGGCCTGCGCAAGTACATGCCGGTGACGTGGATCACGATGTGGATCGGCTCGCTGGCCCTGGCCGGTACGCCGTTCTTCTCGGGCTTCTATTCGAAGGACGCGATCATCGAGGCCGTCGGCGAGTCGCATCGCTGGGGCGCGACGTACGCTTACTTCTGCGTGATGGGCGGCGTCTTCGTGACCTCGCTGTACAGCTTCCGCCTGCTGTACATGACCTTCCATGGCAAGGAGCGCTTCACCGTCGAGCACAAGGCGCATGGCCACGGTCATGACGCCCATGCCGACCACCACGACGACGCGCACGACGATCACGGCCATCACACGCCGGGCGTTCTCGAGCATGCACCGCACGAGTCGCCGTGGGTCGTCACCGTACCGCTGGTGCTCCTGGCCATTCCGTCCATCCTGATCGGTGCTTTCACGGTCGGTCCGATGCTGTTCGGCGACTGGTTCGGCAAGGCGATCCACGTCAACGAAGCCAACAACGTGCTCGGCGAACTCGGTCACGAGTTCCACGGTGCGCTGGCGGCCGGCCTGCATGGGTTCCTGCAGCCGCCGTTCTGGATCGCGTTCGCGGGCTTCGTGGTCGCCACCTACGTCTACCTGTTCAACCCGTCCGTCGCCGACAAGGCGAAGAACGCGTTGAAGCCGGTGTTCAACCTGCTCGACCACAAGTACTGGATCGATGAACTCTACTTCGCGGTGTTCGCGAAGGGCGGCGTCAAGCTGGGCGAAGGTCTTTCGAAGGTGGGCGATACCGCCATCATCGACGGCGCCATCGTCAACGGCTCGGCCGGCCTCGTACAGCGCATCGCGAGCGGCACCCGTCGCCTGCAATCCGGATTCCTCTTCCACTACGCGTTCGCCATGATCCTCGGTCTTATCCTGCTCCTCGGCGGGTACTGGCTGATCGGGCAATAAGGGAAACGAGCTATATGTCGAATCACTTGCTCAGCCTGCTGATCTGGCTCCCGGTCGTCGGCGCCATTCCGGTGCTGTTGGCCGGCGCCGGTCGTCCGGGTCTCGCCCGCTGGATCTCGCTGCTGGTCGCGGTTGCCACCTTCGCCGCCAGCCTTGCCCTCCTGCCTGCCTACGATGCCTCCACCGGTACGCTTCAGCTCAACGAATCGTTCAGCTGGATTCCGTCACTGGGCATCAACTACTCGCTGGCCGTCGACGGTATTTCCGTCGCGCTCATCGTGCTGACCACCTTCACCCAGATCCTCGTGATCGTGGGAGCCTGGGAAGTCATCCAGAACAAGCCGCACCAGTACATGGCGGCCATGCTGATCCTCGAAGGCATGATGATCGGCGTGTTCTGCGCGACGGACGCGTTGCTGTTCTACGTGTTCTTCGAAGCCATGCTGATCCCGATGTTCATCCTCATCGGTATCTGGGGTGGTCCGCGCCGTGTATATGCCACGCTGAAGTTCTTCATCTACACGTTCTTCGGCTCGATCTTCATGCTGATCGGCCTGATCTACCTGTATCACAAGACCGGCGGCAGCTTCGCCATGGCCGACATGGCCAACGTGCACCTGACGATGGCCGAGCAGAGCTGGCTGTTCTTCGCCTTCCTGCTGGGCTTCGCCATCAAGGTGCCGATGGTGCCGGTACACACCTGGCTGCCCGATGCCCACGTCGAAGCACCTACCGGCGGTTCGGTGGTGCTGGCGGCGGTCATGCTGAAGATCGGTGGCTACGGCTTCCTCCGCTTCAGCCTGCCGATGGTGCCGGACGCGTCGCATCACTTCGCCTGGCTGGTCATCGTCCTCAGCCTGATCGCGGTCTGCTACATCGGCTACATCGCGCTCGTGCAGCAGGACATGAAGAAGCTGGTGGCGTACTCGTCGATCGCCCACATGGGTTTCGTCACTCTTGGTATCTTCATCGCCTTCCTGCTGGTGCGTGAGTCGAACAATGTCGAGGCCGCGCGCCTGGGCATGCAGGGCGCCATGGTCCAGATGATTTCGCACGGCTTCATCTCCGGCGCGATGTTCAGCTGCATCGGCGTGCTGTACGACCGTATGCATACCCGCCAGATCAAGGACTACGGCGGCGTCATCAACGTGATGCCGATCTTCGCCCCGTTCTACGTGCTGTTCGCCATGGCCAACAGCGGCCTGCCGGGCACCAGCGGTTTCGTCGGCGAGTTCATGGTCATCCTGGCCTCGTTCAGTGCCAACCCGTGGATCGCGCTGTTCGCCGCGTTCACGCTGATCATCGGAGCGGCCTACACGCTGTGGATGGTCAAGCGCGTCCTCTGGGGCGACGTCAAGAACAAGCACGTCGCGGAACTGACGGACGTCAACGGTCGCGAGATCTTCATGCTGAGCGCGTTCGCCGCCGGTGTGCTGGTCTTCGGTATCTGGCCGGAGCCGCTGGTCCACCTGATGGATGCCTCGGTTGCTCGGATCGTCGAGCAGCTGGCCATCACCAAAGTCTGAGCGGGAACTATCCATGCCTGGTATCAACGACATCCTGATCCTGCTTCCCGAGGTTTACCTCGTGCTGGCGGCCTGCGTCCTGCTTCTCATGGACGCGTGGCTCTCGCCGGCACAGAAGGGCGCAGTCCACTGGCTTTCCATCCTCGTCCTGGTGATCGGCGCGTACCTCGTCGTCAGCGGCCAGCCGGACACCAGCATCACCGCCTTCAGCGGCATGTTCATCCGCGACGGCGTGGCCGAAGTGCTGAAGGTGTTTTCGCTGCTGATCACCGCGGTGATCTTCGTCTATGCGCGTCCTTACCTTAAGGCACGGGCGATTCCGTTCGGCGAGTTTTACACGCTGACCATCTTCGCCACGGTGGGCATCATGTTCCTGGTGTCCGCCGGTAGCCTGGTGACGGTGTACCTCGGTCTCGAACTGCTGACGCTCTCGTCGTATGCGCTGGTCGCGCTGAACCGCGATTCGCAGCTGTCGTCGGAAGCGGCGATCAAGTACTTCGTGCTGGGTGCGCTGGCCTCGGGCATGCTGCTGTACGGCATGTCGATGGTCTACGGTGCGACCCACAGCCTCGACCTGCATACGATCCACGCCGCCATCGTCAACACCGAGTGGAAGACGCTGCTGCTGTTCGGCCTGGTCTTCATGATCGTCGGCATCGGCTTCAAGCTGGGCGCGGCTCCGTTCCACATGTGGATCCCGGACGTGTACCAGGGTTCGCCGACCGCCGTGACGATCTTCATCGGTTCGGCGCAGAAGCTGGCGGCGTTCGGTATGGCCTATCGTCTGCTGTCCACCGGCATGGGCGATATCGCCGGTGGCGCGACCGGCCTGGCGCCGCAGTGGCAGATGATGCTGGCGACGCTGGCGGTGCTTTCGCTGGCGATCGGTAACCTCGTCGCCATCGTGCAGACCAACCTCAAGCGCCTGCTGGCCTATTCGACCATCTCGCACATGGGCTACCTGCTGCTAGGTCTGGTCAACGCCGGCCCGGAAGGCTACTCGGCCTCGATGTTCTATGCGGTCAGCTATGCGCTCACCAGCGCCGCGGCCTTCGGCATGATCATCGTTCTGTCGCGTTCGGGCTTCGAGTGCGAAGAGATCGACGACCTCAAGGGGCTCAATCAGCGTTCGCCGTGGTATGCGTTCCTCATGCTTCTGGTGATGTTCTCGCTGGCGGGCGTGCCGCCGCTGTTCGGTTTCTTCGGCAAGCTGCTGGTGCTGAAGGCTGCCGTCGACGCGGGCTTCCTCTGGCTGGCCCTGGTCGGCGCCGTGTTCGCGATCATCGGTCTGTACTACTACCTGCGCGTGGTGAAGATCATGTACTTCGACGCACCGGTGGAAGGCACCGACGTGCGTGCCGTCGCCGACGCGCCGTCGCGCTGGGTACTCTCGATCAACGCGCTCGCGCTGCTCGTGCTGGGCTTCACCTGGTCGCCGCTGCTGGCCTGGTGCCAGAAGGCGTTCGCCAGCTGAGGCTGACGTCGCCCGATGAATGACGGAAAAGGCGCGGACCTCGGTCCGCGCCTTTTTTATGCGTCTTTCTCCCACAGGATCGGGTCCCATGGCTGGGACCATCGTGGCGTATCGGGCGGGGAGGCTGGCGAATCAGGGCGGGGTGACGGCCCTGAATGGACGTCGATGCGAACTTTCCCGATTATTTGTTGCAGAACGCTTGCAAGAATCCGGCCATGTCCGTATACTTGCTGACTCTGATGCGGGGTGGAGCAGTCTGGCAGCTCGTCGGGCTCATAACCCGAAGGTCGTAGGTTCGAATCCTACCCCCGCTACCAGTTTTCTAAAAAGGCGCTGACTCTGGTCAGCGCCTTTTTTCTATGCGGCGACGGTACTGTCAGAGAATCCTTGCTGCCGGTGGAGCCCCCAGCCTATTGAATACCAAGTGGCGGCGCGCAAAGTGTCGCTGGGAGGAGCATCGATGGCGACGTTCAAAACGTTTAAGAAAGCGACACTCAAGTTACTCGACTCTCAGTCGAAGGCTGGTCTCGGGTTGAGCACCCAGCAGCGAGTCGATAGCTTGGTCAAACTTGCTCAGAGTTTCGCGCGAGAAGAGGTCGCCACCGCACGCGATCGGGCCATGCGTGTCTCGGGCGATGCCCTGTACGTGCGTGGCAATGCTGGCCTGTACACCTCAGAGGCTGAGGGCAAAAAGGCGATGCAATCGATAGAGCGTCTCCGAAAAAAGTAGGCATTTATATCGGCGGCAAGTTTTTCACAGGGAAGCGCGAACTTGGGCACATCTAGTGGCGCTTCACTAGTAGGGATTTTGCCGCTGCTCGCGGCGGGTTTCATTTTTAACTCAATTTTCTATCGAACGCGCTTTCGACTGGCGCGCGCAGATGGACAGCGGCTGTTTTTCTCATGCGTGATCGCAGGCTTCAGCATCGGCTGCATCGCGTTTGCCATAGCCGCGTCGCTACGGCGACACCTTCCCTCAGAGGGCCCGTTTCGCGAATTGATGGACTGGTTCCACCAGGCAATTCCCGTTCCCTACAGCATGACGTTCCTCGGGGCGATCATGCTCGCAGCGTTTTTTGGGCATGCGGCGAATGGGTACTTGTGGTGGCGGAAACGCCTTAAGGCACCAGCTGATAGCAGGCGTGTAAGCGTGTGGACTTACTGGCGCGAGATGTCCGAGCACGTCACCGCTCTCGATGAGCTGGTTCGCCGTGCTGTCTCTGATGACTCACTCGTCATGATTTGCCTCAAATCGAGGAAGGTCTACTGCGGTCTGATCTCCGGAATTCGTGGGGTGCATGAATCCGCTATGGTGCACATCCAGTTAATTCCGGCGTTCTCCATAACACGAGACAAAGATTCGCTGAAGTTCTTGCCGGAGACTCGAACGGAATACAGGGCATTCTCATTAAAGCGCGCGTTTGATCGAAAAGCGTCGTTGGATAGTGAGATCAGAGACATAGCCAGACTCGTGCGCGTGCTGAGGGCGGTGAGGTCGATGTCGGAGGCATCCCCGGATGAGCCGACTATCGCGGGGGTGAAGAATTATGGTCGCCAATTGATTCGGGAGCGTACCGATCTCGTGGAAAATCTGGCTCGGTACGGTGCACTTCAATCCTTCGATGCTACAGAATGGCTGAAGGTGATCCCAGCCTCCGAGATTGAGTCTGCATCGCTTTATAAAGACGGCGATTTTGACCGATGGTTCTCGACGCCATCGGTTCAGGTCAGCTAGGACAGTACTCCGGTAATCGACCCATTTTTGATGGGCGCCTAAGCGCCTTGCTCGAATGGCGGTAAGCGCACACGCATGAGCTCGCGTGCGAATTGCGCGGAACTCGTGAGGCGACTGATCCGCGCGCGGCGGGATAGCACCTGCCTCAGCCGATCCCGTTTCTCACCGCGAATATCCCTTCGGGATCGTACTTCCGCTTGGCCGCCGCGAGTCGAGGTACGTTCGTCCCCCAGTACGCTTTCTTATAGTCCTTCTGGAAGAAATCACTTTCGGAAAAATACGCGCCCGCACCCGGCGCGACGCGCGTCAGGCGCGCATACGATTTCCGCGTCGCGTCTTCACCTTGCTGCGCCTTCGCATCGTCCCGATGCATGCCGGGCAGCCCCTCGAAGACCGCCGGACCACCGTTCGCAATGATGGCCAGGGCGAAGGCGTCCAGCACGTCGGGATTCATCGCAGTGTCGCGTGCCTGCGCCAGCGTCTCCGCGGAAGCACCGAACAACCCCTTGTTGAAATGCAGCGAGAAGCCCAGCTCGCGTGATGCCTCGACGATCGCCGTGGCCAGTGTCTCCACCTGATTGTCCTGAAGCAGACGCGAAGGCAGCCATGCCGACGTATACGCATGGATGTACGTTCCCACCTGTTCCTTATCGCCCGCCCACATCATGTGATGAGCGGGCGCGCCCGGCCTGTCGTCCGGCACAGCGAAGGTCAGGCCGTACTTCTGGTAGAAAGCGAGGTCCCAGAAGTGCCGCGCCGGCATCGCCTTCAGCCAGAACGGCTTTACCCACGTGTAAGCCGGTCGGCCCGCAACCCACTCCAGGAACGGTTGCCACGCCGCCTTCGCCTCGTCTTCGCTGAGTCCCTGGAACAACATCGAGAGATCGATGTGGCGGTCGCCATGGAATTCGATCTGCTCACCCCAGTGGGGATTGCAGAGGTTCTCGCGAAAGTGTCGAAGTACCTGCGCGACGAGCGCGACGAAGCTCGCATCGCTATCCGCCTCGATGCGTCCGTGGACCCCGCCGATCTGTTCGGGCAAATCGTGCGTGCGGAAGGTGAGGCGGGTGATGACGCCGAAGCTGCCACCGCCACCGCCTTTCAATGCCCAGAACAGCTCGGGATCCTGGAAAGCGTTGACGATGCGGATCTTTCCGTCCGCCGTGACGACCTCCGCCTCCAGCAGGTTTGACGCACCGGTGCCGAAGCCCTTCGAGAGACTGCCAAAGCCGCCGCCGTTGGTGAAACCGGCGCACCCGACGGTCGTGCAGCCGCCGCCCTGGATGTAGCGACCGCCTACCGTGGTTACCGCGTGGTACGCGTCGATCCACATGGCGCCCGCACCGACGTGGGCCGCGGGTACGCCGATAGATCCGGAAGCGGCCCCCTTGGGCACGAAGCTGTCGACCATCTCGACGGTGTTCATCCGGCGAGTCCAGATGAGCAGGGAGTCCGGTGCGTTGGACGCGCCGAGGTAGCTGTGACCGCCGCCACGAACGACCAGGCGCACCCGGCGTCGACGTGCCCAGGCGATGGCCGTGGCGATGTCCTCGGCGCTCTCGGCTGCCAGCACACGGGCGCTGGGCGTCGACGTCCATGCCCGGTAATAGGCGCCGGTCTGCGTAAGGCCCGGCTGATCGCCGACGTAGAATTGGTTGCCGATGTGAGCGAGTGCGTCCTCACGGGTAGCAGGGTCCAGCAACGGGTTCTTCGGAATCGAGAGACGGCCACCCACCTGCCGGTTCAGCGCGTCCCAGTCGGCATCGGTCGGCCAGCCGGATGCTCCGGGTTTCAGCCAGCGACCGCCGCCGGTGACGAAGGCGTCCACCTTGGCCGCGAGGGGCAGCAGGGGCAGGATGAGAGCGGTCTTCAGCAGGGTGCGGCGGTCCATGGTCGGTCTCCTTTGGTTGCCGTCGATCGTGCGCCGCGTGGCCCGTGCTGTCGCGCCTGTTGGGATGAATATCGCCGGTCCGGGGACGAATCGCGGGGTGGCAGGGACGGGCGGGTGGCCGGATTCGCGTAACCATGCCGGGCGTCGCGGCCCACTATCGGGGTGGCGAAGCAGGGCAGGTCTCTTCTGTGCATCCCGGCACCCTTCACGTAATCGCACGTCACGCCCACCCACCGCAGTGGGCGATCGAACTGGACCGCTGGATTGATCTCGCGTTTCTCGCTCTGTGCGTGGGAGCGCTGACCGGTCTGCTCGTCCACACCTATGCCCTGGTCTGTGCACGATGGCGTCGGGAGGGAATCGACGGGGCGCTCGAGCGGGCGAGGGATCGCTATGGGATACGACGGTCTTGACCCCGGGAGCGTCTCATCGATGAAGCAAGTCCCCACGCCGCCAGCGCCGCGATCACCATCCCTCCCACCCAGGGCACATGCACCCCGGCAGCAAACAGCGCGGTGCCGGTCGCGGGCCCGACGGTGTCCTTGATGTCGTTCGCAACCGACACAGCGGCCATGTAGGTCGCACGGTTGCCGTCCTGGGCCATGGCATTGACCGCGGCGGGAACGAGCGGCCCGAATAACATGTCGGCGAAAGCGAAGCCGGTCATCGCGACGATCAGTGTGGTCAAACCGGACGACAGCATGAGCGCCACGAACGCCATCGTCAGCACGACGCCACTGGCGACGATCAGTGTCGATTCCGACGCGTTCCGCGTCATGCGGGTAAGCGGAAACTGGAAGACGACTACGAGCAGCGCGCCATAGGTGAACAGGCTGCCGACACCGGATGGCGTCAGCGTGTGCGCGCCGTGCGCATAGAGAGGAAGCACGGCCTCGATCCAGCTGCTCGACATCTCCAACAGGACGACCCAGGCCAGCAGACCGGCGAGGCGACGATCGCGGAAAGCGGGAAGCAGCGAGGCGAGCCCCTCTTCATCGTTATCGTCATCGTCCGCCAACGAACCGGCGCGGCGCGTCTCCGGCAACGCCAGGGCGACAAGGCAGGCGCACGCGAACAGGGCAACTGCGGATCCGAGAAACACGGTTCCGAGGGAATGCAGGACCAGAACGGCCCCGATGGCCGGGCCGGCGGCGCGCCCGATGTTCGACATCACGCGCGCCAGGGAGAAGTAGGAACGTGTTTTCTCGCCGGGAATGGTGTCCGCGATAACGGTGGCAATCGTCGGATGCAGGACGCTCTCGCTTACGCCGATGAAGAGCAGGACACACGCGGCCTGGAAAACCCCATGCGAAAAATAAAGCATCGCAAATCCAAGTCCGACGCCCAGTGTCGAGCAAAGCAGTACAGGCCGTCGCCCTATACGGTCGGCGATGCCGCCGATAAAAGGTGTCGCGAGAATCTCTCCGCCCGCGTAGCAGCCGAAGAGCACGCCGATCCACGCCACGGGAATACTGGCTTCGCCCTGCGCCCATAAGGCGAAGAACGGCAGCATGGCGCCATCGGCGAATCCAACGAGAAGGAAAAGAAGCAGGGCGATCGATGCCGGCCGCTTTACAACAGACAGGAACGAGAGGTTCCCGGTGAAGCGTTGGGTAAACATATTCACGTCACACACTCCGCGCAGCGAACAGCCGCTCACGGGGAGCCGGTCTGTCCAGATATGCGCGTTGGTTGACGTAAACGCTTACGGCTACGCCCGACGGGGTAGCGGGGAAAATGCTAGCACCTGGCCGTAAAACCGTGCAAGCGTGGCCTGCGCATGCTCGCAGGATCGTGCGAAGATCGGCAGGTGCGCCACGCGCGGCGCGGGAGAACAACGAATGCACGGACGTATGCGGTACGCGGCGGTTCTGAGTTTCCTTTTCATGTCGGCCACGGTCAGGGCCGCGGCGCCTGGTCCGTGTTCGCCCGAGCAACTGCTTGGCCACCCAGTCGATGAGTCAGACACTGCATCCCATCGCAGGTTTCCCGCGCCCCTGATCGACTATCCCTTCGACACGAAAGCGGAGCGATGGGGATTTGATCTGTTGCTCCGGATAGACACGGAAGGGCGCGTAACTTGCTTCAGTACGGGAGCGAATCTGGATGGCGAATCGCCGATGGCGGTTTCCCGGCGCGCGCTCCTGGGGCGACTGGCCCACTGGCGGTATGCGCCCTTCGAAGTCGATGGTGCACCGGTGACCGCCATCGTTTCGGAGACGGTGGCCGAGGTGGAACGTCCTGCCCGTCGCGTTCCGGCTCCGAAAGCGCCACTCGCGGACATTCGAATGTCGCTGTCGCGTGGGCAGTGCTATGGCGCGTGCCCTTCCTATCGGATCGAAGTCCGGGGTGATGGAAGCGTCATCTACGAAGGCGCCGATTACGCCGACGTCTCTGGGCGCCACGCGTATCGCGTGTCACCTGCCGCCGCGGCCGCGCTCGTGCGCCGCATCGAAACGACGAACCTGTGGTCGTTACGACCGGTCTATCATGCACCGGTGACCGACCTTCCGGTCTATAAGGTCACGATCGCCGTGGGTCACGACGTTCATACGGTCGAGGACTTTCTGGGGAGTTACGTGGGCATGCCGCCGGAAGTGGTCGAGTTCGAGCGCGCCATCGACGAGGTCGGGAGGGCGGACAGGTGGATTCATCTCTCCCAGGAAGCGGTCACGACGATGGCGGCGGAGGGCTTCCGTTTCGACTCAGCCGAGGCCGGAGAGATCCTTTTTCGAGCCGTGTCCAATGAGGGATCGCATGATGACGCAGCCATGCGTCGCATGATCGAACTCGGTGCGCCGGTCACGCATACGCTTCCCGACGAAACGCTTGGTTTTCGACCGTATCTGGGTTCCTTGCTGGAGGAGGCCTTGCGTTACGGCCGAATCACTCTGGTGGATCCATTGATCGCCCGGGGTCTTCTGGACACGGCAGGGCGACGGGATCAGGCGAAGATCGACAGTGCGTTTCGCGCCGCGATCCGCAGTGGCGACCTCGCGTCCGTCAAACGCATCTGGGAAGAGCATGCGACCGAGCCGCATCCCTCGCTGACCTTCAGTGACGACGCGGATCACGACGCGGAGGCACGGCGAGTGCCTGTGACATTGCTGCTCAACCACTTCAGTACCGACAAGCGGCGCTGGCAGGGTGAAGCGAT
This sequence comes from Luteibacter sp. 1214, assembly GCF_031455395.1. Taxonomy (NCBI): domain Bacteria; kingdom Pseudomonadati; phylum Pseudomonadota; class Gammaproteobacteria; order Lysobacterales; family Rhodanobacteraceae; genus Luteibacter; species Luteibacter sp. 1214. The sequence continues at coordinate 134,149 of NZ_JAVDSQ010000005.1, forward strand.
TGCGCGCTGGCTCGTCGAGCGCGGTTGCGATCCCAGGGCCGCGGCAGCCGATGGCAATACGCTGCTGCACATCGCGGCGAGTGCCGGGGGCATCGGCATGGTGCGGTATGCACTCTCGGTCGGCATCGCCCCATCGACGCCGGGACGTTATGGGCTGCCCGCACTTGGTGGCGTCGACCGCGAAAATATCGCCATGCTCCTCCTTGAAAAAGGTACGGACCTTTCGGCCATGAACGGTGGACCCGCCTCGTTTCGGAAATATGCTGTCGGGCGACATTGGGTGCAGGTCGTTGCGTGGATCGATGCCATGTCCCCGGCGAAGTGACCGACACCGGCTTCCGGATGCCGGGCTGGGTTGCGCCCGGTGAGGCGTGCGAGTGGCTTTGACCGTCGCGAGGCACGCGGGCTATGACGAGTGACACTTGCTCACCCTCGGCCCACGTCCTAGGTTACTCCCGTACATTCACAAGGAAGACGACATGCGCACCATCTTCAACTTTCTCTGGTTCATCCTCGGCGGCTTCGTCATGGGGCTGGGCTGGTGGCTGGCCGGCCTGATCGCATTCATCACCATCGTCGGCATTCCCTGGGCGCGTGCGTGTTTCGTCATCGGAACGTTCGCCTTCTTCCCGTTCGGCAAGGAGGCGGTCAACCGGCGTGACCTCACTGGGCGCGGCGACATCGGCACCAGCGGCCTCGGCACGATCGGCAACATCATCTGGTTTCTGTTCGCCGGCGTCTGGCTGGCCATCGGACATGTGATGTCCGCGATTGCCTGCTTCGTCACGATCATCGGCATTCCGTTTGCCATCCAGCACCTGAAGCTCGCGGGCATCGCGCTCGCGCCCATCGGTAAGACAGTGGTCAGTATTGAAGTAGCCGATGCATCGAGGCGTGTGCAGGCGGAGGCTTCCGTACTCGGGATGCGCGGCTTCCGCTGAACCGGCGGCTTGCGCCCGGCGTCCTTCGTGCGAATACTCTCCGCCATCAGGGACTCAGGACGGGGACGACATGGTTCGGATGATGCGTTGGATGGGCGCCGCGCTGCTGGCGCTGTGCATGGTGGGATGCAATCAGGATGCGTTGGTCGCGAAGTTCGCGCCCCACCCGCAGTCTGAAATGGCGAAGAAAGCGCTGGACGACTGGCACGCGGGACGCAATGACGCATTGCGTGCCGAGATGGACCCGGCCTTCCGCGATCAGGCGAGCGACAATGCGCTGACCCGGATGACGGATCAGCTGCCGAAAGGCGAGCCGGATGAGAGCAAGCTGGTCGGGTCGAAGTTCTTCTCGCGGGATGGACAGACCCGCTACGACATCACCTACGAGTATCGATTCGCCGAGCGGCGCATGCTCGCTACGGCGACTCTGATGACCCGTGACGGCAAGACCGCGGTGGTCGGCTTGCATGCGTGGATGATCACGGCTGAGCAGGAGCGAGCCGGTGCGTTCACGTTGACGGGGAAAGGGCCGGCACAACTGGCGATGCTGTTTCTGGCTATCGTGCTTCCGTTGTTCTGCCTGGTTGTTTTCGTCATCTGCGTGCGTACGCCAAAATTTCGCTGGAAGCGGACCTGGGCCGTCTTTACCCTGGTTGGCGCGATGACGCTCCGGATGAACTGGGCCACCGGTGACATCCGTCTCTATCCGTTGTCTTTCCAGTTCTTCAGCGCTTCCGCGTTCAGAGACGGCTACGACCCATGGGTCATCGGAATCTCGTTTCCACTGGGCGCCGTGCTCTTCCTGCTGCGCCGCCGGCGTTTATCTTCGACGGTTCCCCCCGAGCCCTTGTGATAAACGAGCACGACATGCGTAGGAGCGACCTCCATGCGCGGCGACTCGTGGCGACGACGCCTGTCGGCGTCGCCGGGGATCTTCGAGGGAAAAACCGCTGTTGACGCCTTCTTCCGGTCTGCCGCGCTAGCGTCACGCCGAATCGGCAGCGGGCAGGCCGAGGTGGCGCGAGTGGGTTATACCGATGATCCGGCCGGAGACGGCCGAGGGGAGGGGCGAATGGACAGCAACGCACGGATGGGCGGCCGGTCAGGCTTCGTTCTGGGGGCACTCGTCGCGATTTCCGCCTGCGGAAACGTGGGAAAGGAGGCCTCTGTGCCCCCGGAAGTGACGGGAATTACGACGATGCCGGCGGCCGAGGTGGCGCCGCAGCCCAAGCCTTATGGCGGACCCGTGGCCTTCTCGGTCGTGGCGGAGGGGCTGACGGCCTCCTTCACCGATGAATCCGAGGGCACGGTCCTGAATCGGACATGGGACTTCGGCGACGGCGCAACGTCCGTGGCCGCCGCGCCCATCCACGCGTATTCGCGCGTCGGCGTCTACGAGGTGCGCGAGACCATCGCGGATGGCGAGGGCAAGACGTTCGACCGGACGTTACCGGTTCGCGTCATGCCTTTCCCGCCGGAGTTGCGCAACGGAACGGCGCGACCGGGTCTGTCGGCCGTCGCGACCTACGAGCTGCATTACTTCGCTCGTCCGCCGCTGGGCGCGTCTCACCTGGACATCGAATTGACGGGGCCGGCGGGGTTGGCCGAGCTCTACGTGAAGTTCGGATCGGTACCCACCGATAGCAGCTATGACTGCCATGCGGCGCTGACCGACGGTGCCGCTCGCTGCACCTTCGATGCACCACGCGCCGGTCCTTACTACGCCCGTATCCTGGCGACGAAGAACTTCGCCGACGCTTCGCTGAAGGCTTCATGGAACGAGACGGTGGCGGAAGCCGGAGATAAAAAAAGCGGCGCATCGAGCGCCGCTCAAAATCACTGACCAAGTGGGGGGCGGTCAGTGACGTGTTGCGTGACACACGGCTCCGGGAGGGCCGTGCGCGGATGAACAATAAGCGGTATTCGGACGTCCGTCTGTCAGCGCTGGCCTACACATATTCGGTAAAGAACCTTCTCACGGTGCTGGTTTGGTAGAGAAAACCGGGTTCGCCATGCCTGCGATGCTGTGCGAACCGCCGCCCTGCATCTCGAGGACGACCACGTCGTTCCTGCCCTTGTGCAGCCATGATGCCGGGACGTACAAGGACTGCTGCGGCCCGATTTCCCAGAAGCGGCCCAGATGGTGCCCGTTGATCCAGACGTTGCCCTTATGCCAGCCGCGCATGTCGAGGAACGTGCCGGCCACGGTGGGAACCTCGAGCGTGCCATGCCAGAACGCCGGGCCACCGGGAGCCGCACCCGAGCCGTACTTCAGGCCGGAAAGATCGTTCAGCGGCAGCGGATAGCCCGTCCACTGCGTCAGATCCTCTCCAGCCAGCTGGATCGAGAACGTGATCCCCTTGTAGTCGTCCTCCATGCCGGGGCCGATGTTGATACGGCCCATGTTCTCGACGATCAGGTCGAGTGTGCTGCCTTTCTTCAGGTCGACGGGCAGGCTGTGTTCGTCCTTGCGCCGGTCCAGCGTTCCGATCGCATGGCCGTCCGTCAGCACGGTGGCGTAGTCGTGGACATCGTTCACGTCCAGCTTGCCCTTTGCGTCTTTGTCGAGCTTCTTGCGGTAGAGGATCAGGCCGTAGTTCTGCCCGAAGCTTTCCATCCCCTGCGGTGTCACTGAGGTCCTGGGCTGAGCCGAAAGCGTCGGCAGGGCATCGAGCAGGCCGACCGACTCACGCAGTTCGACGCGCGCCGTGGCGGTCGTGGGCGACGAAGCCGGCGGCTTCGGCAGATGCTCACCCTTGGGCAGATGCGCGGCGATCACCTTGCGCAGCGCATCGTATTTGGGCGTGAGCCTGCCCGCTTCATCGATGGGCGAGTCGTAGTCGTAACTCGTGGTGACGGGCAGGTAATGCGCATCGTCGTTGTTGGCGCCGTTCATCCAGCCGAAGTTGGTCCCGCCGTCCACCATGTACAGGTTGAATGAGATGTCGTGGTCGAGCATCCAGCCGAGCGAGCCGGCGACTTCTTCGGTCGAGCGCGTTTTGTGCTCCTCGCCCCAGCGGTCGTACCAGCCACTCCAGTATTCGCCAGCCATCTTCGGCATACCTTCCATCTGTGCTGCCGACCGCCTGAAGGCGCGCTCGGTTTTCGTGGCGTCGCCGGTGAAGTTGATGACCGAAAGCATGCCGGGCAGTGTGCCGCGACTCATCCAGGTGGGGCCCGGTCCGTTCGACATGAAGAAGGGGACATCGAAGCCGGCATCGAGCATCTGCTGGCGGATGGCAGCCATGTAATCGCGATCGTTACCCACGTAACCGTATTCGTTCTCCACCTGCATCATCAGGATGGGACCGCCACGGGTGGATTGCAGCGGAGCCAGTTCCTGTCCCAGTCGTTTGAACCATGCGGCGCTGGCGCTGAGGAAACGCGCGTCGTACGAACGCACGCGGAGACCCGGCGTGCGCAGCAGCCACGCCGGGAAGCCGCCGAATTCCCACTCCGCGCAGACGAACGGACCGGGCCGGACAATCACGTTGAGGCCTTCTTCCTGCGCCGTGCGCACGAAGGTCGCAATGTCGTTGTCGCCGGTGAAGTCGAACTTACCGGGCTCCGGCTCGCTCACATTCCAGAAAGCGTAGGTGGTGATGGTATTCAGACCCATCGCCCGGGCCTTGCGCAGGCGGTCACGCCACTCGGCATGGGGGATGCGCGGGTAGTGCATCTCGCCGGAGCGAATCACGTAGGGCTTGCCGTCGAGCAGGAACTGCCCGTTCTCCATCGCGAAGTGGGCGGGCGCCGCGACGGCGGCGAGGGGCAGGGCGGCCGAGGCGGCGAGGCAGGTCGAAAGCAGCAGGGACAATGGCTTCACGCGTGACTCCGGCGGGTGGAATCGCCCGACGGTACACAGGCTCGTTCCGCGACTGCAAGCGGAAACCGGTCCCGATTCTCAAGTCATGACGCTATGCGCTGTGGCACGTTAGCGGGCCACTGGTTATCCGGAGAGTGACGACATGGTAGTTTCCCCGCGCCGCAAAGGCGTTTCACCGGTCTACGCCGACATGGCACGCGCGACCCCGCTGGAGCGCGTCGAGATGATCCGCCGCGGATTGCCGCCTGAGCTGGTCATGGACCTCGCCTATGATCTGCGCCTGTCCGAAGACAACCTCATGCTTTACCTGGGCCTGCATCGTGTACGCGTTCGCCAGAAGGTGGTGGACGAAGATCGACTGTCGCCCCGCGAATCCGAAGGCGTCATGGCACTCGCGGTCTTCCTGGGCGAAACGCTGCTCGGTCTCGGGGCGGCCGTCGAAGGCGGTCCCGACGTGAACCTCGACGCTGCGGCCTGGCTGGGAAGATGGCTGCGAACCCCTCACGCTGAACTCGAACATCGTGCGCCCCTGCAGTTCATGGATCTCGCGCAAGGGCGCGCTGTCGTTGCCGCGCTGCTCGATCAGGTGCGTGCGCGTCGGTCCACCTGAGGGCGCATGCGGTCGTCCCGTTTTCGGCAAAGACGCAAGATCGTGCGAACGGGTCGGTCGTAACGCATCGGTCCTGCACGCCTGCTCAGAGGCGTGGCGCCCCGCCGCCGTGCCTTATTCTGCGTGGTCCGTCACGTCACGCCGTCATGAGTTTCTGACTTCACCCGGCACGAAAGCTTCGCGAAAGCCTGAACCCGTCATGGCTTCAGGGACAGGGGAAAGACCCGGTGGAGCGGTGGGGTATTCGTATTTTCCTGCGTATTCGCGATTCGGGGCAGGGAATCCGAGGTGCCGCCGCAAAGCCGGACGTGTCAGGCCTGTCGCTTCACGGCAGGCCACTTACGGGCAGACGAAGGACCATCCATGAAGATTGAGAAGACCGCATTGACGGTTGCCATCGCCCTGGCGATGTCCTCCCTTTCAGCGCATGCGGAAGACGCCTGGGTCTCGACGCATACACAGGCGGCGATGTCACCGCCCGCCAGCACCCAGGTGCTGGCGGCGAGTTCGACCAGCGCGACGACGACCGGCAATGCTTATACGTTGAACATGACGGGCTCACCGCGGATCGACGGCGCCGCGGTCACGGCACTGGAAGCCGATCATCCGCTGCATGTGGAGGTCGCGCTGAAGTTGCGCAATCCCGATGCGTTGCAGACCTTCCTTGCCGGCGTGACCACGCCGGGTAGCGCACTCTTCGGCAAGTTCCTTACGCCGTCGCAGTTCACCGAACGCTTCGGGCCGACGCAGTCGCAGGTCGACGCCGTCGTAGCCCACCTGCAGCAGGCCGGCTTCACCAACATCGAAGTCGCACCGAACCGTCTGCTGATCTCTGCCGATGGTACGGCGGGTGCCGCGACGAACGGGTTCCGCACGTCGATCAAGCGCTTCAGCGCCAATGGCCGTGAGTTCTTTGCCAACGATGCACCCGCACTGGTCCCGGCGTCGCTTGGTGACAGTGTCAACGCCGTGCTCGGTCTGCAGAACGTGTCCGTCAAGCACACGCTGCACCACGTATATCACCCCGAGGACGTCACGGTTCCCGGACCGAACGTCGGCACGCAGGCTGCCGCCGCCGTCGCTGCGCATCATCCTCAGGATTTCGCCGCTATCTACGGTGGCAGCAGCCTGCCGGCCGCCACGAATACCGCGGTGGGCATCATCACCTGGGGATCGATCACGCAGACGGTGACCGATCTGAACAGCTTCACCTCGGGCGCAGGTCTGGCTACGGTGAACTCCACGATCACCAAGGTGGGGAGCGGCACGTTCGCCAACGATCCGGATTCCAACGGCGAATGGTCGCTGGACAGCCAGGACATCGTCGGCATCGCCGGAGGCGTGAAGCAACTGATTTTCTATACTTCGGCCAACGGCAATTCCAGTTCGTCGGGCATCACCGATGCGGGTATCACCGCCTCGTATAACCGTGCCGTCACCGACAACATCGCCAAGCTCATCAACGTATCGCTCGGCGAAGACGAAACCGCCGCGCAGCAGTCGGGTACCCAGGCGGCCGACGACGCGATTTTCCAGCAGGCCGTCGCTCAGGGTCAGACCTTCTCGATCGCTTCCGGCGACGCGGGTGTCTACCAGTGGTCGACCGATCCCACCTCGGGCTCGCCCGGCTACGTGGCGAATTCCGCCGGTACGGTGAAGATCGACCTGACCCACTATTCGGTGAGTGAACCGGCGAGTTCGCCGTACGTCATCCAGGTCGGTGGTACGACGCTGTCCACCAGCGGCACGACGTGGTCGGGCGAAACGGTGTGGAACGAAGGCCTCTCGGCGATCGCGCCGAGCCAGGGCGACAACAACCAGCGCCTGTGGGCGACGGGTGGCGGCGTCAGCCTCTACGAGGCGGCACCGTCATGGCAGTCGTCGGTATCCAGCTCGACCAAGCGCGTCGGTCCGGACCTGGCGTTCGATGCGGCTTCGTCCTCAGGTGCGCTGATCGTCGTCAATGGATCGACCGAACAGGTGGGCGGAACCAGCCTTGCCTCGCCGCTGTTCGTCGGTGCGTTTGCGCGCATCGAATCCGCGGCGAACAATGCGATCGGCTTCCCGGCGTCGAAGTTCTATCAGGCGTTCCCGACGCAGACCTCGCTGCTGCATGACGTGACCTCCGGTAACAACGGTTACCAGAGCCACGGTTACACCGCGGCGACCGGCTTCGACGAAGCGACCGGCTTCGGCAGCTTCGATATCGGTAAGCTCAACACGTACGCGCAGGCCAACTGGGTGACCGGAGGCGGCGGTGGCAGCACCAACGCGCCGCCGGTTGCGAACTTCAGTGTCGCGACCAACGGGCTCGTCGCCACCTTTACCGACAGTTCCACCGACAGCGACGGCAGCATCGCGTCGCATGCCTGGACTTTCGGCGATGGCAGCACCTCGACGGCTACCAGCCCGAGCCACACGTACAGCGCCGCAGGCACGTACAGCGTTGCTGAAACCGTGACGGATAATGCGGGCGCCACCAGCACGAAGACCTCGTCGGTGACCGTGAGCTCGTCGGGCGGCACCGGTGGTGGCACCGTGCTGCAGAACGGCGTCGCGGCGACCGGATTGTCGGCGGCGAAGAACGGCCAGCTGAAGTACACCGTGGCGATCCCGGCGGGCGCCAAGAGCCTGAAGATCGCGATCTCGGGTGGCACCGGCGATGCGGATCTTTACGTGAAGTTCGGTTCGGCGCCGACGACGTCGAGCTACGACTGCCGTCCGTACGTGACTGGTAACACCGAAAGCTGCTCGTTTGCCTCGCCGCAGACGGGGACGTACTACGTGCTGCTCAATGGCTATGCCGCGTTCTCGGGCGTGTCGCTGAAGGCTACGTGGACTAACTGATCTTTTTCGAGTTCAATCCGGGGTGAGGACTCCCTCACCCCGGCGGGAGTCGCGCAAAATGAGACATCCATGCCACAGTCTGCTCTCACTGCCATTGAGGGCGAGACGACATGCTGGCGACCCTGGCGGTAGCGAACTACCGCTCCCTGCGATCTCTCGTCCTGCCGATGGGCCGGATCAACCTCGTCACCGGCGCCAACGGCAGCGGCAAGTCGAGCCTCTATCGTGCGCTGCGCCTGCTGGCCGAGACCGCGCAAGGCGGCGTCGTTCCCGCGCTTGCGCGTGAGGGCGGTCTGTCTTCGACGCTGTGGGCGGGTCCGGAGAAGTTTTCGCGCGGCATGCTCAGCGGTGATTTGCCCGTGCAAGGTGGGCCTCGCACCGAACCGGTGTCGCTCAAGCTCGGCTTTGCCGGTGAATCGTTCGGTTATGCGATCGATCTCGGCCTGCCCGAACCGAGCCTGTCGATGTTTGGCCGGGATCCCGAAATCAAATCCGAAGTGATATGGAGCGGCCCCTTCCTGCGCGCCGCCAGTTTGTTGATGGATCGCCGCGGTCCGATGGCCAAACTTCGCGACGGTCGTCATTGGCACGTCGCCGCTCAACATCTCAGCCAGTTCGAAAGCGTCTTTACCCAGCTGGCCGACCCCGAACGTGCACCCGAGGTCATGGTCTTGCGTGAGTCGATACGCGGCTGGCGCTTCTACGATCATTTCCGTTCCGACGCCGACGCGCCCGCCCGATGGCCGCAGCTGGGAACGCGCACGCCCGTGCTGAGTCACGATGGGCGCGACCTTGCCGCCGCCTGGCAAACGATTCGGGAGATCGGCGATGTGGCCTCGCTGGAGGCATCCGTCGATGACGCGTTTCCCGGCGCAGTGGTGAGGGTAGGGCAAGAAGGCGACCGCTTGTTGCTTACCTTCCAGCAGCCGGGCTTGTTGCGTCCCCTGTCCTCCGCCGAGCTATCGGACGGCACCCTGCGTTACCTCCTATGGATCGCCGCGCTCCACACGCCGCGGCCGCCGCCGCTCATGGTGTTGAATGAGCCAGAGACCAGTCTCCATCCGGATCTTCTCCCCGCCCTGGGGCGACTGATCCTGAAAGCATCGACGACCTGTCAGGTGTGGGTCGTCTCGCATGCGTCGCGGCTTATTGCGGCGCTTGAGGACTCGCCGGACTGCCACTCGTTGCGCCTGGAAAAAACATTGAGTGAGACACGCATCGTGGGGCAGGGCGTGCTCGATGAGCCGGCGTGGTACTGGCCGTCGCGCTAGCGCTGTCGCGGGACTGGTGAGCGGTGATAACGTAGCCGGCATGAGTCGTACCCTGCTCGCCCTGTTGGTGCCCGATGCCGAGCCACTGGTCGGTGACCTTCGTGCACGACTGGACCCCGCCGCCCGGCTGGGGCTCGGTGCGCACATTACGCTGGTCTATCCCTTTCTCGATAGCGAGGCGATCGACGACGATGTCGCGGAGCGGTTGCGCAATGTCGCGAGGCAGCATGCGCCCGTTTCGTTCGCGCTCGACGAGGTGGGTACGTTTCCCTCTACTGTCTGGCTGGCCCCCCGATCTGCCGAGGCCATCGTCTCGCTAGCCGCCGCGCTCGAATCCGCATTCCCCGACCGTCCGACCGCAGGGCGCGTCTTCGAGCGCTTCGTGCCGCATCTTTCGGTGGCGCGAAACATCCTTGGCGATCGTGATGCGGTGGTGGCGACGCTCGAAGACCGGCTTGGGTCGGCGCATGGCGTGGTGTGTCACTGCGCCGATGTCCATGTCATGACGCGCAGCGACGAGGGCTGGCAAATGCACTCACGGGTGCCTCTCGGCGGCGGCACGTAATCAGGAATCGACTCGATGCTCATTCAGGGTAGTTGTCACTGCGAAAACATCGCATTTGAACTGGACTGGCCCGGCGAGGGCGCTTCCGTGCCCGCGCGTGCCTGCACCTGCTCGTTCTGCGTGAAGCACGGTGGTGTATGGACTGCGCATTCCGATGCAAGGCTCAGGATCAGGATCGCCGATGCGGACAGGACGTCGTCGTATGCGTTCGGAACCGGGACCGCGGCGTTTCATGTGTGTACGCGATGCGGGGCCGTGCCGGTGGCCACCAGCGATATCGACGGCGCGCGCTACGCCGTAGTGAACGTCAATACCTTCGATGACTTCGAGCGCAGTCGACTCACCACGGAGACGGTGAGCTTCGACGGTGAGGGGGAGGCCGACCGGGTGACCCGGCGCGCCGCGCGGTGGATCGGCCATGTAGAGATCGATTACCAGGATGCCGCCTTCGTGGCGTGATTTGTCCGCTAGCGGTCCGGGTCGTGACTCGCGCGCTTGCGTTCATGCGCGGAAACTGTCCTCATTCCCACGAGAGGAGCTCCGCCATGTCCGCTTCCGAAACCGCGCTGATCGTCATCGATGCCCAGGAGTCGTTCCGTTCCCGCCCCTACTGGCGGACAGACGACGTCGACGGGTATATCGAGCGTCAGCAGGCTCTCATCGATGGCGCGAAGCGTGCTGGCATCCGCGTGGTCCAGGTGTTCCATGTCGAGGATACCGGTCCGTTCAGCGAGGCATCCGGGCTGGTTACGCCGTTGAAGCCGTTGCGGATCGATGCCGATGCCGTCTTTCGTAAGCGGCGCCACAGCGCGCTGGTCGGGTCCGGCCTCGACGTATGGCTGACCACGAACGCTGTCCGTCGTCTGATCGTCTCGGGCATCCGCACCGAACAGTGCTGTGAGACGACGACCCGCCACGCTTCGGACCTTGGCTACGCCGTCGACTTCGTCGGCGAGGCGACGCTCACGTTCCCGATGGTGGATGTCACGGGTCGCGAGTGGAGCGCGGCCGAGATCCGCGCGCGGACGGAGCTGGTTCTCGCGGACCGCTTCGCCCGCATCGTGACGGTGGATGCCGCGCTCGAAACGCAGGCACTCAGGGCCGCATGATGCAAACGACACCTCGCCGGATCCCCGTCTATGTGGTCGTGCCGCCGCGGGTGCTGCTGCTGGACGTGGCAGGGCCCATTGAGGTGTTGCGCAAGGCCAACCTCGAGCAGGCAGCGGTACATTTCGATGTGGTCTACATCGGGCCTGCACGGACGCTTGGGAGCTCGGTGGGTATGACGATATCGGGCATCCGGCCCATGCCGGCGCGACTGCCCGACGATACGCTGGTCGTGGTGCCGGGCCACGCGGACCTGCCGCTTGGAGAGCCGGTGACCGGCGACGCGCAGCATGCCGCGCACGAGCAGGCCATCGTCGACTGGCTTCGCCGCTCGGTGCGTCCTGGCATCCGCGTGGCGACGATCTGTTCCGGTGCGATCCTCGCGGCACGGGCCGGCTTGCTCGACGGGCATGCATGTACGACCCACCACGGTTGCACCGATCAACTGGCGCGCGAGGCACCTTCCGCTCACGTCCGTGAAAACCGCCTTTATGTCGTGGATGGCGAGCGCCTCACCAGTGCCGGTATCACCGCTGGTATCGACCTGATGCTGCACATCGTCGCCGGTCTTGCCGGCGCGCCGGTGGCGGTCGCCGTGGCGCGATTTCTCGTCGTTTATCTGCGGCGCGCAGGCGACGATCCGCAACTGTCACCGTGGCTCGAGGGTCGCAACCACATGCATCCCTCCATCCATCGCGCACAGGACGCCGTGGCCGGCGATCCCGCCCGCGAGTGGACGGTGACGGCGCTGGCGCGCGAAGCGGCTATCAGTCCGCGACACCTGTCCCGGTTGTTCAACGAGCATGCGGGGATGAGCGTCACCGACTACGTAAACCGCATGCGGGTGGCTCTGGCCAGCGAATTGCTGTCAGGTTCGCAGCTGGACATGGAGGCGGTCGCCGAGCGTTCGGGTTTCGGGTCGGCAAGGCAGCTGCGTCGGGCGTGGGGGCGGTGGAACGCGTTGCCGCCGAGCCGGTCGCGCGATCTGGCCTCTTGATGCGCCGTTAACCGAACAGGCGGCGATGCTCGCCGTTGGCGTACCACTCCAGCACGCGATCGGGTACGAGCGCGTCGATCGTCAGTCCCGCGGCGGAGAACATGTCCAGCGTATCCAGCAGTGCGCGGCGCAGTTTCGGCGCGCCCGGGTCCCCGGGCGCGTTGTGCGTTGCCCAGTCGAGCGTATCGACGACGCGCAGCGACCAGTCGTGCAGAAGATCGGCCCGCGCCTCCAGGTAGCCGCGTAGCCAGGGGCTCAGACTCCGCTCCAACGAAAGACTCTCCGCGGCGGCGATCTCCCCGAGCAGCGTGCCGACCTCCCCGTGCACGCCGCGATACCATTCGGTATGCCCGGCGGCGGAAACCGGTACGACCAGCGGGGCGTTGGCGCGCTGCCCGGCGAAGGCCTCGATGAGCAGTCGCTCGATACGTCGTGCGTGGATGACCCGTTCGGCGTCGAGCAACATCCCGCGATCCAGATCGAAAAAGTCGAAGAACCGACGGTGCAGGGTGCTGAAGCGCGTGAACGGGTCACGCGAGAAGCCGACCTTCAGCAGGTCTTCGTCACGACATGGCAGCACGTAGACATACGCGCGGCCTTGTGAGGCGAAGCGGGGATACGGTGTTTCTTCATGCATGGGGAAAGGATCGCCTGTCGGTGTCTCGCCACGTGCGATACGGAACCGGCAGCGTGGCAGGCCTGGAACGGGCAGGCGTACGCAACTGCATGAATTTACGGACGAATCCGGAGCACGGACGCGCGGAGCGCTAAGTGACGTTCCCGCCGGCAACGCTCCGTCCGCAATGCGGTCCGACGGGCTCGGGCGGACGCGGGTTCAGGTCCCCGACCTTGCATGACGGCGGTAAAATACGATAGACTCAGTGAATCTTAAGCGCCATTGACATCGGTTACGGCCTTTCGTCGCTGGCTGCTTCAGGAACTTTCTTTTTACAAGAAAGCCTCCTCGTGAGGCTTTTTTGTTGGGCGCACGGAGGCGTCCTGCGACATTTTCGTGAGCGCCGTCAGGGCATCGCGGCGTTCGCTGGAGGAAAGTGTCGGATACATCGGCGACGTAATGGAATGGGCCGCTCGCGCCCTTTTTTTGTTTCTGGCGAATGGAAAAACCGCAGGTAACGTGGATACCAACGCACTTTCACAACGCTTTTCAGAGATCGTGGCCGAGCTCGGCCTCGAAGTGCTGGGTATGGAGTTCGGTCCGTCCGACGGACAGATGACGCTGCGCGTCTATCTGGACGTGCTCGAGGCCGAGCGCGAACGTCGCAAGGGCGCGGAGCTCCCCGTCGAGGTCGCCGTCGAGGATTGCGAAGCGGCAAGCCGCGAGTTCTCGGCTTACCTGGACGTTGAAGATCCGATCCCCGGCAACTATGTACTGGAAGTCTCCTCTCCCGGTATCGATCGTCCCCTCTTCACGGCGGAGCAGTTCGCCCGTGTCAGTGGTCAGGAGATCAAGGTGCTGCTCAAAGCCCCGGTCGACGGTCGCCGTCGCCTCAAGGGCAACGTCGTTGAAGTAAACGGCGAGCACATTGTGGTCGAGGGCGAGGCTGGCCGATTCGAATTCGAGCATGCGGACGTCGAAAGCGCCCGCGTGGTTCCCGACTGGGTGGCACTCGGCTATGCGCCGCAGCCGAAGCCCACGCCGGGCGGTAAGAAACCTAAATAACGATTGATGGGGTGCCGCGGGGCATCCTTACGGGAGTAGCGGCAATGAGCAAAGAACTTTTGCTGGTAGTCGACGCGGTCGCCAATGAAAAAGGCGTGCCGCGCGAAGTGATTTTCGACGCCATGGAAGCGGCGCTGGCTTCGGCCGCGAAAAAGCGCTACCCCGAGGAAGATCCGGACATCCGGGTCGAAATCGACCGCAATACGGGCGACTACGAGACCTTCCGTCGCTGGGAGATCATCGAGAACGACGGCGAGATGGAGGATCCGTCCTACCAGATCCGCCTGATGGACGCCGAAGACGAAGCCGGTGAAGGCGAAGTCGCCGAAGTCGGTGGCTGGATCGAGCATCAGATCGAAAACGCCGAATTCGGCCGCATCGCCGCGCAGGCCGCCAAGCAGGTGATCGTGCAGCGCGTTCGCGAAGCCGAGCGTCAGCAGGTCGTCGACGCCTTCGTCGATCGCGTGGGCGAGCTGGTCACCGGTATCGTCAAGCGCGTCGAGCGCGGCAACGTCTACCTCGACCTGGGCAGCAACGCCGAGGCGTTCATTCCGCGCGACAAGACGATTCCCCGTGAGTCGGCCCGCGTCGGCGACCGCGTCCGCGGTTACCTGTACGAAGTGAAGTCGGAAATCCGTGGTCCGCAGCTGTTCGTCTCGCGCAGCGCGCCGGAGTTCATGATCGAACTGTTCAAGCTCGAAGTGCCGGAAGTCGGTCAGGGCCTCGTCGAAATCAAGGGCTGCGCCCGCGATCCGGGCGACCGCGCCAAGATCGCCGTGGTCGCCCACGACAGCCGCACCGATCCGATCGGCGCCTGCATCGGCATGCGCGGTTCGCGCGTCCAGGCCGTGTCCAACGAGCTCAACGGTGAGCGCGTCGACATCATCCTGTGGCACGAGAATCAGGCTCAGTACGTCATCAATGCGATGGCGCCGGCCGAAGTGCAGTCGATCATCATGGACGAGGAAAAGCACTCCATGGATATCGCCGTCGCCGAGGACAAGCTGTCCCAGGCGATCGGTCGCGGTGGTCAGAACGTCCGCCTGGCGAGCAAGCTCACCGGCTGGCAGCTCAACGTGATGACACAGGATCAGGTCACCGCCAAGAGCGAGGCCGAGCAGGCTGCCGCCCTGGCGCTGTTCCAGGACAAGCTCGAAGTCGACGAAGAAATCGCCAGCATCCTGGTGCAGGAAGGTTTCTCGTCGATCGAAGAAATTGCTTACGTGCCGAGTGCCGAGCTGCTGGCGGTGGAAGGCTTCGACGAAGACATCGTCGAGGAACTCCGTGCCCGTGCCCGTGACGCCCTGCTGACCGAGGCGCTCGCCGCCGAGGAAGGCGTCGAGGAAGTCGCGGTCGACGAAGAACTGCTCGGCCTGGACGGCATGGACGAAACGGTCGCTATCGCGCTGGCGGACCGTGGCATCAAGACGCTCGACGACCTCGGCGATCTCGCCGTCGACGAGCTCATCGATATCGAAGGCATGACGGAGGACCGCGCATCGCAGCTGATCATGGCTGCGCGCGCTCCGATGATCGCCCGCCTGGAGAAAGGTGGTTAAGCGCGAGACCGGAAGCGTCCTGGACGGACGCCTCGAGGGAGGCCATGAGGTCTCCCGCCAGGGATGGAGGCAGCCGTACGGGTCATCGTCGGCACGTAAGGTTACGCGCGGGAAAGGCGGAGAATAAAGAACCATGTCGGACGTCACTATCAAACAACTCGCCCATCAACTGGGCCTACCGGTCGACAAGCTGCTCGGGCAGCTTGGCGAAGCCGGCATGAATTTCTCCGATGCGGAGCAGGTCATCAGCAGCACCGAAAAGGTGAAGCTGCTGGGTTTCCTGCGTCGCACCCACGGCAAGAACGAGGCCGCTCCCGAAGGGGACGCCTCCGCGCCGCGACAGATCACCCTGAAGCGCCGCACGGTCGGCGAGCTGAAGGTGGCGTCCGGTTCCGGTCGTGGTGCCGGTCCGGCCAAGACGGTCAACGTCGAGGTCCGTGCCAAGCGTACGTACGTCAAGCGCAGCGCCATCGCCGAGGATGCGTCGCACGAGCCGGAGCGCGAGGACGCCGTGCGCAAGCTGGCCGAATCGCAGGCTCAGCGCGAGCACGAGGAATCGGAGCGCCGTGAAGAAGCCGAGCGTCGCGATCAGGCCGAAGCGGCCCGTCGCGAAGCCGAGGCCGAAGCACGCCGTCAGGAAGAAGCCGCCGCCGAAGCACGCCGTCAGGCTGAAGAAGCTGCCGAGCAGCATGCACGCGCCGAAGCGGCACGTGCCGCGGCCGCCAGCGCTGAAGCCGCCGTGACGCCGGCCGCCGCGCCTGCGGCCGCGCCGGAAGCGACCCCTGAGGCCCCGGTGTCCACCGCGCCGCTGGGCGACGATGGCCTGCCGACGCACCAGACCGCCAAGCTCGATACGCGTTCGCTCGGCATGATCCTTCCGCGCATTCACGAGCCGCGCAAGCGCGAGCGCGTGGTGTCCAAGCCTGTCCCGCCGCCGGCGCCCGCGCCGGCTCCGGCTCCGGCACCTGTCGCGGCGGCTCCCGCCGCCGCACGTCCGGCCGCTCCGCGTCCGGCACCCGGTGCCGTGGCTGCCGCCAACGATACGCGCGGCAACGCGCGTCCGAAGCACGGTGGTGGTGGCGGTGCTCCCGGCGGTGGCGGTCGTAACGATCGTGAAGCCGGTGGCAAGCGCTTCGCCGGTGGCGAAATGCATCTTTCCGATGCCGACCGCGCACGCCGCTCGTCCAGCAACAACCGTCGTGGCGGTGGCAAGGACCGTGGCCGCATGACGGCGTCGCGTGGCGCCGCCTCGTCGGGCGGTCCGCACGGCTTCACCCGTCCGACCGCCGCCGTGGTCCGTGACGTCGTGATCGGCGACAACAACCTCGTGACCGAGCTGGCCCAGAAGATGGCCGTCAAGGGCGCCGAGGTGGTGAAGGCGCTGTTCAAGATGGGCGTCATGGCCACGATCAATCAGACGATCGACCATGACACCGCCGCGCTCGTGGTCGAAGAACTGGGTCACAACCCGGTTCGCGCCACCGAGAACGACGCCGAAGCCGCGCTCGCGACGCACACGCAAAATGCGGAGCTCGAGGGCGACAAGGTCACGCGTCCGCCGGTCGTCACGATCATGGGTCACGTCGACCACGGCAAGACCTCGCTGCTCGACTACATCCGTCGTACCAAGGTCGCCTCCGGCGAAGCGGGTGGCATTACGCAGCACATCGGCGCTTACCACGTCGAAACCAGCCGTGGCGTCATCACCTTCCTCGACACCCCGGGCCATGCGGCGTTTACGTCCATGCGTGCCCGCGGCGCGCAGTCGACGGATATCGTGGTGCTCGTGGTCGCCGCCGACGACGGTGTCATGCCGCAGACGCAGGAAGCCGTGAAGCACGCGCGCGCCGCCAAGGTGCCGCTGATCGTCGCGGTCAACAAGATGGACAAGTCCGGCGCCAACCCGGACAACGTCAAGCAGGGCCTCGGCCTTCTCGAAGTCATCCCTGAAGAGTGGGGTGGCGATACTCCGTTCGTGCCGCTTTCGGCGAAGACGGGCGACGGCGTGGACGCGCTGCTCGACGCCATCTCGATCCAGGCTGAAATCATGGAGCTCAAGGCAGTGGCCGATGGCCGCGCTTCGGGTGTCGTGATCGAATCCAGCCTCGACCGCGGTCGCGGTCCGGTGGCGACGGTGCTGGTGCAGCAGGGCACGCTGAAGAAGGGCGACTTCGTCGTCTGCGGTGTCGAATACGGCCGCATGCGTGCGCTCGTCGACGAAACCGGCAAGCAGGTCAATGAAGCCGGTCCGTCGATTCCGGTCCAGGTCCTGGGTCTGTCGGGCGTGCCCGAGTCGGGTGACGATTTCGTCGCCGTGAAGGACGAGCGTCTGGCGCGCGAAGTGGCGGCTGAGCGTCTGCTCAAGCGTCGCGAGACCCGCCTGGTCAGCAAATCCAACCGTCTGGAAGACATCATGGCCCAGATGGGTCAGGGTCAGGGCCAGCAGACCCTCAACATCCTCGTCAAGGCGGATGTGCAGGGTTCGGTCGAGGCGCTGCGCGATTCGCTCACCCAGATCGGCAACGAGCTGGTCAAGGTGAACGTGATCTCGTCCGGCGTGGGTGGCATCACCGAGTCGGAAGCCACGCTGGCGGCGGCGTCCAAGGCGCTGATCATCGGCTTCAACGTCCGTGCGGATGCGTCGGCACGCAAGGTGATCGATACCAACGGTCTCGATGTCCGCTACTTCTCGATCATTTACGACGTCATCGATCAGGTGAAGCAGGCGGCGTCGGGTCTGCTCGGTGTCGAGATTCGCGAAGAGATCATCGGTATCGCGCAGGTCCGCGACGTGTTCCGTTCGTCGAAGTTCGGCGCGGTCGCGGGCTGCATGATCGTCGAGGGCCTGGTGAAGCGCTCCAAGCCGATCCGCGTGCTGCGTGACAACGTGGTGGTGTTCCAGGGCGAACTCGAGTCGCTGCGCCGCTTCAAGGAACTCGTCGACGAGGTCCGTAACGGCATGGAATGCGGTATCGCGGTCAAGCAGTACAACGACGTCAAGGTCGGCGACCAGATCGAGTGCTTCGAGCGTATCGAAGTGCCGCGCACGCTGTAACGGCATGCAATGCGCCTCCCCGGCATACGCCGGGGAGGCTTTTTCGTTAGTGCACCTTATTCAGGCTGGAGGCGGATATGCCGTCCCGTGATTTCAAGCGTACCGACCGCGTGTCCGCCCAGCTTCGCCGTGAAATCGGTGAACTGGTCCACGCCGCCGTGCGCGACCACGCGCTGCCTTCGGTCAGCGTGTCGGATGTGGAAGTAACCCGTGACCTCGACTGGGCCACCGTGTGGGTGACGGCGCTGATGCCCGACCAGTCGGCGGTGGTGGTCAAGGCGCTGAAGGAGCTCGCCCCCGAGTTCCGTCATTCGCTGTCGAAGTCGATGATCCTGCGTCGCGTGCCGCAGCTGCGTTTCAAGTACGACGAATCCGTCGATACCGGCGAGCGCATCGAGCGCCTGCTGCGCGAAAACCCCGTTCCGCCGGCCGATCCGTCCGACGAAACCTGATGACCGCGCGCCTGGCGCGCGGGTAAGCGTGTGTGATGAATCGCCGAACCTTCCGTGACCTGCACGGCATCCTTCTGCTCGACAAGCCGCTCGGCCTGAGTTCCAACCAGGCGCTGCAGACGGCGCGTAGGCTCGTGGGCGCCTCCAAGGGTGGCCATACCGGCAGCCTCGATCCGCTCGCCACGGGCCTGTTGCCACTGTGCTTCGGCGAGGCGACGAAGCTCGCCGGCTGGTTGCTCGGCTCGCGCAAGGCCTACGAGGCTGAGGTTCGCCTGGGTGTGACCACGACCACCGCCGATCTCGAGGGCGAGGTGGTGGAGACACGCCCGGTGCCCGCGCTGGACGATGCGGTCATCGAAGCCGCGCTGGCGCCCCTGCGCGGGCACATCGTGCAGATCCCTCCCGCGTATTCGGCGATCAAGCAGGGCGGCGTGCCGCTGTATGTCCGTGCCCGCCGCGGTGAGGACGTCGACGTGCCGGCGCGCGAGGTCGACGTGTACCGTCTCGAGGTGATCGGTCGCGAGGGCGACACCGTGCGCCTGATGGTCGAGTGTGGCTCGGGGACGTACGTGCGCAGCCTTGCGGTGGATCTCGGTGCGAACCTCGGTTGCGGCGCCCACCTCACGGGCTTGCGCCGGCTCTGGGTCGAGCCGTTCATGGCGCCGGCGATGGTGACGCTGGACGAACTTCGCATCGCTGCCGAAACCGGGCCGGATCCACTCGAAGCCTGTATTTTGCCGGTCGACGCCGGACTCAGTCATATTCCCCGGGTGGAACTCGACCCGGAACGGACCCGTGTCCTCGGTTTCGGCCAGCCGGTGCCGCTGGGGCAGGGCGTTTCACCCGGTCGCTGCGGTGTCTGGGGTGCCGACGGGCGCCTGATGGCGCTCGGGGAAGCCGGCGAAGACGGCATCCTGAGGATCGTGCGGGGCCTGAACATGCCGCCCGTCTGACCGGGCTTGTTGCCGCTACGCGCAGGACGTTACAATTACGTGCTCGTTTAACAGCTTTCATTCAAAAGCGAGGCTTGCGCAACTTCATCGGTATCCGTTGAGGTTGCGCAAGTCTCGTATCCGCTTTTAAGGAATCGATACACATGCTTACTCCCGAACAGACTGGTCAGATCATCAAGGATTACGGCCGCAAGGAAAACGACACCGGCTCGACCGAAGTCCAGGTCGCCCTGCTGTCCGCCAACATCCTCCAGCTCCAGGATCACTTCCAGGCGCACAAGCAGGATCACCACTCGCGTCGCGGTCTGCTGAAGATGGTCAATCAGCGCAAGAAGCTGCTTGCCTATCTCAAGACGAACGACCTCGCTCGCTACCAGACCCTGATCGAACGCCTCGGCCTGCGCCGTTAATTCACCGGAACAGGACGAGGAGAGATCGAAGTGGCGAAAGTAACCAAGTCATTCCAGTACGGTTCTCACGAAGTCACACTGGAGACGGGCGAAATCGCCCGGCAGGCCTCCGGTGCGGTCATGGTCAGCATGGGCGGCACCGTCGTCCTGGTGACGGTCGTCGCGGCGCCCAAGGCGCGCGAAGGCCAGGACTTCTTCCCCCTCACGGTCGACTACATGGAGAAGTTCTACTCCGCGGGTCGCATCCCGGGTGGCTTCTTCAAGCGCGAAGGCCGTCCGACCGAGAAGGAGACGCTGACTTCGCGCCTCATCGATCGTCCGCTTCGTCCGCTGTTCCCGGAAGAGTTCCGCAACGAGATCCAGGTCATCGCCCAGGTCGTCTCGCTGAATCCGGAAGTCGACGGTGACATCCCGGCGCTGCTCGGTGCCTCCGCGGCCATGTCGCTCGCCGGTGTGCCCTTCAAGGGCCCGATCGGTGCGGCGCGCGTCGGCTACGCCAACGGCCAGTACATCCTCAACCCGACCGCCACGCAGCTGAAGACCTCGGACCTCGACCTCGTCGTGGCCGGTACGTCCAGCGCCGTGATGATGGTCGAGTCGGAAGCCAAGCTGCTCAGCGAAGACGTCATGCTCGGCTCGGTGGTCTTCGGCCACCAGCAGATGCAGGCGGCGATCGACACGATCAACGCCTTCGTCGCCGAAGCCGGCGCCAAGACGTTCAAGTGGGAAGCCCCGGCGGCCAAGACGGCCCTGTACGACGCGGTCAAGGCCGCCGTCGGCAACCGTTTCGCCGAAGCCTTCCAGATCCGCGACAAGCTGGCGCGTCGTGACGTCATCAGCGCGCTCAAGAGCGACGTGAAGGCTTCCATCGCCGCCGACGCCGAAGCCAATGGCTGGACCGATGGCGACATCGGCAACGCCTTCGGCGAAGTCGAGTACCGCACCCTGCGCGACGGCGTGCTCAGCACCAAGGTCCGTATCGACGGTCGCCAGCTCGACGACGTCCGCCCGATCTCGGTGCGCGTCGGCGTCCTGCCGCGCACGCACGGTTCGGCGCTGTTCACCCGCGGTGAAACCCAGGCGCTGGTCGTTGCCACGCTCGGCACCACGCGTGACTCGCAGCTTATCGACGCGCCGGAAGGCGAGTGGAAGGACACGTTCCTCTTCCATTACAACTTCCCTCCGTTCTCGGTCGGCGAGACCGGTCGCGTCGGCAGCCCGAAGCGTCGCGAAATCGGCCACGGCCGTCTCGCGAAGCGCGGCGTGCAGGCGGTCAAGCCGACGATCGAAGAGTTCCCGTACGTGATCCGCGTCGTCTCGGAAATCACCGAGTCGAACGGTTCCTCGTCGATGGCATCGGTCTGCGGTTCGTCGCTGGCCATGATGGACGCGGGCGTTCCGCTGAAGTCGGCCGTCGCCGGTATCGCCATGGGTCTGGTGAAGGAAGGCAACGACTTCGTCGTGCTGTCCGACATCCTCGGTGACGAAGATCACCTCGGTGACATGGACTTCAAGGTGGCCGGTACCGCCGATGGCGTTTCCGCGCTGCAGATGGACATCAAGGTCGACGGCATCACCGAAGAGATCATGCGTTCGGCGCTGGCCCAGGCCAAGCGCGGTCGTCTGCACATCCTCGGCGAAATGGCCAAGTGCATCACCGAAGCCCGCTCGGAAATGAGCGAGTTCGCACCGCGCCTGCTCACGATCAAGATCCACCCGGACAAGATCCGCGAAGTGATCGGCAAGGGTGGCGCGACCATCCGTTCGATCACGGAAGAGACCGGTACCACGATCGACATCACGGACGACGGCAACGTCGTGATCGCCTCGGTGAACCGCGAAGCAGCCGAAGCTGCCCGCAAGCGCATCGAGCAGATCGTCTCCGACGTCGAGCCGGGCCGCATCTACGAAGGCAAGGTCGCCAAGCTGATGGACTTCGGTGCATTCGTGACGATCATGCCGGGCAAGGATGGTCTGGTGCACGTGTCGCAGATCTCCAGCGAGCGCGTCGAGAAGGTTTCCGACAAGCTCAAGGAAGGCGACATCGTCAAGGTCAAGGTCCTCGAAGTCGACAAGCAGGGCCGTATCCGCCTGTCGATGAAGGCCGTCACCGAAGATGAAAACGTCACGGGCTGATTCATCGCCCCGTGCGTGTAAAAAACGGCGCCGAAAGGCGCCGTTTTTTTTGTCACATGCATGGCGCCATGGTAGGAGCGCGCCCCGCGCGCGAAAAGCCAACAAAGCGGCGACGCCGAGCCTCACACCGCCATCGACCCCCCATCGACAAACAACTCCGTGCCGGCGATATAGCTGCTTTCGCCGGACGCCAGGAAAAGCACCGCCCGTGCGACCTCATCCGGCAGCCCCAGCCGTCCCATCGGCACCATCTGGTTGATGATGTCCTCTACCCCGGGGCGTGCCTCGAGATAGCGACGCATCGGCGTCGTCTCGGTGCCGCTCGGCGACACGACATTCACCCGGATGCCCCGGTCCTTCAGGTCTGTCGTCCAGCTGCGCGCAAACGACCGGACCGCCGCCTTGCTCGCGTTGTACAGCGACTGGCCCGGGAAACCCTTGCTGCCGGCAACCGAGCCGTTGAGGACGATCGCGCCACCGTCCTGCAGCAGGGGAAGCGCCTTCTGCACGCTGAAGAGCAGGCCGCGCACGTTGAGCCCGAAGACGTGATCGAAGCCCGCCTCGTCGATCGATCCCACGGGTCGCGGTTCGACTTCCGCCACGCCGGCGTTCGCGAAAACGACGTCCAGCTTGCCGTGGTCCCGCTTCACCCGGTCGTATAGCCGGTCGAGATCGTCCAGGTTCGAGGCGTCGCCCTGGACGCCGACCGCCCCGTGGCCGATCCTGGCCACCGCCTCGTCGAGACGGTCCTGTCGGCGTCCGGTGATATAGACCTTCGCGCCCTCGGCGGCGAACTGCCGCGCCGTGGCGAGACCGATGCCCTCGCTGCCGCCCGTGATGACGACGACCTTGTTTTCAAACCGCGTTGCCATATCTGATCCTTGTCTAAGTGGAGGATTGCTCCACTTACTATATGGAGGCATCATCCGCTTTGCAATCGAGGGCGTCGATGAACAAGAAGATGGTCAGTGACGAGGCGCCGCTGCGCGCGGATGCGGCCCGTAATCGTGCGCGGATTCTCGAGGCCGCCGAAGCCGTCTTCGTGGAGCGCGGTGCGGATGCTTCGCTGGAGGAGGTCGCCAGGCGCGCCAACGTCGGCATCGGTACGCTCTACCGTCGATTCCCCACCCGGGAAGACCTTCTCGCGGCCATGAGTGACGAGCGTCTTCTCGCGATCGCCGATGCCAGCCGTCAGCGTGACGAGCTCGGCCCCATGGCCTCCATCCGGATGTTTGTCACCGAACTCGTCGCTCATACGACGCACTACCGGGGACTGGCGGCAACGCTGGGCGCGGTGCTGCGAAGCGAAACGCCGGGATGCCACGCGAGCACGGCGGAAGGGTGCCGGCTGCTCCTCTGGGCGAAGGAGACGGGCGTCATGCGCCCGGACGTGACCATCGGCGATCTGGTCTGCGTGATCATGGCCATCTCGCTCGCCGTTGAGCAGGATGCGTCCGTGAAGGCACGGACCGCACATCGGGTCGATCTGTTTCTCGAGGGTTTTGGGGCGCGCTGAATTCGCTTATCCGCGACGCGCACCGATGGCGATGTAAACGTTTCGCTGGCAGTCTCGGGCGGTTATCGTTTCCGGAGCCGTCATGCCTTACACCGTTCGCCTCACTCTCTGCGTCGCGTTGCTCGGTACCGCCACGGCACCCGTCGCGGCCGACACGGCGCTGCCTGCGGACATGGCTGCAAGGCCGTCCAATGCGCAGATCGCCTCGCCCGATATCGGGAACAAGATCGACGCACTCCTCGCGCGTATGACGTTGCAGGAGAAAATCGGTCAGCTGGTCCAGTACGCGGCCCAGGGCGCGTCGGCCGGCGGCGATAACGACGCCTTCGCGCCCAATCCCGAAACGCGTACGCAGGTCGACACGATGGCATTGGCGCGCCGAGGCCAGCTGGGATCGGTACTCAATCTGGTCGGCGCGGAAAAGACGCGGCCTTTTCAGGAGGCCGCTCTGAAAAGCCGTCTTGGCATCCCGTTATTGTTCGGCGCGGACATCATCCACGGCTACCGCACCATCTATCCCATCCCTCTCGCACTGTCGGCGACATGGAATCCGCGGCTCGTGCAGGACCTCTCGCGGATGGCTGCGCTGGAAGCGACCGGCGGCGGGGTGAAGTGGGTGTTCTCACCCATGGTCGATATCTCGCGCGATGCGCGTTGGGGGCGTTCGGCGGAAGGCGCGGGAGAGGACGCCTACCTGGGCTCCGCCATGGCGCGCGCGTACATCCTCGGGTATCAGGGTGATGACCTGGCGAGCCCGGATAGCGTGGCCGCCTCGGTAAAGCACTTTGCCGCGTATGGTGCCGCCGAAGCGGGTCGGGAATACAACACGACGGACATGTCCGACGTACGCCTGCGCCAGGTATATCTGCCGCCGTATCGCGCGGCGGTCGAAGCGGGTGCGGCGACGATGATGAGTGCGTTCAACGCGCTGAACGGCGTGCCGGCCACCGCCGATCCCTACCTCATGACCGATGTGCTGCGGAAGGAGTGGGGCTTCAACGGCTTCGTCGTCAGCGACTACACGGCGATCATGGAACTGACTCACCACGGCATCGCGTCCGATGCGGCTGCCGCGACGCGCAAGGCGCTCGAGGCGGGTGTGGAGATGGACATGATGAGCCATTACTACGACACCCAGATTCCGGTCTTGCTGGAGCAGGGCAAGCTCTCGATGGCGACGGTCGACGAGGCGGTGCGTCGCGTCCTGCGGGTGAAGTTCGCGCTGGGTCTTTTCGAGCATCCCTATGCACGCACCGTTGAGCTGAAGGCGCCCGTGGCGGCCAACCACGCATTGGCGCGTCGTGCGGCGGAGGAGTCGTTCGTGTTGCTGAAGAACGACCGCGTGGGTACCGCGCCCTTGCTTCCGCTCGGTCCCGCTGCGCGAAAGGTCGCGTTGATCGGTCCGTTGGCGGACGCGGTCAGCGAGATGCAGGGCCCGTGGGGTGGGGCGCGCACGTTCGATGACTTCACCACGGTACGCAAGGGGCTCGCCGGCCGGATGAAAGCGCAGGGCGGCGAGCTGATCTACGCGAAGGGCACCGGGATCGACGACGATTCCGACGCCGGTTTTGCCGAGGCGCTCAAGGCCGCCGCGCAAGCGGACGTGGTCGTGATGGCACTCGGTGAAGCCGCCGACATGAGTGGTGAAGCCGGCGCCCGCGCGCACCTCGGGCTGCCCGGCAATCAGCAGAAGTTGCTCGAGCAGGTGGTAGCCACCGGCAAGCCCGTCGTGCTGCTGGTGTTCTCCGGTCGCCCGCTCGTACTTGCCTGGGCGGACGCGCATGTACCGGCAATCATGGCGGTGTGGTTCCCGGGTGCCGAGGCGGGTAATGCGGTGGCCAATGTACTGTTCGGCGATGTGGCACCGAGCGGCAAGCTGACCATGAGTTTCCCGTACACGGAAGGGCAGGAGCCGCTGTATTACAACGCACTGCCGACCGGGCGTCCCGCAGGCGATATCGATACGCATCTGCCACCCTCGCACGACACGACCTACGTATCGCGTTATATCGACGCACCCAACGATGCGCTCTATCCGTTCGGTCACGGCCTGTCGTACACGACGTTCAGTTATTCGGACGTCCGCGTCTCGCGCGCGTCCGTGCCGTTGGCGGAGGCGAATCGGTCCGATGCGCGAAACCTCGTCACCGTGACGGCCACGGTGACGAACACGGGTCGTCGTGCTGCGACGGAGGTGGCGCAGCTCTACGTGCGCAACGTCGGCGCCAGTGTTTCCCAGCCGGTGCGCGGGCTGCAGGGCTTCCAACGGGTGCCCCTGCAGCCGGGTGAGTCGAAGCGGGTGTCCTTCCAGCTCGGCTTCCCGGAGCTGTCCTTCTGGAATGCGAGAAGCAGGCAGGTGGTCGAGGCGACCCGGTACACGGTATGGGTCGGTGGCAGCTCGCGGGCCGAACAGGAGGCGGTGTTCACGATCGCCCCCTGATCCGGGGCGCAGCGGCCCGACGGGTGCCGTAACATAGACCCATGGCCGATAAACCCCACGATTTCATTGACCAGTACCAGGCCCTCGTGCGCGACGGCCTGGAGGCGTGGTCCCGTCAGTTCGATCCCAAGGGCGATACCGCTCCCGGAGTGCCTCCTGCCGACATCATGAGCCGCATGTTTGGCGGTCTGGGCGGCTACGGTGACTGGATGCGTTCGTTCACGTCGGGCGAGCCCGCCGGTGCGCCGCCGTTTCCCATGGGCGGCATGCCGCCCTTCGGCGCCACGGGACCGGGTCCCATGCCTTACGGCGCAGGCGGTCCGGGCATGCCACCGTTCGCCGCAGGCGCCGCCGGAACGGGACCGTTCGGCTATGGCGCGCCTCCCGGCGCTTCCGCCCAGCCCGGTACGCAGAACTTCGATGACTGGGCGCGCGTCGCGCGTGAAACGCTGTCGATGCCCGCCTTCGGCCTGACGCGTGAACAGCAGGAAGAACAGCAGGCCTTGCTGCGCGCCTGGATCGACTACGCGGAACATTACCAGCGCTACCAGACGCTGTTGCAGGGTGTGCAGGATCGCGCCGGCGCGGCGCTCCGCGAGCAGGCGCCGCCGACGGACGCAGACTCCATGCGCTCGGTATACGACCGCTGGGTGAACCTCGCCGAGGAAAGTTACGGTGAGGCTGCGCTGTCGGAAGAATTCAAGGACGTCTATGCGTCCTTGGTGAACGCGCAGATGCGCCTCAGGCTGCTGCAACAGAAGCAGGTCGAGCGCTTTGCGGTACAGACGGGCATGCCCACGCGAACCGAGGTCGATCGTCTCGGCGAGCGGCTGCAGGCGGTGCGTCGTGAACTGCGTCAGTTGCAGGGCGTGGCGGCTGAAGTCGAGGCGCTGAAGGCGGAGATTGCATCGCTGCGCGGTGGTGAGCCGAAGAAGGCCGAGCCCAGGACATCCGCACCCGTGGAGACGGCGCCCTCAAAGGGCGCACCCTCAAAGACCGCACCCTCAAAGACCGCACCCCGGAAAGTCGCAGCTAAAAAAGCCGCCGCTAAAAAAGTCACGGCCAGGAAAGCCACCTCCCGGGGCGGCAGCCGATGACCGATAACCCGTTCTCGTTCGATCCCGCCCGCGCACAGGCCGAGGTCGATGCGTTCCGCCGCAAGCTCGAAGCCGGCATGGAAACGCTCAGACATGTCGGCCCCATCGAACTGGGTACGACGCCGCGCGAAGCCGTCTATACCGAAGACAAGCTCACCGTCTGGCACTTCAGGGGTGAGAAGAAGCCCACCGCGAAAACGCCGCTGCTGATCTGCTATGCGCTGGTCAACACGCCGTGGATGGTCGACCTGCAGGAAGACCGCTCGATGGTGCGCAACCTGCTCGATCAGGGAGAAGACGTCTACCTCATCGACTGGGGTTACCCCGACGGCGCCGATCGCTGGCTCACCCTCGAGGACTATATCGACGGCTACCTCGATCGCTGCGTGGACGCGGTTCGCGACCGCCATGGCGACGAATCGCTGAACCTGCTCGGCATCTGCCAGGGCGGGGTGTTCTCTCTTTGCTACGCCGCGCTGCATCCGGAAAAGGTCCGCAACCTCGTCACCATGGTCACGCCGGTGGACTTCCATACGCCGGACAACATGCTGTCGCACTGGGCGCGTAACGTCGACATCGACCTGTTCGTCGACACGATGGGCAACATCCCCGCCGACCTGATGAACTTCGCCTACCTGACGCTGAAACCCGTGCGGCTCAATCAGCAGAAATACGTGGGCCTGGTCGACGTCCTCGATAATCCCCGGGAAGTCGAAAATTTTCTGCGCATGGAAAAGTGGATCTTCGATTCGCCGGATCAGGCGGGCGAGGCCTTCCGCGAGTTCGCGCGCGACTTCTTCCAGAAGAACCTTCTGATCAAGGGCGAGGCGAAGGTCGGCCGCCACCGCATCGACCTGAAAAACATCACGCAGCCCGTGCTGAACATCTACGCCGAGCAGGATCACCTCGTGCCGCCTGCCGCGTCGAAACCGCTCGGGGACGCGATCGGAAGCACCGATTACACGGCGCTGGCCTTCCAGGGCGGTCACATCGGTATCTACGTGTCGGGCCGCGCGCAGAAGCTGGTGCCCCCGGCCATTCATGAGTGGCTGGCGGATCGCTGAGTCCTCCCGGTCGGCGCACGACCCGGGTGGCGACTGCGCAGGTTTCCCGCGCTGGCTCCGTCCGGCCGGTGGGAATGCGATAATGCTGCGATGAATACGACCGCCTCCCATGACTCCATTCGCGCCGTGCAGTGGCACGGCGACCGTCTGCGCCTGCTCGATCAGCGCCGCCTCCCCGCCGAGGAAATCTGGTTCGACAGCACGACGTCCGATCAGGTGACCACGGCCATTCGCGACCTCGCCGTGCGCGGTGCGCCGGCCATCGGCATCGCGGCCGCCTGGGGCGTGGTACTGGCGGCGAAGGCCGGCGAAGACCTGCCCGCGGCCCTCGCGACTCTGCGCGCCGCGCGGCCCACGGCGGTGAACCTGATGTGGGCGCTGGATCGCATGAACCGGTGCATCCTCGATGGGGCCGATACGGACGCACTCGAACGCGAGGCGCAAGCCATTCAGGACGAGGATCTGGCCGCCAATCGTCACATGGGCGAACTCGGCGCTGCGCTGATCGAGCCCGGGTCGCATGTACTCACGCACTGCAACACGGGTTCTCTCGCGACGGCCGGCTACGGCACGGCGCTCGGCGTCATTCGCGCCGGCGTCGCTTCCGGCCAGATCGAGCAGGTCTACGCCGGTGAAACGCGGCCGTGGCAGCAGGGTGCCCGTCTGACCATGTGGGAACTCGTTCGGGACGGCATCCCCGCACGTCTGATCGCCGACTCCGCCGCGTCGCACCTGATGAAGGACGGCAAGGTGAAGTGGGTGATCGTCGGTGCCGACCGCATCGCGGCCAACGGCGACACGGCCAACAAGATCGGTACCTACCAGCTGGCCATCGCGGCGCGGCATCATGGTGTCAAGTTCATGGTCGTGGCACCGTCGACGACGGTCGACATGGCGACGGCCAACGGCGACGATATCGAGATCGAACTGCGTGATGCGGCCGAGCTCCTGTCGATGTCCGGCACGCGCACCGTCATTGAAGGTGCGGACGCCTGGAACCCCGTGTTCGACGTGACGCCCGCCGAGCTGATCGACGCGATCGTCACCGAGCGCGGCGTGATCCTGAGGCCCGACGAAGAGCAGATGCGGATCCTGTTTCCGTGAAGCACATCCGCCGCGAGGTCGCTCTGTTCGCGGCGGGCGGCGTGCTCGGTCTCTGCGTCGATGCGGGCATGGCGCAGGCACTGGTCGGCTTCGTCGGCTGGAACGTCTACACGGCACGCATCGTGTCGTTCCTGTCCGCCGCGACGTTCACCTGGTGGTGGAACAGCCGGCACACCTTCGCGCATCGCGATTCCGGTCGCACGGCACGCGCGGAATGGCTGCACTGGATGGCTTTGATGGCCGTCGGCGCGGTGATCAACAACGGCGTGTATCTGCTGGTGCTGCAGGCGTTTCCGGGCCTTCGCCCGTGGCCGGCGGTGGCTGTCGCGTTCGGCTCCGCGGCAGGGGCGACGGCGAATTATCTGTTCGCCAGGACCCTGGTTTTCCGTGCGCCGAAAACACTTACGTAAGTCATTGTTTTTACGCCGTTTTTCGCTGTCTTTTCGGCTTCGGTTGTGATATCATCGATGGGTTGGGTCGACCGCGTCGCCATACCGCGACACATGCGGGCGACGGGGGCATTTTGATGGACATCCAGGAAGCCGTTTGATGGCAGAACTCGCCAAAGAAATCATCCGCGTCAACATCGAAGACGAGATGCGTCAGAGCTACCTCGATTACGCCATGAGCGTCATCGTCGGCCGCGCACTCCCCGATGTCCGCGACGGCCTGAAGCCGGTGCATCGACGCGTTCTGTTCGCCATGAACGAACTCGGTAACGGTTGGAACCGTGCTTACAAGAAATCGGCGCGCGTCGTCGGTGACGTGATCGGTAAATACCATCCTCATGGCGATTCGTCGGTATACGACGCCATCGTCCGTATGGCTCAGCCGTTCTCGCTGCGTTACATGCTGGTCGACGGCCAGGGTAACTTCGGTTCGGTCGACGGCGACAACGCCGCAGCCATGCGATACACCGAGGTGCGCATGTCGCGCCTCACGCACGAGTTGCTCGCCGACATCGACAAGGAGACCGTCGATTTCGGGCCTAACTACGACGAAAGCGAAAGCGAGCCGCTGGTCCTTCCCGCGCGCGTGCCCAATCTGCTCGTCAACGGTTCGGCCGGTATCGCCGTCGGCATGGCGACGAACATCCCGCCGCACAACATGACCGAGGTGATCAACGCCGTACTCGCACTGATCGAGGATCCCTCGCTCGGTGTGGA
This sequence comes from Luteibacter sp. 1214, assembly GCF_031455395.1. Lineage (NCBI taxonomy): Bacteria > Pseudomonadati > Pseudomonadota > Gammaproteobacteria > Lysobacterales > Rhodanobacteraceae > Luteibacter > Luteibacter sp. 1214. The sequence continues at coordinate 164,946 of NZ_JAVDSQ010000005.1, forward strand.
CGAGCTGATGACCTTCGTTCCGGGCCCGGATTTCCCGACCGCCGGCATCATCAACGGCTCGTCGGGCATCGTCGAGGCTTACCGTACCGGCCGTGGCCGCATCCTCGTGCGCGCCCGCGCCGAGATCGAAACCGAGGCCAACGGCCGCGAGACGATCCTGATCCACGAGCTGCCGTACCAGGTCAACAAGGCGCGTCTGATCGAGAAGATCGCCGAGCTGGTCAAGGAAAAGAAGCTCGAAGGCATCAGCGAGCTGCGCGACGAGTCCGACAAGGACGGCATGCGCGTGGTCATCGAGATCCGCCGTGACGCGATGGCCGACGTCGTGCTGAACAATCTGTTCCAGCAGACGCAGCTGCAGGTCACGTTCGGCATCAACATGGTCGCGCTGCTCGATGGCCAGCCGAAGCTGCTCAACCTCAAGGACATCCTCGAGGCGTTCATCCGTCACCGCCGCGAAGTCGTCACCCGTCGCACCATCTTCGATCTGCGCAAGGCGCGTCAGCGCGCGCATATCCTTGAAGGCCTGACGGTCGCGCTCGCCAACATCGACGAGATGATCGAACTGATCCGCACGTCGGCTTCCTCGACCGAAGCACGCGAGCGTATGGTCGCCCGTCGCTGGGAGCCGGGTCTGGTCAAGGCGCTGCTCGATGCCGCCGGTGCGGCATCGTCGCGTCCGGAAGACATGGATCCGCGCGATGGACTGCGTGACGACGGCTACCAGTTGTCCGAAGCCCAGGCGACGGAGATCCTGCAGATGCGTCTGCATCGCCTCACGGGTCTGGAGCAGGAAAAGCTCTCCGACGAATACAAGGAAATCCTCGAAGCCATCCGTGGCCTCATCGAGATTCTCGAAAACCCGGCGGTGCTGCTCGAAGTCATTCGTGGCGAGCTCGAGCAGATCCGCACGGATTACGGCGACGCCCGTCGCACCGAGATCCAGCACTCGCAGGAGGACCTGAACGTCCTCGACCTGATCGCGCCGGAAGACGTCGTGGTCACGCTGTCGCACACCGGCTACATCAAGCGTCAGGCCGCCAGCCTGTACCGGGCGCAGAAGCGTGGCGGCAAGGGTCGTTCGGCCTCAGCGCTGAAAGACGAAGACGTGGTGCAGCAGCTGTGGGTGGTCAACACGCACGACACGCTGCTGACCTTTACCAGCACCGGTCGCGTCTATTGGCTCAAGGTCTACCAGATGCCGGAAGCCGGTCCTGGCGCGCGTGGCAAGCCCATCGTCAACCTGCTGCCGCTGGGTGAGGGCGAGAAGGTGCAGGCCGTCTTGCCGGTGCGCGATTACGACCCGACCTGCTTCGTGTTCTTTGCCACCCGCAACGGTACGGTCAAGAAGACGCCACTCACGGAATTCGCGTTCCAGCTGCAGAAGGGCAAGGCCGCGATCAACCTCGACGAGGGCGATGCACTGGTCGACGTGGCCATGACCTCGGGCGAAAGCGACGTTCTGCTGTTCGCGTCCAACGGCAAGGTCGTGCGTTTCGACGAAGGCACCGTGCGCTCGATGGGCCGTACGGCCACCGGCGTGCGCGGCATGCGTCTGGCCGAAGACACCGAAGTCGTCTCGCTGATCGTCGCGAAGGGCGAGGGCGATATCCTCACGGCAACGGCGCGTGGCTATGGCAAGCGGACCGTGCTCGAGGAGTTCCCGAAGAAGGGCCGCGGCACGCAAGGTGTCATCGGCATCCAGTGCTCCGAGCGTAACGGCAAGCTGGTCGCCGCCACGCAGGTCACCGAGGCCCAACAGCTGATGCTGATCTCCGACCAGGGCACGCTGGTGCGTACGCGCGTCTCGGAAGTCTCCCAGCTCAGCCGTAACACGCAGGGCGTCACGCTGATCAAGCTGCCGAAGGACGAGACCCTGATCGGTATCGTCCGTCTCGAGGCCGAGGAAGAGCTCGAGATCGAAGGCGAGGGTGACGTGACGGTTGACGGTGACGTCGCGGCCGATCTGCCGCCGGTGGAGAGTGGGCCGACGGGTGAGGGCGACCCGGACGAGCCGACTGAGCCGACGGAAGGCTAAAAGAAGAACCCCGCGGAGACGCGGGGTTTTTTTTCGCGCGTCGAGGCGGGGGAGTCGTCGGCTGCCGTTTCCTGTCGCTAAGTCCTCCTCCGGCCTTCGCCTACGTGCGGAATCGCTCCACGAAACGGCAGCCGACGACTCCCTTCCGACGATGCGGCGGGTTGGGAGGCGAGCGGAGCTGCGCGGCGACACTTCACGCAGCGCTTTGCTTGTCGCGTTCCTTTCCGCACCCTCATGGGTTGGAGGGCGCCGTTGGGTGTCGTTCTCGGAGCGCTTCCGCACGTAGGCGTAGGCCGAAGGAGGACTTAGCGACGAGAATGGCACCCAACGGCGCCCATCCCTCAGCGCGAACAGCCCACGCGACGGCGAAGCCGAGCCCGTGCGCAGGACGCGGCTTACGCCGCGACGGTCAGGCGTCGATCGCAGCCAGGACAGTCTCAGCCGTCGACACCCGAAACTCGCCCGGTGCCTCGACATTCAGCACCTTCACCACGCCGTCTTCGATGTACATGGCGAATCGTTTCGCGCGAATGCCCATGCCGTTCTTCGTGCCATCGAGTTCCAGGCCCAGCGCTCGCGCAAACGTGGCATTGCCATCGCCCAGCATCACCAGGTCCTCGGGGACGCCCTGCGACTCGCCCCAGGCGTGCATCACGAAGGCGTCGTTGACTGACAGGCAGGCGACCTTGACCCCGCGCTCGCGGAAATCTTCCATGTGCTGGATGTAGCCGGGCAGGTGCTTGTTGGAGCAGGTCGGGGTGAAGGCGCCGGGTACGGCGAACAGCACGACCTTGCCCTGGCCGAGCACGTCGGTGCTGGTGACGGTTTCGATACCTTCCTTGAAGACGGTAAGGGTGCCCTCGGGAATGCGGTCGCCAACTGCGATGGTCATGGCAAGGTCCTTCGTGGAGGAAAGCCCCGAGTGTACGTGAAGGCCATTTCCCTGAAGCGACGGCAACCGCAACCGTCGCCCTCTTGAATCGCGCCGGGTCGGTCATATCTTTCTTCGCAGACGGCCACGGGCCGAAAAACTTCTTGGGAGTCAAACAGATGAACCAGCTTCGTCAGGTGTCGTTCCGTCGTGCGCCGGTGTTCGCCAGCGATGTCCGCAACGTCTTCGATCACCTCTTCGGCAACGAGATTCCCGCGCCGGCCAGCCAGGCCGAGAGCCCGTGGGCGCCGCGTGTCGACATTCGTGAGGAAGCCGGTCGCTTCCTGATCCTTGCCGATGTGCCGGGTGTGGATCTGGCCGCCATCGACATCCAGATGGAAAAGAACGTGCTCAGCATCAAGGGCGAGCGCAAGGCATTCGCCAGTGAGACCGAGGGCAAGTTCAGCCGGGTCGAGCGGACCGTGGGTGCGTTCAAGCGTAGCTTCACCCTGCCGGAAAGCGCCGATGCCGAAGGTATTACCGCGTCGGGAGGCAACGGTGTGCTGGAAATCGCCATCCCGAAGAAGGCGGAAAGCGCTCCTCGGCGTATTGTAGTTAACGCCGTGGGCTGATTCGCTCTAAGCTTGCAGGTCAGGCCCGCGGTGGACGCTGTCCGCCGCGGGCATTTCGTTTTAATGGTGTCGACACAAGCCCGGGAGAGCCTGTGGAGTTCAAGGATTACTACGAAGCATTAGGGGTCAAGCCCGACGCGACCGACGCCGAGATCAAGGCGGCGTACCGCAAGCTTGCCCGCAAATACCACCCGGACAAGAACAAAGAGGCGGGTGCCGAAGAGAAGTTCAAGGCGATCAACGAGGCCAATGAGGCCCTGAAGGATCCCGAGAAACGTCGTCAGTACGACCAGTTCCGCGCCGGCGGCTATCGCCAGGGGGAGCAGTTCCGTCCGCCGCCGGGCTTTGGTCAGGGTGGTGGTGGGTTCGACTTCGGCGACATGGGCGGCCGCGGCAACGGCGACTTCAGCGACTTCTTCGAGAGCCTGTTCGGCGGCGCGGGTCGCGGTCGTGGTCAGCAGCAGAGTCAGGCCCGTCGCGGGCGTGACATCCAGGCGCGGATCGAGACCGATCTGCAGACCGCCTTCAACGGCGGCAAGACCCGGGTCGTGCTCAACGATTCCAACGGCGGCGAGCGCGTGCTCGAGGTAAAGATTCCGGCGGGTATCACGCCGGGGCAGACCATCCGGCTCGGCGGGCAGGGTCACCCGGGTATGGGCGGTGGCCCGTCAGGCGACCTCTTACTGGAGATCGGCATCCGCGACGACGCGCGATTCCGGCTGGACGGGCGGACGGTCACGCATACGCTGCCGATTACGCCCTGGGAGGCCGCGCTGGGTGCCACGGTGCCTGTGCCGACGCTGGGCGGTCACGTGGACCTGCGTATTCCCTCGGGCTCGCAGTCGGGCCGCAAGCTGCGGCTGAAGGGTCGGGGTTTGCCGGGTTCGGAGCCGGGCGACCAGATCGTCGTGCTGGAGATCCGCGTGCCGGTGCCTGAGACTCATGAAGAGCAGGCGGCCTACGCGGAGTTCAAGGATGCGTTCGCGGGGTTCGATCCGCGGAAGGGGTAAGACCTTCGCGGGCTGCTTTTACGCCAACGGGGTTGGCTCCCAACGGAGCCAGCCTCCTCGAGCAGACCCGCTCGACAGCCGTCAGGCTGGATCAGCCTGGCAGATGCTCTTTCAGAGCCGCGACCAGCTCGTCTTCCTTGATCGGCTTGACGACGTAAGCACGCGCGCCCTGGCGCAGGCCCCACACCTTGTCGGTGTCCTGATCCTTGGTGGTCACCAGGATGATCGGGATGTGTTTGGTCGTTTCTTCCTTGCTGATGGTGCGCGTGGCCTGAAACCCATTGAGGTTGGGCATGACGACGTCCATCAGGATAAGGTCGGGTATTTCACGCTTGGCCACTTCGACGCCCTGGGCGCCGTCTTCGGCGGTGATGGCCTCGTGGCCCAGTTTCTCGACGATGCGCTTGATTCCCAGCAACTGCGACGGCGAATCGTCGACGATCAGGATGCGAGCCATTCACTTTCCCCCGGGTCGATGCCCGATGCGTTTTCCTTGGTGACGTGCGCCATCCGGGCGAACGTCTTCGATAACCACGGCGACGTAATTCTGTCGCGCGTTGCGCCTCTGGCGATGCGCCATTCTACCGACCGCTGCGCCCGTATCAATGGTGCGGCGGCGTAAACCTTCCGGGACAGCGACTTAACCGCCAATCCTGACCACGGTTCGACCGAAGGAGCCGCCCTCGAGCATGGTGTCGAAAACGCTCGCCACGTCTTCAAGTGCCAGCTCCCTCGTGCAGATGGTGTCGAGATGGCGTGGTTTCCAGTCACTGGACAGGCGTTGCCATACCTCATCGCGAATGGCCCGGCCCGTACCGGCGGACGCCACGCCCAGCACGCTGACCCCGCGGATGATGAAAGGCATGACCGTCGTCGCGAGGTCGGGGCTGCCAGCGAGGCCGCAGATCGCCGCGTTGCCGTAGGACGCGATCATCGGAAGGAAGCCGGCCAGGGTCTTGCCGCCGACGTTGTCGAGCAGGCCGCCGTATTTTGCCGATTCCATGGGCTTACCGCTGAAGCTCAGTGCGTGGCGATCGAGGCAATCGACCGCCCCGAGCCCCCGCAGGAAGTCGAAGCGGTCGGTTTTACCGCTGATCGCGTGCACCTGATAGCCGGCCCGGCTGAAGATATCGATACCGAGCATGCCTACGCCGCCCGTGGCACCGGTGACGGCGATCGGGCCGAGGTCCGGCGTCTGCCGGTTGTCGGTCATGCGCAGCAGCGCCAGCGCGGCGGTGAAGCCGGCGGTGCCCAGGATCATCGCCTCGCGCGTGGTCAGTGTGGCGGGAAGGGGAATGGTCAGATCGGCCGGAAGCCGGACGTATTCGCCGTAGCCGCCGTCGCGGGTCTCGGAGAGGCCGCTGCCGGTAGCAAGCACCTTGTCACCCTCTCTGAAGCGGGTGTCGGTGGATGCGACGACCGTGCCGGCGACATCGATGCCGCCGTTCAATGGGAACGTGCGCAGGATTTTTCCCTTACCGGTGCCGGCGAGGGCGTCCTTGTAGTTCACCGAGGACCACTCGGCTTTGACCAGTACCTCGCCGGGTGAGAGGGCGTCGGTGTCCATGGTTTCGATGCCGGCGCGATAGCCGGTGTCATCGCTGTGGATGCGGAAGGCTTTCATGAGGGGCATCGGCGGCGTCTTTCCTGGCGGTGGCTGCTTGGGGCTTTCGCGCGCGGGGCGCGCTCCTACACGGCGTCTTTGGTGATCCACTTGGGTGTGTAGGTCGACTCGTAGTGCTTCATCCAGTCGAACAGCGCGTCGATGCTGTCGCCGAACCAGACCTGCTCGCGCTGGTTCTGCCTGACGAAGCCTTCCGCCACCATGTGGTCCATGCTCGCCGACACGTGGGAGTAGAAGCCACGCACATTGAGGAAGGCGCAGGGATAGCTGTGCAGACCGAGCTGCGCCCAGGTCAGCATCTCGAACATCTCGTCCATCGTGCCGAAGCCGCCGGGCAGGGCGACAAAGGCATCGGACAGTTCGTACATACGCGTCTTGCGCTCGTGCATGGTCTCGAGCACCTGCAGCTCCGAGAGGCCCGTATGCGCGACTTCTTTCTCGACCAGCTGGCGCGGAATGACGCCAATGACGCGGCCACCCGCGGCAAGCACGGCATCGGCCACAGTACCCATCAGGCCGACCTTGCCGCCCCCGTAAACCAGGGCGATGCCTTCCTTCGCCATTCGTGTCCCGAAGGCGATGGCCGCCTCGGTGTATTCGGGGTGCGAGCCGCTGTTGGATCCGCAGTAAACGCACAGCGATTTGATGTCACGCATAAAAAAAGCCTCCAACGTATTTGTAGGAGCGCGCCCTGCGCGCGATGGGGCTTGCGATGACATCCATCGCGCGCGGGGCGCGCTCCTACAAAGGCGCCGCTTCCGGAACGAAAAAGCCCGCCCATGCTACTCGCAGGGGCGGGCTCGTTTCACGCGGGCTTAGTTGCCCTTGTGGATAGCGCGCTTGTCGACCGACAGGGCGGCTTCGTGCACGACTTCCGACAGCGCCGGGTGAGCGTGGACGATGCGGGCGAGGTCTTCCGACGAGCCCTTGAACTCCATCGCCACGACGCACTCATGGATCAGCTCGGAGACGACCGGGCCGACCATGTGCACGCCGAGGATACGATCGGTTTCGGCGTGGGCGATCATCTTGACCTGGCCGATGCCCTCGTTCATCGCGACAGCGCGACCGTTGGCGGCGAACGGAAATGCGCCCGTCTTGTAGGGGATGCCTTCTTCCTTCAGCTGCTCTTCGGTCTTGCCGACCCAGGCGATTTCCGGCTCGGTGTAGATGACCCAGGGCACGGTGTCGAGGTTGATGTGACCCGGCTTGCCGGCGATCAGCTCGGCGACCATGACGCCTTCTTCGGAGCCCTTGTGTGCCAGCATCGGGCCGCGCACGGCATCGCCGATGGCCCAGACACCGTCGACACCGGTGTGGTTGTGCTCGTCGACGACGATGCGGCCACGCTCGTCGAGCTTCACGCCCGTATCGTCTGCCAGCAGGCCGGCGGTGTAGGCGCGACGGCCCACGGCCACCAGCAGCTTGTCGACGACCAGCGACTGCGCGGCGCCGTCCTTGTCGGTGTAGCCCAGGTGCACTTCGTCGCCCTTGACCTCGGCGGAGGTGACCTTGGCATTGACCTTGATGTCGAGGCCCTGCTTGGCGAACTCGCGGGCGGCCATCTTGGCGATATCCTGGTCGGCCACGGCGAGGAACTTCGGCAGCGCTTCGAGCACGGTGACCTCGGCGCCGAGGCGCTTCCACACGCTGCCCAGCTCCAGGCCGATGACGCCGGCGCCGATCACGCCGAGGCGCTTCGGCACGTCGGTCAGGTCGAGCGCACCGGCGTTGTCGATGATGTGCTTACCGTCGAACTTGGCGAACGGCAGCTCGATGGGCACCGAGCCCGAGGCGAGGATGACGTTGGTCGCCGAGATGGTCGAGACCGTGCCGTCGTTACCGGTGACTTCGACTTCGTTGCCCTTGAGCAGCTTGCCCTTGCCGAAGAACGAGGTGACCTTGTTCGCCTTGAACAGCATGGTCACGCCGCCGGTGAACTGCTTGACGATCTTGTCCTTGCGGCCGATGAACGTGCCGATGTCGATCTTCGGATTCTCGGCGGTGATGCCGTGATCCTTGAAGTTGTGCGTCAGGTTGTGGAACTGCTTGGACGAATCCAGCAGCGCCTTGGACGGGATGCAACCGACGTTGAGGCAGGTACCGCCGAGGGCGGCCTTGCCGTCCTTGCCGACGAACGCGTCGACCACGGCGGTCTTCAGGCCCAGCTGCGCGGCGCGGATCGCGGCCACATAGCCCGCGGGACCCGCACCGATGACGATGACGTCGAACTTGTCGCTCATAGCTCTTGCTCCGGATGTTTCTGCGGTAGTTGGCTACCGCCCAATATGGGGTCGGAACACGAAAACGGGAGTCTTTCGACTCCCGCCTTCACGTGTGACGTTCAGCCGATCATTACAGGCCGAGCAGCATCCGCTGCGGGTTTTCCAGCTGGTTCTTGATGTCGACCAGGAACAGCACGGCGTCACGGCCGTCGATGATCCGGTGGTCGTACGACAGGGCGATGTACATCATCGGGGCGGCGATGACCTGGCCGTTCTCGACGATGGGGCGCTCCTTGATCGTGTGCATGCCCAGGATGGCGCTCTGCGGCGGGTTGACGATCGGCGTGGAGAGCAGCGAACCGAAGGTGCCGCCATTGGTGATCGTGAAGGTGCCGCCCTGGAGGTCGTCCAGGCCGAGCTTGCCGTCACGCGCCTTCTTGGCGTAACCGATGATGCCCTTCTCGACGTCGGCGAACGACATGTCCTGCACGTCGCGCAGCACCGGGGTCACGAGGCCCTTGTCGGTGGAGACGGCGATGGAGATGTCCTGGTAGCCGTGGTAGATGATGTCCGACCCGTCGACCGAAGCGTTGATCACCGGGTAGCGCTTCAGGGCTTCGGTCGCGGCCTTCACGAAGAAGCTCATGAAGCCCAGCTTGACGCCGTTGGCCTTCTCGAACTGCTCACCCAGCGACTTACGCAGCTTGACCACCTCGGCGAGGTTCACTTCGTTGAACGAGGTGAGCATCGCGATAGAGTTCTTCGACTGCATCAGGCGCTCGGCGATGCGCGTACGGATGCGGGTCATAGCGACGCGCTCTTCCGGGCGCGAACCCGGCGTCGGCTTGGCGGCCGGAGCGGCGGCGGCGGCGGCCGGAGCGGCGGAGCCACCCTTGCCGGCGTTGACCAGGTCTTCCTTGGTCACGCGGCCATCGCGGCCGGTGCCGGCGACCTTGGACGGGTCGATGTTTTCTTCCACGGCGACGCGACGGCCGGCGGGCGAGAGCTCATCGACGCCCTGGGGCGCGGCGGCGGCATCGGTCTTCTCAGCCTTCGGTGCCTCAGCGGCGGCCGGCGCGGCGGCCGGGGCGGGTGCGGCAGCGGCGGCGCCTTCCTCGATCACGGCGATGACCTGGCTGCTGGTGACCGTGGCGCCTTCCTCGAACTTGATTTCCTTCAGCACGCCGTCGACGGGCGAGGGTACTTCGAGCACGACCTTGTCGGTTTCGAGATCCAGCAGGTTCTCGTCGCGCTTGACCGCATCACCGGCCTTCTTGTGCCAGGTGGCGATGAGCGCGTCGGAGACCGATTCCGGCAGGACCGGGACTTTGACTTCGATGGACATGCTTGTCTTACTCCGCTGCGTGATCGGTGCCGACGGGCGCGACGAGCGCTTGCTCGACGAGCGCCGTCTGTTCGGCGATATGGGTATTGAGGTGACCGGCGGCCGGCGAGGGCGAGCGCGAGCGTCCCGCATAGGACAGGCTCTGCTTCGACCCGATGCAGGCCTGCAGGTGATGACGGATCTGGAACCAGGCGCCCTGATTCATCGGTTCTTCCTGGCACCAGACCACTTCCTTCGCGGAAGGATACTTTTCCAGTTCGGCCGAGACTTCCGGACGGGGGAACGGGTAGAGCTGCTCGACGCGGACGATGGCCACATCGGTCAGGCCACGCTTCTCGGCGTCTTCGAGCAGGTCGTAATAGACCTTGCCAGAGCACAGCACGACGCGCTGGACCTTCCTGGCGACCAGCTCGCGGTGCTCACCGATCACCAGCTTGAACTGGCCATGGGCGAGTTCGTCCAGCGAGGAGACGGCCAGCTTGTGGCGCAGCAGGGACTTGGGCGTCATGACGATCAGCGGCTTGCGCACCGGGCGCACCTGCTGGCGACGGATCATGTGGAACGCCTGAGCCGGGGTGGTCGGCACGCAGACCTGCATGTTGTCCAGCGCGCACAGCTGGAGGAAGCGCTCGAGGCGCGCGGAGGAGTGCTCCGGGCCCTGGCCCTCGTAACCGTGCGGCAGGAACAGCGACAGGCCGCAGAGGCGATCCCACTTGGCTTCGCCGGAGCTGATGAACTGGTCGATGACGACCTGGGCGCCGTTGGCGAAGTCGCCGAACTGGCCTTCCCAGATGGTGAGCTGATCGGGCGAGGTGGTGGCTTCGCCGTACTCGAAGGCCATCACGGCTTCTTCGGAAAGCAGCGAGTCGATGACGTCGACGCGGGCGTCGGCGCGCACCTTGGACAGCGGCAGGTAGGTGTCGTCGCTCTTCTGGTCGTGCAACACGGCATGACGGTGGAAGAACGTACCGCGGCCGGCGTCCTGGCCGACCACGCGGAGGTCGTTGCCCTCGGCGATCAGCGTGCCGTAAGCGAGGTTCTCGGCGAAGCCCCAGTCACCCGGCAGCTCGCCGGCGGCCATCTTGCGGCGGTCTTCGTAGATCTTGGCGACGCGCGGGTGCAGGGTGACGTCGGACGGAATGTCGAGCAGCGCATCCAGCACCTTGCCGAGCTGTTCGCGCGGCACGCCGGTGTCGACCGACATCGACAGCTTGTTGTTCTGGAAACGGCTCCAGTCCACCGGGATGTCGCGCGTCGGGTTCGGATCGATCGCGATCAGCGGCTCGCCTTTTTCCAGGCGGGCGCGGTAATCGTCGAGCATCTTCTGGCCGTCGTCGGCACCGATGGTCGAGGACTTGACCAGCGACTGCGCGTAGAGATCGCGCGTGGTCGGGCGCTTGCGGATGATCTGGTACATCAGCGGCTGGGTCGCCGCCGGCTCGTCGGCCTCGTTATGGCCGTGACGGCGGTAGCAGACGAGGTCGATGACCACGTCCTTCTTGAACTGCTTGCGGAACTCGTAAGCCAGGCGGGTGACCTGGATCACCGCTTCCGGGTCGTCACCGTTCACGTGGAACACCGGTGCGTTGACCATCTTGGCCAGATCGGTGCAGTACAGCGTGGAGCGCGAATCTTCGCGCTTGGACGTGGTGAAGCCGACCTGGTTGTTTACCACCATGTGCAAGGTGCCGCCGATGGCGAAACCGCGCGCCTGCGACATCTGCAGGAGCTCCATGTTGACGCCCTGGCCCGCGAAGGCGGCATCGCCGTGGATCAGGACGGCCAGCGATTTGTCGCGCGCGACATCGCGGCGACGCGACTGGCGCGCATGCACCGAGCCGGCGACCACCGGGTTGACGATTTCCAGATGCGACGGGTTGAACGCCAGCGCGACGTGGACGCCGCCGTTGGGTGTCTTGACGTCGGTGGAGAAGCCCATGTGGTACTTCACGTCACCCGTGTGGATGGCGCTGTCGTCATGCTCGAACTTGCCTTCGAACTCGTTGAAGAGCTGCGAGGGCGCCTTGCCGAGGATGTTGACCAGAACGTTGAGGCGGCCGCGGTGGGCCATGCCGATGATGACTTCCTTGACGCCGTTGTCGCCGGCGGCACGGACGACGTCGTCGACCATCGGGATCAGGCTGTCGCCACCTTCGAGCGAGAAGCGCTTCTGGCCGACGTACTTGGTGTGCAGGTAACGCTCCAGACCCTCGGCGGCGGTGAGCGCCTCGAGGATGCGGACTTTCTCGGCGTTCTGCAGTCCCGGCGAACCGGCGGCCTTCTCGAGACGCGAATAGATCCACGACCGCTGGTCGTAGTCGGAGATGTACATGAACTCGGCGCCGATGGTGCCGGTGTAGATCTGCTTGAGCTTCGCCAGCAGGTCGCGCAGGGTCATGCGCTGGCCGCCACCGGCGAAGGTGCCCGCGTCGAATTCGGTGCCGAGGTCGGCGTCGGAGAGGCCGTGGAAGGCAAGACCGAGGTCCGGGGTGTCGACGTCCGAGACGGTCAGGCCGAGGGGGTCGACCTGCGCGGAAATGTGGCCGCGCGAGCGATAGGCTGTCAGCAGGCGGAGGACGCCGGCCTGTTTCTGCGCATAGGCATCGTCGGCGGAACCGACGGCGGGTGCGGCGACCGCGGAGCGACGCTGTTTCTGCGCGGCCTCGATGCGGGCGATCACGGCGGAGTGGGCGACGTCGCCGGCCTCGCGGCCCTTCAGCGTCTTGAAATAGCCATCCCACTCGGCCGTGACGGAGCCGGGATCGGCCAGCCAGGATTCGTAGATCTGCTCTACGTAGTCGGCGTTACCGCCGGCGAGTTGGGAGGATTCGGAAAACTCGCGGATCAGGTTTGCGCTCACGTCACCACCGGCACACACGAAAAGGACGGGCTGCCGCTGGCCGCACGAGGGCGTGCCGCGGCATAAGAATCCGTTAAGTATAGCTCCGTGCTGCGGCATCACGCCAACTTGAATCGACGTTTCTCATGCCAGCTAGATCCCAAGTGGTCTTATTTGCCACGCGGGCTCGGCCCGCTCCCAGACTTCCTCGAAATAGGCCATCAGGCGAGAGGTCTCACCGGGTGCGTCGAGGTCGCCGCGTGCCTCGAAGCGGCTCGCCACCGGGCGGAACAGGTAGCCACTTGTCGTATCGCAGATGAACGCCGATGCGTAGCCCAGGTGGATTTCATCGGTCGGCACACGGATGGAAACCGCCGTGGGGAGGCGCTGGGCGAGGGCGATCAGCCGGTGACCCTCGCGGTGCGCCTGCTCGGCATCATGGGTGAGAATCCGGACCTGCGCCTGACGCCCGCTGGTGGCCAGGCGGCGAAGCTCCGTGAGGATCGTCTCATGGTCCAGCATGCCGACGTCCATGCGTGGCAGGTAGATCGCGGCCCGGTAGCGGGCCTGGGTCAGCAGGCGGACATGCGCGATCTCGAGACCGGCACGGTCCTCGACGATCAGCGCGGTGTCCGCCGCGCCGCTCACCGGGAGCGACCCTTGCGAACGACCAGCGCCCCGTCGTTGACCAGAGCCAGCAGAACCTCCCGTTCGGCAGCCGAGGGCGCGCGCTGCAGGCGTACGTCCCGCTCGGTGGCCAGTCGCTCGGCCAGGTCGGCCGGGCAGGCGTAGGCACTGCCGCTGACATAGAGGGTGGCGTCCTTCTTGCCACGCACCCACGCAAGCCGCGCGTAGGGATGACGGATCAGGCCCGAGCCACCGGCCAGTGCCTTGTCCAGCGCGGCGACGGTGGTCGCCTTCGGGGGCGCGGCCGGGGACTGGGCATTGCGGTAGCGGGTGATGAAGCGCCCGAACCAGTCGGCCAGCAGGTCACGATCGAGCGCGGCGGCGAAGGGCAGGGCCTGACGCAGGCGTTTGAGCGCAGCCGTGTCGATCTCGCCGATGCGCTTGACCGGGGTCAGGTCGGCATCGGTGTAACGAAGCTCGTCGGGCATGCGTTCGGCGAGGAAGTCGGCCAGGTCGCCGGTCAGCTCGGCCTGCGAGGGCGCGCGCATGCCGACCGACAACGTCATGCAGTCGCCCAGGGCGACGCCGTCGTGCGGCACGCCTGGCGGAAGGTAAAGCATGTCGCCGGGTTCGAGCAGCCACTCGTGGGTCGGCAGGAATTCCTTCAGCTGCTTCAGCTCGACGTCGTTGCGGAAGTCGAGCGGTGCGTCCGGGTCGTCGCTGATCGCCCAGTGGCGCTGACCGATGCCCTGGATGAGGAAGACGTCGTACTGGTCGACGTGCGCACCGACGCCGCCGCCGTCCTCGGCATAGGACACCATGACGTCGTCCACGCGCCAGCTGGGCAGAAACGCAAAGTGCTCGAGCAGGCCCGCCACGTCGGCATCCCACTTGTCGACATCCTGGACCAGCAGGGTCCAGTCACGCTTGGGCGTCTTGCCGAATTCGGCTTCCTCGAAGGGGCCGCTCCTGACCGTCCAGCGGTCACGCTTTTCGTCATGAATGATGAGGCGGGCGAGCACCCCCTCTTCGCAGGCCAGGCCGGCGAGATCGTTGGGCTCGATGGGCGCTTCGAAGTCCGGGAAGGCGTTACGGATCAGCAGCGGACGCTTCTGCCAGTAATCGCGCAGAAACTGCGCGGCACTCATGCCAAGCGGCTGGCTGGCGCTGCCGCGCACTTCGATCGGGAGGGGCTTACGGGTGGGGGTCTGGATGGCCATGGCCGGCATTGTAGCCGCGCAGCCCGCCTCCGCGCTGCGTCACCGCCCAGCCGGCGCCTGCGTCGCAGGAGCGCGCCCTGCGCGCGAAAAGCCAGAACACCGCTTGCCGCGCTTCATCCCGCATTGATTGACGCACGCGTACGTTACGTCCAAGGCAATAAGCCGCGATCGACAGAGGTTCTGATGAAACGTCCGCTGCTTATCGCACTGGTTCTGCTTTCCGCTTTCTCCCTGAGCGGCTGCATCATTCGCGACCATCGCCACGGTGGCTACGGAGACCGCGGTGGTCCGGGTTACCATGACGATCGTGATCGTCATTGCGATGATCGCGACCATCGCTGCGATGACGATCGCGATCATCACTGATCGGCGGTTTGAAAATCGCACTTGAAAAACGAAAGAGCCCGGCATATCACGTGCCGGGCTCTTTTCTTGGTGCCGTACTTGCGACTCAGATATCGCGCGCGAGTTTGTCGGCTAGACCGATGTAGGACGCCGGCGTCAGCTCAGCCAGCGCCTGCTTCGCGTCGGCGGGCAGGTCGAGGCCAGCGATAAACGCGCGCATCGACTCCTTCGTAATCCCCTGGCCGCGGGTCAGTGCCTTGAGCTGCTCGTACGGCTCCGGCAGGCCGAAGCGGCGCATGACCGTCTGCACGGCCTCCGCCAGCACTTCCCAGCTGTTGTCGAGGTCGGCGGCGACGCGTTCGGCGTTGACGTTGAGGTTGCCCAGGCCCTTGAGCAGCGACTCGATGGCGACCAGCGAGTGACCGTAGGCGGTGCCCAGCGCGCGAAGCACGGTGGAGTCGGTGAGGTCGCGCTGCCAGCGGCTGATCGGGAGCTTCTCGGCGAAGTGGCCGAGCAGGGCGTTGGCGAGACCGAAGTTGCCTTCGGCGTTCTCGAAGTCGATGGGGTTGACCTTGTGCGGCATCGTGGACGAGCCGACTTCGCCCGCCTTCAGTGCCTGGCGGAAGTATCCCAGCGAGATGTAACCCCAGATGTCACGCGCGAGATCGATCAGGATGATGTTGATCCGGCGCAGCACGTCGGCGAACTCGGCGATGCCGTCGTGCGGTTCGATCTGCGTGGTGTACGGATTGAAGGTGAGGCCCAGACCGTCGACGAAGTGGGAGGCGAGACCCGGCCAGTCCACCGCGGGGTACGCGATGACGTGCGCGTTGTAGTTGCCGACCGCGCCGTTGATCTTGCCCGGGATCTCGATCGCGGCCAGCTGCTTGCGCTGGCGCTCGAGACGCGCCACGACGTTGGCGATTTCCTTGCCCATGGTGCTGGGCGAGGCGGTCTGGCCGTGCGTACGCGACAGCAGCGACAGGCCGGCGTGTTCGTGAGCCAGTGCGCGGAGTTTCGCGATGACCTGATCCAGCGCCGGCAGCAGCACCGACTCACGGGCGTCGCGCAGCATCAGCGAGTAGGCGAGGTTGTTGATGTCTTCGCTGGTGCAGGCGAAGTGCACGAACTCCTTGGCCTGGGCGAGGGAGGGATCGTTGCCGATCTTCTCCTTGATGAGGTACTCGACCGCCTTGACGTCGTGGTTGGTGGTCGCCTCGATCGCCTTGATCCGCTCGCCGTCCTCGATGGAGAAGTTGTCGGCGATGGCGAGCAGGGTCTTCACCGCGTCGGCCGGAAAGGCCGGCAGCTCGATGATGCCCGGATGCGCGGCCAGGGCCAGCAGCCAGTGGATTTCCACATGTACGCGGCGATGCATGAGGCCGAATTCGCTGAAGATCGGGCGCAGCGGCTCGACCTTGGAGGCGTAGCGGCCGTCCAGCGGCGAGAGGGCGGTCAGCGTGGCGTGGGACATGGGGTGTTCCTGAGGCTTGGCGGGAGCAGCCGGAGATTATAACCCGGCGGGGTGGTGGGGTCCGGTTACCGCGAACGGCCAGGAGGCGGGCTCCCGCCAGAACGGACCTCTACCGCTTAGCGGCGGCCCGACGGGAGCCAGACGGCTGGCGATGGGTGCTTGCGAGGCTTAATGTAAGGGAATCCCCACAGGAGCTTCCCGCATGACAAGGTTCCGCACCGAACGTGACAGCATGGGTGAGTTGAAGGTCCCCGCCAAAGCCCTCTACGGGGCCCAGACCCAGCGCGCGGTGGACAATTTCCCTGTCTCCGGCCTCACCCTGCCGCGCGAGTTCATCCGCGCACTGGGCCTGATCAAATCGGCGGCCGCCGACGCCAACGTCAAACTGGGCCACCTCGACAAAGCGTCCGCCAAGGCCATCCGCGCCGCCGCCGAGCGCGTGGCAGCCGGTGAGGTCGACGAGCACTTTCCGATCGACGTGTTCCAGACCGGCTCGGGCACCAGCTCGAACATGAATGCCAACGAGGTGATCGCACACCTGGCCGAGGCGGCAGGGGACCCGGTTCACCCGAACGATCACGTCAACGCGGGGCAGAGCTCCAACGATGTCATTCCGACGGCCATCCTGGTCAGCGCGACGCTGGCGACCAGCGAGAAGCTGCTGCCCGCGCTGAAGCATCTGCGCAAGGTCATCGACGGCCGGGCGAAGGAACTGAGGAAGGTGGTAAAGACCGGTCGCACGCATCTGATGGATGCGATGCCGATCACCTTCGGTCAGGAGCTTTCGGGGTGGTCGGCGCAGATCGGCGATGCCGCCGAGCGCATTACCGATACGCTGAAGCGCACGCGTCGTCTGCCGCAGGGCGGCAGCGCGGTGGGCACGGGCATCAACGCCGATCCGAAGTTCGGCCCGGCCGTGGCGACGGAGCTGTCGAAGCTGACGGGGCTGAAATTCGAGTCCTCGGAAAACTACTTTGCCGGCATGGCGGCACAGGACGCACCGGTCGAACTGTCGGGCCAGCTGCGCACGCTCGCCGTCGCGGTGATGAAGATCGCCAACGACCTGCGCTGGATGAATTCCGGTCCGTTGGCCGGGCTGGGTGAAATCGAGCTGCCGGCGTTGCAGCCGGGTTCGTCGATCATGCCGGGCAAGGTCAACCCGGTGATCCCCGAGGCAGCCGCGATGGTCGCCGCTCAGGTTATCGGCAATGACGCGACCATCGCGATCGCGGGTCAGTCGGGCAACTTCCAGCTCAACGTCATGCTGCCCGTCATCGCCTACAACCTGCTGCAGTCGATCGAGATCCTGGCCAACGTGACGACGCTGCTCGCCGACAAGGCGATCGCCGGCTTCAAGGTCAACCAGGAGCACATTCGCGAAGCCCTGGACAAGAATCCGATTCTGGTTACCGCACTCAATCCCGTGATCGGTTACGAGAAGGGCGCCGCGACCGCCAAGCAGGCTTACAAGGAAAAGCGTCCCATCATGGATGTGGCGCTCGAGACCACGGGGCTCAGCAAAGCCGAGCTGGCCAAGCTACTCGATCCGGCGGCGCTGACCAAGGGCGGGATCCACGGCGGCGGTGGCGGCGGTGGCGGCGGAGGCGGTTGACCCGCCAGGTCAGCCCAACGGAATTAAGGTAGGAGCGCGCCCTGCGCGCGATAGACGTCGGACGACGCCGGATCGCGCGCAGGGCGCGCTCCTACACGTGGGTCTGGCACGGTAGATCGCCACCTCTCCCGACGACGCGACTGCATCGCTCATTCCCGCCTCGCACGTGCGAGCGCCACCTCTTGTTATCGATAATAATTCGCATTATCGTTCGCCGTAGTCGCTTCACCATCGATGCGACAGGACGCAATGAGGCGTCAGACCGGCATTCCGAACTCGCTCCCGGCTCCGCATTGTCCGTGGTTCCTGCGGCGAAAACCGCGGGTTGCTTGAGGTCGCCTCACACAACCGCGTCGCCGGGCTGCGCGACGTCCGACTTCTCTCTTCTCCGACGGAAACGCTAAATGAAGGACCGCATCCGCCAGCGCCAGATCGTTATCGCCCTGACCCTCGCGCTCGCCGCGCAAGCCGCGGCGGCGCAGGACAGCACGCAGGACACGGCGACGGACAAGACACGCAAGCTCGACCCGGTCGTGGTGACAGGCAGCGTGCTTGGCGCGTCGCGCGTGGAAGACGTCAGGACGTATGCGGGCAGCCGCCAGGTCATCGACCACGAAGCGCTGTCGACAGGTGCGAACCGGTCTCTTGACGATGCCTTGCAGCGCGTGCCCGGTGTGAAGATCTTCGACGAGACCGGTACCGGCGTACTGCCCCAGATTGCGCTGCGTGGTCTCTATGAAAGCCGCAGCGGTCGCGTTCAGGCGCTGCTCGATGGCATTCCGCTCTCGCTTGCGCCCTACGGACAGACCAGCCTCTCGCTGTTCCCGGTCACCATGAACCAGATCGACCGCATCGACATCGTGCGCGGCGGCGCGGCGGTGCAGTACGGCCCGAACAACGTCGGTGGCGTGATCAACTTCGTCAGCAAGCCGATCCCGGAGCGCTGGACGACGACCGTCGGCGAGAAGATCACCGCTTACGGCCGTGGCCAGACGCTCCGCGACACGTCGGTATCGACAGGTGGCTACCTCACGCCGAACTTCGGCATGCAGCTCGACGCCGATTACCT
The DNA here is from genome assembly GCF_031455395.1 of Luteibacter sp. 1214. Taxonomy (NCBI): domain Bacteria; kingdom Pseudomonadati; phylum Pseudomonadota; class Gammaproteobacteria; order Lysobacterales; family Rhodanobacteraceae; genus Luteibacter; species Luteibacter sp. 1214. Next base: position 183,877 of record NZ_JAVDSQ010000005.1, read on the forward strand.
CAAGGGCGAATACTTTCGCGGACACAGCGGCACCGACGTGAAAAACGTACGTCTGCGTACCGAATGGTGGATCGCGGACGACAAGGTATTGAAGGCCGATGTGCAGCGCTACGTGGCGCGCATGGATATGGCTGGTGCACTGTCTGTCGCCGATTACCTTGACGACCCGCGTCAGGCCACACGTCCGCTCGATCGCTTCCATGGCACCACCACGCGTGCCTCGCTGACGTATGAGCAGGATCTGGGTGCCTGGTGGGCCTTCGACAGCTCGAAGTTCAGCTGGACCAACTTCAGCGCGGACAGCGAGCGCAACTTCATCGTGGGCATGCGTCGTCTCGCCACCGAGACCTGGCGCCCCGATCTGCCGCCGCAGTTGCTGCAGAGTGCACCACGCGGCTTCAAGGTCTACGGCACGCAACCCCAGTTCAGCCTGCACGTGGATGGACCGGTGTCCCAGCAGATCAGCGTGGGCGCCCGTGCCGTCCACGAGAATATCGATTTCCTCGTCGGCAACACGGGTCTCGACAACGGCGTCTACACGCTGGTCCGCGACTGGCAGTTCCGCGACCGCGCCTGGGCGGGTTACCTCAGCGACGCCATCGGCTTCGCGGACGATCGTTTCACCGTTACGCCCGGTGTGCGTTACGAGCACCTCGACGCGACCTATCTCAATCGCGCCAACGGTGTGTCGTTCACCAACAACGTCCGCAACTGGCTGCCCGGCCTGACCCTGGGCTTCAAGGCATCGGAGCGCTGGTACGTCTACGCGGATGCGCAGCGCTCCCTGCGCGCGCCGCAGGTGACCCAGATCGTGTTCGGCGATAACCTCGATTCCGAACTCGCATGGAATTACGAGCTCGGTGCGCGGTTCAACCCATCCGCGCGCACGGCGATCCACGCCGACGTCTACCGGATCGACTTCGATAAGCAGATCCAGCTCGACAACACCACGCGTACCTACGGCAATATCGGCAAGACCGTGCATCAGGGCCTCGAGGCGGATGTCGCCTGGTCACCTGAAGTGCTGGACGGCCTGAAGCTCACCGCAGGCTATGCCTATCTCGACGCCGAGCAGAAATCCGGTCTGTACGAAGGCCTTCGTGTGCCATACACCTCGCGCAACCAGGTCAGTCTCGGCGCTTCGTATACACGTGGTCATACAACGGTCGCGTTGTCCGGCTATTACTTCAGCAGCGCGTACACCGATGCGGCCAATACGCGCGCGGAGAACGCTACCGCCTCGGTCGGTCAGCTTCCTTCCTACGCCGTATGGAACGCGCAGTGGACGCAGGTGCTGATGACGCGTGGCACGTCGGTGCTGACGGGATCGCTCGCGCTAAACAACCTTTTTGACAAGCGGTACTGGTACAGGGGAATCGATACCAGCCCGTGGGGCCGCCAACCGGCTCCGAGTCGCAGTGTGACTGTCGGGCTGGAGCTGTCCTTCTGACGCACGACGTTTCGACGATCGGCCAGCTTCGCACGGATCACCGCGCGGCCAGCGGCCGCGGCACCCAAAGTTCGAGAACATTCGCACTACCCGTGCCGATCGGTAGCGGCACGGCCCGCGCGGGATTGTGCGCGAGCGAAGGCATGGTCGCGTTCGCCCAGTTCACCAGTGCAGTGGCGCAGTCCTTGCCATCGGGTGCATAGAGGAGGGTGGGCGTCTTCCATTCGAACGGGCTGTGGCGACCGTCACGCCTGGCCGTCTCGGTGACGTTCTCGACGCCCGCCGCCACGATGCCGAGCTGGCGCACCGCTGCGAGTTCGCGCAGCACGATCACGCGCTGGCTTTCCTCGTAGATCTGCGTATAGAGCATGAAAGGCTGGCGTGCGCTGCCGCAGGCCTTGATCGCCGTGTCGCGGGGTCCGACCGCCGACGGGGCGGCCGACAGCGGAGGGGGCGACGGCACGGGCGGTGGCGGCGCGCTCGCAACCGTGCCGGTGACGGCACTCGTCGGTTGTGCGGAGGCTGCCCCGGGCGTCGAGGCTTGCGTCGCCGGCGGCGTGCGGGCGAGCACGTCGGCATCGCGTCGGGCCTGCAACACCGCGTCTCGCTCTGCGTCACGCCAGGCCTGATAGTCGTCCATGGCCCGGTCCCAGTCGCCTTTCGACGCCATCCCGTCGGCGCTCAGGGCGAACGCCTGGCGGCTGCACTGGGTCGAGAGTCCGGCATCCGATGTGCGGAGGCATATAGGCTGCAGCAGGTCGCTCACATCCTGGAAAACGCGCTTTTGCTCGTCCGATAAGGTCAGGCCACCGATCACCGCGGTGAGCATGTTTACCTGCGCGTCCATCTCGCTGTCGAATTCGCCGCCCTTGACGGTGGGCGTGGACAGGTAATCGATGAGCAGACGGGTATCGCTGTTGAGCTGGCGAGCCAGATTCGCGCTTTCCGCTTGCAGGGACAGGCGTTGCTGCGAATGGGCGTCCCACGCCTGCCATCCGGCGAGCAGGGCGGTCAGCAGGGCGCCCACGCCGATGCCGGTACCGACGGTGGTGGCCAGTCGCTGTCCACGGGTCATTGGCGTCGCCGCCGGAGAGAGCGTGGCGCAGTTCGCGCCGAGGACCGGTGTGCTCCATGCCCAGTCGCCGGCGTGGCGCAGCATGGCGGCATCGACCGGCGCGCCAAGCAGCGCACCGAGTTCGCAATAACTCTCCCACTGGGCTTCGCTGTAGAACAGGTTGGTCGTACTTTGCTGGGGGAAGCTGCTGTCGCTGCCGGCGTAGCCGGCGACGTCCAGCGGCAGGTCGGTGGGGAGGCGTGGTTTGACCACCAGCAGCGTTCCACGCGTGCCATCGACATAGGTGATGCGGGCCAGCATCAGGTGGGCGTCGCCCGGTGCGGCTTCGAGGGTGTTCGGCGAGCCGAACAACGCCGCGAGCGGGCCGGCCGCCGGCGCCAGCTGGTCGGGATCCACGAACGCGATCGTTGCGTCGTAGTCGATGCGCGCCTTGCGCACCAGATTCTCGACATCCGCAAAGCGGAAATCGGGATCGGCGCCACAGTCGGCCAGCACGATGAGCGAGAGGCGTCGTTTGAGCAGCGCGTAGACGCCGGTGTTGTCGAACTGGCCACCGTCGGACAGATACCAGTCACGGCTGCGCAGGCCGGGAAAGCGCGCGAACATCTCGGCCAGCATCGCGCGGTATTTGGCGAACCATACTCGCCCGCGTACGTAACCGACCGTGAGGTTGGCCTGCCAGTAGCCGAGGCGGAGGCCGCTCAGAAAGGACATCGCCGCCGTGCCAGGCCGGGTCAATGATCCCATCCCCGAGCCCACGGCCGCGCCCGAAATCGCGATCCATTCGGCCAGTGTGGTGTGCTCGAGAAGCGCCTCCGATCCGGCCACGGGCCCGTGGGTTCCCGTTTCCACACCGAGCGCGCTCACGGTCAGGCTGACGCCTTTGCGATCCGCGTTATAGGTACCCGTGCGGTCGTCCACCGTCTGATTGATGCAACAGTTGACCAGATGAATGGGGCCGCCGAAGCGATGCGGCGTGTAGCTTGTCATTCCAGGGTCGTCGCCATCCAGCAGCCGGGTGACCTTGGTCACTTCTTCGGTGAGTTCGCGCGTGTTGTCCACGAGCGGGCTGGCCGGGAATCGCGGGCTGGGCGCCCCGTCGCTCGCGACATTGCCGACGGAAACATACGCCCGTGCGATGCGCGAACGGTAGAAGTAGTGCAGCGACGATCGATTGAGTTGTTGCAGGGCCCGTCCGTTGAGCAGGATGTAGATGGCGCTGACGATCGCCACCCATGCCCACCGCGCATACGCATTGCGCAGGAGGATGCTGAGTGGATCATCCTTCGCAGGAAAGATCAGCGTCTGGAAAATCGTCATCCAGAACAGCGTGAGGGCGAGCGTCAGGGCGATACCCAGCACGTTCGCCACGACACCCCACGAGATCTTCACCATGCCGCCTTTACCGCTGTCTTGCAGCATGGGCATGAGGTAGCGCGCGAGGCTCATCAGCAGCGTGGTGATTCCGACGCCGGCGGCGACGTGACCCGTCGCGTTCCCGCTCAGTGCCGCGACGAGCCAGACCTTCAGGTACCAGCTGAGCATGTCGAATGCGCCGAGGGCGAAGACCGCGGCAAGCGCCCTCAGGCACATCGCCAGCGCCGTCGTGTAACGCACGCGGTTGGCTTCTTCCTTTCTTCGCAGGCCACTGACCCGTGCGCAGAGCCATGCGAGTGGCGCGGGTAGCAGGAGGAAGGCCGCGGTGCCCAGCAGAATCTGGTCGAACGAGGCCGGAGTGGCTCCGCCCTGAGCCGTGTAGGCCCAGTGTCCGAGGTACATGCCGACGCCGGCGGCGATCAGAGCGGTCGCTATACCGCTACCCGTTTCCTTCCCGAGGAACCAGTACCCGTAGCAAGCCGTAAGCACACCAGCCAGCGGAATGGGTAAAAGCCACCACCAGAGGCTGACGGCCAGGGGTATGTTTTGTGTGAGGGGGACGAACCACGAATAGGCGAGGTGAGGAAGGGTGACCGCGCAGGCGACCAGCATCATCAGCACCAGGACCTCCGCCTGAGTGGCGAGAAAGCCGCGAAGCTGGCTTGAAAACGCCTGCAGCAGGTCGCGAGCACCGGCTGGTGCGAGAAAGCGACCGTTGTTGCGTAGCCACCACAGGAACAACGACCGGTCATTGGCGACGCCGGCTTCCACCGAGGCGGCGTCGCCATGGGCGCCGGCATGAAACAATCGGCCCAGTGCCGATCCGATGTAGCCGCCGCCCGAGACAGTGGACAGATAGTCGAACCGGTGCAGCACCTTGTTCCGCGCCAGCGCGCGCAGCAGGCCCAGGCAGAACGTCGCGCTGCGAATGCCGCCGCCCGACAACGCGAGGCCGATGACGGGCTCGCCGCTGGCCACGCCGGCCTCGGAGCGCCGCCGGGCCAGCGCCTCGCTTTCAGTTTCCACTGCCGTCATATCCGAATCCCTTGGCTGGGTCGATACGATGCGGCGGTCCCCACGCCGGGCGCTTCGTTACGTTGTTGTAGCGTCCGTGCCGATGGCTCGCAACCCGCCATCCAGCGTATTCCCGTGCGCTGGCGCACGAATCGGAAAGCGCCTCGCACATCGGCGGCGGTCAGCAGCGGCGCGTGAAAGCAAACGGCCCCCGAAGGGGCCGCTGCCTGGTGCATGGATCAGCTGTCGTCGCGCCATCGGCGGAACCAGATGGCACCGGCGATCATCGCCACACCCGCCGCGGCTCCGATCCAGAGCGAGGGGCTGGCCAGCGCGCTGTAGTGGTAGGCCAGATCCAGGCTTTCGAGCAGGTCGGCCGGATTGTCGTGACCGGGGACGATCATGGGGGACGCATTGCCGACCCATCCACCGGGAGCCAGGCTGCCCAGCAGGCGGCCCACGATATTCTTCCAGAACCAGCCACTTTCCAGACCCGCCAGGCCCATCAGGCCGAACCAGCTGACGATCACGCCGGCACCGAGGGGCAGGGCGATCGCCCAGAGGAACGGCTTGCCACGAGCCCAGGCGGAGCAGAGCAGCAGCCAGCCGATGGTGGGCAGCGCCCAGATCGCATACAGCGGGATCAGCAGCACCAGCTTCAGCACGACCTGAATCGGGTGAGCCTCCATCAGCAGGCGCCAGATGCCCAGGCCATGCAGGGACCCGACCACCGCCAGCACCATCGCCAGGCAAAGACCCACGACCACGCCGACCACGATGGAAATGACCGGGGCGACCAGCGCGGCACTCGCCACCTTCGACAGCACGGTGGACGTATCGGACAGCGGCAGCGACTTCCAGAACAGGATGCTGCGGTCGCGTCGGTCGTCGTACAGCGCGCCAAGGCAGTAGAAGAAAATCACGATGGCGGTGACCGCGAGCACGATGCCAGCCACGGCGTACAACATGATGTCGACGGCCGCACCCGCATTGCGTAGCTGCTCGGCGTCCATGCCGCCCTGGAAGTGCATCTGGTCGAACTTGAAGCCGCCCCACTTGCTGCTGCGGCCGAACACTTCGCCCACGGCGATGCCCATGGTGTTGAGCACGAGGAAAACGATGCCGGTGATCACCGGGGCCCAGAAAAACCCGCCCTTGTGCTCCCAGAATTCGCGCTTGACCATCCAGTAGAAGGTTTTCATGCGTAAGTGCCCTTCATGGTGGCGACGAAGAGGTCGCCGATCGACGGACGTCGTACCTCGCCCAGCTCTTCCAGCTTCAGCCGGTTGACGTTGTCGAAGAGGAAGATGCTCTTGCCGAACACCTGGCGTTCATCCAGGGGTTGCAGGGCGCGTGCGGCGGGAGCGTGTTCGGCGCCGACCAGAACTTCAGCGAAGCGCTCGCCCAGGCTGTCCATGTCCGTATCGAGCACGATCTTGCCGTCGCGGATGAACATCAGGTCGGTGAGGATGTGTTCGATTTCCTCGACCTGGTGGGTAGTCACCAGGATGGTTTTCTCTTCGTCGAAGTAGTCTTCCAGAAGGCTCTGGTAGAACTGCTTGCGATAGAGGATGTCCAGGCCCAGTGTCGGCTCGTCCAGGACCAGCAGCTTCGCGTCGATCGACATCACCAGTGCGAGGTGCAGCTGGACGATCATGCCCTTGGACAGCTGCTTCACCTTCTGCCCCGGCTGCAGTTTGGTGCGGGCCAGGAAGGCGTCGCACTTCTTGCGGTCGAACCGGGGGTGCGTATTGGCGACGAAGTCCACCGCGTCACCCACCTTGAGCCAGCGCGGCAGCACCGCGACGTCAGCGATGAAGCAGACCTGTTCCATCAGCTTGCCGCGATCCTTGCGGGGGTCGAGGCCGAGCACGTTGAGCTCGCCGTCGAAGGTGGTCAGGCCAAGGATCGCCTTGAGAGCCGTGGTCTTGCCGGCGCCGTTCGGGCCGATCAGGCCGACGATGCGGCCCGAACCGATCTGGAAGGAGGCGCCATCCAGCGCCAGGGACGACTTGAAGCGCTTGGTCAGGCCGGTGGCGGTAACGACCGCGGTCATGACGGATCCTCTGTGGAGCCATGGGCTTCACGCATCAGGGTTTTCAGGTCGAGGCCCATGCGCTGGAGGCGGGCGAACAGCGCCGGCCACTCTTCGCGCAGGAAGCGCTCCCTTTCACTTTTAAGCAGCGCGTCGCGCGCTCCGTCAATCACGAACATGCCAAGACCCCTCCGTTTCTCAACCAGTTGTTCGTCGACCAGCTCCTGATACGCCTTCGAAACGGTCAGCGGGTTGATCTGAAAATCCCCCGCGACCTGGCGTACCGACGGCAGCGGGTCGCCCTCACTCAAGGCGCCGTCCAGAATCATCGCCACCACGCGTTCGCGCAGCTGGCGGTAGATCGGGACGCTGTCGTTCCAGGTGATGGACATGTAGTTCAATCCTTCGCCGTGCGGCGCAGTGCATTTCCAAACGAATAGTAGGGCATGGCCAGCTGTGCGCCGATAAGGGCGGCGGCGCGATCCTCCGCGCTGCGCTTGAGCGCGGCGGCGGCCGAATCGAGGCTGGCATCGCTACCCAGAGCCGCTTCGCGCACATCGGCAGCGGTGGGGCGGACTTCCAGGGCGGGCAGGTCGACGACGCGAACGCCGTTGACGAAATGGGGTGCGGCAATCATGGCGGCAGCACGGTCATCGAAGGAGCGCAGGGCGAACACGCTGGTTCCGGCGATGAGTACAGAGGCGGTCAGTGCGATGAGATTCGGCGCTTTCATGGGACGACTCCGATGACGTGCTGCGGGCTTTGCCGTGCAGGTGTTGAGGTTAGAGGGCGGCGACGGTGGCGCCGGTGTCGGCGTAAACGACGACGGGGGCCATGTTCGTGACCTTGGTGCCGTTGATCACAGCCAGCGGCGCGGCGGTCGTCGACGTGCTGCTGAAAACGGCCAGGCTGGCGACGGCGATGGCGACGGAAGCGGCGAGGGCGATGTAGTTCGGGGATTTCATGACGTATGCTCCTGTGGTGCTGTGGGTGACCGGTGTTGTAGTGAACTATAACACCAGATTTTCAGTTGTCAACGGAAATTTCGCTAATTTCCATATGACTTATGGCCTAGGCCGAATGGCCGTGCCGCGCTGTGCTGGTGCGGTGCGTCGGCAGGCACCCCTTCTGATGCGGGGTTTTCCCAAAAGGTTTAGCGGGAGCCCTGCCCGCGGTTCCCATACGAAAACGGCCGGCTCCAAAAGAGCCGGCCGTCAGCCGAACGATGCCGCCCGAGGTCTTACAGCTCCGCGCGGAACTCCACACCGATAATCCGCGGGTCGTTGACAAACGCCGTACGGTTATTGAAGTCGATGCCGCCGGTGATCACCTTCTTGTTGGTGATGTTGCGGCCGTAGAACGCGACTTCGCGCTTGCCGAAGTCCCAGTTGTAACCGACACGGATGCCGCCTTCCAGGAACGGCTTGCTCTTGAACTCCGCCGAGTCGTACAGGAAGAAGTTCACTTCGCTGCGGTAGTTCCAGTCGGTGTAGACGAAGAACTCGCCGCTCTCGCCGTACGGGATGCCATAGCGCGCGGTCCAGGTGCCGATCCACTTCGGGGCATTGGGCAGCGTGTTGCCGTTGATCAGCGCATTGCCCGACAGGTTGAGCGGGTCGAGCACGGTGCAGCCGCCGCCGCAGGGTGCGATGGCGAGATCTCGGTCCTTCAGTTCGGTGTGGTTATAGCTGCCGCCGGCGGTCATGTAGAACTGCGGGGTCAGGTAAGCCTCGAGATCGAACTCGGCACCGTAGCCTTCGGTTTTTTTCGCATTGATCAGCTGCGTGACGTTGGTCGCGCCGCCGACGGCCGTCAGCTGCTGGTTGTGCATGTTGTACTTGTAGACGTCCGCGTTGAAGCGCAGCTTCTGGTCGTCCGTGGTCGACTTGAAGCCCACTTCGTACGAGGTGATCGTCTCCGGCTTGGCCGTCGAGATGCTGTTGGCGAAGTTGATCCGGCCCTGCACGCTGGGCGCACGGAAACCGTTGGCCACGCGAGCATAAACGTTGGCGTTCTTCGACAGCTGCCACGTTCCGGTCAGGTCGCCGCTCCAGCGCGCATCGGTGGGATCGGAGGTCAGCGGACCCACCGGGCCCGTGAAGCCGAGGAAGCGCTCCGCCTTGAACTCACGCTTGTCGTGCGACCAGCGCGCACCGGCGCGTACGTCGAACGTATCGGTGAAGTTGAAGTCCGCCGAGCCGAACACCGCCCAGGCCTTCGTGCGCTGGCTCTGATCCACCCAGCCGTTGAGCACGTGGTTATTGAGCGTGTCGTACGAGAAGTTGCTGATCGCGATGTCTTCGTCGAAGTAGTACGTGCCGACCTGCCACTTCAGGCGATCCGACGCGTCGTTCGACAGGCGGAATTCCTGAGTGATCTGGCGGTCCTTCGGCAGGGCGTCGGCCGTTTCCGAGAAGAACGGCGTGGTGCGGTTCGTGAAGCTGCTCCGGGCCGGGGTTTCGGAGGCGTCGTAGCCGCCGTCGACGTCGCCGAGGCTGTACGTAGTCGCGCGCTCGAGGCCCGTGATCGACGCGAAGTTCAGGTCGCCGAAGTGCCAGTTCAGGTGCAGGTTGCTGCCCCAGGTGAACAGGTGCTGCTTGTTGTTGCCGTCCTGCGAGACGGAGTCGCGATCGAAGCCGGGCACGAACTGATCGCCGCCGGGGGTGATCGCGTTGGCGCGGTTGACCATCGCGCTGCCGTCGAGCCAGCGGGCGTGGACGTTGATCAGGGCGTCGAAATCTTCCGTTGCCTTGTAAAGCGCCTGCAGGCGGACCGCGCGATCGTTGTAACCGCCGAGGTCGTCCTTCTTGCCCTTGTAGTCGTTGTCGATCCAGCCGTCCCGGTGCTGCGCGAGTGCGGAGACGCGGCCCGACCAGCTGGAGCTGAGCTTGCCGCCGAGAGCGGCTTCGGCGTTGGCCGTGCCGTAGGAGCCATAAGACACTCGGGCGTAGCCTTCGGTTTCCTGCGTCGGCTTGCGCGACTCGAACTTGATCACGCCAGCCGGCGAGTTACGGCCGAACAGGGTGCCCTGCGGGCCGCGCAGTACTTCGACCTGCTCCAGATCGAACAGCGGGAAACCCTTGAGAATCGGGTTTTCCTGGACGATGTCGTCGTAAACCATCGACACCGGCTGCGACGCGTTGAGGTCGAAGTCGCTGTTGCCCAGACCGCGAATATAGAAGCGCGGGAACTCGCGACCGTAAGAAGTCTCGGCATAGACGCTCGGCGCGCGCGAAGCGAGCTGCAGCACGCCGTCACCGGCCTGGCCGAACGACTCGAGTTTTTCGGCCGTGACCACCGTCATCGAGATGGGCACCTTCTGCAGGTCTTCGGTGCGCTTTTCGGCGGTGACGTTGATCGTCTCGAGTGTGGCCGACTTGGTTTTGCCGGGGGCCTGGCTGGTGGGCGTGGCGTCCTGGGCGAAGCTCGAACCGGCCGCAAGGACGGTGGCGATACTCAGGGCAATGGCGAGGCGACGCGGCATGCGGCGCGTGCTGGCATGGGACATGGTGTTGGTTTCCGCCTGGGTGGGGGTACTTGGGTGGGAAAACGAGCCTCGCCAACGTACGAACCGTTCGTACGGTGCCAAATCCCCTGGCGGGGCCCGAACCCGCAAATTATCCCCTGTGACGCTGTCATGACGAAAGCGTTGCATTGCAAAAACTTACTGCCGCGTCACGAAATCGCGGGCTGTCACGGAAGTGAAACGAGGGCTCGATACCTTGCGCCCCGTCCGACGCCTTGTCGGTGTTTTTAACCATTAAACGTCATGATCGACGACGTTTGAGGTTTTTCTCAATACTTTCGGAGCACGCTGGAATGAAGAGACTTCCCCTTGCCGCCGCCTTCTGGACCATGTGCGGAACCGCGGCCGCCGAGGGCGTGCCTCAGGCAGCCATCGAGTTGTATGTGGACTCGGAGACCCGCCAGATCTTTGCGGAACCCGGCCCGGGTCGCACGCGTCTGGGCAGGTTCGCCCAGGTCAGCGACAACCCGGCGCCTGCCGCCGTCACGGCGCCCGCTGTCGCGGACGCGGGGATCGCCGCTCCACGTGGAGCCGCGTCGGCGTCGGCAAGCGTGGCGAGTGCCGCAAAGCCGGCTTCGTCGTCGAAAGCCTGGTACGACAAGATCGGTATCCGCGGCTACGTGCAGATGCGCTACAACCAGGAGCTCGGCGATGACGCGAAGGACCTGAAGTCGCCCGGCGATCGCTACATCGGCCGCGAACAGGGCTTCGGCATCCGTCGGGCCCGTGTGGTAATCAGCGGCGATGTCACCGACAAGATGTCGATCTACATCCAGCCGGACCTCGCCAGCACGCCGTCGGGCTCGAGCACGGGCAACTTCGCTCAGTTGCGCGATGCCTACGCGGACCTCTGGCTGGACAAGGACAAGACCTTCCGCATCCGCGCAGGCCAGTCGAAGATTCCGTACGGCTGGGAAGACCTGCAGTCGAGCCAGAATCGTCTGGCGCTGGATCGCGCGGACGCGCTCAACTCCGGCGTGCGCGACGAGCGTGACCTGGGCGTGTTCTTCTACTGGACGCCGAAGGAGATCAAGGAGCGCTACGCGTACCTGGTCAAGTCAGGACTCAAGGGCTCCGGCGATTACGGTGTCTTCGGTATCGGCGTCTATAACGGGCAGGGCGCCAACCGACCGGATCGCAACGACCAGCTGCACTCGGTCATCCACTTCTCGTATCCGTTCAAGTTCGCCAACGGGCAGTTCCTCGAAGTGGGCGCGGATGCGTATTCGGGTCGCTACAAGGTGAGCACCGCGTCGGCGACGATCGATGGCCGCACGTTCACGCCGGTGGTCGACGCGCCCGAAGCAGGCTCGACGGATCGTCGCGTCGCCGCGCACGTCGTGTATTACCCGCAGCCGTTCGGTTTTCAGGCGGAGTGGACGGTGGGCAAGGGGCCGGAACTCGATGTGGCCAGCCGCAACGTCCGCACGAAGTCCTTGCGGGGCGGCTATGCGCAGGTGATGTACAAGTTCGATGGCGATGCCTATGGATCGCTGATTCCCTACGCGAAATGGCAGACGTATCGCGGCGCGGCCAAGTTCGATAACAACGCGCCGAAGATGTCGGTGGACGAGACGGAGCTGGGCGTGGAGTGGCAGCCGTCGAGCGCCGTGGAACTGGCGGTGGCGTGGGCGAACATGCGCCGTACCGACGTGAGTGCGGCGCCGTACCGGCGGATCGACGGGCAGCTGCTGAGGGTGCAGCTGCAGGTCAACTACTGACGCTCCTACCGCGCGGGGTAGGGGCGCGCCTGGATCGGGTTATTTCTTTTTGCTACCCGCCGCCAGCGATTTTTCGCGTATCGCCTTGAACTCGCTGCCTTCCTTCCACTCCGGCCATACATCGCTGTCGGCCAGCTTTTCGCCCAGCGCGTAATACGCCTTGACGTTCTGGATCACGCCGTCGAAGTTCCAGCGCATGTCGTACACGTCGGTGGGCTGGTGGTAGTGATTCTTCGTGTAATCCTCGGCGGCCGCTTCACCCGCGGCCTTGCCGCCCTGGACCATGTCGATGCCACCACCGGCGGCCAGAGCGGGCACGCCGGCCTTGGCGAAGTTGAAGTGATCCGAGCGGAAGTAGTGGCCCTTCTCGGGCGCGGCGTCACCACTGACGACACGGCCATCGGCTTTCAGCACATCCGCGAAAATGTCTTCCAGCGTGCCCTGACCCAGGCCGGTCACTTCCATGTCCTTCGTCGCTCCCGTGACCGGCAGCGCGTCCATGTTGATGTCGGCGACCGTTTTAGCGAGTGGGAAGGGCGGGTGGGCGACGTAGAATTGCGAGCCCAGCAGACCCGATTCCTCCATCGTCACCGCCGCGAACACGACGGTGCGCTTCGGTTTCTCCTGCGCGAACTTGCCGGCTATCTCGAGCATGGCGGCGATGCCGGTGCCGTTATCGACGGCGCCGTTGTAGATCTGGTGCCCCTTCAACGATGGATCGTGGCCCAGATGATCCCAGTGCGCGGTGTAGACAACGGCTTCGTCGGGCTTCTCGCTGCCCTTGATCATGCCGATCACGTTGTTGCTGAGCGAATGCGAGATGGTGCTGTTGAGGTGGATGTTCGCCTTCGCGTCCAGCGGCACGGCCTTGAAACCGCGTATGTCGGCCTGTTTTGCCAGGTCGTCGAAATTCTTGCCGGCCTTCGCGAACAGTCGTTGCGCCGCTTCATGCGTGAGCCAGCCGGCCACGGGCAGTCGGGGGCCCGGCGCCTCGCTCTCGGGCAGATCCAGACGCGGCATGGTCCAGCCACTCTGCACCACGTTCCAGCCGTAGGCGGCCGGCTCGGTCTGGTGGACGATGAACGCGGCGGCGGCACCCTGACGTGCGGCCTCTTCGAACTTGTATGTCCAGCGGCCGTAGTAGGTCATCTCGCGACCCTTGAAGAGCCTGGGGTCGTTGCCGTTCCAGCCCGGGTCGTTGACCAGGATGACCACGGTCTTGCCCTTCACGTCGACGCCGTCGAAGTCGTTCCACTGGGCCTCCGGCGCGTTGACGCCGTAGCCGACGAAAACCACGTCCGAATCCTTCAGCTCCACATCGGCCCTGGCCTGGAGCGTGCCCACGACCATGTCCTTGCCGAAGGCGAAGTCCTCCTGGGCGCCGCCCTCGGCGACATCGAGCTTCAGGGTGTCCTGGTCGTTCAACGCCGTGGAGACCGCGGGCACGGTCTGCAGCCAGTCGCCCTTGTTGCCGGGCTCCACGCCCATGCGCTTGAACTGCTCGACGATGTAGTTGGTGGTCAGGCGCTCGCCCAGCGTGCCCGGCTTGCGGCCGTCGTACTCGTCCGAGGATATCGTGCGCAGGTGAGACGCGAAGTCGCCGGCCGTGATCTCCGGGCTGAAATCGTGGTGTTCGTTAGCGACGGCGGGCAACGGCGGGGGCGGGGAGGTGGACACCCTGGCCGGGCCCGGCGCGGGTGCCGCGGCGGTCTTGTCTTCATCGTGGGACTGGCAGGCCGCCAGGGTCAGGGCGGTCAGGCAGGCGAGAGCGAGTCGACGCATCGGCGGGCATACCCTTGTGGATGAGATGGTCCCCGAGTGTAGCCGCATCGTCGGCCCTGTCGCCCGGCCTCAAGCATGGTCATAATGGACGGTTTTCCTGTCCGGAAACGCCTACATGCGCATCGGCATCGACTTCGGCACCAGCTATTCGGCCGCCGCCGCGGTCGTCGACGGCCAGCTCGAACTGGTCCGCTTCGGCGACGCCCAGCAATTTCGCACCGCCGTGTTCTTCCCCGAGGTCGTCCCTAACATCGACGACTTCGTGCTGACGCCGGCCCTCGAGGCCCAGGTGGACGCTTTCGTGCGCGCCTCGCGTGCGGATGAACGCCAGTCAGGGCGTACCCCTCGCCCGGAAGGCGATCTGCGCCGCGACGCGATCCGGGTGGTCCGCCGCCAGTGGATGGAGGAGCGGACCCGGGAGGCCTCGGCATCGGTGGCCAGCTTCCAGGACGCCCTGTTCGGCGAGGAGGCGGTCGAGGCCTACCTCGAAGAAGGCACAGGCAACCTGATCGAATCGCCCAAGTCGATGTTCGGCTACAAGCTGGATCCCCGTGTCCGCAAGACGATCGTCAGCATCGCGGCGCACATTCTCGAGCACGTCCGCCTGGTGGCGACCCGCCAGTTCGGCACCCCGGTACGGGCGGCCGTGATCGGTCGCCCCGTGGAATTCCGCAGTTCGATGGGCGCGGCGGGTGGCGAGCAGGCGCTCTCGATCCTGCGCGAGGCGGCGGGCATCGCCGGCTTCGACGAGGTCTCGTTTCTCGAGGAGCCCGCGGCGGCGGCCATGCATTACCACCTGTCCCTGCCGGAGCGGCAGAGGGCCATCATCGTCGACATCGGCGGCGGTACCACCGACGTGGCTTATGCCGAGCTGGGCGCGGGCGAGACGCCGGTCATGCATCGCAGTTGGGGCTTGCCGCGCGGGGGTACCGATCTGGATGTCGGCGTGAGCCTGCACAGCTTCATGCCTCTGTTCGGCAAGGACACCACCGGCGTTCCCGTGCACCACTTCGTCGAAGCGGCCAGCGTGCACAACCTGCCCAAGCAGCGCGAGTTCCGCAAACAGGACTACCGCTTCGTCGATGAGCCGTTCCGCTCGCGCCTGCAGGCACTGCAGGGCACGGGCTCGACGACGCGCCTGAACCAGTCGGCGGAACGGGTAAAGATCGGGTTGTCGGCCAGCGACTCCACAACGGCTTCGCTGGACTTCATCGAGCTAGGCTTGGCGATCCATGCGGTGTCGGCGGATTTCGACGCGGCTTCCGAGGACTTCCTCGATCGCATGGCGCGTTTGCTGAGCGAGGCAAGTGCGGATCTGGACGAGGCGCCTCGCAGCGTTTTCCTGACCGGCGGCACCTCGCGTTCGCCACAGGTGCGCGCGCGGGTGGGCGCCAGCTTCCCCGGCGTGGCGGTGGTGCATGGGGACCCCTCGCTGGGCGTTGTCGCAGGACTGGCCCAGGCGGCACTTTTGCCAATTTCATCAAATGCTTGAGTGAACGTTAGGCCTATTCGGCAAATTCACACACCACTAGCATTTCTTGCCTTACATGAGTAGTTATACGGTCTGACGTCGTCTCACTCGAATGTGTGAGGGCGATTGGCTAGGGAGATGCTGCGGACAGGCAGAGTGCCTGTCCCCGGGACGGTGGGGGTGTAGACGTATGGCTACGATGAATCGCTGGGAGGACCGCACATGAATCGTCCTTCCGATGTACAGGGGCTCGAGGATTACGATCTGGTGACGCTGGGCGCCGCCCTGGGTGTATGCGACGTCGATCTTCTCACTCTGAGTCCGGCGCGACCTCGCGCCGCGCTGTCCTCGAAGTCTCATGACGGTGTCACCTATGTCACCGCGCACCTGGACTTCGACGTGCGCGGGACACTGACCGTTCCTGAAGATGCCTGCATGCTCGTATATCTGCACGAGGCAGGTGAACGAAGCTGGTGCCAGGGCATCAGCGTGGAATCGGAAATGGCGGTGACCCTGCTCAGGGGAACACCGACAGATTTCATGTTCGAGCGAGGCACGCGCTTTACCCTGGTCGTGGCCCCGTACGCACGGTTCCGCTCCCGGTTCCTCGCCTCCGACCATGCCGACGTCGACATGGCGGCCCAGCGACTGCGTCTGTTTTCGGTCAACTCCGATCATCTCAAGCGGGCTTACAGGCAAATCGCCGACAGGTTGCGTGAATCCGACGACGTGGCTTTCGGTCCGGTCGAGGATCTCCTCGACGAGCACATCCGTGTCGCACTCGGTTCGTCCCCGGAAGACCGCCCGGTGGCCTCGCGCGGGCGGCGGGCGCACTATCAGGTCATGCGGCGGGCGGAACGTTTCATGCGGGCCAACCTGCGCCGCGATATCTACTCGCAGGAGCTCTGTCAGGCGGCAGGGGCCAGTGAACGCGGCTTGCGCTACGCCTTCGACGACCTGCTCGGTATCCCGCCCAACCGCTACCTGGCGATGCTACGGCTGTGTACGGCCCATCGCAGTCTGGTTACCGCGGAGGCCGGCCGTCGTTCGGTCAAGTCGGTGGCATTGAGCTGCGGCATGTGGGACCTGTCTCGCTTCGCTGAGAAATACCGCAGCGTCTTTGGCGAGCAGCCACGCGAGACACTGACCCGAAGCGCACCGGCGGAAGACCTCACGGTTGCCGAGGAGTACGACGGTTGGTGACGGAGGGGTAAGCGTCGGACAGAGGCGGTCCGTCCAACTCCGGGTTGCCTTCCGGTCGGCGTAGGGGTATTGGTATGGGCGTCCATACTTTGCTTCATATGCCGAAACGACTCGATATACGGCTCATCGCACCCTCTGGTTATGCGGAAGACCGCGCTGCTGGTCAGCGCGGGATCGAACGTCTCCAGGCCGCAGGCCATACCATTCTGGGCACCGATGTGCTCGACCGCGTCTCGCTGCGTTTCGCCGGGAGCGATGCCGAGCGCGCGTCGGAAATCAATCGCCTTGCCGATGCGGGGCGGGCGCTCCCGGATATCGTGATGGCCACCTGTGGTGGCTACGGTGCCGTGCCGCTGCTGGATCGCCTCGACTACACCGGGTTGCGGGAGCGCTTCGCCGACGAGCAGTGCGCCTTCGTCGGCCACGGCGAGTTCACCGTGCTGCAGTGTGCTCTGCTGGCCTGTAGCGGAATCAGCTCGTTCCATGGGCCCATGCTCGTGCCGGACTTCGGCGCCGATTACCTGCGCGAGACCACCTGGCGGCAGTTCTGGCTCACGGTGCTCTCGCCGCGTGCGGATTTCGAGTGGCTGTGCCCGGATACCCAGACCGACCTGCGCGCCAGCGGCACGTTATGGGGCGGTAACCTCTCGTCCCTGTGCAGCCTCACCGGTACGGCTTATCTGCCCGACATCGAGGGCGGCATCCTCTATATCGAGGAGAGCGGCGAACAGGCCTTTCGTATCGAGCGGATGCTCTACGAGCTGAAGCTGAGCGGCGTCATCGACCGGCAGTCGGCCATCTTGATCGGTGGCCTGGGCGGCCAACGCGTCAGCGAGTACGACAACGGCTACGACATGGAACACGCACTCGAGCGTTTCGCGGACATTGCCGAGACCCCGCTCGTACGCGGTCTGCATTTCGGCCATGGGCCGGACAAGGTCACGCTTCCCTTCGGCGCGCCTGCCGAACTGCGCATCGTCGACGGCAACGCGTTGCTCTCCGCCCGCGGATACCACTGCGCGGGCGGATCGCGCATGCCATCCTGATCACGCCAGCGCAGTGACCTGCGTGGCGCCGATGACACCGATGAAAACGATGGACAGCACCCAGAAGCGTGCCGGGTCGCGCCACACGCATACGCCCAGACACACCAGGCCAAGCACGCAGGAAACGATGCCCGCGGCGGTGAGTCCGACCGCGACGAGCGAGGGGTCGCCACCGCCGGATGCGATGAGCATCGGACGGAAGATGGCGTACCAGGCAAGGACGAGGCAGGCGCCTCCGACAATGCCTAGCAGCCAGTTGGCGGGGTGATTCTTCGGCAGCATGTTGATGCCGAGAAAAATGGCGAGAACAGCGACAGCGAAAACGACGAGCAACAAAGCCATGCGTTAACCCCTTTGTCATTGTCTTGGCCGGCGATCCCCACCGCCGGGCCGTTTCCCGAGCATGGCCCATCGCGCAGCCAAGGTCATGCTGCGGCGCGGGAACGGGGTTTCGTCGGCCCATGGCCGGTTTCGTCGGATCGGCCCTCATCGGGCGCCGGGACCGTCGTATGCTCGCCGCACTTTCGGGACGCGGGTGGCTGTGATGGCATGGGGCAGGAGTGTCAGATTTCTGGGGCGTATCGCGGTGGCGTGGGTCGCGGCATGGTGCGTCATGCTCGTGGTCTGGAACGCGCTTGGCTGGAACCATGGCGAGCTGCCGTGGATCTTTACCTTTCTGTGGTTCGTCGGTCTGCTGATCGCACTGGGAAGGGGCGTCACGCATCTCTACCGCGTGCGGACCATCGCCGGCCGTATCGATGCGGAGACGTTGTCGAACCGTCAGCGCCGTCGTGTCGAGGTACCTCATCCCGCCGACGAAGCCTACGCCCTTGTCGAGAGCGTGATGCGCGATCTGCCTGACGTCCACGAGGTCGCGGCGGCCCGCGGCGGCCTGCAGGTGCGCGCCGTCATTCGCGGACCGGAGCACGAGCGGCCACGTCTTCGTGGGCGCCAGATGCCCCGGCTGCCGATGGACGTCCAGACGCGCATCTCGGCGACCATCACGCCCGCCGACGGATCATGCAGCGTCATGTTCGTCTGTGAGCCGGATGCCGGTGCCTGGAGCGACTGGTTCAACCCCGACCGTGGCGCCTCGCTCGAGTACGTGGAAACCCTGGTGCGCGCCTTGACCCAGCGCCTGGCCGAACGTCGTAACCGGGAACGCGCCGACGTGCGCCAGACCACGATGGAAAAGGAACTGACCGCGGCGCAGCTGGGATTGCTGCAGGCACAGGTCGAACCGCACTTCCTCTACAACACGTTGGCCAGTGCCCAGGAACTCGTCCGTACCGACCCGGCGCGCGCCGATCGCATGCTGGGCCATCTCATCGATTACCTGCGTCGCTCGCTTCCGCGCACCGATGGTTCGCTCTCGACGCTGGCGCAGGAGCTCGAACGTTCCACGGCGTGGCTGGAGATCATGAAGCTGCGCATGGGCGAGCGCCTCACCGTGCATGTCGATGTCCCGGCACCTATCGCGGATACGCCGATGCCGTCGATGATGCTGCAGACGCTGGTGGAAAACGCGATCAAGCACGGGCTCGAGCCGAAGCCTGGTGGCGGCGGCATCTGGATCCGCGCGACGCTGGATGGTCCCTCGCTGTCGCTCACCGTGGCCGACGATGGCGTCGGCTTCCGCAGCGAGGGCTCGGGCACCGGTATCGGCCTGAAGAATCTGCGTGAACGACTGCGCCTGACCTACGGTGCCCTGGCCACGTTCGCTATCGGCAACAATTTTCCGCACGGCGTCGCGGCGACCATCATGCTGCCGGCCCGGGGAGTGAACGACCGTGCCTAAATGCATCGTGGCCGAAGACGAGAAGCTGCTCGCCGCCGCGCTCCAGCGTGAACTGGCACAGGCATGGCCGGATCTGGACATCGTGGCGGTCTGCGAAGATGGCGGCGAAGCGCTGGATGCCATCGCGACGCACCGTCCCGACGTCGCTTTTCTCGATATCCGTATGCCGGGTCTTACCGGTATGGAAGTCGCCGCGGCGGCGGCGGATGCCAGCCCGACGACGCTCGTCGTGTTCGTGACCGCGTATGACCAGTATGCCGTCGATGCCTTCGAACGTGGCGCGGTCGATTACCTGTTGAAGCCGGTGGTGGCGGATCGACTGGTGCAGACCGTGAGACGCCTGCGCAGCCGGCTCGCCGAAGCGGAGCGTCATTCACGCCGTACGGGCGACCTGGCGAAGGATCTGATCGGCCGTTTCGATGAGCCCACCGACGAACCGCTGACCTGGATCACGGCGGGAGCGGGGAAGGCCACGCGTCTGATTCTCGTCGACGACGTGATCTATTTCCGCGCCGACAACAAATACACGCTGGTGGCCACCGCGGAGGGCGATGCCTTGCTTACCAGGCCGATCCGCGACCTGCTGCGTCAGCTGGATGCCAGGTCGTTCCGGCAAATCCACCGGTCCACGATCGTCAATCTCCGCCAGGTGGCATCGGTCGAGCGAGACGACAGCGGTAAAGGCTGTCTTCGCCTGCGCGGTCGTCCCGAAACGCTGAGCGTCAGTCAGCCCTTCATGGCCATCTTCCGGGCCATGTGACGAAGGAGAACGTCATGCGATGGTTCCTCGCCATTTTTTACTGCTTTCTGAATCTTGCCGGTTGCACGGACTCGCAGAACCGCGTCATGGTGGTGACCGCGAAGGAAAACGGCCACGTGAACCTGGACAGCCGAACGGAGGTGCGCATGGGACGCGCGCGTTTCGCCTGCGAAGCGAGCGATTCGGGGCAGTGTCATTACACGGTGTTCGACGGGGATAAGCCGCTGCGGAGCTTCGTGCTCGCGGTGCGCGAAGAGCGGCGGGTGGATGGCTTGCCCGGTGGATTTGCGCAGTGCGTGACGCGCGACGGAGCAAAGATGTCGCCGACCTGCAAGGCCATCTGAAATCGTAGGAGCGCGGCACGCTGGTTACCGCGGCACGACCGTGAACGTGATCTTCGACGGGTGTGCCGCGTCGTGGTGCACCGCGTTATGCGCGATCACGCCGCTGGTCTCATCGAAGTTGTTCCCACCCGTATTGAGGTTGCGGTCGAAGCGCGGGAAGTTGCTGCTCGAAATCGCCACACGCAGCTTGTGTCCCGGATAGAAGAAATTGCTGGTGTCGATCGGCTGGAACGTCACCTTGTACACCTCGCCATCCTTCATCCACACCGGCGGCTTGTCGTAGCCCTCGCGGTAACGCATGCGCTGGATGTTTTCGGTCAGGTTGAAGGCCTTGCCGTCGGTGCCGACGTCCATCACCTTGAAGGTGAAGTCGGTATCTTTCGCATCGGATGACACATACAGCGTCACCGTGATCGGACCGCTGACTTCCGTGCCTTCCTTGAAGGGCTCGGAGTCGTAGACGAGGATGTCGTTACGCGTGAGCTGCGGGTTCTGGTCGAACGAGCCGAACTTCACGGCATTGCCCTGGCAGCAACCGCCACCGCCCAGTGTCGTCACCGGGTTCATCGGATCGTAGAGGAAGTGGTCCGGCTGATCGGTGCCTCCCGCCGCCGTGACCAGCTTGCCGTCGCCGTAAAGCGTGTTGGCCTTGCCGCCGCTGGTAAAGAACAGATCTCGCGTGGTCGCGTTCGCCGGTGGCCACATGGTCGCGTTGTGCCACTTGTTCTCGCCCATGACGTAGTACATGACCTTGGGCTGCTTATCGACGACGGGGCTGTCGACGCCCTTGAGGAACTTGTCGAACCAGCCGTAGACCAGGCTGTCGTAATCGAAGCGCGCATCGCCGACGTCGAGGTCGCCGATCATGGTGTGCTCGGTCGCGCGGCTGAATGCGCAATGCAGCACCGGCGCGATCACTGCGTACTGCTCGTCCGCGATCTCCTTCGGCGCCGTGGCACGCACGTGGTTGTACGCGGCCAGGTTGGGCGACACGGACACGTCGAACCAGCTCATGAACCACAGGCCCGGCTTGTTGATCTTCATGTTCTCGTGCCACAGACCGCCCTTGTACCAGGCGGGACTGTTGGGCGTGCGCGCGATCATGTTGCCGCCGGTCGGCACGTCCATCACATCGGCGAAGATGCCCTTCGGGCCGTCGACCGCCTTGAGGATGTCTTTTTCCGGCAGGTGCCAGAACGCCTGGTCCCAGTCCACCGGCGGCATCTGCGGGTCGAGGTCGAAGGCCTTCGATGCACGGATCAGATCGGCCTGCGAGGTGTTCGCCGGAAACATCGGGCGCACCTGGTTCTGCTCACCGTAGATCCAGGCCTGGAACAGCATCTGCACCGCACCGCCGCGGTACCAGTTGCCCTGCTCGTAGTAGGGGCCGACGCGACCGACGCCCGCACCGAAGCCCTGGACGTTGAACGTGGCCAGACCTGGCTCGTTCTCGGCCACCACGGCCATCTGCCATTCCGCGGTGGACGAGCAGCCCGTGGTGCCGACCTTGCCGTTGGACCACGGCTGCGAGGTCATCCAGCGCACGGCGTCGACGCCGTCACTGAGCGGCGCGCCGAGGATGTCGTAATTGCCTTCGGAGAAGTAGTGGCCACGCTCGTTCATGTCGACATACGCGTAGCCGCGCTTCACGGCGGCGAGCTGACGCGTCATGTCGCGCGGCGCGCCGAGCTTCACGTCCCAGAAATTGAAGTTGTAGGGAGTGCGGACGAAGATCGTCGGCACCTTACCGGTCGCGTTCTTCGGACGATAGACGTCCGCCGCCATGCGCTTGCCGTCGCGCATCTTCACCATCACCTTGCGGTCGACGACGGCGATGTCCTCGAGCTGCTGCTCGGTCTCGATGCGCTTGGCGATGGTCGCCTTCTGTTCCGGCGTGAGCGTCGTCTGCTGTGCGGCAACAGGGGCCGCGATCAGAGCCAGACAGCAGGACGCCAGGCCGACCGACAGCGCGGTCCTGACAGAGTGGAGGGCAGGGCGCGGGGTTCGCATCGGGCGAAGCCTATTTCAGGGACGGTTCATCGAGTCTGACAAAACGGTCCGGTCAGAACAATGCATGACTTCCGGCAGGGGCGGTCTGCCATCCAGACGTCCGCTGCCGGCGATCGCACGAAGCGACCGACATCGACGAGTGTGTCCAGTCCGGTTACGTCGCGGCGCTCCATGCATACGAATCCATCGACAGCACGCCGTAGGTCATTCCGCCGTGCAGCACCTCGAACCGGTCGGCCTCGTCGCTGGCGCCGAAAGCCACGAGCAAGGGCAGATAATGTTCTTCCGTCGGATGCGCGCGCTCGGCGGACGGAGCGATCCGCCGATAGTCTTCGAGTGCACCCGCATCGCGCGCGACGAGGCGTTTGCTCGTCCAGTCCGCGAAGGCCTGAGCATACGGCGCGACATCTGCCGTCATGCGGATGTCGTAGAGATTATGCGTGAGGCTGCCCGAGCCGACGATCAGCACGCCGCGATCGCGCAGGGGACGCAGCGCACGACCCAGCGCGAGCGCACCGGCAGCGTCGAGGTCGTACGGCATGGCGAGCTGGAAGACGGGCAGCGTGGCGGCGGGCAACAGGAAGCGCAGCGGCGACCAGGCACCGTGATCCCGCGGGCGCGTCGCATCGGCGTGCACCGTATAGCCCGCCTCTTGCAGCAGCAGGGCCGTCTCCCTCGCGACGTCGGGCGCGCCCGGAGCCGGGTATTGCAGGCGATACAGCGCCTCGGGGAAACCGCGGAAGTCGTGCAACGTGGCCGGCCGCTCACCGATCATCACGGTCAGGCCCTGGGCCTGCCAGTGGGGCGAGACGACGAGTACCGCACGGATATCGATCAGGCCGGCGCCAAAGCGTTGCAGTGCGGGCCCGAGCAGACCGGGATCGAGTGCGAACGTGGGCGCGCCGTGGGAGATGAAGATAACGGGAGTGGTGGACATGGCAGGCGGTTCCTCTGCGGATGTCGTCACGATATTGGTTCCTCCGGCGCGGATAAACGGCGTTTTGAACGACCCAGTGTTGCGCTTTATGAGACACTCCGGATGTCACGGCATACGGGGTAGGACGTGGACAAGGTCCAGGAAATGAGCAGCTTCGTGGCGGTCGTCGACGCCGGGAGCTTCGTGGGCGCGGCTCAGGCCACCGGCTTTACCAAGGCCGCCATCTCGCGCCATGTCGCCGACCTCGAAAAACGGCTGGAGGTGCGGTTGCTCCACCGGACCACCCGGCGGCTGTCGCTGAGCGAGGAGGGACGTCTTTTCTACGCAAGGGCGCGCGAGCTGCTGGCCGGGATCGCCGAGGCGGAGTCGGAGCTCACCGCCCGGCATGGCGAGGCCAGTGGCCTGCTTCGCATCACGGCACCGCTGACTTTCGGTGTGCTGCATCTTGCGCCATTGTGGGCGCGGTTCGCGCAGGCGCATCCCAAGGTGTCGCTGGACATCACGTTGTCGGATCGGGTGGTCGACCTGGTGGAGGAAGGCTACGATCTCGCCGTTCGCATCTCCACGCTGGCCAGCTCGACCCTGGTCAGTCGCACGCTGGGGACCACGCGGATGATCCTGTGCGCGTCTCCCGCTTACCTCGCCGCCCACGGCGCGCCCGGGCGTGTCGCCGACCTGGCCCGTCACGCCGTGCTCGGCTACAGCTACTGGCCGGATGACTGGCAGTTCGTGCACGAGGGGGCGGTGGAGCGCGTCACGGTGCGCCCGGTGATTCGAAGCAATAACGGCGATACCTGCCGTATTGCGGCATTGGCCGGTCAGGGCATCACGTTGCAGCCGGACTTCATCGTGGGACACGACGTGCGCGCGGGGCGCTTGCACGAGGTGTTGCCGGGGCACGCCGCGGGCGTCATCGGCATCCACGCCGTGTATCCGTCGCGCAAGCACCTGCCGGTGAAGGTGCGTCGACTGGTCGACTTTCTCGCCGAGTCCTTCAAGGACGTGGACTGGAGCGCTGGCTGAAGCTCAGGCTTCCGGAACCGGGATGCCGTGCCGGTGCAGCATGTCGGCAATCTCCGCGCTGACCCAGTCGAAGTGCTCGTTGCCGGCGGCTTCGAGCACGGCGTTCGACTGCATCGCGAACTCGGGCCAGAAAGCGTCGCGGTCGGGGTTGTCGCGCAAGCCGGTGGTCACCTCGCTGTCGAGGCGTTCGAGCATCTGGCGGAGTTCATCGCGGTTCGTCATGGATGGAGCGTACCCCCACGATGTGTCTGCCGCATGTAAAGGAGGGGGTTGACCTCGAGCGCGCTTGAGGTTGTTCAATGGGTGTCTCGCACATCGCAGGAGACCCCCATGCGCATCACCCGGATCACCCTTCCTTCCGTCGATGTCGGTGCCTGTGTGGCCTTTTACCGCGACGTCATGCAGCTCCCTGTCGAGGGACGGCTCGTGCGAGTCGGCTGGACGACCCTCGAGATCGTGCCTGCGGCGGCCGATACGGGCTCGGTCCATCTGGCGTTCAACGTATCGCCTCGCCGCTTCGAAGCCGCCTTTTCCTGGCTGCGCGAGCGAGCCCTGCTGCTGCGGGATCCCATGGACGAGGAGCGTTTCCGGCTGGGCGGTGCCTGGCGGTCGGATTCGGTCTACTTCGCCGGGCCGCATGACGCGGTGCTCGAGCTGATCGCGCGGGACGCGCTGGCGGACACCTTCGACGACGCCTATGAGGACGGTGTCGATGGCCCGTTCCACGGCATGGAGATCGCCTGCGTCAGCGAAGTGGGCCTGCCCACCGACGATGTGCCCGCGCTTGTGCGGGCCATGGTGACGCGATTCGGCATCGCACCGTTCGGCGAGTCGTCCGACCTGTTCGCCCCTCTGGGCGATCACGAGGGCCTGTTGATCCTCGTCGACCGTGACCGCCGCTGGTTCCCCGACCTGCGTCGCGTGCCCGGCGCACTGGGCCTGCATGTCACGCTGGAAGGCGCGATGCCAACCGGCCACTTCGCCGATGCCAACGGCTGGTTGCTGACCGCGCGGATGGCCAAGACCGATGGCCGGTCACCTCGACTATCCTTGCCACAAGCGGTACGTCCCGCCGCGTCGGCCTCACCATGTCATCGACAGAAACGTTCAAATTCGTCCTGATCCTTCTGGTCGCGATCGTCGCGCTCGAGCTCATCGCGCGACGTCTTCGCCTGCCTACCGCGGCGGCGTTGCTGGCCGGTGGCATCGGCATCGCCTTCCTGCCTGGCATACCGGCGGTGAGCTTCGATCCCGAGCTGGTGCTGATCGTTTTCCTGCCGCCGCTGCTGATGGACGGAGCGTTCTATACGGTCTGGTCGGACTTCCGCCGCTACCTCGGCGGCATCCTCTGGCTGGCGGTGGGGGCGGTCGTGTTCACCACCTTCGCCGTCGGTGTCACGGTGCATGCCGTGTTGCCGTCGCTGCCATGGGCGGCATGTTTCGCACTCGGCGCCGTCGTTTCGCCGCCGGATGCTGTCGCCGCGAAAGCGGTGCTGGGCAAGGTGAAGCTGCCGCGTCGGCCGATGGTGTTGCTGGAAGGCGAGAGTCTCCTCAACGACGCGACCGGGCTGGTGCTTTTCCGCTTCGCGGTGGCCGCCGCCCTGACCGGTGCCTTCAGCGCTCAGGGCGCGGTGATGAGCTTCGCCGGCCTGGCGCTGGGTGGCATCGCGGTGGGTGCGCTGATCGGTGCGGTCGTCGTCCTGGTGCTGCGCCGGATGGATCAGGTATTTCTCGCCATTACCGCGTCGTGCCTCTCGCCATGGGCCGCTTACATCGGCGGTGAGGCCGTGCACGTGTCCGGCGTGATGGCGGTGGTGACGACCGGCATCATTTTCGGCTGGTACCAGCACGAGGTGTTCTCGGCGAACATCCGCGTGCGCGCCACGACCTTCTGGGCGGTAATGATCTTCCTGCTCGAAGCACTCGTCTTCATCCTGATCGGCTTTTCGCTGCGCGGTGTCGTCGAGCGGCTGGGTGGCCTTGGCGATGCGCTGCAGGCGCTGGGCCTTCCCATCCTCGCGGTGGTGGCCGCCGTGATTCTTTCCCGGTTTGTCTGGGTGTATGCCACGGACTATCTGCGTCGGCCGCTCGCGCATCTGATCGGACGTGGAGCCGCGCCGCCGTCGCCACGTGAATCGTTTTTGCTGAGCTGGGCGGGGATGCGTGGGGTGGTGACGCTGGCCATCGCACTGTCGTTGCCTGAGGAAATGCCCGGGCGCGACCTGACCCTGGCCGCTGCGTTTGCGGTGATTCTCGTCACCGTGGTGTTGCAGGGCGGCACGATGGGGCCGGTGATTCGCTGGCTCGGCCTGGACCGTGTGGTGCATGTCGACATGGCGCATCTGACCGAAGGGCAGGCAGGTGCGTTGATCGATGCCGCGCAGCTCGAGGCGGTGAAGGCGCGTGCCTATGGCGCGGATGGATCGTTGATTCATCCGCGTCTGCTGGAGCAGTACACGTACCGCGCGACGATCGCTGAGCGGTTCGCTGCCGCGCCGCAGGACTTTACCGGCGGGCGGGAGTCACATTACGACGTGATTCTGGCGGCGATCGCGGCGGGGCGTGTTGAACTGCTCAAGCTGCACCGCGCAGGGCGGATTCATGACGATCTGCTGCATTATCTGGAGCGGGATCTGGATCTGCAGGAGATCGCTGCGGAGAATGATCGGCAGAGTCCGGTGTGAATCCTCGGACGAGGTGCTACCAGGTCATTTCGGAAGATGTTGGCATGGCAGCCGACGGCTCCCTCGCCCCGAGGCCAAAAAAAAGGGCGCCGCATCACTGCGGCACCCCTCAGATACCATACCACCAAAAAATCAGCGACGTGACTTACGCTTCCGACGCCGGACCAGAAACACAACCAGCCAAAGCACCAGGACAGCGACAACCACACCCGCCACCATCAGGTACGGCGTCAGCTTAAGCAGCAACGGCTTCGGCCCACCCGCACGGATCGTCGCGACATCCTCGGCCGTCGCATGCACCGCCGGATTACCGAAGTGCTCTTCCACGTAATTAACGACCGCAGCCACCTGCGCGTCCGTCATGTCGTACTCGAACGCCGGCATCGACACATGCATGTCGGCACCCTGACGGTCGAGGCCATGAAGGACCGCCATGATC
This sequence comes from Luteibacter sp. 1214, assembly GCF_031455395.1. Classification (NCBI taxonomy): domain Bacteria; kingdom Pseudomonadati; phylum Pseudomonadota; class Gammaproteobacteria; order Lysobacterales; family Rhodanobacteraceae; genus Luteibacter; species Luteibacter sp. 1214. The sequence continues at coordinate 211,572 of NZ_JAVDSQ010000005.1, forward strand.
AGGTTGTCCGGACGCGACAGACCTACCGCACGGTTGTGGCTCAGCGACGGGAAGTACTGATTCTCCGTCCCCTTGCCGCTCGGCTGATGGCAGCTGGCGCACGCGCCGCTGTAGAGCGCGGCACCGTCCACGGTGTCATGCACGCCGCGCACATCCGGTCCGGTGGCGGCATCCCCACGCAGCGGCTCCAGCGTCGTCGTCGGGGGCAGGGCGCTGCCACCTTCGTATGCATACGAAGCTTTGGTGTCCGCCGGATCGCGGATCGGCCTGACCGTCTTCAGGTAGGTCGCCATCGACTTGATGTCGTCGTCTGACAGGAAACGCAGGCTCTGCTCCACGGCTTCCGCCATGCCGCCCCCGGCCTGGCCCTTGCCGTGCACGTGACCGTTCTTGAGATACGACGCCAGTTCGTCTTCCGACCAGCCGCCGATGCCGCTGACCGGATCGGAGGTGATGTTCGGGGCGAACCAACCGTCGATCGTGGCACCGCCGAGGTACGCGTCCTGGCGTTCCGCCATGAGCAGGTTGCGCGGCGAGTGGCACGAGCTGCAGTGACCCAGCACGTCGACAAGATAACGACCGCGTTCGGTGCCCGTGGCGTCGATGGCCGCGGGCTTGTGCAGGAACATCAGGTTCCAGCCGGCCATGGTCCAGCGCATGCTGTACGGGAAGGCGAGGCGGGTTTCCTTCACCTTGTTGTCCACCGGCGCCACGCCCTGCATGAAGTACACATACAGCGCATGCATGTCGGCATCGGTGATGCCCGCATATGCCGTATATGGCATGGCGGGGTAGAGGTGGTCGCCTTTTGCGTTGACGCCCTCGCGTACCGCTCGGGCGAACTGCGCCTCACTGTAGCCACCGATACCATCGTCTTTCGACGGCGTGATGTTGGATGCGTAGATGTTGCCCATCGGCGAACCGATGCCGCGACCGCCGGCGAACGGCTTGTCCGGCGACGAGGTATGGCAGGCGGCGCAGTCGGCCGCGATGGCGACGCCTTTGCCACGGGCGATCAGCGCGTCGTTGTCGTCCTGGGCAAGTGACGGCGCGGAGACGGCGACGGCGCCGACCAGGACGGCAGCTCGCAGCAGGCCGCGAAACAGGGAATTCGTGGCCATCAGATTTCCTTGTGAATCGTGTCGGCGATGCGGATCGACAGCGCGACGCCGGTGAGCGTCGGGTTGATCACACCGGAGGCGGGAATCACGCCGGTGGTGGCCAGGAACAGGTTGTCGTGGTCGAAGGTGCGGCATTCGCCGTTGACGACGGAATCCTTCGCATCCGAACCCATGATCACCGTACCCATGATGTGGTCGCGGTTCTGCCAGCCGCTCTCGTCTTCGACGATCTCGGCGTTGAACAGCTTGGCGAACCGGGCATAGTCCTCCTTGGCGATGACCTTGCCGGCCTTCGCGTAGTCGTCCACGTCGTAATTCACGCGCAGCATCGGGATGCCGAGGGCATCCTTCTTGTCGCTCGGCGTGACACGGTTGGCCGGGTTCGGCAGCATCTCGAAGACGGTACCGACGTCGATCCAGCGCGACGCGTCGTGACGGATGCGCTCGTCCAGTTCGGGGCCGATCACGCCCTTCTTCAGCAGCCGCTCGGTGACCACGCGGTTCGGTACGGCGTTCGACATCGAGTGCTTGACCGCCGAGTGACGCTTGCGGAAGTCGCCATCGCGCCAGTTGAAGATGCCACCTTGCTGCACGGCGCCACGTCCCGGCCACAGGGGCTGGTCGCCGATCATCAACAGACCGATGCCGGTGTGGTCCATGAGGTTGCGGCCGACCTGGTCGGACGAGTTGGCGACGTCGGACATCAGCAGCAGCTTGGCCGTTTCCAGACCGTGCGCGGCCACGATGAAGTACTTCGCGGTCAGACGCGCGTCGGTGCCGTCCGGCTTGCGGTAATGCACGGCGACGATCTTGCCGCCCGCGCCTTTCTCGAGCTTGTACGCCGTGGATTCGGTGAGCAGCTTCGTACCCGCGCGCTCGGCGTGCGTGGCATGCATGTCGCCGCTGTACATCGCGCCGATGGGGCAGACCGGCATGCAGTTGTTGTTGCCGCAGCACGCGGGACGGCCGTCGTACGGCTTGGTCACGCGGCCATTGGGCTCATGGATGTAGTGGTAACCCGCGGGACCCAGGCGCTTGTTGAGCTCCTGATTCATGTAGGTCGTCGCGTCCGGCGGCAGCGGGTACGGCTTGGAACGCGGCGGCCATGCCTTGCCGCCCTGGCCGCTCTGGTCTTCCTCGCCGTTGCCGGCCACGCCCAGCGCTTCTTCAGCGCGCTGGTAGTAGGGCTCGAGCTCTTCATAGCCGATGGGCCAGTCACGACCGACGCCATAGAGCGTCTTCAGCTTCATGTCGTTGGGCAGGTAACGCCAGCAGGCGGCCGCCCAGTGCCACGTCGTGCCGCCGACCAGCTTCAGCATGCCCGGCCGGAATTCGAACGAGCCGGTGTTCTCGATATAGTCCGGCTCGAACGTGGTGTGTGCCCACGGTTCGTTCGGATACGGATCGTTGAAGTTGGACTTGCGCGACGAACTGCGGAAATTCTCGAGGATCTTCCAGCGCGGAATGCGCGAGCCGGCTTCCAACATGATGACCGAGTGGCCCTGTCTGGACAGCTCATAGGCAGCGTTGCTGCCGAGCGCGCCCGAGCCGATGACGACGACGTCGGCGTCGTATTGCGTGTTCATGGTATGTCCTGCGTGTGCGTGGGGGCGCAAGCGCCCGTACGTGGCGCCGTGTTCGCGCGGTCAGTCCGTCGCGATGCTGGCCGGGGCGGCCGACCAGTAGTCGGTACCGGCGCGGGCATAGGTCGGGATCACCGTCACGTCGATCGTGGGCTTGAACATCAGGGCCCCCGTGTACGTGATGAACTGCGTACCGTCGTCCTTGCCGGTGCCCTTGGGCTCGCCGGTGTAACCGAGGTACCAGCCGCTGACGATGGACACGGCAAGCGCCTTGAGGGCGGGGTCGGCGTCGACGGCGGAGCCCTTGAACTTGTGCATGTCGTCGATGCCGGCGGCATCCATGGCGCGGATGAGCGCGGTCACCTGCGGACCGAAGTTGCGGTCACCGGCGGCCAGCGCGGCGAACAGCCGTGCGGAGACGTCGGCGGGAAGCTCGGGATGGCCGGTAAGGCGGCGACCCAGGGTCAGGAACGCGTCGAGTTCGGCGGGGCTGGCCTGGGCGGGCGACTGGCCATAGGCCATGCGGGTCCAGGGGAGCAGGGCGCCTGCGGCGGCGATCATGCCCGCGGAGATCAGCAGCCGGCGGCGGCCGGCATCGATCGGCGGAACGGCACGGGAAGGGGACCCGTGGATATCGGTCATCGGACTGCTTCCTCTTGCGATGGCGGGAGAAGCGAAGCGTCGACAGATGCGGAGCGCATTGTCAGCCGAACGCATCGGCCATCACGGGGAGCTGGAGCAGAAACAAAAAGCGCTGCGTCACGGCGGCACATGCGGCACGACGGCGCGAATTATAGAAAGCGGTTTTGATGTAAAACCCTCAACCTCAAAAGTTGATGGTTTTACGTCAAATGTCCCGATGCCTCGCCGGAAGGTTCTCGCGCATCACGATGGCCGTGGGCTGCGGACGGGGCGGCGGCGCGGCCGCACGACCGAAACGCGCGAGCACGTGGGTCAGCGCACGGGCAGCCTGCGCCGCCAGGTTCTGGTCGAGCACGGCGTCCATCAGGCCCAGTTCTAGCAGACGGCGATTACTTTCCGTCAGGTCGTGACCGATAAAGACCACCTCGCGTGGACGCGTGCGCTCGGTCAGCACCCTGGCGACCCCGTCGTCGCCTACCGATGTGTTGTAGATGCCACGCAGGCCGGGCACCGCGTTGAGCACGTCGGTGACGATGCGCCCGGTGCTCTCCGGGTCTTCCTGGCTGTCCGCGCGGTGGATGATCTGCACGTCCGGAAAGTGCTCGCGCAGCGCCTCCACGAAACCGCGCTCGCGCTGCTCGTGGCTGCGGAAGTGGTGGTAACCCTTGATCAGCAGGATCGAGCCGCCCGCGGGACCGAGAAACCGGCCCATCAGCTCGCCGGCGAGACGACCGGCGGCATGCGTATCCGTGCCGACATAGGCGAGGCGACCGCTATCGGGCAGGTCCGAAGCGAGGGTGACGACCGGGCAGCGATCCGCCGCGCGACGCACGGCATCGCGCACCAGCGGGTGGTCGTGGGTCGTCACGATCAGCGCATCGGCGCCTTCGGCGTGATGGTCGATCTCGGCGGCGACCGCTTCGGGCGCGATCTCCGACAGGTGATGCACCTGGCTGCGCACACGCATCGCGTGCATGGCCATACGATGGTGCTCGAAGCGTCGGCCGAGCTCATCGTAGAAGGGAATCGTGGGCGACTGCATCAGGATCGGCACGTGCAGCCATCGACCCGGCGGTACCTCGATCACGCGGTTGATCTTCAGCCGCTTGGCGGCTTCGAGCACGCGGGACTGCGCGCGCTCGCTGACGCCCCCGCGCCCGTTGAGCACCCGGTCGACCGTCGCGGCACTGACACGTGCGGCGGCAGCCAGATCGACGATGCGGGTTTTCTGTTTCGGCATGGCAATCGGATGGCATGATGCAGTGCACCATCATACGGGAGCGCCGTCCCGGCGCGGCCGCCGGGGCCCGCGACCAGTCGTCGCGGGCCCCGGGGTGGCCTACGCTCACGCGAGAGCCGTTCCCGTCAAGCCGTCACCCCCGGCCGCGCAGGCATCGTTCCCACCGCCCCGTGGGAAGACTCGGCGATCGTCTCCCCTGTCCTCCGGCTCTCCGCCATGTGTCCCACGTTGGGTGCCATCACCCGCGCCACAAATCGCACCGCCTTGTTCAGCGCCGTGCTGACGAACGGCAGCCGTCCCACGGGGATGGAGATCACGGCCACTTCCTCGCGGACCAGATGGATATTGGGCTCCGCATGGCCCCAGGCCAGCTCCACCTCGTTCGGTGCGCTGCTGCGGCTGGGCACATCGTCGTTGGTGATGCGCTGCGTCTCCCGGAAGAAGTGCAGGTGGACGAAGCCGTCGTCCGTGGGTCCTGTGACGGCTATCCCGGTGGCGACCGCGGACACGAAATGTGCGGGCCGTACATGCAGGATGCTTTTCGTCGACGTCTGCGCCATACCTGGTGTTCCCGGAAAGTGGTCGGGCAGGGGCCGCCCCCCGGTCGGGCCGGAGGAAGCGTCGTTTGGTCCATCGGTTGCCGAAAATACCCCTGTCCGGGAAGGATACGGCGAAGGACGGGACAAAGCACACGGGGTTATGTGACGGGCGTTGGCTTTTCGACGCGTTAGACTGAAACAGCTCCTTTTTTGGAACCTTTCACGTATGACAACGGCCCTTGCCCTGCGTCAGGTTCATTTCAAAGACGCAGGCCATCTCGAGGCCGCCCTCGAACGACGTGGCTATCGGGTCCGCTACTATGCGAGAGCGAGTCCACCTAACGGTTGAGAAAACGCGCAAGAACGTCCGTGACCAGCCGGTGGTCCTGCAACGACGGCATGCCGGATACCGTTATCGCGCCGATGACGCCGAGGCCGCGCAATCGCAGCGGAAAGCCGCCGCCGTCGGAAGCGTGCTCCGCGGGCGACAGGCCGTAGCGCTCCTCGAGCGTCTGACTGGCTTTGGCGAGTTTCATGCCGACGACGAGGGTACTGGTACCGAGGGCGAGCACGGTATTGCGCTTGCGTCGCACCCAGTTGGCGTTGGCGATATCCGTGCCGGGCAGTGCGGTGTGGAACAGCACGCGGTCGCGCAACGCGATCTCGATCGCGACTTTCGCGGATCGCTGCACAGCCAGCTCGCGCAGCGCGCAACCGACGTCCCATACCTGTTCGAGACTCAGCGTGTCGAACTGCAGTCGCGCCTCTTCGGTCGCGAGTTCGTCGAGCGTCGGGTCGCTCATGGATCCCACCTCATGCGTTGTACGGATGAGGTGGGATTCTAACGGGAGACTACGCGTTGCCTCCCGACTTGGCCTTGCCCGGCCTGGCCGGATCGCGGGGCACTTCGGGCAGGGGCGCGCGACGCGAATGCGAATAAACGTAAGAGACGAAGGCGGCGGACGAACGGTCGGCCGGAGCACCCTTGGGAAAGCGATTTTCGGGTTTCTGCGGTGGCATGACATTCCATGATGGGGCGTGGGACCGCCCTGGCGAAGGCACGCGCAAGGGATGCTGTCCGGCACACCGGACAGGTGCGTCCACCATGCGCCTTCACTTGTTAGTTACATGTAAGTTGGTGGGCGCTTCCGGGGGCGAATCGCGACCAAACGCCACACGTCTAAACCCGTCCTGAGCGCTGAAAAGCGCGTCTGAAATTTGAACCCTTCCACCGTGCTGAGCTAAGGTGATTGCAGTTTCATCGGTTCCCCGCGTGCGCTCGACGTTATCTTTCGCGCCGCGGTCGTGAACATTCTTCCTGCGCGTGTTTTCGCCGCGCCACACTCCACTCGCTACGGGGGCAGTTCTTGGACACCAGTAAAGTCAATTCAGTTTCAATCGATCTAAATTCTAAGGCCGCTTCGTGGCGCATGACTCTCGTGGCCATGCTCGCGGCGATTTCCGGCGGTCTCTACGGTTACGACACTGGCATCATTTCCGGTGCGCTACTGCAGATATCGACCGAGTTCCAGCTCGACGCACAGGCACAGGAAATCGTCGCCGCGGCCATCCTGCTCGGCGCGGTGATCGGTGCCCTCGCCAGTTCGCGTTTCTCGGTGAGCATCGGCCGTCGCCGCACGATCATTGCCGTGGCGATTCTCTATGTCGTCGGCGTGCTCGCCTCCGCGGTATCGCGAGGCGCGTGGGAACTCGCGCTTTCCCGTGTCTTCCTCGGCATCGCCGTCGGCGCCTGCACGCAGGTGGTGCCGACCTATATCGCCGAGCTGGCGCCTGCCGATCGTCGGGGACGACTGGTGACGTTCTTCAACGTGTCGATCGGTGTCGGCATTCTTCTTGCCGCCATCGTCGGCGTCGTGCTGCAGAACGACTGGACCTGGCGCTGGATGATCGGCGTCGCGGCGATTCCCGCGTTCCTGCTGTTCGTCGGCATGCTGTTTGCACCGTTCAGCCCGCGCTGGCTGGTGGAACAAGGCCGTGCCGATGAAGCGCACGACACGCTGATGCGCATCCGCGACAGCGAATCGCAGGTGCGCCGCGAGGTCACGCAGATCGAGAAAGTGCTCGATCGCTCGAAGGAGCGCGGCGCTTCGCGCTGGCGCGATCTCGGTGCGAAGTGGCTCCGTCCGGCCGTGATCGCCGGGCTGGGTGTCGCTGCGTTCACACAGCTTTCCGGCATCGAAATGATGATCTATTACACCCCCACGTTTCTGACGCAGGCAGGTTTTGGCCACTCATCGGCGCTGCTCGCGGCGCTGGGCGTCGCCATCACGTACCTGTTGATGACGCTACTCGGCAAGCTGGTGGTCGATCATGTCGGCCGCCGCACGCTCACCTTGTGGATGATGCCGTTCGCCGCCGTCGCGCTGGTGCTGCTGGGCGCGGTGTTTCATTTCAATCTCGGTGGCAATCATCGCGGCGCGCTCGTCGTGGCCTGCCTCATCGCCTTCATGGTCTTCAATTCCGGCGGCATCCAGGTGATCGGCTGGCTGGTGGGTTCGGAAATCTATCCGCTGCGCATCCGCGATCGCGCCACCGGCGCGCACGCGGCGATGCTGTGGGGTTCGAACCTGCTGCTGACCGGCACGGCGCTGTCGATGACGCACTGGCTCGGCGTGGGCGGCGCCATGTGGGTTTATGCGGGCCTGAATGCGCTCGGCTTTCTCTTCGTCTTCGTTTGTCTGCCCGAAACCAAGGGCCGTAGCCTCGAAGAGGTTGAAGAATCGCTGCATGACGGCACCTTTCTACCTTTGAAGAGCGAAACGCGCGCCGCATGAACCGCTGGCGAGCGATGTTGTCCTTACACGAACACTGCGACCAGCCACGAGAGGAGACTTCATGACGCAGACGAATCTTGCACGATCCGCTCCGCAGGATGAGACCACGTGGTGGCGGCACGCCGTCATCTATCAGGTGTATCCCCGTTCGTTCGCCGACAACGATGGCGATGGCATCGGCGACCTTCCCGGCATCGCCTCGCGACTGCCGTATCTGGCGAAGCTCGGTGTGGATGCGATCTGGCTGTCGCCGTTCTATCGTTCGCCGCAGCACGATGCGGGCTATGACGTATCGGATTATCGCGATGTCGATCCCTTGTTCGGCACGCTGGCGGACTTCGACCGCATGCTGGCCGAGGCGCATCGTCTGGGCCTGCGCATCATCGTCGACCTCGTACCCAACCATACGTCGACCGAGCACGCTTGGTTCAGGGAGGCGGTCGCGACGTTGCCGGGCAGTGCGGCACGCCAGCGCTACATCTTCCGCGACGGCAAGGGTAAGGACGGTGAGCTGCCGCCGAACAACTGGCAGAGCATCTTCGGTGGCAACGCATGGTCGCGCGCACCCGGCGACAGCCAGTGGTATCTGCATCTGTTCGATCGCAGTCAGCCGGATCTCAACTGGGACCACCCCGAAGTGCGCTCCGACTTCGAGGACGTGTTGCGCTTCTGGCTGGACCGTGGCGTCGACGGTTTTCGCGTCGACGTGGCGCACGGCCTGATCAAGGCCGAAGGCCTGCCCGACTGGGCAGGGCAGACCTCGATGGTCGAAGGCGAGGAAGGTGCGCACTCCAACAACGGCCCGATGTGGGACCAGGAAGGCGTGCACGACGTGTATCGCCGCTGGCGTCAGGTGCTGGACGAGTACGACAACGACCGCATGATGGTGGCCGAGGCGTGGGTGCATCCGCCACAGCGCCTCGCCCGTTATGTGCGCGCCGATGAAATGCAGCAGGCGTTCAACTTCGACTACCTGCTCACCCACTGGGATGCGCGGGCGTTTCGTGACGTGGTCACGCGCTCGCTGGCCGTGAGTGCCGAGGTGGGTGCACCGACGACGTGGGTGATGTCGAACCACGACACGGTGCGGCACACGTCGCGTTATGGCCTGAGTGTCCCGGGTGCGCGGCCGAAGGGCATCGACGCGGCCGGCGAGCAGCCGAACGAGGCGCTTGGCCTGCGCCGTGCGCGTGCGGCGGCGTTGCTGACGCTGGCATTGCCGGGCTCGGCGTACATCTATCAGGGCGAAGAGCTCGGTCTCCCCGAGCACACGACGCTCGAGGCGGAGCATCGCCAGGATCCGGCATTCTTCCGGACCTCAGGCGAGGAGATCGGCCGCGACGGCTGCCGTGTGCCGCTACCGTGGCAGAGCGCGGCTCCCGCGTTCGGCTTCGGTCCGGGCACGGCGACGTGGCTGCCGCAGCCCGTGTCGTTCGCGCGCTATGCGGTGGATCGGCAGGAGGGCGATGCCGGCTCGACGCTGGAGCTGTATCGCTCGGCCTTGCGGCTGCGTCGTCAGCGGGATCTCGGTAACGGCGAGTTGCTGTGGCGCGATGCGGAGCCGGGTGTCGTGGCTTTCGCCAACGGCGGCGTGCATGTGGTGGTGAACACCAATGATCATCCGGTCGCGTTGCCCGGCGGCGAGGTTCTGGTGTCCAGTGTGCCACTGGACAGTGGGCACATGTTGCCGGCGAATTCGGCGGTCTGGTTGGGGTGAGGGTGGTTTTTCCAGCGAGTGACCATATAACCTACGGGTCACTCGTTGTCCGCGAGAGCCAGCCCGGTTACCGTCACCCCATGATCGCCTCGTCCCCCCGCACCGAGATCAACCTCCGCGGCGCCCCCGCGGAGACTATCCGCGATCACATCGTGGAGGCGGCCGACGAGCATTTCAGCCGCTACGGTTACGCGAAAACCACGGTGTCCGATCTGGCCAGAGCCATCGGTTTCTCGAAGGCGTACATCTACAAGTTCTTCGATTCCAAGCGCGCGATCGGCGAGGCCATCTGCGCCCGTTGCCTCGGCGTCCAGGTTGCCGAAGTGGACGCGGCGGTCTCGCAGGCCCGGGGCGCGCACGAGAAGCTGCGCGCGCTGTTCCGCAGCGTGATGGAACAGAGTCGTGAGCAGTTCTTCGCCGACCGGCAGCTCTACGATATCGTGATGCATTCCTGCACGGAGCAGTGGCCCAGTTCGAGGGCGTACGTCGAGCGGCTCGAGGCCATGCTGCGAGAGATCGTCGTCGAAGGCCGCGAGGCGGGCGATTTCGAGCGCAAGACACCGATCGACGATGTCGTCACCGGTGTCTGGCTTGCCGCCTCGCCCTTCATCCATCCCGTGATGCTGCAGTACAACCTCGACAACGCGACTGAAGGGTTGAATCAGGTCACGAACCTCGCCTTGCGCAGCCTTGCGCCGTAGCGGTGCGCCTCAGCGGCGGGCGCTCATGTAGTCGGCGATAGCGGCGACGGCGGCGCGTACGTGCGGTAGCTGGCGCAGATCGCGGTGGTACACGAGATAAAACGCTTGCGATGGACCGTCTATGTCCGTTTCGATACGAATGAGATCGGCGCAGCGCGGATCCTGCTCGAGGAAGGCGGCCAACCCCAGGCCATGGCGAACCGCTTCCATGATGGCTTCCATCGAACTCGAGCGAAACGCGAAGCGTGTCGCTCCCAGTTTACGCATCCATTGCTCGTGGGGCAGGCCCTTCCAGCGTTCGTCCAGACCGACGAAGACGTGGCGTGCCGCCTCTCCCTTGGCGAGGCGACGGGTGGGTAGATGGCGCAGGACATAATCTTCCGATGCATAGAGCCCGAAGCGGTAGCTACCCATATGTTTTTCCACCAGCACGCTGGAGGTTGAGCGGGTCAGGCGTACCGCGATATCGGCCTCGCGTGCGGCGACGTCGCTCATCCGGCTTTCTCCCACCACTTCGAGGTCAAGGCGGGGGTGCTTGCTCTGGAAGGCGAGCAATGAGCGGGCGACGGTCTGCGCCATCCCATCGGGCACGCTGATCCGGAGCGTTCCCGCCAGCATGGCACGGTCGCGGCGCAGCGCGTCGAGGCCGTGCTCAAGCCCCTCGGCCAAGCGTATCAACTGCAAGGCGTCGGGTTTCAGCTCGGTGCCCGACTGGCTCCTGTAGACGAGCGCGTGCCCCAGCGAGGCCTCCAGCGCGTCGAGGCGCCGTGCCGTCGTGGATGTCGACAGGCCCAGCGCCTTCCCTGCCGCCAGCAGACTCCCCGCACGATGCACGGCGAGAAGAATGCGCAGGTCGTCCCACGAAAGTGTTTCCATAGATGGGCATCAGATTACCGCCATGTTGCGTATTCGGGAATGCTCCGCGTGCCTAGAATCGGCGCATGAAGATCATTCTTATCGGAGCAGGGCGCATCGGCAGCGTGCTGGCCTTTCACCTCGCCCGGGCCGGCCATGACGTCACGGTAGTGGCACGAGGCAAGCGCCTCGACGCCTTGAGGCGCGAGGGTGCCATCGTCACCGTCGAGGGGCGGCGTGCTCCGGTCAGCATGCTTGCGGAACTCGATCCGGCCACACCCTACGACCTGGCCATCGCCACGCTGCCGGAGCACCAGATCGGGGACCTGCTGCCATCGTTGGCGGCCAGCCAGGCGAAGACGATCCTGCTCATGTTCAACACGTTCGAGGGCACGGCGCGATATCGATCGGTCATCGGTGCGGAGCGCTTCGCGTTCGGCTTTCCGAATATGACGTCGGCTCTTGTCGACCAGCGGCTTCGCTATCGCGTCGATGGCGTCGGCATGGTCTCGACGTTGTCGACCAGTACGTTGGCGACGCTCTTCAGGGACGCCGGGTTGCCGAGTGAGTGGGAAGCAGATATGGACGCCTTTCTTCGCAGCCACGCCGCGCTCGCGGTGCCGCTGTTCCTGTCGGGATTGCTGACGTGGGATCGCAAAAGTGAGCTGAGCTGGCGCGAGGCGAGGCAACTCGACCGGGCCTGGACGGAAGCGTTCGACCTGGTGATTCGCATGGGGCATACCTTGCGCCCGCGTGCCGTCGGTACGCTCGCTGGTCTGCCCAGGCTGCCCCGTACCTTCCTGCTCTGGGCATTCAGCCGTAGCCATCTGGTCAAGGACGTCGGCGAGTTTGGCCCTGTCGAAACGCGTTGGCCGATTGACGCCATGGTCGCCGTGGCACCCGAGCATACGCGTCAGCTTTCTGCGTTACGCCCCTGAGCACCCGTGGTCTCGATGGATCGTGAGACTTACATTTCTGTGCCAGTGACCAGTTGACATATCGGTCACTAGCCACAACAGTGACGGCCATCCCTACGCCGGAATGTTCGCCATGTCCCGTTCACTCCTCTCCGGAACCGCCGCGGCCTCAGCCGTGGCCCTCCTGACTCTGGCGCTGGCTGCCTGTTCCCGCACCCAAGCCGATCCGCGCACTGAGCCGCCCCTGGTTCGCACCCAGGCCGTCTCGCCGTCGTCGGTCAGCGAGCGGGCGTTCTCCGGCGTGGTGACGGCACGAGTTCAGAGCGACCTCGGTTTCCGGGTGTCCGGCAAGGTCACCGAGCGGCTGGTTGACGCCGGCCAGACCGTAACGAAAGGGCAGCCGCTCATGCGCATCGACCGCACGGACCTCGCGCTGGCCATTACCGCGTCCTCGGGCGCCGTCGAAGCGGCGCGCGCGCAGGCGCTGCAGACCGACGCGGACGAAAAGCGCTTCCGTGGACTGGTTGGCGTCGGGGCAGTGTCGAAGTCGGCCTACGATCAGGCGAAGGCCGCTTCCGAAGCCGCCGCCGCGCGACTTCGTGCCGCGGAAGCCGACGCGCGGGTGTCCTCCAACGCCGCCAGCTACTCGATACTGCGGGCCGACGCCGACGGCACCGTGGTCGATACGCTTGCCGAGCCCGGCCAGGTCGTGACGGCGGGGCAGGTGGTGATCCGCCTCGCCCATGCCGGGGCGCGCGAAGCACTGGTCAGTCTTCCCGAGACGGTGCGTCCCGCGCTCGGGTCCGCTGCCCGCGCCACGATTTTCGGGGACGAAGGGCAGGGCGGCGCCGCACATCTGCGCCTCCTGTCGGACGCAGCCGACCTCGCGACACGAACCTTCGAGGCACGCTATGTCCTGGAGGGCGCAGCCGCTGCCGCGCCACTCGGCGCGACCGTGGTCGTCCATCTTCCCCGCGCCGGTGCTGCCGGTATGCAGGTGCCGGTCGCGGCGATCTTCGACGCCGGCAAGGGCCCGGGTGTGTGGATCGTCCATGGCAAACAGGCCAGCGTGACCTGGCATCCGGTCACGCTCGGCGACCTTGGCGAAGAAAGCGTCGCGGTGACCTCCGGCTTGAAGCCCGGCGAACGCTTCGTCGCGCTTGGCGCACACCAGCTTCATGAAGGCGAGCGTGTGCGCGTCGGCGATGATGCCGGTGCCGTGCGATGAGTGGCTTCAACCTGTCCGCGCTAGCCGTGCGCGAACGCTCGGTGACACTGTTCCTTATTGTCGCCATATCGGTTGCCGGCGTCTTCGCGTTCCTTCATCTGGGGCGCGCGGAGGATCCGAGTTTCACGGTCAAGGTGCTGACGGTCGTGACGGCATGGCCGGGCGCCACCGCGCAGGAAATGCAGGATCAGGTGGCCGAGCCGCTAGAGAAACGACTGCAGGAACTGAAGTGGTACGACCGCAGCGAGACTTTTACGCGGCCTGGCCTCGCGTTCACCACGCTGACGCTTCGTGACGATACACCTCCCGGCGACGTGCCCGAGGAGTTCTACCAGGCCCGCAAGAAGCTCGGCGATGAGGCCGCAAAATTGCCACCCGGCGTGGTGGGACCGCTCATCAACGACGAATACGCCGACGTTACCTTCGCCTTGTATGCGTTGAAGGCGCCCGGCGAGCCGCACCGTGCACTGGTGCGCGAAGGCGAGTCGTTGAGGCAGCGGCTGCTGCACGTGCCGGGCGTGAAAAAGGTTAACCTGATTGGTGAGCGGCCGGAGAAGATTTTCGTCGAGTTCTCCCACGACCGTCTCGCCACGCTGGGGCTCACGCCCACGGCGCTGTTCGGTGCGTTGAACGACCAGAACCTGCTCACCCCCGCGGGATCGATCGATACCCACGGTCCTCAGGTTGTGGTGCGCCTGGATGGCGCCTTCGATGATCTCCGTCGCATCGAAGAAACCCCGGTGGTGTCCAATGGGCACACCTTACGCCTGGGCGATGTCGCCAAGGTGCGTCGTGGGTATGAAGACCCGCCGACTTTCCTCATCCGCAATCAGGACGAGCCCGCCCTGGTGCTGGGCATCGTCATGAAGGAGCGTTACAACGGACTCGACCTCGGCAAAGCCCTCGAGAAAGAGGCATCCGCGATTTCCAGCGAACTGCCCGTGGGCCTGTCGTTTACCAAGATCACGGACCAGGCGGTCAACATCGCCGAAGCGTACGACGAGTTCATGCTGAAGTTCTTTGTCGCACTGGCGGTGGTGATTGCCGTGAGTCTGGTCAGCCTCGGATTCCGCGTGGGCATCGTCGTTGCCGCCGCCGTGCCACTGACGCTGGCCGGTGTCTTCGTGATCATGCTTGCCACGGGGCGCGACTTCGATCGCATTACGCTGGGTGCGTTGATCCTCTCGCTCGGCCTGTTGGTCGACGACGCCATCATCGTTATCGAAAGTATCGTGGTGAAGATGGAGGAGGGGCGTGACCGGGTCGCGGCCGCAACGTACGCGTGGGGTCATACAGCGGCGCCGATGCTCGCCGGCACGCTCGTCACCGCCATCGGCCTCATGCCGGTAGGCTTTGCAAAGTCCACCGCGGGTGAATACGCCGGAAACATCTTCTGGGTGGTGATGTTCTCACTGCTCACTTCGTGGGTGGTGGCCGTGGTGTTCACACCGTATCTCGGAGTGAAGCTGCTGCCCGACATCAGGCCGGTCGTCGGTGGTCATGCGGCGATCTACGGCACGCCGCGCTATCGTCAGTTGCGCGGGCTGATCGCATGGGCCGTACGGCGAAAGCTGCTCGTTGCGGTGTCTGTCGTGAGTCTGTTCGCCGTGGCGGTCGTCGGCATGGGCTTCGTGACCAACCAGTTCTTCCCGGCGTCCGATCGCCCTGAAGTGCTGGTGGAGGTACAAATGCCCGAAGGCACGTCGATCGGTGCGACCAGCAAGGCGGTCGGCGAGGTCGAGGCCTGGCTGAAGAAACAGCCCGAGGCAAAGATCGTCACCAGCTACATCGGGCAGGGCGCACCTCGCTTCTACCTGGCCATCGCGCCTGAACTACCCGATCCCTCTTTCGCCAAGATCGTGGTGCTTACCGAGAACGAGAAGACGCGCGAAGCGCTGAAGCTGCGTGTGCGCAATGCGGTGCAGGACGGGCTGGCACCTGAGGCACGCATCCGGGCGACGCAGATCGTGTTCGGGCCGTATTCGCCGTTCCCGGTGGCGTTCCGTGTTTCCGGACCGGACGAGGCCAGGGTCCGCGACCTCGCGGAACAGGTCAAGCAGACCATGCTGAAGAACCCGGCCATGCGCACCGTCAATAGCGACTGGGGCGAGCGCGTGCCGACAGTGCACTTCGTGCTCGATCAGGATCGTCTCCACGCGATCTGTCTGAGCTCGCACGACGTCTCCCAGCAGCTGCAGTTCCTGCTGACGGGCGTGACGGTGACCCAGGTACGCGAAGACATCCGTTCCGTTGACGTCGTCGCGCGGAGCGCGGGCGATGCACGGCTCGACCCGGCGCGATTGGATGGATTCACGCTGGTCGGTTCCTCAGGCCAGCGCGTGCCGCTGTCGCAGATCGGCACTCAGGAAGTACGCATGGAAGATCCGATCCTGCGCCGGCGCGACCGCATGACCACGATCACGGTACGCGGGGATATCGGTGAGGAATTCCAGCCGCCGGATGTCTCGATGAAGCTGATCGCGGAGATCAAACCGCTGGTCGATAAGCTACAGCCGGGCTACGCCATCGATACGGCAGGCGCGCTCGAGGAGGCCGGTAAGGCGAACAAGGCACTGGGCGCGGTCTTCCCGGTGATGATCCTGCTGATGATGATCGTGATCGTTTTCGAAGTGAGGTCGATCTCGGGGATGTTGATGATCCTGGCCACGGCGCCGCTGGCACTGGTCGGTGTCGTGCCGACGCTGATCCTGTTCCACCAGCCGTTCGGCTTCAACGCGATCCTGGGCCTGATCGGACTGGCGGGCATCATCATGCGCAATACGCTCATTCTGATCGGGCAGATCCATGCCAACGAGCATCAGGGGCTGGGCACATACCACGCGGTGGTCGAGGCGACGGTACAACGGGCAAGACCGGTGATCCTTACCGCGATGGCGGCGGTGTTCGCGTTTATTCCTCTGACGTTCTCGGTGTTCTGGGGCTCGCTGGCGTTCACGCTGATCGGCGGGACGATTGGCGGGACGGTGCTTACGCTGGTGTTCTTGCCGGCACTTTATGCACTCTGGTATCGGGTCAAGCCTGACGCCGGGGTGGATCCGAGGGCTGTGCCGTCGCTTGAGCACCAGCCGAGCGAGCAGCCTCTGTAAGCAGGGTGGGTTCCTGTTCCCTAGTCGATCCGAATGACCACCTTGCCGACGTGTCCCGCATCGGCAAGGTAGTGAAAGGCCGCCTTCGCGTCGTCGAAAGCGAATACCTTGTCGATGACCGGTTTGATCCCCGCCATCTCAATGGCCCGCACCGCGGCGGCGAAGTCGCTCACCGATCCCGTGTTGTTGCCGAGGATCGATATCGTTTTCAGCTGGATGGGGAGCACGGGGATCGTCAGTTCCGCGCCGCCGACGAAACCGATGACGAAGATCGTGCCTGCGAAGGCGACGGCATTCATCGACCGGGGGAACGTGGCCGCACCGACGGATTCGATCACCAGGTCCGCACCCCTGCCTTGGGTCAGTTCGAGCACGCGTTCGTCCCACGCGGGCGTGGTCGTGTAGTTGATGACCTCGTCGGCGCCGAGCGTCCGGGCTCGTTCCAGCTTGTCGTCGGACGACGACGTGATGATCACGCGAGCCCCGGCGGCCTTCGCTAACTGCAGCGCGAACAGGCTCACGCCACCGGTGCCAAGCAGGGCGACGGTCGAGCCCGGGCGCACGTGGCCTCTGACGAGGCCGTTCCAGGCCGTGGTCGCGGCGACGGGCAAGGTCGCGGCTTCTTCCCACGTCAGTCCATCCGGGATACGGACAAGCGACGACGCCGGGGCGACCGTGTATTGCGCGAGGGAACCCGGGACGGTGACGCCGCGAACGGCGTCGTGCGACGAAGGCTGAATCGGGCCGGCGAGCCACCGGGCCATCAGCGCGGGCGCGACACGATCGCCCACCGCCCAGCCTTCCACACCATCGCCCAGCCCGGCGATTTCGCCGGCGCCATCGGCCACGGGAATCCGCGGAAAGTGGTCGGGGCCGAAGTCGCCGCGGGCCACCGCGACGTCCAGGAAGTTGAGACTCGCGGCGCGTAGCCGGATGAGAACGTCGCCCGGGCCGGGCTGCGGAGTCGGCAGCTCGCTCGCGGTGAGGGAGTCGATGGAAGCGGATGTCAGCTGAAAGGCTCGCACGGCGGTGTCTCCGGGTTGGGGGATGCGATCAGTCTGAGAGATTCCCGGTGCGCGAAATCGGTGGTAGAAACAAGACATTCCTGCACCGGATGCAATAATGGACGCGCTCGAAGCCGACCAGCTACTCACCTTCCTTGCCGTGGTCGACACGGGGAGCTTCACGGCCGCCGCCCGCCGGCTGGAGCGGGATGCCTCCGTCGTATCGCGCCGTGTGGCTGCCCTCGAGGCACGTCTTGGCATTCGCCTGCTCGAGCGATCGACCCGGCGGGTAAGCGCGACCGAAGCGGGCATGCAATTTCGCGAGCGCGTGCGGCAGGCGATGGACCTGGTGCGGACGGCCGAGGACGAGGCGCGCGATTTCGCCGATGCGCCATCGGGGTTGCTGCGAGTCACCCTGGCACCGGCTTTCGGACGCATGTGGGTCGCGCCGCGACTCACGGAGTTTCTGGCGCTGCATCCCTCCGTGCGTATCGAGGCGAGCTTCAGCGACCGCTATGTCGACATGGTCGCGGAGGGCTTCGACGTGGCGGTGCGCATCGGCGAGATGAAAGACAGCCGACTGATCAGCCAGCGCGTCGCACCCGCCGGGCGGATGATCTGCGCTGCGCCGTCGTACCTGGAGCGACGGCCGCCGTTGACGACGCCCGACGATCTGACCCGGCACGACTGCCTCGGTTTCACGCCGATGTTTACGCACCCCGTATGGCATCTGCAGCGCGGCCGCGAGGAGCGGGCGGTGAAAGTGGCGGGACGTATCGAGTCGGACGACATACACGCCCTCGTCAGTGCCGCCGTCGCCGGGGCAGGCGTGCTGATGGCCGCCGACTGGCTCGTGGCGCATGAGCTTGCGGATGGACGTCTCGTCCCTGTACTCGACGGGTGGCGGGCGAAGGGCGAGACAGGCATCTATGTCATCCGTGCGTCGACGCGTCACGCACCGGCGAAGACCCGTGCCTTCGTCGAGTGGCTGGCGGAGGCGTTGGCGCCGGCCCCCTGGGGCTATCCACTCAGCCCGCCCTCGCCGTGACGCGGCCCGCGTGGCGTTCGCGCGTACGCCGCGCGATGGGCATGCCGATCAGCAAGGCGCCTGCCATGGCGATGCTCATGACAACCTGCGCCTCGATGATCGACACGTCGGTCGACTCGCCTGCCGTCGACATCACCGCCGCGAGGGCGAAGACGCCGGCGAGCGCGCCGCCCTGCCAGCCGAAGCGCAGCGTCAGGGCGAGCACCGGTAGCATCGCGCACAGACGAAGTGCCTGCAGCTCCGCGCCGTGCAGGTGCAGACGTTCCTGTATAAGCACTATCCCGATCCAGCCGGCCAGGCAAAGTGCGACGAGCGCGCTGGTGAGCGGGATGTTTCGCACGCGTCGCCAGGCACCGGACCGTCCCGCGTTGAACACATCCTTCAAGGCGAACAACGCCGGCACGACGGGGACCATTCCGCAGAAGTCACCCAGCAGATAGGCGTAGAAGGAGTCGCGCAGATAGATGGCCGGCGATGCGCCGCGGGAGGCGTCGATCGCCGCGCTGAGTCCGGCCGTATCGACCACGGCGCTGCCCAGTGCGCATGCCGCGGCCACCACGAGAACGCTGGGAAGGTGGATTTCCCCGTCACGGAACGGAAACGGGCCCCGTCGCCTGGCCAGCATGACCAGCGGCATACAGACGATCATCAGGGGAATCCCGCCGAGAATGGCCCACTCCATGCCGAACCGTCCGGCGTTGATCGCGCATTTCTGAATGAGCGGCGTCCACTCGCCCACGATCAGGGCGGGCCAGTAGCGACGAGGAACCAGCAGGATCGCGGCGAGGCGGAGTCCGGCCATCAGATTCCACTGGCTGGATGGCGATATGTAACGGGCTATCTCATATACCGCGGCGTAGGCCGCCGCGACGGCAAGAAACGCACTGCCGGAGATCCACCTGGGTTCCGCGCTCAGGGCAGGGTGTGTCCGTGTGTGGCTCGCATTCGACATCCACGTAGTGTAACGAGCGGAGCGGCGGCTTCAAAAAACGTCACGCCTTACCGATCGGACGCACTTCACGTTCCACGTATGCGCGGTGACGAGCAGCGCGCCGCCCATCATGACGCCGCCGGTGTGCATCCACCCGTCGGCCCACGCGGCGAAGTACCACGCGGCAAACAAGGTCGCGATGCCGGCTGCGGCCAGCGCGGGCGGTCCGGCTCGCCGGTGCCGCCGCCATGCCCTGACCATGGCGAGCGTGCTGATAAACGCGCCGGTCGCAATGAACCAGGGCTCCAGACTGATCAGCCGCAGCAGTGCCATGGCGAGCTCGCGGTGGGGCGATGCGAACGAATACAGGGCGAGGTAGAGCGACGGTACGGCGAACAGGACCAGGGGCAGGGCGAGGCAGTGGATAGCGCACCCGATCGCCCAGAAAGAGGCGAAACGGTCGAGTGACGAGGAGGGCTGGCGCGACGCGATGCTTGTCATGTAACTTATGTTATAACATAACACTAAGAGGTGATGGCATGGCTGTGCGTTGGTGGGTGCTGCTGGGCAGCGTGCTTGTGACTGGCGCCGCTGGCGCGGAAGTCCGGCATGTGGGTGCGCACGTGCACGGACGGGCGACGGTCGATATCTCGATCGAGAACAACATGGTCGCCGCCGAGCTCGATCTGGCCGGGCACGACGCCGTCGGGTTCGAGCATCCGCCGGGCACACCGCCGGAGCGGGCGGCACTCGCTCGTGCGAAGGCGGTGTTGCAGTCGGGGCGTTGGCTGGAAGCGGCACGCGCCGCGGATTGCCACGTCGCCGAGGCACACGTCGACGCCCATGGTTTCGATGCCACGGACACCTCGGGCGCGCACGTCGACCTGCACGCCGACTATCGGCTGCTTTGCGCGCACCCGGACAAGCTCAACGCGCTCGATGTGCGACTGGTCGAAACGTTTCCTTCGCTGCAGACCGTCGTAGTCAACGTGCTGTCCGCGAACGGTAGTCACCAGCAGGTGCTCGACCCCGGCGTCGTACGGGTGGACGTGCAGCCATGATTCCTTACGGCGATGAGGTGCTGCTGCGGTGCAGAGGCCTGCGTTTCGCGTGGCCGTCTTCCGATACGGTGCTGATGCTGGACGATTTCCACGTCGCCTCCGGCGAGCGGCTGTTCCTGTGCGGGCCCAGCGGCAGTGGGAAAAGTACCTTGCTCGGGCTCATCGCAGGCGTCCTCTCGCCAGCCGCCGGTGAAGTGAATGTGCTGGGTACGCCGTTGTCGTCGCTGAGCGCCTCGGCGCGGGACCGCTTCCGTGCGGACCACCTCGGTTACATCTTCCAGCAGTTCAACCTGCTGCCCTTTCTGGATCCGGTCGAAAACGTACTGCTCGGGTGCGCGTGGTCGCCCGCGCGTACGGCACGCGCAGGCGATGCGCGTATCGAAGCGTCGCGACTGCTCGGTGCCCTTGGCCTCGATCGGCGCACCCTGTCGCGACGAAAAACCAGCGAGCTCAGCGTCGGACAACAACAGCGCGTGGCCGCCGCGCGTGCCCTCATCGGTGGCCCTGAACTGATCGTCGCCGACGAGCCGACCTCGGCGCTGGACACCGCCGCGCGGGACAGCTTTTTGCAACTCCTCCTGGGCGAGTGCACGCGGCACGGCACCGGCGTGGTCTTCGTCAGCCATGACATGTCACTGGCGCGCCATTTCGATCGTGCCCTGGCGCTGGGCAACCTTCCTTCCCACCAGCTGGTCGCCTGATGAACGTCCTCAGCATCACGTTGAAAAGCCTGCGCCAGCGTCGCACCGGTGTCGCGCTGACCGTGATCACCATCGCCCTCAGTGTCTTTCTGCTGCTGGGCGTCGAGCGCGTCCGCACCGACGCGCGGCAGAGTTTCGCCAGTACCGTCTCCGGGACCGACCTGCTCGTCGGCGCACGCTCCGGTCCCGTGAATCTGCTGCTTTATGCGGTATTTCATGTGGGGGAGGCGACGAACAACATCACGTGGAAGACCTATCAGGACATCCGTGCGATGCCTGAAGTGGCCTGGACCGTGCCGCTGTCGCTGGGCGATTCGCACCGCGGTTTCCGGGTCACGGGCACGACCTCCGATTTTTTCCTGCACTACCGCTATGGGGCACGCAAGCCGCTGGCATTCGCGGCCGGACATGCCTTTTCCGACCTTTACGACGCGGTGATCGGCGCGGAGGTCGCGCGTCGTCTGCACTATGGCGTTGGAGACACCATCGTCCTCGCCCACGGACTGGGCGGGCCCGCAACGGCGCTGCATTCGGACAAGCCGTTTCGTATCTCGGGCGTGCTGGCGCCGACGGGCACACCGGTCGATGCGACGATCGCGGTGAGTCTGGAGGCGATCGAGGCTATTCACGTCGACTGGCGCTCCGGTGTCCGTCTGCCGGGAATGACGTCCAGCGCCGATCAGGCGCGACACAGAGACCTGACGCCCAAGGCGATCACCGCCTGCCTGGTCGGGCTGCGTTCGCGCCTGTCGGCCTTCGCCGTGCAGCGTGCGCTGAACGAATATCCCGACGAGGCGCTGCTCGCGGTGCTGCCGGGCGTCGCGCTGGGCGAGCTGTGGCACTTGCTGGGTACCGCTGAGAATGCCCTGCGCGTCGTCAGCGCGATGGTGGTGCTGGTCGGCATCTCGGGCATGTTGACGGCGTTGCTGGCGATGCTCAACGAACGACGTCGTGAAATGGCGGTACTGCGCGCGGTGGGGGCAT
Organism: Luteibacter sp. 1214; assembly: GCF_031455395.1. NCBI lineage: Bacteria > Pseudomonadati > Pseudomonadota > Gammaproteobacteria > Lysobacterales > Rhodanobacteraceae > Luteibacter > Luteibacter sp. 1214. The sequence continues at coordinate 233,746 of NZ_JAVDSQ010000005.1, forward strand.
CCACACGCACGGTCTTCGCGTTGCTGGTCGCGGAGAGCACCTTGCTGACTCTTATCGGCATGGTCGCGGGCGGGGTCCTGCTGTTTGCGGTGACACTGCTGGCGCACGATTATCTGCTGGCGAACGCGGGCATCGTGCTCAATGCCACGCCCTCGGCGCAGGAAGGGTGGTTGCTGCTGAGCGTGCTGGTGCTCGGTTCGTTGTCGGGATGCATTCCGGGATGGATCGCGTATCGACGTTCTCTGGCCGATGGCCTGCAGGTGCGCCTGTGATCGCGCGCCTGTGCTGTCTCGCCTTTGCCGTGTGCGTTGCGGGGTGTGCTCGCGACGGTACTGACGACACCGCGGCGCAGGGCCCGGCGACGGCGGCGACATCCGAGCTCGCGCGTGCGCAGGCGGCCGCCGATGAAGGTCGCGCGCGACGAGCCAGAGCGGGTGCTGACGGTATCGCTGCGGCGAATGCTTTCGCGGCGTCGCGTGGCAACGCGGCCGTGGCCGCAGCACCCGCCGCACCCCTGCTCGGCCTGCCGGACGAAAACGGGTTCGCCGATCTCGACTGGAGCCGGATGGTCCCGCCGGAGGATTTCAAGGCGCTGGAGGACGCACCTCCGGTGCTGCACGTCGGCAATCAGCGCATGAAGCAGGTCGGTACCTTGCATACCGTGGCCGCGCTCGACGGCAGGAAGATCCGCTTGCCCGGCTATGTCGTGCCACTGGAGACGGACGACGACGGCAGGATGACCGAGTTCTTCTTCGTGCCGTTTTACGGCGCGTGTATCCACGTCCCTCCGCCGCCACCGAACATGCTGGTGCACGTGCGCCTGGCGAAGGGCATCGATACGCCGAGCCTGTACGACCCGGTGACGCTGAAGGGCGTGATGCACACCCAGGTGACCGAGAACGCGATGGCCGCTTCCGCGTACGCGATGGACGGCGCCACCATCGAGCCGTATCGCAACGATGACGAAGAGCGCCTGAGGCGTGCGTTCGAATGAAGGTGCCATGGGCGGGACGACCGCGGGTGTGGATGCTTGTCGCGGGTATCGTGACGGCGGCGCTGGTGGCGTTGCTTTCGATCGCGGGACCGCCCGACATGCCGCCGGCAAGGCGGCAGGCGGTTGGGAAGACCGCCTCCGCGACCACGAACGCGACGGCACGGGTGGTCGCTGTAAGTGCCCAGGGCAGCGGCACGGACCGGCTCGGTCCACTCCTGCGGGCGAACGAGGCGTTCGCTCAGGACACGGTCTTCCTCGTAGCCGCCTCCGTGCGCGCCCGCTGCGATCCTGCCCACGCGCATGACCTCGCCGCCATGGCGGCGCAAGCCCGGCTGCCGATGCTGGCGGGAGTGACCGAGGCGATCGGCGAGCAGACCGATATGCGTGATTATCTGCTGGCCGCCGTGCGCGACGTCGCACAGCGCGCACCCTGCTCAGGACCCTTCGATATGAGCGTCGGTGACTTTGTGCAGCGGGTCGACGTGGTCCGCTACGCGGCGGCTTTTCCGGACAGTTACTTCGATCCCGCGATGACCGCGACGCCGCAAGAATTCGCGGGGCGGTCTCTCGCTGACCGCGCACACGACGAATGTGGCAAGGTGGCTTACGCGGTGCTGCCGCTCGATGCGCCCCGTGCATGGCAATGCGCGGGGCTTCGGGCCCAGGGACGAACGCGGGTGAGGGCCCTTTGCCAGCAGATCGGCGAGGCCGACACCGCCGCCGTACAGATCCGGGAGGCTGTCGGACGCATGCCCCCCACGTGCCAGTAAGTCCATGCCCAACCAGGAATCGCCTTGAAAGCCATCACGACGCTCCGTTACTCCCTGCTGGTCACCGCCTTGTCCACCGTGATCGCCACCTCGACCTTCGCCGGCGATGCTCCGCCGCCCTCCAGGGGCACGTATCCGGCATTGCCCAGCGAAACGCCGGCCGACTTCAAGCCGACGTACGACGGTTTCGACTACGAGACGCGCGACGTGATGATCCCCATGCGTGACGGGGTCAAGTTGCACACGGTGATCCTGGTGCCCAAGGGCGCGAAGAACGCGGGTATCCTGTTCACACGCACGCCCTACGACGCGTCCGAAATGACCAGCGCGGTCGAGAGCGGTCACCTCGGCGTCGCGGTCAGTCACGACGACGACGCCAGCGATGTGCTCGTGCAGGACGGTTACATCCGCGTCGCGCAGGACATTCGCGGCAAGTACGGTTCGGAAGGCGATTACGTGATGAATCGTCCGCTGCGCGGGCCGCAGAACCCGACTCCGGTCGACGATTCCACCGATGCCTACGACACCATCGACTGGCTGGTGAAACACGTGCCGGAGAGCAACGGCCGTGTGGCGATTCTCGGCATTTCATACGACGGCTTCGAACCGCTGATGGCGCTCGTGCATCCGCATCCCGCCCTGAAGGCGGCCGTGCCGATGAACCCGATGGTCGATGGCTGGATGGGCGACGACTGGTTCCATCACGGCGCGTTCCGTCAGCAGAACCTCGAATACATCTATGAGCAGACCGCCTCGCGCAAGAACACGCACAAGTGGTGGAACAACTACGCGGACGACTACCAGTTCTTCCTGGAAGGCGTGTCGGCCGGCGCGATCGCGAAGCGCTACGGGATGGAACAGCTGGGCTTCTGGAACAAGGTGGCGCAGCATCCGGCCTACGATGCGTTCTGGTCCGATCAGGCGGTGGACAAGGCGCTGGCCCGCGAACCCGTCAAGGTGCCGACGATGCTGGTGGCGAGCCTGTGGGATCAGGAAGACATCTACGGTGCCTTTGCCGTTTACAAGGCGATGAAACCGCACGACGACGCGCGCAAGCTCTTCCTCGTGGCGGGCCCATGGTTCCACGGCCAGGAAGTACGCGACGGCAGCAGTCTTGGCGCAGTCCGCTTCGGCACGGACACCGGGCTCTACTTCCGCCAGAAGATCCTCCGTCCGTTCCTCGCGCACTACCTGAAAGACGCGCCGGCCACGACAGCGCCGGTCAACGCGTATGTCACCGGCGAGAACCGTTGGGAGACCGGTCCGGCATGGCCGATGGACGCGACGGGCGGTGCACGGCCGACGCGGCTCGTGCCTGGTCCGGATGGCACCCTGGCGCTGGGCGCAGGGACGGGAGAGCCGTCCGCTACGGCGCAGTACGTTTCCGATCCGGCACATCCGGTGCCGTACCGTCCGCGTCCGGTCGGTCCGATGTCGGGTACGGGCTGGCAGCACTGGCTGACCAGCGACCAGCGCGAGGCGGCATCGCGCCCCGATGTGCTCACCTTCACGACCCCGGTGCTCACCGCGCCGGTCCGCATCAGCGGCGAGCCGAACGTTCACCTCGTGGCCAGCACCAGCGGTACGGACAGCGACTGGGTGGTGAAGCTGATCGATGTCTATCCCGATCAGGTCGCCGAGCAGCCGGAGATGGGCGGCTACGAACTCGGCATCGCGATGGATATCTTCCGTGGCCGTTATCGGGAAGGCTTCACCGTCGGCAAGCCGATCACTCCCAACGTGCCGCTGGCGTATGACTTCCGTCTGCCGAACGCCAACCACGTGTTCGAGCCCGGCCACCGGATCATGATCCAGGTACAGTCCAGCTGGTTCCCCCTGTACGACCGCAATCCGCAGACCTTCGTACCCAACATTCTGTTCGCGCAGCCGGCGGACTTCCAGCCGGCGACGCAGAAGGTGTCGCTGGGTGGAGCGGACGGCACGTATATCGAGTTGCCTGTCACGGGTTCCTGAGGCGGTTGACCCGGGGGAGGGACGCCCCTAATCTCGATGCCTTACGGAGATGGCATGCCTCCGCGAACCGCCCCATCGGGGCTGATGATGCCTACATGTCCTGGGTTGCCCGGGGCTGTAGGCATGTGCCTTACGCCCTTGCGTCCCAGGTGATTTTCATTCGTCTGGATGAGCGCATGCGCGGTTTTCGGTCCCTCGAGCAGTGGGAACTGCTTCCCTACATCGGCAAATGGTTGCTGATCGCTTCGTTCGTCGCGGCTCTCGCGGGAACCGCGTCCGCCTGGTTCCTGATCGCGCTGGCGTGGGCGACGCGGACGCGTGAGATCACGCCGTGGCTGCCGGCATTGCTGCCGGTCGCGGGCTTCGTGATTGGCTGGGTGTACTTTCGGCTGGGCAAGCCGGTGGAAGCAGGCAATAACCTGCTTATCGACGAGATCCACGACCCGCGAAAGGTCGTGCCTTTGCGCATGGTGCCTCTGGTCTTTGCCGGCACCATCGCCTCGCATCTGTTCGGTGCATCGGTCGGGCGTGAAGGCACGGCGGTGCAGATGGGCGGTGCGCTCGCCGATCAGTTGACTGGCGTGCTCCGCCTGCGGCACGAGGATCGGCGTGTCTTGCTGATGGCCGGCATGAGTGCGGGATTCGCGGCGGTCTTCGGTACGCCGCTGGCGGGTGCGTTGTTCGGCCTGGAGGTTCTGGCGATCGGCAAGCTGCGCTATGACGCGCTGTTGCCCTGCATGATCGCGGGCATCGTCGCCGATCGCGTGTGCGTCGCGTGGGGAGTGCATCATACGGCGTACGTGGTCGGCACCGTGGCGCCATTGAACGTCTGGACCGTGCTCTCCGTCCTCGTGGCGGGGCTCGTCTTCGGCGTCGTTGGCATGCTGTTCGCCACCGCGACACATCGCTTCGGTGCGCTGGTGAAGTCGTTGATCGCGTATCCGCCCTTGCGCCCTTTCTTTGGCGGCATCGTCATTGCGGTATCCGTGTACCTGCTGCACACCGAGGCCTACATAGGGCTCGGCATTCCGACCATCGTGGCCGCGTTCGATCACCCGCTGCCCTGGTGGGACAGTGTCAGCAAGTTCGGCTACACCGTGTTCTCGTTAGGCACCGGCTTCAAGGGTGGCGAGGTCACGCCGCTGTTCTTCATCGGCGCCACGCTTGGCAACAGCCTGGCACCTTTGCTGCACCTCCCGTTCGCCATGCTGGCGGGACTGGGTTTCGTCGCCGTATTCGCCGGCGCGGCCAATACGCCGCTGGCGACCACCGTCATGGCGATCGAGCTCTTCGGTCCGCAGATCGCTCCGTTCGCCGCGCTGGCGTGCGTGGCGGCGTATCTGTTTTCAGGCCATACCGGGATTTATCATGCGCAGCGGCTGGGCCGTTCCAAACACCCACGCCGGTTGCCGGAAGATCTGCGCCTGGGTGACGTGGCCGAGTGGCGTCGACGCAACCGCTGAGCGCGCTCGGAAACGGGGCGGCCGAGGCCGCCCCGTCACGTTAGGGATTGCTCGCGTTGATGAAGCCGGGATTGGCGGCGATGAAGTTAGCCACCGCCTGGATGTCGAAGCTTCCCCAGCCGGTCGCCAGGTCGTAGCCCTTGGTGGCGGAATAGCCTCCGTTGGTGCCGCTGGCGACGTCGTGCAACGGCAGCGGGGTGGTGGTCGACCTGGCATAGGCGTAGATCGCCGGCGGCGCAAAGCCGATGGCGTTTGCGTTCGCGCTTTCGAGGCGTGCCCACGATCCGCTGAACAGCGGCGCGGCCAGACTCGTGCCACCGTTGGCGTAATAGCCGGACGTGCCCACACCCGAGGTCGAACTCTTGGTCAGGTAGAAGATGATGGGCGAGTTGTCCCAGTCCGCATCGAACGCAAGGTCAGGCACCTGGCGGTGCGCACCCGTCTGCCAGGATGGCGTCGCTTCCGCGGTGCTGGTTCCGCCGCCGCTGTACGGCCAGCTGGTTTCCGACACGTAGTTGTCGGAGGTGTCGGTGTTGAGCGTCGTGCCACCGATCGCGGCAACGTACGGTGAGCTCGCAGGGTAAGACACGCTCAGGATGGTCTTGCTGCCGTAGGCACCGTTTTCGCTGGCGTTGCAGGGATACGAGCCGTTATCGCCCGACGACGCGACGAACGTCTGACCCTGCGAGACACCGAGCTGGAAGACGGAATCCGCGAAGCCCTTGGTGGTGCTGCCGCATTCCGCCGCACCCCACGACATGTTGAGCACCTTGGCGGTGTTGTCGCTGACCGCGCGGTTGAGCGCCTTGAGGATCGCCGAGTTGGAGTTGGTGCCCGACGTGTAGAAGGTCAGGCTTTTGACGCCGCCGCTAACACCGGTGATCGCCTGAGCGTCCATGGCCCACTCCACCTGGCCCGAATCGTCGCTGCTCGACGCGGTGGCGACGATGGAACTGGGGACGGCGGGAAGGCCCTTGTCCGAGATGAAGTGGGCGAGGTCGGCCTGCGCGTTGGTCATGCTGCCCCAGCCGATGACGGCGGCAGCGGTTTTGCTGGCGCGGGCCACGGTGCCCGCGTGATAGACCGTCGCGAATTCCTGCGGGTAGTACCCATGGCCGCCACTGGATGTGGTCACGTACGCCGGTTTCAGCTGCGCGGCCGGCAGGGAATAGGTCTGCATCTTCCGGGTGGTGTCGAGGCCGACCACCTGGTCGATCTGGCTCAGTTCCGCCGGTACCTGCACGGCGCTGTCGTTGGCGATGCCGTTCACGCCTTGCACGTTGAAGCGAGCGATCGTCGTACGGAAGGCGGAACGTGCCTTGCCCACGTCACCATCGGCGGTGACGATCAGGCGGTTCGGTGCGATTTCGACGTTGGTGAAACCCTGTTTTTTGAGGTACGCCGCGACCGCTTCAGCCTGCTCGGCGGTGGGGGAGAAGGTGGCCTCACTCTGCTCCTTCGTCAGGAAGCGGTGGTAAACGAGGCTGTTGGGTCGGAACAGTTCACGCGTGTAGTTGTTCAAGGCGTCGGGATCGCGCACCTTGAGCGACACCGCGATCGATACGGTCTGGCCGTCTTCGGCGTAACCCTGGAACTGTGCGGCACCGGAGTGGAACGCCTCGGTGCGGGTGGATGCCCATGCCTGCGTCGACGAATCCGTCGCGCTTGCCGCGAATGGAACACTCAAAGCCAGTATCAGTGAAGTGGCAAGCAAACGACGCTCGCCATGATGCTTTGCACGCTGCCCGTGGTTCTGCATGTTGGTCCCTCTGGATGACTGGGCGGCTGAATCCCCCTGTAGCCATCGGACGCGCCGCAGTATCGTCCGCTGGCGTTTCCTCCTGTGTATGAACTCTGTCTTCGGATCGTCACATGCGTCGTCCGAGCGGAATTGCGTACGACGTCCCACTTTCGGGGTACTTTGTTCGAAAGATCTTGCGTTTTTGTAGATCGTCTTCAGCCGACGGCATCACACCTCGCCGGTGTCAGCGCGCCTTGCCGGACTTCTGTGCCCGCATGACGTCCCGATAATCCGGCGCCTTGACCGTCTTCGAATCGAGCGATGTACGGTAGTTTCCCTGCATTACGAGCGACACTTCGCCGAGGCCGCCATCGTGCGCCGTGCTCCATGACGCGATGGCGATGGTGTTTTCGCCGCGCTGGTTGAGCAGGCCGGAAGGCAGCTCGAATTCCGTCTGTGGACCTACGTCGCTGATGTAGCGCCCGATCTGCCAGCCGTTGATGAAGACGACCGCACGGTAGTGATGCGGCGCGATATCGTGGATGCGCAGGGCGATCGGTACGTCCTGATCGGCGGGGAGATCGAGCCGGAACGAGGTCCGGTACCAGTCGACGCCAGGCTTATCGGTGCTCACTGGCAGTGTCGTCCTCGCCCATTGCCCATCCGGGAATCCGGGCAACTGCCAGCCCATCCGTTCGCCGTAAAGGCCCCCCGCGTTGAATGGACCGCGCACGGGGTCGGGCAGGGTTTCGCCACCGACGTTGCCCTGAATCTTCCAGTGGATGTCGTCCGCAGGCCCGGCGAAGGTCGCCGAGATCAGGCCGCGCGGCTCGCGGAACGTGCCGCTGCGTTCTTCCTGAAGATGCCCCTGGTTGTCGACCAGCACGGCAAGCACGTTGTCTCCGTCCTTCCTGAGCCAGTCGGGATCGATGGCAAACTGCTGTGCGCCACTGGGGTTGTTGCCAAGGAAATGCCCATTGAGCCAGGCGGTGAAGATGCCGCGGTTACCCAGGTGAACACCCATGCTGGCGGACAAGCGGATGGCGGTTTCCTTCCCGGTCGCGCGGAAACGGCCGCGGTACCACACGTTGCCGTGATGGAAACCGTACGCGTCGCTGTCGAGGATCGGCAGCGTGTGCGCCCAGTAAGGATTGGGCGAGCTGGTGCGATCGGTGGGGAGCCAGTCGGCATCGTCGAACCCGGGATCGATCTCCGGCGAACCGTTCGAGACATGCCACGTGGTCAGTGCCGGCAGCGTCACGGGTACCGGGCCATCGAGGTGGCCGAGCAGGCTGCCCGATGGTGTCGTGGTTACCGGAACCGTTTTGCCGTTCCACGACAGGCCGCGAGTGGTCGCCGGCGCAAACAATTCGACGTCGCCCGCCTCTTCCGTATCACCGTTGAGGTAAACACGGTCGCCTTCGGCCCTGGCATGGCGAACCAGATAGGAGCCACGCACGAGAACGGGGCCATCCTTCGTATCTGCCTGCCAGAAGCGTTTCGCCGCATCGTTGTCGCCGATCAGGAGCAGCAGCGGTCTGTCGCCATCGTGTATGAGCACGCGGGCAAGATCGTCATGCCGATAGTTGAGCCGGAGCGTGTGCGTTGCAGGGTCCCAGTGCGTGGCGACCTTGCCCGCTATGACCTCGCTGTTCGGCTCCGAGCCGTAGCGCAGGACGGTTTCGCCGTCTTCACCGTAGCGACCGTAGAGCAGCGCGATGTCACGATCGCCGATGGTCAGGTCGGTCATCAGTTCGGAGGTGGAGTAGGCCAGATCCTGGCGACCGAACCGATAGTTGGCCAGCAAGATCTTCGAATCCCGGCCATCGATATGGATGGCCGTTCCCGCTTGCTGGGGAATCGTTGTCTCGTGGGCGCCCGATGGATCGGTGGCGATCGTCAGGTGAGTGGCGTCGTTCGTGGTGTCCTGCGGCTCGGCGTGTCGCAGGATATAAAAGCGTGTGCCGTCGTCGGGATTGATCCGCGCCACGACCTTCAGTCGCGGATTGGTCGGCACATGGGTGCCGGTGGCATCGGTCCGTGCCAGCGGTGCGACGGCACGCGTCATGAAGCCAAGGAGCTTCTGCTGGTCGTACTTACTCGTCAGCTGGCGACTTGCCGTGATCGCCGCGCCGTAGTCGTACGACGTATACACGCCCGGTGACGACAACCAGCCCCAGTTGGTCCCGCCATAGGTCATGTAGAAGTTCTGCATCGTCGAGCCGGCGGCCATCATCGACTCGTAGAACACGCGCTCGAAGGCGGGGCCAGTGAACTTCCGGCAGGCTTCGTAGCCCGGTCCGCCCCAGGTATCGAACGCGCCGCCCTGATACTCGGGGAAGAACAGCGGCGCATGCGTCAGCTCACGGCGTTCCTCGCTGAAGTCGTAGATGCCGTTCCAGCGGTCGGGACGTGTGCAGTCGAAATCGAGCGGGTACGAATCCTGGCCGGGGATGTCCGTGGCGCCCAGACCCTCGACGAAATTGCCGTTGTGGTTGCCGGTGAGCGGCACGGTGATGCCATCGGCGCGCGCCTCGTCTTCGAGGTTTTGCATATAACGGCGGGTATCGGGGTTCTCGTCATACAGCTCGTTCTCGACCTGGTAGAGCAGCACCGTCCCGCGGCCGTCGGTCATCTGATGCCGCGCGACGATGCGATCGATCTGCGTCATCCACTCGCGGTACGCCGCGGTGTATTCCGGCGATGTGGTGCGCGGTTTGCCGGCGGTGGTCACGAGCCAGGCGGGGAATCCACCGGCGTCGGTTTCGGCGTTGATGTACGGGCCCGGGCGCGCGATGACGTAGATACCGACGTCGCGGGCCATGTCGAGCAGGCGGTCGACGTCGCGGATGCCGCTGAAGTCATAAACCCCACGCTCAGGCGAGTGGTAGCCCCAGTGGAAGTAGATTTCGACCGCGTTGAAGCCCGCGGCCTTCATCTTCTGCAGGACATCGAGCCAGAGATCGGGCGAGGGCAGGCGCCAGTAGTGAAAGGAGCCCGACCATAGATAGGTAGGCTTGCCGTCGATGATGAGGGAGTAGCGGTCGTAGGTGACCGTGTGCCCGGGCGGCGCGTCGACCCCGAGGCCGGGCAGCGGATTCAGCGTGCCGAGGGTAAGCGCCGCGAGGCTGAGCATCCGCGATACACGGCGGCCGTAACGGCCACGGACAGTACTCATCCCCACCTCCAGTCGACCACGGCGCCCGATGCGGCATCGGGCAGAGCCTGGGGCAAACTGGGTAGTTATGCAAGTTTGGGCGGTTTGGCTCCAGTCGATCGGCGCTGCATCGCGCGCGCAGGGGAGTGCACCGCCATGACCAACTGGCGCTCGACGGCGGAAGCGCGACCTTGCATATTTACGTGCAGACCATCCGGCGCGTGCCGCCCGGCCAATAAATTCATTTCGACAGGAAGCAGTAGGGATGTTTGGATTTTTCAGGAAGCGCAAGAAGGCCGCTGAGGCGCCCGCTGCGGCGCCGGCCAATGACGGGCGCATGGTTTCCTTCGTCGACACATACGGCCGCTCCTATCAGATTCCGTTCGAGCAGTGGCGTCGGGAGGTACTGCAGCCGAACCTCCAGTCCAAGTGGGACGAGCCGGACGCTCTTTACTCGCTCGTCATCTCGGCTCTTGGCGACGATCTCGCATCCGACGTCGACGCAGCCAGTGCGCATCTGCTCGAGATCGATCCAATGATCGAGCGCGGCTTCGTTACGCGGGCGATCGTCCAGTTGAAGCTGGGGCGCACACGGGATGCGAAAGGTACGCTGCGCAAGGCGATCGACAAGGTCGGCGAGACGCCGACGCTGCTGACCAACCTCGCGAAGGTGGCCAGCGCGGAAGGTAAGGACACCGAGGCCATGGCGATCCTCGATCGCTCGCTGCAGCTCGATCCCAATCAGGACAACGGCCTTGGCTGGCGCGTCGCTGAGCGGACCGAAGCCGCGGGCGCTGAGGCAGCGGAAGCTTTCCTGTGGGCGCTGGCCGAGCGCGACGATGCGTTCCGGCCGCAGTTGCTGCTGGGTCAGACAGCGATCCAGGCCGGCCTGCGCGACGATGGGCTTGCATGGTTCGACCGGGCGCTGGCGAAGGCTCCGCACGGGACGGACGTGATGCTCGCCGTCACCGGTACGCTGGGCCAGCACGGTCTGCTCAACGATCTCGTGACGCGCGTGGCACCCTTGTTCGATCCACAGCGCGATGACGTCCGGGTGGGTTTCAACTTGTTGCAAGCCTATGTCGAACTCGGCGACGCGGAACGGGGTCAGCTCCTGCTCGGCAAGCTTTTCGCGCTGGGTCAGCCGGCGTATGCCCAGAACCTCCAGCACTTCGCGCAGGCATTCGACGAGATGACGGTGGAACCGTCGAAGCCACTCGATCACACCCCGGAGATTTCGCTCCTCCAGATGGTGCAGCCGCCCTGGCTGCTCGACATGCACGGCATGGAGTGGGCCGCGCCGCCGCGCTCCGGCGATGGTCCGCGCATCGTCTTGCTACCCCTGGCGGCCGTGGACGATGCGGCAGGCGGTGTGGCTCGCAGCGGGCGCGAGGACGACCGGGGGCGGCTGTCGCGCGCACTGCCGCTCCTGCTGCTCGAGCAGTTGGTCTATTGCAGCGATCTGAGGGTTGCCATGAATCTTCCGGTGGCCGATCAGCACAATTTCGTCCTGTTCGGGCAACCTTTGTCGGACGATGAGCTCGACTATCTCGGCCAGGACTTCGACCTTGCGGTCGAGGGTGAGGTCAGCGCAGGGCAGGACGGTTTCCATGTCGTCTGCCGCCTGCGTCGTCTGAGCGACCGCGTCACGTTGAAACGGGTGGAACGGCGGTTCAATGAACGCGAGGCGGGCAACGCGCTGGTCGTCTTGTCGGGTGAGTTGCTCGCCTCCCTGGCCGAAGCGACAGGCGCGATCATCGAGCCCCGGGTCCCGATGTATGCGCTGCCCGGTACCGACGTCAACGAATACGTCAGCGGTCTGGCGCAGTACCTCGCACTGACCCTCGCCAGTGTGGCGAAAGCGCGCGAGACGCTGTTTGGCGAGCGCAACATCTACGGCTGGCTGCAAACGCTGGCGGTTTCAGTGCCTGACAGCGAGCCAGCGCAGTTCATGTATTTCACCGCACTGGGCAAGGGCCGCCGGATGGGCTCCCCGCTGGTCGACGAGTTTGAAAAGCCGGCCGTGCAACGTATGCGCGAGCTGGTTCAGGCGGGGCGCTTCTCGATCCGGCTGCTTCCACTGCTGGCCGCGGTGTACCCGAACAACGCCGAGCTGGGCGACCTGCTGGCTTCCGCCAAGCCCACAGGTGACGAAGCTTATGCGGCGTGGTGCGCGCGCGTGGCCGCGGCGTTTCCGGTGGAAGCGGTACCTCCCTCGCGCGAGTGATCTCCGCAAGGGCGTCACCACGACGCATGAGGCCGGCGATACGAAGGTGAGCACGCTTCACTTTTCTACCGATCATGCATATTCGGACCGACGTGAAGAGCTGTAGCATGCGCTGTCGAAGTGGCTTGCAGCGTTGCAGTGAGCGCGCGGCGCCGTCATGGCTGACGGCTGGGTGTGCATCGGTTTTTTTGCACTACAGCACACGCGGCCGGTCACGATATTCGGCTAGTCTTGGCACTCCCATCAACGCTCGACAAGGAATTCATATGCGCTCGATATACAACCGTACCCTCCTGTCTGTCGCCCTGGTCATCGGCTGCGGTACGGCCGCTGCGAGCACGCCGTCTTCCACGGCGGTCGGCCTCGGTCAGTCCTGGCCGAATACGACGGACGTCAGTGCAAGTTCGCACTATCACGTTTACCTCTTTGACCGTGCGGGGGTTCGTTATGTCCAGGTCAACGACGCGGCCGGCACGGTGCGCGGGGCGATTGCCGTTGTGGACGGCGAAACGCTCGATCTGCCCATCGGTGTGGATGCGTCACGCTGGAGGAGGGTGAGCGAGACGGCGGCGATCCCCGCTGAAAGTACGTCCGTGTACAGCGATGATGCGATGAGGGTGGTCGTGGCTCCGCAGCCTGATGGTGCCGCTTCATTGCTTCTCGTCACGGAGTGCAACGATCCGACGAAGTGCTCTATCCGCGGCCCCTGAGCCACGCGTCAGAAACGTTTTACCCGGACGCCTTGCTGTTCCAAAGCGGGCGTCCGGGCTTTCCACAACAACATGGCGGTCAGCGATGACGCCAGTAACGCCTGTATGACGAGTGCGCCCTCATCAAGCTGTCCCGTCGCCGTAAGCGCCAGGGCCATGCTGGCCGCCATGCCTCCCAGAGCGGTTCCATGCCATCCATGTCGGGATGCCAGCCCGACCATCGGCCAGAGCAGGGCGAGACGGCTTATCTGCCGGATGCATTCATTGTCGGTCACGATCGCAAGACAGGTCAGCGCCGCGAGAGCGGGAACTACCCAGGCGAGCATGTCGCGAACAAGGGTGCTTCGCCAGATCAGCTTGACCCGGAGGGGTTGCCGGAGTGCCCGGTAGCGTTCCTGCAGCGCAAGAATGACGGGGGTCAATGTGAGCGCGCCCAGATAGGCGCCCAGAAGGTAGCCGAAGAAGAACGGCGTGGGCGACGTGACAGACCACTTTTCCGGCGTATGTGCCAGGGCGGCGACCAGTGCGAGTGTCGTGATGGTGGCCGTGATCAGCGCCGCGCTGACGGTCGCGCCGATGATGACCGGCATGCTTATGCGACCACTGGCATCGTGCAGAGCCCAGCGCTTACGGAGAGGTTTGAGTAGAGGCCACCACAGAACAACCGTCGGAACGGAAACGAGGATCGCCCACAGCATCCCGAACTGATTTGCACAGAATGCAGCGGTCTCGACGAGCGGAACGGCCTCGCCTATGGCCAGCGCCGGCCAGAAGCGGGAAGGTAACAACAGCATGCAGGCCAGCCGCAGCCCCGTGGTGAGCAGGAACTGCTGAAACGAAAGGTAATAGGCGATCTCGTAAACCGCTTCGTACGCTGCGGCCACCGCAACGTATTGACCCCATCTGTACCAGACCTCGCTGGTCCTGTGACTTAGTGCCGTGCTTCCGTTCACGCCCCTGCTCCTTGTCCGAGTTATGAGAATTTCGGCGAGGATGACACGATCGAAAAGCGGGAAGGGGACAGGAAGCTTGACGGAATTGGCGTATGGGCCACTCTTGCCGAAATTGCGTGTTGCTGTTTCGTGGCAATTACTTAAGAAGTAAACGGGTCATCGCAACGTCACGTGACCGGCGCAGACGTCCATACGTGCGCTCGCGCGGCAGCGTTCGCGTAAGGGTTAGTCACTGCCATCGCGCAGGCGAATCTGACAGACGCCCGCAGTGTGTTGAGGCAAATTTTCCAGGTGCGCCACGCGGCAAAAATCGTCGGCGTGCGCCTTGGCGACCTCTTATTGTCAGTTGACAATCAGGGATCGGGAGCCTAATTTACATGGGAGCGCGGAGTGCCACGGAATACGCACAGCAAGCGGCAAGTCGAAGACGCCTTGCGATATGCCGAGAGCAACGGTTGGCGAGTCGAGGGTCAGCGATCTCACTGGGGGTGATGTACTGCCCAGCCAACAATCGGTTGTGCGCCTGTGGCGAATTCTGCATGACGAGCATCGCGGGTACTCCCCAAAATCCCGAGACGCACGCAAGAAAGCTGCGACGTATCGTAGATCGCTGCCTGGCGGCGCAAGCGGCTCGCCATGAGCGCGGCGCCTTCTAGCGATGGACTGCATTGAGGACAGAGCAGACATGCCTGAGTTCAACTTCGTACTGAAATTCGCTTTCGATCATCCGGACACCGACCCAGCGGACTACGTGCAGGTGCTGGAAGAAAGTGGCTGCGACGACGCAGTCGTAGGCATTGGTAAGCTCGGACGCATCGCACTCGACTTCGGGCGAGAAGCGGAAACGGCGGAGGAGGCGCTTTATAGCGCTGTCGCAGATGTACGCCGCGCCATTCCGGGAATTCATCTGGTAGAGGCGGCGCCGGATCTCGTTGGTCTGACGGAGATCGCCGCGCTGTTGGGCCAGACGCGACAGAACGCGAGGCGCATTCTGCAGACGGACGAAGCGTTCCCGCGTGCTGTGCACGAAGGGACTTCAGCGCTCTTCCATCTTGCAGACGTCTATCGATGGATGGATGAAAGGGGAAAGCGGGTCGATACAGAAAGCCGAGCCGTCGCACTCGCCAGCCAGACGCTGAATACCGCGCGCGACATCGGAGCGCTGTCGCCACATCAGGCTGCTCTGGCTCAAGGTTCGTGGCTGGAAGCCATCGCGCGCTAGGCGGAATGCAAAAGGTCGCTGTCGGTGGCCACCAGACGATCGTGGCGGCCACCGTTGTCTTGAGCGCTTCGTGAGGACGTCAGCGCGTAGAGTCGCGCTTCAGCGGATATCGAGTGGTGCGAAACCCTTCACCAGATCGTCGATCGCCTTGATCTGCGCCAGGAAGGGCTCCAGCGCCGTGAGCGGCAGGGCGCTGGGACCGTCGCAACGCGCATGGTCCGGATCGGCGTGTGCTTCCAGGAACAGGCCACCGATGCCAACGGCCATGCCCGCCCGGGCCAGCTCCACCACCTGACGGCGACGTCCGCCACTGGCTTCGCTGCCGGCGTCACGGCGCTGCAGACTATGGGTGACGTCGAAGATGGCCGGGTAGCCTCCGGTCGATTCGATCATCTCGCGGAAACCGAGCATGTCCACCACGAGGTTGTCGTAACCGAATTGCGCGCCGCGCTCGCAGAGGATGATGCGTTCGTTACCCGCCTCCACGATCTTGCCGGTCACGTGTTTCATCTGCGTGGGGCTCATGAACTGCGGCTTCTTGATGTTCACCGCCCGACCGGTCTTCGCGATGGCCACGACCAGATCGGTCTGGCGGGCGAGGAACGCGGGGATCTGCAACACATCGACCACTTCGGCGACAACGGACGCCTGGGCCACTTCGTGCACATCGGTGATCACCGGTACGCCGAACTCGCTCTTTACCCGTTCGAAGATCCGCAGGCCTTCTTCCAGTCCGACGCCACGATACGAATGGATCGACGAGCGGTTCGCCTTGTCGAAGCTGGCCTTGAAAACGTAGGGGATGCCGAGCTTGCGGGTCACGTCGACGTAGTGACCGGCGGCATGCAGGGTGGAATCGAGGTCTTCGAGGACGTTGATGCCGCCGAAAAGCACGAAGGGAAGCGAGTTGCCGACTTCGACGCCGGGGGCAATGGATACGTTCACGGGGACTCCGAGCGGCAGGGACAAGACGCCTATGGTAGCGCTGTCAGCCCACCCATGTTTCGCACGGACCCGCGGCATCCGCTCCGTTCACGGCGTCGTGCTCATGTCGTGACTACGATGCCGCACCCCGTTCAGGCCGACACCGGTGTTCAACGCGCTTTCCCGCCAGCTCTTCGTCATCTGGGCCCTCGTCGCGCTGGCCTGCGTCGGCATGGGCGTGCTGCTGCTGGTGGCCTGGCGGCAGACCGGATCGGTGCAGGTCGCGCATGCCCGGCAGGCGTTGTCCGCGGACTGCGCAGCGGTGGTCAGTCGTTACCGCGGCGCCAGTCCCGCCGCGCGTGCCTCGTCGCCGTCCAACGGCCTGCTTGATGTCGTCCTGCAGCTGGTCTTGCAGGACGCCAGCGGCGTCGAGGGCGGGGCATGGCAATCGGATCGGGGATTTACCGCGTACGCCTATCCCACGTATGAAGGCTCGGGCGACAAGACCGACGTGCCCGAGGCCGAGAGCGGCAACATCGTGACCACCGCCAGCGCGGCCGTGAGCTCGCGGCGGGAGCAGTCCTACGTGCGTCAGGGCGAGCGCGAGACCGTGCTCATCACCGCGTGCCCGTTGGACACGACGCGTGCGGTATGGACGATGACCCGTCTGGCCCGTGCGCCAGGGCGGTCGTCGAGCCTGCTGGCCGCCGGGATCGGTCTCCCGTTCGCCCTGGCGCTGGCCTCGGCCATCGGCCTGGTGGCGATCATGCGACGCTGGCGGCGCAAGCTGGACGCCGTGGAGGATGCGCTGACGCGGTCCTCCGGTGTGCCCGCGTTGCCGCGGACCGGTTCGCCGGAGGTGGATCGTCTGGCGGATGCCGTGGTCGCCTATGCGTCCCGGCTCGACGCCAGCCATCGCGAGGCAGAGGCCTTGTCGACGGAGCTGCGCCGACACGAGCGCCTGGTCGGTCTCGGACGAATGACGGCCACCGTGGCTCACGAGATTCGCAACCCCATCGCGACCATGCGTCTGGCGGCGGAGAACGCGCTGGCCGCACCCGTCGTGTCCGACGAGCAACGCGCTCCATTGACCATGGTGTTGGCGCAGGTAAGGAAACTGGACGACCTGGTCGAAAGCCTGCTCGGCATGGTGCAGCCGATCCGCCTGCGTCTGGAAGATACCGTGATCGAGGCATGGGTCGCATCGATCGAGCGGGCGACCTGGAAGGAGGTCGGCCCGGTCACCGTCGAGCGCCGCTACGCTCCTGACCTTCACTGGGCGATCGACCGCGAGCAGCTCAGCCGCGCCGTGGAAAACCTCTTACGCAACGCGTTTCAGCACGCGGCCGACGTCGGGATGGCGGTCGTCCACGATGGCCATACCTTGCGCATCACGGTAACCAATGCGGGTCCGTCGCTCGATCCGGAGATCGAGGAGCGCCTGTTCGAACCGTTCGCAAGCGGCCGGGTCGACGGTAACGGCCTGGGCCTGGCCCTGGTGCGCGAGATCGCGGAAGGTCATGGTGGCCACGCGCGTTACGAGCGCGACGGCGGCGTCCACGCCTTCAGCCTGGAGATCCCATGGCGCAGATCCTGATCATCGACGACGACGACGATTTCCGCGCGACCATGGCCGCGACGTTGACGTCGCTCGGCCACGGCGTCGCCATGGCGCGCAATGCGGAGGAAGGCCTGGCCAGGCTACGCGCCGGGGATGTCCATATGGCGTTCGTCGACTACCGGATGCCGGGGATGGATGGCCTCGCGCTTTTGCGCTCACGTCACGCCGACGCGCCCGCGTCACCCGTCCCGATCATCATGCTCACCGCGTTCGCGTCAGCTCAGAACACCATCGAGGCGATGCGGCTGGGCGCGTTCGACCATCTGGTCAAACCCATCGGCAGGCAGGATCTCGCCGACGCCGTGGCACGCGCCATGGCGGCGGGCCCGGTCGAACCGGCGGGCGCCTCCGTGGCGGACGACGGCGACATGCTGGGCCGCAGCCAGGCGATGCATCAGGTCCACAAGCGCATCGGCCTCGCCGCCGCCAGCGATATTCCGGTGCTGATCACGGGCGAAACCGGAACCGGCAAGGAGATGGTCGCGCGCGCCTTGCATCGCGCCGGCGCGCGTGCCGAGCGGCCGTTCGTCGCCGTCAACTGCGCGGCTATACCGCCGGACCTGCTCGAGAGCGAATTGTTCGGGCATCGCAAAGGGGCGTTCTCGGGTGCGACGGCGGATCGCAAGGGGTACTTCCGCGAGGCCGATGGCGGCACGCTGCTGCTGGACGAAATCGGCGACATGCCTCTGGCGATGCAGGCGAAGCTGCTGCGCGTGCTTCAGGAAAACGAGGTCACCCCGTTGGGAAGCAGCCAGCCGGTGCCGATCGACGTGCGCGTGATCGCGGCGACGCACCGGCACATCGACGAACGCGTGACGGCCGGTGAGTTCCGGATGGACCTCTACTACCGTCTCAACGTGCTGCCGATCGAACTGTTGCCGCTGCGCGAGCGCGTCGAAGACATCGCGGTGCTGGCGACGGCGTTCCTCGATGCGGGCCAGTCGCGGCCAAAGCGGCTGTCGACCGCCGCGGTAGCGCGGCTGGAGCGACATCGCTGGCCCGGCAACGTGCGTGAGTTGCGCAATGTCATGGAGCGCTGCCGGGTGCTGGTGCCCGGACCGGTGGTCGACGCGGCCGACCTCGACGGCATGCTTGCCGACGGCGCGCTGCCGGCGGCGGAAGGCGGGAGCGGTGAGGGCGGCGAGGGCGAGTCGCTGCCTGTCGCGCTGGCGCGGCTGGAGCGCGCGATGATCGTACAGGCGCTGGCGGCTGCCCAGGGCAATCGCGCGGAGGCCGCACGTCGACTTGGCATCCGTCGTCAGCTGCTTTACCGCAAGCTGCTGGACTATGGTCTCGACTAGTGTCCGTGGCGAGGACACCGGGTGTCCCCGAAGGGGACACTTCCATCGACGCGGATGTGTCGACAGGCCTGTTTTTCAGCGCTTTCGCGGCTGGCACGAACGATGCAACGGTTTTCATCGCGGCCTCCCCACCGCGATGCAGGAGTTCATCATGAATCGTTTTCCCTTGCTCGGTTGCGCGCTCGCCCTGGCCATCGGCAGCGCCGTCGCCCAGGATCGACCGTCCCCCTCTGCGATCCCGCCGCCGCCGCCCGCGCCGCCGGCACCGCTTGCCGATGCGCATCGCACCCAGTTGACCGGCACCGTCGCCCGTTTTCTCGTCAATCCCAATGGCGACGTGGACGGCGTGTTGCTCGACGATCACACGCAGGTCGGCATGCCGCCGACGATGGGTGCCGCGCTGGCGGGCAAGCTCCATCGGGGCGATCGTCTCACCGCCCGGGGCTTCCGCGTGGGTGATTTGCCGTTGCTTCAGGCTGACTCGATCACGGCGGGCGGCATGGAGCTGACCGACACGCCGCCGGCCGCACCACCGGCTCCGCCAGCGGCACCGGCGCTGCAGCCGATGGAGGCGCACGGCCTGGTGCAGCAGCCGCTGTACGGCCCGCGCGGTGACGTGGCCGGTGTGCTGCTGGATGAGGGCTCGATCCTGCGCGTGCCGCCTCCGGCGGCGGTGCGTGCCGGCGCGCTGATGCAGCCGCATGCACGAATCGCCGTCAAAGGA
This sequence comes from Luteibacter sp. 1214, assembly GCF_031455395.1. NCBI lineage: Bacteria > Pseudomonadati > Pseudomonadota > Gammaproteobacteria > Lysobacterales > Rhodanobacteraceae > Luteibacter > Luteibacter sp. 1214. The sequence continues at coordinate 253,527 of NZ_JAVDSQ010000005.1, forward strand.
TTCGGCGTGAACACGCCTTACGGCCGTTCCATCCAGGTGACCGCTCTCGGCACGACGCCCGGTAACGAACAGCCGGTCGCCGCACCGCCGCAGCCTGGCCCGATGGCGCCCCGGACGCCGGTACCGCCGCAGCCGGGTGTCGCATTGGGCGGAGCACCGGCGCTCACGCCGCCCGTTCCCACGCCCTGACCCCGATCCAGGCGCCGCCGCCCGTCCATGGGCGGTGGCGTTTCCTGCCGATTTTTTTATCCCTGGAGTAGCACATGCATTGGCTCGATCCCGATTACCTTCCCGTTACCCGCGGCACGCTCGACCGCTTCCTGCTCAACCCGAACGGCGATATCGATGGACTGCTGTTGACCGACGGCACCGAAATCCACACGCCGCCCCATCTGTCACGGGCGCTGGCGCGAGCTCTCAAACCACGTAGCCGGCTCGAAGTACGCGGCGTGGCCGTGCGCGGCGCCGACGTGATCGTCGCGGTGGCGATCGATCCCGCGAAAGGCAAGCGCATTGTCGATGAGGGTCCGAAACCCGGCGAAGAAAAGCCCAAACCGCATGACGATGGTTCCCGCTGGTCGTACGAGGGCGAGATCGCGCGTCTGCTGCATGGTCCCAAGGGCAATGCGCATGGCGTGCTGCTCGATGACGGGGTGATCGTGCGCTTTCCGCCGCACGCGGCGACCGAACTCGGACGGATGCTCGCGCCGGGCAAGTCCATCGCGGTGGAAGGTCGCTGGACCGATACCGCCCATGGCGCGGTCATTCATGCGGAAGCGATCGGTACGAGTGCGGACTCGCTGAAGCCGATGCCGAAGAAGCCGAAGCACTGACGCCGGGAGACGCACGTGGCACTCGCTCAGGAACGAACCATGCGCGGCCGACGACCGCTCGAAGCACTCAACTTCTTCGTGGCCGACGTGCAGGCCGGCATCGGTCCGTTCCTGGGCGTTTTTTTGCAGTCCGCCGGCTGGCGGACCGGAGCCATCGGCACCGTGATGACGATCGGTGGCGTCGCGGGCCTGTTGGTCACGGCGCCGGCGGGTGCCGTGGTCGATGCGACGCGGTACAAGCGGCTGGCGATCGTCGTCTCGTCGATCTGCACGGTGATCGCGTCGTGCATCGTCTGGTACGCGCATTCGTTTCCGATGGTGGTGCTCTCGCAGGTGGCCACGGCGATCGCCGGCGCGCTGCTCGGGCCGGCGATCGCAGGCGTCACCCTCGGCATGGCCCGCGCGCGGGGCTTCGACCGGCAGTTCGGCCGCAACCAGGTGGCCAACCACGCTGGCAACGTCGTCGGTGCCGGTGTTTCCGGGTTCATCGGCTGGCGTTTCGGTTTCGGTGGTGTATTCCTGGTTGCCGGCGTATTCGGCGTGCTGGCGGTGGTGTCGACGCTGCTGATTCCGGCCGATGCGATCGATCACCGTGCCGCGCGTGGCCTCGAATCGGACGACGGGGATAACGACGACGCGCCTTCGGGCGTATCGATCCTGGTGACCTGCCGGCCGCTGCTGATCCTGGCCGCCGCGCTCGCGCTGTTTCACCTCGGCAACGCGGCGATGTTGCCGCTCTACGGTATGGCGGTGGTCGCCGCGCACCAGGCCGAGCCCAGCTCGTTCACGGCGCTGACCATCGTCGTGGCGCAACTGGTGATGGTGGGAACCTCACTGCTGGCGATGCGGTTGATCCGCACGCGGGGCTACTGGCAGGTCATCCTCGTGACCTTCCTTGCGTTGCCGCTGCGCGGAGCACTTGCCGCGTTCTTCATCAACCGCTGGGGCGTCTTTCCGGTACAGGTGCTCGATGGTATCGGCGCGGGTTTGCAGAGCGTGGCCGTGCCTGCGCTGGTAGCGCGTCTGATGCAGGGCACCGGGCGCGTCAACGTCGCGCAGGGCGCGGTGATGACGATGCAGGGCGTCGGCGCGGCACTCAGTCCCGCACTGGGCGGATGGCTTGCCGAGACGATCGGATTCCACGGCGCGTTCCTGTGTCTCGGCGCCGTTTCGATGGGATCGCTTGGGCTGTGGTGGGGCGGCCGCGCGCGCCTCCATGAGGTGCGTACAGGCGGTTAGCATTGGCGTAGAAACCGCTTAAATAAAGGCTGAATTCCGGGTCTTGAAATTTTTCAGGCGCTGCATAAATTAGTGCCCGCCGACCGCTTCGGGGCCGGCCTCGCCACTCGCCCAAGGGGGGTGGCAGAGAGAACCCATCCCATGTTGCTCAAGAGGATATGGTCATGCGAACTCTTCTGAATATTGCACCGCTACATCGTTCCAGCGTCGGCTTCGATCGCGTGTTCGATCTGCTCGAGGCCGCGGCGGCCAAGGGCCAGACATCCGACAATTACCCGCCTTTCGACTCGATCAAGCTTGCGGATGATCAGTACCGCATCGCCATGGCGGTCGCCGGTTTCGGCGAAGCGGATATCGAGGTCACCGCTCAGGCCAACTGGCTGACCGTGTCGGGTGAACGCAAGGAAGAACCGGAAGGCGAGTACCTGCACCGCGGCATCGCCACGCGTCCCTTCCAGCGTCGTTTCGAACTGGCCGAGCATGTGCAGGTGACCGGCGCCCGCCTGGTCAACGGACTGCTCACGATCGACCTCAAGCGCGAGGTTCCCGAAGCGATGAAGCCGCGACGTATCGACATCGCATCGGGCTCCCAGGCCGAGCACAGCGTCCGGCAACTTCTCGATAACGCCGCCGCATGATGCACCAGGGCCCCGCATGAAGCGGGGCCTTTTTTATGGAGCTCGTGGCGACGGGTCGGTACGGTACTCCGTGTCGCCAGACAAGGTACTCGTAGCGGGTGCGGTCGGCGGCAGAAACAAAAAAACCGGGCCTCGCGGCACTGAATACGACCTCCTTTCGCCAGCCTTTCGGTCGATTTAATCGCGCATGAACGATTTTCATCAATTTTGTCAAATTTACTTCAGCAGCGTGGGCACCCGCCGATAGCGGAATGTCCCCGCCTGGAGTGTTTCCATGACTGTTCGCCAGCGCATCGCGCTTCTCATTGCCATTTCCGTGGTTATCGCCCTCTCGGTCGGCGTCGGGGGCCTGATGGCTCTTCGCCAGACCGGCGCGCAGACGGAAGCCATCTACCGCACGTCACTCGAGCCAATCGTGGAAGTCACCGGGGTTCGTGCGCTTTTCAATGACACGCGCACCGGGCTCAACCGGGCGTTGTTGGTGGGCACGGTGGACGCGGCGAAAGCGGAGCAGGCGGACAACGCCGCGGCGGCGAAAAAAATAGACGCCCTCTGGGCAAGCTACTACCCGAACATGGTCTCCTCGCCTGAGGAAAAAGCGGAAGCTGACCGGTTCATCGCGGCGCAGGCGCACGCCCGTGAGCTCAACGCCCGTCTCGATCCGCTGATGGCGAGCGGGAAACGGGACGAAGCGGTGCAGTACATGCTTACCGCTGTGGGCCCCGCTTTTTCCGCCGAATCGAGTGCGATCGACGCCATCGTGCAGGAAAACGTCAACGAAGCCGCGCAGGCGTTTGCCCAGTCGGAGAACATCGAGCGCCACGCGTTCGTCCTGGTCGTCATCGGGCTCGTGGTGGGCGCGGCGGCCCTCGTTGCGTGCGGCGTCTTCCTGGCGCGTTCCATCATGCGACCCCTGATTCAGGCGCGCGAACTGGCTGCCTCGATCAGCGACGGCGAACTCGGTCACGCCATCGACGTCAAGGGAAAGGACGAGGTCAGCGACACCCTGCGATCGCTCGTCGCGATGGACACGACGCTGGCCGGCATCGTCCGGAAAGTGCGCGACAACGCCAGCCAGGTGAACGCCGCGGCCAGGGACATCGCTGCCGGCAACGATGAGTTGTCTTCGCGCACCCAGGAGCAGGCATCGAGTCTGGAAGAGACGGCAGCCTCCATGGAAGAGATGACCGCCTCGGTCCGTCAGAATGCCGACTCCGCTGCGGCGGCCCGGGCGCTGGCTGAATTGTTGACGTCCCAGGCCGCGACGACGCGCGGGCTCGCGGGGGAAACGTCGGATGCGATGATCAGGGTCAGCGATGCCAGTCGCGAAATCAGCGGCATTGTCACGACGATGGACGAGATCGCGTTTCAGACCAACCTGCTGGCCTTGAATGCCGCCGTCGAAGCCGCACGGGCCGGAGAACATGGGCGGGGCTTCGCGGTCGTGGCCGGAGAGGTCCGTCGTCTCGCCCAGCAAAGTGCTGTGGCTGCCAAGGACGTGAAGGTGCTGATCGCATCCAGCGGCGAGCGCGTGGAAGCTGGCGCTGCGCTCCTGACGCGTACCACGGACGCTCTGGCCGATATGCAAGCGGGTGCGGTCAAGGTGGCAAGCTTCGTCACCGACATTGCCACGGCCAATGCCCAGCAGGCGGCCGGAATCGACCAGGTCAACATGGCGGTGACCGAGCTCGATTCGGTCACCCAGCAAAATGCGGCCCTCGTCGAAGAAGCCAGTGCGGCCAGTCAGCAAGCCAGCGAGCTAGCTGAAGGCCTGATGCTCCAGGTCGCTGTCTTCCGCTTTGCGGGGGAGGACACCGCTCCCTACGCCGAACGTCCTGCGCCAGCCGGCCTCACTCCGACCCCACCGGTCCTGCAGTCGAGCTCCTCACCGGCCACGGTCGCCATGGCCGCGTCGGTTTGGCGAGACTTCTGAGGGTGCTGGATGCATCCTCCTCAGGGGGCGCGGGGATTCGATCCACCGGGCACGTGACGACAAATTCAGGCGGATGTTGTACATTTGTACGATGGCTTGCCAATTGACATGCGGGTACTCCGTTCATGCCTTACAAGGCGAAGGGTTTCGGGGCTCGTTTCAAGTGTTCGACCACCGTGGCGTGGTGGTCGAAAACGGTGCCGACGGGAGTGCTCATGCCACGCTTCAGCTGGCTTGGGCGAGCATCTGGAGCCTTGGTCAGATGGCCGTTTCGCGCCTGAGATGAGGATTCGCAACGCGCTCCGTGCCCGAGTAACCCGCAATGTCTTTCCACTGCGCGGTTGAATGAATTTTGCCGTTGAGAGGGCGCGGAGCAATCAGTATTCTTCCGGAAGTTTTTTTGCCGGAAAAGCGCTCATGTCACTCGTTCGGATATTCATCCTGCATCCCTCGCAACCCGGCGGCCACTGGCACGTGTCGGAGCAGGGGAGGGACGGCGAGTCGTACCAGGATGGGCTGGTAGCCATGCATGCCGCGTGCGATCGCGCCCGCGCGCTCGAGGAAATGGGTTTCGACGTGCAGGTCCGTCAGGAAGGTGCAGACGGAACCTGGCAAATCATTCGCGAATAAAGCCGCCGGCCGACCGCCCCGGGCGGCTCATTTGTCCCGCATCTCTTCCAGGCGTTGGACGAGCGCAAGCAACGCGGCGCGCGAGACCGGTTTTTGCAGGTACGGCAAAGTGGAGAAGGGCGCTGGCAAGACGGACCTCGGGTGTCCCGTGACGAACGCCACCGGAACGTCCTTGGCGATGAGCGCCGTGGCGACGCCGAGCGAATCACCACCTTCGATGTCGATGTCGACCAGAGCGACGTCAGGCCTGCGTGTAAGGATGGCATCGATGGCGTCGGGTTCGGATGCGGCGACCTGGCAGACTCGAAAGCCGCCACCTTCAAGCACGATTTGATACGCATCGGATACGAAGGCGTTGTCTTCGACGAGCAGGCAGGTCGTTTTTTCTGAGGTTTGCACAGTGGGCGCATCCAATGTCTGTTGATGCACCATCGCTGTGTTTCCGTCAACGTAACGGTTTGCCTGTGTGTTTGGATGTAACACAACCGGCCAGGTGATTTCGGATCAAGGTCGGGTGACTACCGAACGCTTGGAATGACGGACCGTTTGATATCGGGTTTCGAGCGTCGGCACCGCTCGGAGCAATACCTGACCTGTTCCCAATCTTTCGCCCACTTTCGGCGCCAGCTGAAGGGGAGCCCACAGGCGGCGCAGGTTTTGTGAGGCAGGTCGGCCTTCTTTTTCATGCGAGGCATGCTGGCGTTCCGCGGCAGGGTGCTGTTCGCTGATACCGAAACGCTACCATGACATGAGACATCGATACGTCGCATTGTGACTCACGGACGTCGTTCAAGCGCATGCAGGTCTTTCTCTCGCTGTTGATGTGGTGCTTGCCAACGTTGGCATCCAACCAGAGGAGTTGCCCATGCCATTCGTGACCGTCAAATCCACAGCTCAACCGACCACGCTTTTTTATGAAGAGGTGGGCGAAGGCCGCCCGGTTGTGTTCATTCACGGATGGCCGCTGAGCTCGGCTATGTGGGAGTACCAGATGGGTGCGGTGGCCGACGCCGGCTTTCGTGCCATCGCGTATGACCGTCGGGGATTCGGGCGGTCCGACCATCCGGCAGCCGGCTACGACTACGACACGTTTGCCGATGACTTGAACGCCGTGCTGGAAACACTCGACTTGAGAGACGTCACCCTCGTCGGATTTTCGATGGGCGGCGGTGAAGTGGCGCGCTTCATGTCGCGCCATGGTGCCGATCGGATTGCCAGCGTCGTGTTTGCGTCAGCAGTGACACCGTACTTGCTCAAGGGCGACAACAATCGCGATGGCGTCGACGGCGATGTCTTCACGGAGATGAAAGAAAAACTCCGCGATGAACGTCCCGCGTTCCTTGAAACATTTGGCAAGCAGTTTTTTGGCCAGGGAATGTTGTCCCATCCGGTAAGCCAGGCGACGCTTGATTCGAGTCTAGTGGTGGCCATGCAGGCATCGAAGAAAGGCACGCTCGACTGTGTGGATGCGTTCAGCAAAACCGACTTCCGTCAGGACATCTCATCTATCCGTGTCCCGACGCTCATCATCCACGGCGATGATGACAAGGTCATCCCGATTGACGCCAGCGCGCGCCGCCTGGCCAGGGAGATTCCAGGCTCGGTGCTGAAAGAATATGATGGCGCGCCACACGCCCTCGTCATCACGCACAAGGACGACTTCAATCGCGACCTCGTGTCGTTCTTGCAAGGCAGCATCTGACGGATGCGGGCACGGGGGCGATTGTCCCTTCGTGCCTATTTTTGCAGTAGGATGCCATCGACGTCATCGATTGACGCCGGCCGCGTTCAAACCGCCGGGAGGTGAACTGTGACAGGGCCGTTTGCACAATGGTACGGTCACCGTTCCTGAAGGATTTAAGTCATGAAACAGCGTGTCAGCGCAGTAGTGTTGGTCATGGCGCTGGTGTGCGCGTCGCCTGCGGCATCAGCCAGGGAATATGTCCTGTCACTCAAAGGCGTTGATGTGCGTCCGGGCGAACGGATCGTTGGCCTGGAGATGCATGGAAAACATCTGACCTTGGCCAGCGTCGTGCACGTGCCAAACGGATGGAGCTTCAAAGTTGACACCGACCCAGCGGGCAACATGGACCTCTCGGGCGCGGTCATCGTCGGTGCCGCGGCGCTTTCCCCAGCGGACGTCGAACAGGCGTGGTTGTTTCGCGACGCTGCGGGCGCAGTGAACGAACCGGCGGCGTTGACGGGGACCATCACAGTCACAAAAACATTCGACGACTCTCGTGAAATTCCACTCAAAACCGACATGCTGGTAGCTAAAACGGCTAGGTCAGGAGTGGCTTTAACGAACAATGCTGCGCGCTAAAGCGAGCCCCGATTTCGGCGAGCTGGACCGCCCAGACTTTCGTAGACCACTTGAAGCCATAATTTATGGCAGTTGAGGAGGTCTCTATGAGTGGCAAGCGTTATACGGATCAGTTCAAGATCAAGGCAGTTCGAGAGCACGGGCGGCCGGTGCTCGACGTTGCCCAGCGGCTAGGCATTACGAGCCACAGCCTGTATGGCTAGAAGAAGGCCTTCTCCAAGCCCACGATCGGCAAGCGTGCGGAGCTGGATCAGAGCGCCGAGGTTCGACGCCTACAGCCTGAGCTGCAGCGTGTCGCAGAGGAGAGTGACATCGCCAAAAAAGCCGCCGCGTGCTTTGCCAACGGGTAAGGGCCAGGTACGCGTTCATTTGCGATCATCTCCGTGAGTTCCGGCTGGTCGCCATGTGTCGGGCTCTTCGCGTGCACCGGAGCGGTTAGCCCCAGACCTGTCCGGCGTGGACAGGCATGAGAAAGCGAACGTAGAGGCCGGACGGACGTTGAACAAACAAGGGTCTGGGCACAAACGGCAGCTAAAGCGACACCTGAGGGAACGGCGTTTCGGGCGTGGCGTTGCGGCAAAAAGAAACGGCGAAACAACGATTTATCGCGGTCTCGCCGCAGGTGTTGGTGGAGGTGGCGGGACCCTGTCGGGAAACGCTACAGACCTCTGATCAGCAACGTGTTCGCCATGGGGTAGGGCGACGATAACCGTACCTCAGTCCGTACCGATCATTGATCGCTTAGCGCATCGACGCAAGACGAATCGTCGGTGGAAGGCATCGCACGGGCGGCGAAGATGACCGACCCGTTACGAGCAGTCAGGACGAGCCGCCTCAAATAGACCCCTCAACCGCGCCATGCCTGCGGCAGCATGACAGACTGATTCTTTCCTCTCGCGGAAGTGGTGCCGGACCCATACAGGCACGCCAGAAGTGCCCCTTCGTCGGGCCTGCGTATCTCCAGCGAGCGTCGAGACACTTCGCCTGATCTCTTCCCGTTTGTAGTCGCTTGACGCGGCGGCCAAGAATGGCACTGCTTGCGGCCGCCTGGATGTCCGTTCCGAAAACACTGTCCTCTTAGGACGAGGTGAGCGTCACGCTCCGCACGCCGAAGCCGGCGTTGGTGCTCATACCGGAGCCGTCACGCAGAACCGGACCGGCCGTGTGAGCTGGAGCCAGGGCAGACGCGGCACTACGACCACCTTGCCTTCGGCGGGTCGCCGCTGCACCACCGCAGAAGCGCGCGGTAGCGCAACGTCGACCTGCGCGGAAAGCACCATCGCCTAGTGTGACGTGTATCACAGGCAGCGTGTCACGTCGCTGACATATGCATGGAAGAGCCCTCTCGTGCGAACCCGTAGGTTTGGGCGCAACACGTTCGTGCGGGCCGCGGGTTGACGATTAGCGTTCGCGTGACAAGGCGCTGGTCAGGCCATGTAGGAATACCCCTACATGGAAATCAGCCCACCCCTACAAACGGTGCCACGTAAGCTTCTGCGAATTTTCTCAAAGGGGTGCGGTCATGGAATCCTCCGCAAGGCGTAATGGCAGTCGGTCGCTCTGGCGACGGCTTGGGGCATTGGCACTGATGACGTTGGGCAGTTGGTCAGCCCACGCCGCGTATGTCTACGGGCCGCCCTACAACTACAACACGCCCTGGGGCTCGGAGAACGGGTTTTTGTCGGTGGACGGCGCGGTCAACTCGCTCATTGGCCACTATGAGACCGACTGCACCGACGGCACGTTGACCTGTGCGCCCCACACGTTTTCGGTGGCCTACAACGGCAGCAGCAGCGGCACGGCTGCGACCATCACCATCAGCCATGTGAGCAGCACCGGGACGAGCACCAGCGAGTTTTTCGCCTACATCTGGGCGGCAGATGTCACAGGCAGCGGCTTTCAGCCGAAGAATGCCGGTGGGTGCCGCACGATGTGCACAGCAGGCAACGGTGGCAAACAAGACTCCCTGGGCCCGCGGGGTAGCTTCGGCAACGGCACGGTCAAGCACGAGGGAACCGACCACCGCACGCCGCTGATTGGTGACCCCATCAGCGCGGCTAATGGCAACGAATATCGCCAGGACACGGATGTCAGTTCGTCGCCTTGGCTGACCTTCCGCCGTTTCTACAACTCGTCCAGCTTCGTCCCGTCCAGCACCATGGGCCCGAAGTGGCGGCACTCGTTCGACCGTCGACTTGACCTGATGCCGAACAGCGGTCCGGATGGCGGCCAGCTGTATGCCCGCCGCCCCGACGGGTCCATGGTCCGCTTTGCCAGCACCAACGGCCTGTGGAAGGCCGACACCGACGCGGCCGAGACACTGACCGACATCAAGGATGCGACGACAGGCGTGCGCACCGGTTACACCTTGCGCCTGGCGGCCACCAACGAGACCGAGCGTTATGACGCGACCGGTCGCCTGCTGACCATCAGCGATGACAATGGCTGGGTCACCGGGATGACCTACAGCGATGCCACCACCGCACCGGCGATTGCGCCGGCGGCGGGCCTGTTGATTGCCGTAACCGACCCGCAAGGGCGCGTGCTCAACCTGCGCTACGACGCCAAGAGCCGGCTGAATCAAGTCATCGACCCGGCTGGCCAGACCGTCGTGTATGCCTACGCCGACAGCGGCAACCTCGCTAAGGTGACCTTCGCCGACGGCAACAGTCGTCAGTATCTGTACGCCGAAGGCGCCTACGCCGCCTCTCCGACCAGTTATCCCAGCGAGCTGACCGGCATCATCGACGAGAAGGGAGTGCGTTACGAGACGACGACTTTCAATGAGTACAACCGTGCCATCAGCAATCAGTTTGCCGGCGGCGCCGACAAAATCACGCTGAGCTACGCCAATTACTATCAGAACGGCGGCACGCCGGCCGACCTCACCACGCCGCTCGGCCTGGTGGTCACGCTGGGATTTGCCGATGATGGTGCCCAGACGCTCAAATCCAGCGGCACGAGCACTTATTGCGGCAATCAGTGCAACCAGCCCGATAAGGCGATCACTTACGACGCCAATGGCTACCCGGCCACGACCACGGATTACAAGGGCACCGTTACCACCACCACCTATGACGCGAATGGATTGCTGACCCGCCAGGTTGAGGCGTCCGGCACGGATGCGCAGCGGACCACCAGCTCCACGTGGGATGCGGTGCACCGCGTGCCGTTGACCCGCGCGACGGCCAACGCCAAGGGCATTGTGGTTGCCAAAAGCACATGGGCCTACAACGCCCGCGGACAAGTGACTGCCGAATGCGCGGTGGACCCCGCCGTGACGGTGACCTACGCGTGCGGCAGCCAAGCGCACGCGCCCAAGGGCATCCGCCAGACCCGGTATAGCTACTGCGATGCGGTGGACGGCACGCAGTGCCCCCAGGTCGGTCTGTTGCTCAGCGTGGATGGCCCGCGCACCGATGTCACCGATCTGACCCAGTACGGCTATTTCCCCACAACCGATGAAAGCGGCTGTGGCACCGTGGGTGGCGCCTGCCACCGCGCCGGTGATCTTTCGCAGATCACGGATGCAGCGGGGCACGTCACCGCCACGCTGGCCTACGATCGCCACGGGTGGCCGGTGCGTCAAAAGGATGCCAATGGCGTCATCACCGATGTGACCTACACCACCCGTGGGTGGTTGGCCAGCCGCACGGTGCGCGCCAATGCAACCGGGGTGCCCGCAGCCGGGGACGCCACAACCACCCTGACCTATGACGCCGTGGGTGCGCTCAAGTCGGTAACGGACCCCGATGGGGTGGCGGTCACCTACAGCTACGACGACGCGCACCGTTTGGTCGATATGGCCAATGGACTGGGCGAGCACATTCATTACACGCTCGACGCTTCGGGCAATCGCATCAAAGAAGAGACCTTCGACGCCAAAGGCGTATCTCGGCGCAGCGTATCTCGCAAATACAACACGCGCGGCCAACTGGTCAGCGTGACCGATGGGCTCGGCCATGTGGTCTTCGACGCCACCGCGAGCGGCAGCTACGACGCGAACGGCAACTTGGTGTCAGCCAAGGATGCGCTCGGCACGGTGCAGAACAATACCTTCGATGTCCTGGACCGCCTGGTCACCAGCATCGCCGATGCCAACGGCACCAATGCGGCGACCAAAGCCACCACCAGCGTGTTCACCTTGGACGCGCTGGATCAACTGAAGTCCGTTACCGACCCCGACGGCTTGGTGACGAGCTACAGCCTCGACGGCCTGAGCAATGCCACCGGCCAGGTCAGCCCCGACACGGGCACGCAGGCGTCCACCTTCGACGCGGCGGGCAATCCGCTGACGCAGACCGACGCCAAGGCCACAGTCGCGACACAAGCCTTCGATGCGCTGGGCCGCCGCACCGCCGTCAGCTATACCGACACCAAGCTCAATGCGGCGTTCCATTACGACGAGGCCAACAGCGTCACCGGGTGCGCCAGTTCCTTCCCAGCCGGTCGGTTGACCCGCGTGGTGGAAAGCGTTGTGACGACCGTGTACTGCTATGACAACCAAGGGCGCGTCACCGAGCAGCGCCAGACGCAAGGCACGGTCACTGACAGCACCGACTATGTCTACACCAAGGCCGGCCGTCTGGCGGCGGCTGCGTCACCCAGCGGCTTGGTGACGGAATACGCGCGCGACGCGGCCGGGCAGATCACCACGGTCACCATCACGCCGGCCAGGGGTGCGGCAAGCACCGTGGTCCGCGCGGCAACCTATTTGCCCTTCGGACCCATCGCCAGCTACACCCTGGGCAATGGCCAGACCGTCACTCGCACGTACGATGCCAATTATCGCTCCATTGACATCACCAGCCCCGCGCTCAATCTCCATGTGGCACGGGATGCGGTGGGTAACATTGTGGCCTTGGGTGGCACGCCGGGGGCGACTCCGGCCGTTGAGACCTACAGCTACGATGCGCTGTATCGCCTGACGGGCTTCAAGAACGCCAGCGGTGCGGTGGTGGAGGCTTACACCTACTCAAAGACCGGTGATCGCCTGACCAAAACCGCACCGGGCTTGGCCACGGGTGCCTATGGCTACCAGGCTGGCACCCATTGGTTGACCAGCATCGGCACCGGCTCGCGCACCTATGATGCCAACGGCTCTACGACCAGCAACGCCAGTGCCGGCACCTCCTGGGGGTATGGATACAACGGACGCGGGCAGTTGACCGTCTTGCAGCAGGGCGGCACGACGGTGGCGACCTATGCCTACGACGCCTCGGCGCATCGGGTTGCCAAAACGGTCGGTTCCGCCACCACCCGCTTTGCGTATGGTCCCAGTGGGTTGCTGGGCGAATACGGTGCGGCCTCGCGCGACTATGTGTGGATGGATGACACTCCGGTGGCGGTGGTCGACGGCACCACCGTGGCCTTCGTGCATGCCGATGGCCTGAACACGCCCCGCGCGGTCACCAACGCCACCGGCGCCTTGGTGTGGTCGTGGGCCTACCAGGGCAATCCGTTTGGTGAGCAGGGGCCGACCTCGACCAGCGGTTATGTGCTGAATCTGCGGTTCGCGGGCCAGTATTTCGACCGCGAGTCGGGCAACGTTTATAACGGGTATCGGTACTTCGACGCGTTGACGGGCCGGTATCTGCAGAGCGACCCCATCGGGCTAATGGGCGGAATCAGCACCTATGCTTACACTGACTCCAATCCGTTGGGCGCAGTGGACTCGCTCGGGCTCGCCGGCGAAAAATACGAGTATCAACGTGTAGCTCCCACGCCTCAAATGCTGGCGGCAGAGGAACTCTTGACGAAGCTGGCCACGCAAGCCGCTAACACGGTCGACAAGTCATGCACGGGTCTGTGCCGCCTGCCATGGATTCGCGGTACGCTTATTCACAGCGAGTTCAAGCGGCTCGTCGATGCGCAGTGCCCGCAGTCGCTGTATCACACCGAGGTCAGCTACTACGATCACATCGAGGTCCGATATGGGTATCCCGACTCGTCGAGGGCGGATGTGGTCCTGGGTCCCAAGGCGGCGCCCATTGCCGTCTATGACCTCAAGACCGGATGGGGCTACATCAGCAGGGCACAGGCAAATGCTTACGGTGCTAATCTGCCGGTGGGCACCGTCGTTGCACCCATTTACCCCGTAGGTCGTTGACACATGAATAAACGTGCGATTGCTCGCCTGATGCATCAGCGCGTGGAGGGGCTCAGCCAGCTTGGCGGATACTTCTTTCGTCAGAACGTGGAGTTGGTGCTGGATGGGGTGCTTTTGGAATATCGGCCTCAAGAGGTCCACCTTTGGCACTTTCGCTTCCCGCTGTTCGATGACTTTGGCGAGAATTTGCTTTACAGCAATCGTTTGCAGGAGGGCGGGGTCATCGCCAAGGGCAAGCTGTCTGACGAAGCCATCGTCGAGCACGTCGTGAATCATCCAGAGCTTGTCGACGTGTTGCGCCCCGGGCCACCGGCTCGGACATGTGATTTTCTTGAGTATCTGGAGGGGGCAGAAGCGATGTTGAATCCGCATGCGCGCCTTGTCTTTGCATCGGGATTGGTACTCGATCAGGAATACGCGCGTGCGAATGCTGTGCTCGAATCGATGTTCGCGACGATGGCGAACCGGCTGAGCAAGCGTGATGCAGAACACGGAGCCAGCCTCCTGATGAGGCTTGGACAAAGTGGTGAGTCCGCGGCCGCGCTCTTGGAAACGGTAATCCAGAAAAATCGTCAGGCCTTTGGCATCCGCTGATGACTCCTTGCAAAGAGCCCAAGCGAGCGTCCCTGGCAGGGTCTCGAGCTTCTTGGGGGGAGTCGTCAAAGGAGCATGGAAGACTCATCGACGACGTTCCAGGTCGCCCGGTTAGAAAATCTTGCCGTCCGGCCTGACCTTCGGTCATATCTACACCGGAACCATTCTGGAATAGGCGTTCCAGCTCACCCAACGCCGTCTTGATTCATCACGGTGGTCACCCTGTTTAAGGCCAAGGGGAAAATCAGAACGGTCGTGCAGGAGAGGCCTCTGCTGATCAGTTCGGCCATGCCCGAACAGCGTGGAGGCGGCGCTGGGTTAGCGACCCTGGAGCGGCTTCCACAGATACAGCATGGTCAAAAAGACCCTGCCCTCTGCCGTATTGCGCACGCGCTGCCGGCTGGTAAACGCGTCCACCGCGAGGTCGACCAGCGTTTTGGCTTCGGAGCGCGTCATATTTTTCGCGAGATCGTAGTCGGCCGACGTCCCCCCAGATTTGAGTAGCGCCCCGGTTTCGAGTTCAATCCCCCACGAGAAGGAGATTGGACGTGAAGAAGCGTTTTTCCGAAGAACAGATCATCGGTTTCCTGCGTGAGGCCGAGGCCGGCAAGTCGGTCAAGGACTTATGCCGTAAGCACGGCTTCAGCGAAGCCTCGTACTAACTGTGGCGAAGCAAGTTCGGCCTCATGAGCGTGCCCGAGGCCAAGCGGCTGAAGGACCTGGAGTCGGAGAACGGCCGCCTCAAAAAACTGCTGGCCGAACAGCTTCTGGAAAATGAGGCCATCAAGGAAGCGCTGCGAAAAAAATGGCGAGCGCACCGGACCGGCGAGAGCTGGTGCGCTATCTGATCGGCCAGGAGCTGAGTGAGCGCCGGTCGCTGGCGATCGCTGGCATGAGCGCAAGCGCTTACCGATACGAACCGCGACCCGACTCCAATGTCGAGCTGCGCGAGATGATCTGCGCACTGGCGAATCGCCATAAACGCTACGGCGTCGGCATGATCTACCTGAAACTCCGCCAGGCCGGACAGATGGTCAATCACAAGCGAGTCGAGCGCCTTTACCAGGAGGCGAACCTGCAGGTGCGCCGGCGCAAACGGAAAAAGGTGCCTCCGGCCGACAGGCAGCCACTGCTCCGCTGGCAGCCGCGAACGAGTTTTGGTCCATCGATTTCGTCTTCGACCGCACCGCCGAAGGGCGTGTCTTGAAGTGCCTGACGATCGTCGATGACGCCACGCATGAGGCAGTCGCCATCGAGATTGAGCGGGCGATCTCAAGCGTCGGCGTAACGCGCGTCATGGACCGCCTGGCCGTTACACGAGGCCTGCCGAAGATCATTCGCAGCGATAACGGAAAGGAGTTCTGTGGCAAGGCCGTGGTCGCGTGGGCGCACGAACGCGGCGTACAGCTGCGCCTGCTCGAGCCCGGCAAGCCGAATCAGAACGCCTACATCAAATCATTCAACGGAAGGCTTCGCGATGAATGCCTCAACGAACACTGCTTTCCCAGCCTGCTGCATGCCCGAACCGAGATCGAAAAATGGCGACGGGAATACAACGAAGAGCGACCCAAGAAGGCACTCGGCGGGTTGACTCCCGCCGCTTACGCGAAACAGTTACATTAATCCTGAACTCAAGATCGCACCGCTACTCAAGGCGGGGGGGCGTCGGTCCCTCCCTCAGTACCACCCGTGCTTCGAGCCCTTGATATGTTCGGCGATCAATCGGTCAGAGTCTGTTCCATCAAGCGCCCTGTTGCTCTTGCCGATAAACTCCGAGGTATACGCAGTATCGGAATACGCGTTTTGGTTCGGGTCGCTGCCCATTTTCCTATCAGCGCTTTGGCGCGACGATGCGATTGATCAGGTGCCGTTGCGGGCACTTTTTACGGTGGTCGGTGGTTTGTCTTCACCGATGACGTGATTCTTGCACCCATATTCATCGTCCGTGCGCTGCGTCTCAGAGACCGGCGCGAGACCCTTATCTGCATCATCGCGGTCCTCTGGGCGGTCGTGCAGGTGGCGCTGGTGTACCTGACCACTCCGGTTCCGATCCCAGCGGCCGCGCTCGCTGCCATCTCCATCCCAGACGTGCTGGCAAAGTTCGTAGGCTGGTACATGTTCTTCCCCGGAATCGAAGGGGTGGCCATTGGTGCGTGGCTGGGCGCAGCGATTATCGTCGTCGCCTTATTCGGTATTCGACGTTCACCGGATTTCGGCCTTTTGGTTCTCGGATATATTCTTTTTGCCGCAGTCGCCGCTTCAATGGCCCGCGCCCCGCTGCAGTGGGTGTCAGCCTTTACCGATGGCCCGCGGTACTTCTTTTACCCCTACCTTTTGCTGTCGTGGCTCCTGATCTACGGATTGGCCAGCGCCGAGCGGATCGAGGGGATTCTCATCGCCCTGGTGCTGTTGCTCAGTCTTCTGCAGACCTACCTATACGGACAGAGGCGCCACGAAACACTCGACTGGGCCCACGAGGTAGCGCAGCGCGCCGCCTCGGAGCGATACGTCTTCCCGATTCATTACGACGGAGTCTTGGATCACGCGTGGCACATGGAATTGAAGGGAAGGGAGTGCCGTCGGCCGGTCCGCCGGTCTCTGACGCGCACGTGAGGGGCGCCCAGTATGTGCGCACCCGACTCGAAATGGTGACCAAATGTTGACCAAACGGAGCCCATTGGGGACCAATCCAGACGAACTAAAATAAAAAGTCCAGTAAGCGAATCAATCACTTACCGGCCTGAACTGGTGGAGGTGGCGGGACAAATCCGGCGGATTCAGGCAAGTGCCTGATTTCCCTGGGCTCCGCTGAGCCAATTCGGTCCGTAACACCCACGCCGTGATACCTCGGCTGGTCCCTTATGGTTGATCGTATCCGGACGCGGCGCAAGAACACCGTGTGTCAAGGTCGTGGTTCTCCGGTTGGTCAACGTTTGCGTCACGGCAGGTCGATGCCGGCCATCGAGTCGGCGCGTGGATGGTCTGCTCCGTGCGCCATGCGGCATCCGGTGTGCCTGCGATGGTGCACAATGAACCACCCCTCGATGAAGGATCACCAGTGATAGTCAAGGACGTCATTACCGGACAGGAATACTCGGACACCGACCTGACGAATCGGTTGGCGTATCTGCGCACGCGTCTGCTGGTGGACGGAGACGGACAGTTCGTCATTCCGGTTGCCCATGCAACGACGCCGCATTTCCGGCGAGTTGCGGACTCCAACCCAGGTACCCGCATCGGGGGCGGGGAAACAAGGGATGTTGACTCCCATAATGATTGTCGCGCCTACCTCAAGGAAGCGCTGTCAGGCCCAAGCGGCTTCAGGGTGGTCACCTATTGCTTCAGCCCGGGACAGAGCGCCACTGACGATGCCGGACAGCCCAACACGCAGCCGGTGCTTCTGGATGGTAGTGGATTGAATCGGTACCAGTGGTACGAGGAGGCGAGTGCGCGTATTGGCGTGGCTGACAACGGCTACATCCAGCCGGACCTTGCTGCACGATACGCGAGCCGGTTTGCGGTCCGTCCTGCGGGCCCAGCCCTAATCGTTGAGGTCGTCCGGACTCATACGCCTGAGCCTGCCACACTGTTGGCGTTGCTCGCGCTCTCATCCATCGCGCACCTCATTGTGTTTTATTTTATTCCGACCGCTCGGCAGAAACCATCCAAGCGCGATGCCCGTTATAACTGGTCGAAGTACAACAATGTGGTGCCGGCCGATGGCAATGGGACAACCACCCTCCGGGTGTCGTACTACCTGTTCAATGGGGAGCTCTACGTCAATGGCGTGGTAAAGGAGCGCTACCCGAGCAAGACGCTAGAGGACTATTCCAAATTTGTCAGCGAAACGCTCGAGCGCGCGGCAGACGCGGTGGCCAAGGGGGATTGAGGGGCTGTTTCCCAGTAGCCGACCGCATACAGGCCGGACCACAGGATGGTCTCGAGCATGCGTATCGACTCTTCATCGCCCATGCTTTGCCGATGTGAGTGCCATGGCTGGCCGACCAGCGCTGGGTCCAGCGGCGAATCACCAGAAAAACCCACCGGCGCGAGAACCGTTTGGGACGAAGTGGGGTAGAGGGTCAGGACGCCGAGGCAAAGCCCGTCGCCCGTGATCGCCGCCTCTGTGAAATTCCAGGACATTGTCGGTCGCACGGTCCACGGTACTGGACCCCTCACCATGAGTGGCCCGTATGCAAGCGCCATCCGGGCTAGGCCCATTGCCTGTCTCGTCCGTAGTCGATGACGTCGGGAAATGCCGGTCCAGGGGGCGCCGTGGACGAAGTCGGTCAACAGTTGTGCGCCGAGGGCCGCTTTGGCGAGAACGCACGGTGCGGGAATAGGTCTAGTGGCGCGCCGAGGGAAGACCTCTGGCATAAGGGCCGTGTGCTGTGAGTGGAAGACTGCATTGGCATTCATCCATCCGATCTACGGTATCCGGGGCAGACGTCAAGGGGGCATTCGGCCGCACTGAGTTCATTGGACTGCCCGGAAGGTTAACGGAGAGGGAAAGCGAGAAACTCCGGTGCGGCGGATAGCCGAGAGGACGGGGGCCAACGACCTGCAAAGCTTCACCGGCAAGGTGCAGGACAAGGCCGCCTGGGCCCGGAGACTCTTCATCAGCACCGGTGGCTTCACCAAGGTGGAAGTCTTCGGCAGGGTCCAGCCCATCCTGTGCATGGACGGGCTTGACCTGTATGTCCCTGAGGAACCAGAACCTCGCCGAGGTTATCGCCCGGAAGGACCGACGCGCGGTGGAAACTGGAAGGCCATTCATCCCATACCGGGAGTTATTCTGAGGTTCTTGATTGAAGGCCCCTGGCCGGTGAGGTACATTTTCTCGCGAGGACGGGGCCTGTCATGTTGTTTGTCGCGCTCGTTGCGCGAGCTATCGCAGTACCACTAGCTCATCACCCTTGGTTGGCCCCGTCCTCGCATGAGTCTTCAGAATTTCATTCCTGACCTCTCCCGGCCCACTTCGCTGGAGACCTTGGCGAAGGCTCTGGCTCTCAACGGGGAAGTTCTCAAAGAACTGGTTGAAGTCCCTGACCCCCAGTCGCTCTACAAGGTTCATTTCATCCCGAAGCGGGTGAAGGGGGAGAGGGGACGAGTGAAAGTTCGAGAAGTCTGGGAGCCCCAGTGGGGTGTCATCAACTTCGTTCACAAGGCTATCGCCCGGAGGCTTGGGGCTTATCTCACCAGCAGGGTGGCTGGCTTTCCTCACCCGGCTGCCTACGGCTTTGTTGCAGGCAGAAGTACCCGAGCCAATGCGGATGCCCATAAGGGCGCATTGCGCCTTGTCAGCGCCGACATCGCAGATTTTTTTCCATCGGTCAGCACAGGAATGGTGGAAGGCGCGTTGAAGCAGGCCGGCCTATCTAAAGAGGCTTCCAGAATTCTCGCCAAGTTCTTGGCGCCGTGTGGGTCGATGAAGCCTGGATTCCATTCGAGCCCAATCCTGTGCAATCTCGTCCTAATGCCTCTGGACGCTGAATTTGAAAAATTCGCCGCAGAGCGTTCGCTGGTTTACACCCGTTATGCCGATGACCTCACTTTCTCCGGAGCTGACAATCTTCCCAGCCGAGCGGAGATTGAAAAGGTCCTCCAGCGGCACGGTTTTGAGCTAAACCAGTCCAAGTTCCGGGCCTCAAAACGTGGGCAGAAACACTATGTCACTGGTCTGGCAGTGACCGACGGAAATCAGCCCCGCATTCCCCGGAAGATGAAAAAGCGGCTATTTCAGGAACTGCACTTCATCGAAAAGTTTGGGATTGAGGGGCACCGCTCTAGGTTAAAGGGAGCGCCATCCATTCAGCACTTGGTGAACCGAATTGAAGGGACCATCAGCTATGTCGCCAGCATCGAGAAGCAACTGGCTCCGGACCTTTGGAAGAGATGGACGTCAATTTGTGAAGCATCGACGCTCAGAAAAAGCTTCAAACCCCGACCATATGACGTCCTTCGGGAGGCCGTCTGGCTTGTCGATGAAGCAGAGTTCGAGGCATACGGAGAGAAATGTCTGGCTGTGCTGTGTGCTGAGCCCTTCGACGTCTCGCGGTCTAAACAGGCGCTGGCGGGTTTTGTCCGTGCGCAGAGCGAGGACGCCTTTTTGTCTGCATCGAAGGCAAAGCAAATCCGTGAGTTTGGAGTTCACTGGGCGGACCTTGATGAGAGCCAAAGGTCTTCTTTCGTCGAAGTCATGGAAGGCCAGGTGGTCAGGTGTCTTGCTGCATTCGCCCCCCTCAACGGGGACTATAAAGAGACCTACAGACAACTTTTTTCTCGGCTTATCGAGCAGAAGATGCACTCGGCCGACGACGCTGACGTAACCGTGTACGTCGAGAACAATCCCCGAATTACACAAGATGAAATGCGGGATATGGTCGAGAAAGTGTTTCTAAACCAGTTCTACTTTGGAAAGCGGCGCCCCCCTTCCAGTCCGTCCGTCGTTGTGCAATCCAAGAAAGAGGCCGACCTCCTCGCATACGCCGACAGTTTGCTCGGCATTATGGGGCGGTACCTTGCTTTTTCGGGAAATCAACCTGACGGACACTTTGTGCGATTCAAGCGACTGTCGATGTCTTACCAGCTCATTTTCGACGGTGTTAGGAAGCGGGTTTGGCGTGGAAGAGCATCCCTGATGCCATTTTCGATGACGCCAGAGCCGGAGCAGACCAAATCTCGGCCTGTTGCCTAGGAACCTGTTGCCTAGAGCGCGTCTTAGCGTTCGGCTTTGCCCAACACGACACTAAAGGCATCGGCAGACCCGTCGGGTCCCGCTCCCTTGGCCCGCCAAGAGCAGAAAAGCCTTCGAAGCAGGGGCGCCGTGAAACCGGCGCCCTTTTCTTTTGGGCACGGGGCAGGCCGCTCCGCGCTGGAGGTCTCGATTCATTTGGACGTCCAAATGCTTGACGAAACCTGATTCTCTGCTTTGATGGGGTCGAGCCGGCACCAGGCCGCGCGACAAAATGTCCAGCCCGAGGAGGGGCGCCCACCAGCCAAGGAAGGCCATGACCAGCACTCCCACCCCTGTCACTCCCGCCAAACATGCCCGCCCACACCTGACCACCCACAACCGGGCCCAGGGCCATTCCTCGGTGGCGGGTGCCGCCTACCGCCTCGGGTTGAAACTCACCGATGAGCGGACGGGCGAGACCCACGATTTCAAAAAGCGGAAGGCTGGGGAAGAAATCGTCCGCGCGGTCACGGTAGCGCCCTCGGGAGCTCCTGGATGGGCGAGTGACCCTCAAGCCCTGTGGAACCGCGTGGAAGCCTCCGAGAACCGGAAGGATGCCCAGGTCGCCCGCGACTACCGCGTGCCCATCCCCCTTGGCCTGACCGACGAGCAGGCCGGAGACCTTGCCGTGGATCTCGCCGAGTTCATCCGGGACGCTCTCGGTGTCCCGGTCTCGGTGGGGTTGCACCGCGATGCCGACCGCGACGCCCTCGGCAACGTCAAACCGGACCATCAGCAGGGCTTCCACGCCCATCTGTATTTCCCCACCCGCCCCCTTGTCTTGGCGGCCGGGACAGGGGCCGGGGAGGGTGGTGGGGACACCGGGCACGGGTTCGGGCCGAAGCTCGCCATGCTGTCGAACAAACGGCAGTCTGCCGAATGGGTCGAAGCGTTCAACGAGAAATGGGCGGAGCTCTCCAACGAGTACCTGGCGGCGGCTGACCTGCCCCCGGTTTTTGACCACCGCAGCTATGTCCGTCAGGGCGTCGATGCCGTGCCCCAGCCCAAGATGGGGACGGCCGCCACAGCGATGGAGCGGAAAGGGATGGCCACGGCTCGGGGCGACGTGTTGCGGGAAGCCCTCGTAATGGCCGAGGTCCAGAAGAAAGTCAGGGTGGCAACAACTTTGGCCGTCCAAATGAAGCGTCCACACACGGCGGCCGAACCGGTTCCATCGATGGCCCACTCGTCCAATGACGTCTTGGGGGCAGCGGCGACCCTGCAACCGTCCAGGTCGACGGCGACGGCCGCCCCCATCGTCATTACCCCGCGAACTGTCCTCCCCCGCGCCCAGCGCATGGTCCGGACCGGAGCTCCTGGCATCAAGGTCACGCTTGCCCAGCAGGTGGCTGCGGCGGGACCGAAACCCACAAACGATGCAGAACAGATGGCCCTCGAACGCTCCGTGGAGCTTGTGGGCATTCTGGAGGGCTTCCTGCAAACGGCATCGGCCCAGATGAAAGAGCATGCCAACCTGGTCGAGCAGGCCCGGCGGGCGCAACAGCATGCGCTCGACCTGTCGAACCGCATTGAAGACAGTCGGCGGCGGCGAGAACGTGCCCGGCGGGATGTGCGGGACCTGACGGCATTGCACCCCGTCTGTATCCGTCTGTCGAAAGCAGGCCTCCGCCTCAAGGACCCCCGGCAAGGCAAGATGGCGCCGGTGGCCCTCCACGACAGGCACGTGCAGGAAGACAAGCGTGCCCATCGCTCTCTGAAAGCCGCCGAAGGGGTGGCGTGGGAGGCGGTCAAATTGGCCCGGGCCGAACTCGACCTCCGAAAGACGGCATTGCAACAGGCGGTTGCCGGCCTTGCCGTCGAGAATCTCCCCGCCCTGCACCAGGTCCTGGGCTTTCTGCCGGACGAGGCGGCGGACCTGGTGCGGGAGGCCATGAGGGCGGCCCTGGTGGCTGCTGAGGGCGAGGGGGAACCCATGGTGCAAGGCGGCCTGGGCGTGGTGCCAGGTCCGGGGCTCAAGCCACGGGTGGCCGCCCCCTGAACCAGCGCGACAGGGCATTCACCAGATACCACAGTGCCTGTCTCATTTTGTGGGCCGCCGGGCGCCACTCCATCCCCCCAGCGCCCGGCAACAAGCCCCCTGTCCATCAGCAGGGAGCTTTCTTGGTTCAGCGGTTCGTCTCGGCCACCCGGAGCTGGCCCATGGTCTGGAGGCGCTGGAGAATGCGGACCTGGTCGTCGGTGAGGTCAAAGAAGACGGCCGTGCCCGCGATCGTCACCGACACCCGCCGGCTGCCATGGGGCACGAGGGGCAGGGTCACGGGTTCAAGCGACGGATGCTCCCCCATGCCGGCCAGGACCTGCCCGTCCTTTTCAATGGCGACATACGACAGGGCCGGGCCGTCCCCGAACTGATGGAGCTCAACGGCCGGGTTGCCGGTGGCCGACCGCTGTTGCCGGCAGTACCGGAGCAAGTCCTGGCTGGCCTCATCCCACGACTGGCGGATGGCCCCGGCATCGAGCTCGACCCCGGGATGCCTGCGCACCCAGGCCAGGGCGTCCCTGGCATTGTTGAGCCAGGTGTGGACCTCGGCGAGGGTCGTCATGGTCGCTGCGGCTTTTTCGGGGGAGAGCAGGGCGCCTTCCTTGCCCTTGGGCCACATCTTGAACACCAGCCGGGCGCGCTTGTGGTCGCCGTCGTCGTAGGGCTTCATCTCCACCACCAGATGGCCGAGGGGCACACGGTGGGCGGTGAGGTTGCCCCTCTGGCTGATGACGACGACCCCGGCCGAATGGTCCAGGGAGAGGGAGACGTCGGGACCGTCAAAAGTGTCCTGTTGCAGGCGACGGCCCCGCTGCACGGTCACCATGGCCCAGCCGATGCCAATGACCACCAAGAGCCCGCCGAGGCACTTGCCAATGAAGATGAGCGTGTCCGCTCCCTGGCCCGGGTAGCCGGAGGTCGACCGGGACGGCTCCATCAAGGCGAAGAATGCCAGCCCGAGGCACGCAAGCATGCCAAGGTTGCAAAGGCCAAAGACCAGGTTGCCGAGACCGTCCGGGCGAATCTTGTGGGTGATGGTGCGGGACGTGACGAGGAGGGCGATGGCGACGATAAGCCAAAAGACAGACATGAGCTTTCCCTGTTCCTGTGATTGAACTGCCAGGCGGCACGGCAGGCGGCCTTCACCCGGGCGGTTCTGGCGGAGTCTATAAAAAGTAAGAATATTCGAAGTCGGAATAACTGAGGCAGGCATTTAGGGTCCCTTCACCCACAGGTGAACCCATGCCCCCACGCGCCCCAACGCCCAAGTCCACGAGCAGTGCGGAACACTCGGCATTGTGCGGGTGGCTTGTGGAAACGAGGCTTGCCCAGGGCGTCACACAAGTTGCCCTTGCCAAGGCGCTGGGGTTCTCCCAGCCGTATATCTCCCATGTGGAAAACGGCGATGTGCGGGTCGACCCGGTACAGCTCTACCGCTGGCTCCAAGCGCTCAAAGTGGACCCCCTCGACTGGCACGCCGAGCTCTATACGCGGATGGACCGTGCTGCAAAAGCCGAGCGGCGCAAGCGTCAGGGCTGAGCGAAGACCCCGCATCGGGTCAGGTGTCCGGGTGTGACGCCTGTCCCGGCGGGCTCTCCTGCCATCCAATTTCCATCACCGGGTTCTTGCAAGCGTTCCATGCCTTGACCGTGACCATGACTTGGTCTTTGAAACGGAAGTGGAAGTCATACACACAAGCCGGCGCCGGCAGGGCAATCGATGCCTTTTCGCCTTTCTCGATGTCGTCCCCAGCCATGGCAAACCAGCGGTCGGTGCCACTCGGTGCATAGGCAACATCTGTCATCCGGCTGTCGCCAGCGTTGATGAGCGTCAGCGTCGGCGTGGCCGCGAGAACAGGTGCACTCGAAAACAACAAGACTGGAAAAAAGAGACGCGCAATATGCCGCATGAAAGCTCCCTGACGCTTTGGATTGTTCTTGCCAAAGGCTACGGCTCGGCATTACGGTCCTCATCCACAATCTTGTGGATGACAAAGGACGTCGTATGCAGCAGGGATGGCGGGAGCGGGCAGGGGTGCGGGATGGGCTGATTGCGGACTTGTACGAGTCGGTGTTTTCCCCAGCCGATGTGCCCGGTGTCATTGCACGCATCAACCGCTATCTCGACTGCGATGGCGTCCACATGGTCGGCTGGGATGAGTCGAAGAACGAGGTGTTGATGAGCCTTGTCACCGGCAATCACATCCAGGGGGCGGAGACCGCGTACCTCACCCATTACCAGTTCATTGACCCGAGGCGAGAGATGGGGCTGCAATCCCCAACAGGGATTGTCGTTGCCTGTCATGACCAGCTCGACGACCGCTATGTCTCGGGGTCGGAGTTCTATCAGGACTTCCTGATTCCCCATGGGCCGCGCTATGTGGCCGGCGGCAACATTTTCCGCGAGCGGGGTCAAAACGTGCACGTGGCTTTCAACCACCTCGTCGGCAGAAACAGGTTCGAGGGGGAAAAGCGCGAGGCCCTCGGTGGCTTCATGGCCCACCTCGCCCGTTGGATGAAGCTCATGGTCCGCGCGGACGGTTTGCGCGAGGCCGCAGCCGGGTCACAAGCGGCCGTCGATGCCCTCGCCCAGGGCGTGGTCTTCCTCGACGACCAAGGCCAGGTGCTTCATGCCAACCCGTCTGCCATCCGCCTGTTGGGTGACCAAATGGGCCGCGTGAACCTCGGCCTCTCCGGCCCCCTAGGCGGGTCGGTAGTGAATGCGCACGCCCGGGCCGTCGCACTAAGCCGCCGCCCCCATAGCCTGACCATTCGCCGTCGGGGTCAGGCTCTCACCCTCACGCTGTCCCCGTTGCCCCGCGCGCCCAGGAGCGGCACGCACGGCCTCGGCAAGCTCGTCGGCAGCCTCGGGGGCGGGGCGGGTCTGCATCACCGTGCCAGCGTGGTGCTGACGGTAACGGCGCCGGTTGGCACCTCCCGGGAGTCATTGGCTGACCTTGCTCGGCAGTGGGGCCTTACTCCGGCCGAGGAAGCTCTGTTGCGAGCCGTGGCCGCCGGCACAAGCCCGGCCGACCATGCCGAAGGGCGAGGAGTGAAAATCAGCACTGTCCGGAGCCAGGTCAGGGCAGTGCTGGAGAAGTCGGGGCATCCGAATCTCCGGGCCCTTGTTGGGGCGGTTGCCGGAAACACATAGCGACCGGGCGCCAAACCGGTTGAGGCCGGATGGCGTCAGGCCGATAGTCAAGGACAGGGACAGGGACAGGGACAGGGAAGGGGAAAGTGATGCTCAAATCAATCAAGGTGGCGTCCGTCGCCACGTATCCTGCTGCCGGTGCCTCGATGGAGGACATGACGGCCTGCAACTTTGTCTACGGGCCAAACGGGTCGGGCAAGACAACGCTCTCACGGTACCTGGCATCCACAGACGCCAACGAGTTTCTCTCGTGCACCAAGGTGTGGAATGCGGGTCGCCCGCTTCGCCTGACCGTCTACAACCGGGATTTCCAGGAGGCCACCTTCGGAAGCCGGGACCGTGGCCGCGTCAAAGGTGTGTTTACCCTTGGCAGTGATGACGGCGCACTCAAGGCACGCATCGACGAGCTGGCCGACCAGATTGCCGACGAGAAGAAGAAAGAGGAAACCCTCAACAACACACTCGGCGGTGAGAGCGGTACTGGCGGCAAGCGGGCTGAGCTTGCAAAGGCGGCCGAGGCGTTGAAGAAGGCATGTCTGAAACAAACCCGAAAGCACGAAGGTGAATTCGAACCGGCGATGACGGGCGCACGCGGCAGCGGCAATGTCTTCATGGACCGTTTCCTGGAGCAACGCCGGACCAACACGGCCATCCTTTGTGACTTCAAGGACCTCCAGGCGCGGGCAAAATCGCTGTTTTCAGGCGCACCGGTGAGGGTTACGCCACTAAGAATTCCCGACAGCTCCAAAATCAAGCTGCTCGAAGACGATGCCATTTTCGGCAGGCCCATCGTCGGCAAGGGAGACGTCAACATTGCTGGGCTCATCAACCACCTGAAGAATTCGGACTGGGTGGCAAAGGGCGCGGAATTCCTGCAGATGAGCCGGCCGGAATGTCCGTTTTGCCAGCAGAAGATTCCGGACACCCTCGAAGGCGAACTCGCTGCTTTCTTCGATGAATCCTTTACCGCCGACAAGGCGTATCTCGACCGCAAGACAGTCGAATACACGGAAGCGGCCTCCGCCTTGGAAACGGCGCTTGACGCACTTGCCAACGAACCGGTGACCTATCAGGACCCTCAGGAAATCGCCCGGTTGAGTGATGTGGTCGATGCCCGCCTGGCCTCGGCCCGGGCAACGATGCTCCGAAAGACCGATTCCCCAAGTGCGGTTGTCGACATTTCCGGAGTCGCTTCCGCTGTCGACGAGATCGGCGCCTACCTTGCAACGGTCAATGAAGAAGTTGCCAGACACAACGCACGGGTCGACAATTTTGCCAGGGAAAAAGCAAAGCTCATCGCCGATTTCTGGCGGTACCTCATCGACGTTGAGCTCAAGACCGATGCTGCCGACTACGACAAGGTAAACAACTCGGCTGGCAAAGCCATCGAATCCCTGGAAGCCCAAATCCGAAAGTCCAGGGAAGCCCAGGCAGCCATGAAAAAAGAGCTCGACGAGCTCGAAGAACAGTCAACCAGCACCGTACCCACGGTCGAGAAAATCAACAAGACGCTGAAGTCCTTCAACTTCACCAATTTCGAGCTGGTCCCCGGCGAAGAATCCCACACGTACCGCCTGGTCCGTGCCAACGGTGATGAGGCCCACCACAGCCTGAGTGAGGGTGAGAAGACCTTCATTACCTTCCTGTATTTCTACCATCTGGCCCACGCGGGGGATTCTGCGACAGGTGTTGAGGAAGACCGGGTCGTCGTCCTCGACGACCCGATTTCCAGTCTCGATAGCGACGTGCTTTTCGTGGTGTCGACCCTGGTTCGGCAGATGGCGGACATGGCCCGGGTCGGCAACGGTCCAATCAAGCAGCTCATCGTTCTCACCCACAACGTTTACTTCCACAAGGAGGTGACGTTTGCCAAGGCTGGCGGGAGCCTCGCCGCAACAGCCTATTGGGTATGCCGGAAGAAGGGAGGTTTCACCCAATTCGTTCCCCATGCCGAAAAGAATCCGGTCAAGAGCACATACCAGCTTCTCTGGCACGACATCCGAAACCCGGACGGCCACTCAACGACCCTCCCCAACACCATGCGCCGAATCTTCGAGAGTTTTTCGAGCCTCCTCGGAGGTGTTGACGTGGCTCAGGCCGCCAAGGGTTTCGACGGGGATGAACAACTGGCGGCACACTCACTGCTGTCCTGGGCAAATGAAGGGTCCCATGCGGTCCACGACGAC
The DNA here is from genome assembly GCF_031455395.1 of Luteibacter sp. 1214. Classification (NCBI taxonomy): domain Bacteria; kingdom Pseudomonadati; phylum Pseudomonadota; class Gammaproteobacteria; order Lysobacterales; family Rhodanobacteraceae; genus Luteibacter; species Luteibacter sp. 1214. The sequence goes on from NZ_JAVDSQ010000005.1 coordinate 281,903, forward strand.
ATCTACATGGCACCGAGCGACACCGAAGATGTGTTTTACCTCGACGTGTTCCGTCGCATCTTCGACAACCTCAACCACTCCGGCCACTACAAGTTGATGATGGGCACGGATTTCAAGGAGCGGCCGGCTGAGGTTGCGCCGGCGCCGACGACAGCGGAGGCATGATTGCCGAGGGGGTGCTTACGGCCGTCGCCTTGGCCTTCGGCACCCGCCCCTTCCTCTTCATTCCGGCCTTCAGGCGTCCGACCTCATGGCACAGGTAGTGGTCGAACCGGCCCCGCTGGTAAGGGGTCACGTTGAGTGCCGGGAAGGGCAACTCGTCGAGCATGTTGCGCACGTCGAGGGGAGACGCCTTGTTGACGTACCTCTTTCCTCTCAACACCTCACCCCCGGTGGCGCCCTCGACAGGCCGATTGCTGTGCCCAAACAGGGCATTGAGCAGGAGAGGGGAGATGTGTTGGTCATACGCCGCCATCGTGCTGATGAAGTGACGGCAGCAATGAAGGGTCACGGCCTTGTCGGTCACACCCCAGTCGGTCCTCAGTTTCCCGTTGTAGTACCTGCTCAAAGACTGTCCTGGGCGGTCTGAGCCCGTCTGCAAGCCCGGGAAGATTTCATCTGCACCGAGTTGGTCGAGGTCTTTGAGGTAATCCTCGAAACCGAGGTTGAGCACTTGCGTTGGAATGGGCACAAAGCGGAAGGCATTGGCGCCTTTGAGATGCTGGCCATCTGCGTCGGTGGTCATTTTCATGCACAACACCTTGTGCTGAACCTTCTTTCGGTCCCGGACGGTCACGTAGGTGACATCCCGGCGTTTGAGCTGGCATACCTCGTTGGTGCGCGAGCCTGTAAACGACACAAGGAGAGTGCCGAAGAACTTGTGGGGGGCGTCGACATTGTCCATGACCTCTTTCGCCATTGGCGCCGCCCAGTCGACTTCATCCGGCGCATGTTTTGGATGGCTGTCTTTGCTCCCGTATTCCTTTGCCCGGTTGATGGTCAGGACCGGGTTCGGGTTGCCGCCGTTCCGCTTCCAGCGGATGACCTCGTTGAAGAAAGCACTCAGATGCTGGAGATGCGTCTCCTGGCTGTTGCGCTTGAGGGGCGGATATTTCTCGTCCTGGTTCTCAATGAGGATTTCCATGATGGACTTGCCCTTGAAGTCCTGGATGGTGTTGACGAATTTGGGCCACTTCGACAGCGCGGTGGCAAAGCGCTGGAGGTCCCGGTAATCGACGTCCTTGGACTCCTTGTTGCCGGTGACTGCAAGGAACAGGTCGAGGGTGCGCCGGATGGCGCTCCTGGTGTCCGCGCCGGTCTTGCGGCGGCCGTACTTCTCCATGTGCCAGGCGGCGAGCGTTTTGAGGTCCGAGCCCTCGGGTGCGTTCTCCGGGACCTCACCCGCCGGGACGAAGGCAACTGGAGGCTTGAGGGCGGCGACCGGAGGGATGTGTGTGGAGTCGTCCTCGGCGACGGGCGACGGGTCGGTGGCTTGGGCGGCCGCCCCCAAACCGGAGCGCTCCAGGGGCGCCGGGTCCGCACCCCTCTCCGGGACGACCGGGAGGGCAGCAGTGACGGGGGTGGCCGGAGTGGCAGCGGGCCGGGGTGCCGGCGAGGCTGCACGGGGCATCGGAGCCGGGCGGGCGTTGCCCGGGGCCATGACGCGGTGGCGCACTTGTTCGGCAAGGTCCGGGAAAGCTCTCAGCATGTCATCCGTGTCGGACGGTCCATTTGACTGGAGCCACATATCGCCCACTTGCAACGTCCAATGCCGGCCGCGACTTGCCGCCTGTAATACGGATTGGAGGGAAGGGGGAAACATGAGCGGTCCTTTTATTATGAAAAATCGGATGGGGCGGGTAACTTGGCCCATTAAAATCCGCATGTCAAATAACAAAAAACCTTGATCGCTTAACATTAAATCGACAGAGAAATCGGCTTAGCGCCGCCATTTCGCCAAATGATTGGCGGCTATTTTGATCGCCTGTTTTTTGACAGGGCGCGCGAAGAAAGAAATTACGAAATTGGCCTGTACGCTGGGGGATACGGGCGACGGCTGAAGCGGGCTGCCGGCCAGGGGAGGGGTTGACAGGACTTGGATTGTTGGCAGGATGGGGCCAGATTGTCCCAGAGGGAGTTGTCCCCCATGAAAATCTCGATTTTTGACGCATTTCCGGTCGAGGGGCAATAGAAACATTGTAATGAATAAAAGGTCCTTGTCCAATAACCCCTGATTCTATAACCCCCTCCAATGTCCCCTGGTTACACGGAATATAACCAGAAAGCTAATAAAAGGATTTCCATTGAACGTTCCCACCACCCCAGCCCTCGCTCGCTATTTTTCGAAAATCCGCCTGACCCTCAACACAACCTCCCATTTCGACTCGGCCGGTCGCCAGCATCTAAGCTGGACCCTGACCCACCTCACGACCGGCAAGCCCTACTGGCTTGGGGAAACCAAGATCTTCGTCACCACCCGGGACCTCTGGGCAGCCTGGAAGGCCCACCAGCTCTCACTGCACCTCCAGCACGCTCAAGCCCTCCGGCTGGTCCGCTACTACCTCCGCCACGAGCTTGACCACCACCAGCCTTTCAACGCCTGGCTCGACTACCGGGCCGTTGCCCGGCATGCGGCCTTCGACGAGGTCGATACCCAGTGTTGGCCCTGGTCCTCGGCGACGGCCTCCCTGGACCGACGGGACAGGTTGAGCACCCCCGGCTGGCCCTGGTCGGACGCCCCGACACCGGCAGTCATCAGCCGCTGCATGCGCAGGTCCGATGGAAACGGATGGGCCAAGCGGGCGCTGAAGGTCGCGGATTTTGACCGGCAGTCTGCAACCCGATACACCGCCGCCATCCGTGCGCTCGTCGAAACGGAACGCCGGAGGATGTTCGACCGGAAGATGCGGAAGACCGGGTTGCGTCATCGACATCCAACGCGACGAATCTGATTTGAACGCGGGCCGAAGATGGGCAACGATGCCGGATAGTCACTCAATGGAATTGCCATATGTTCGCTATGCCAAAAATCGCATTGCCTATCGATTCTCACAACCGACACTTGGCAGTTGAGGTTGCCCGACACGAGGCTGGACATTACATTGTGGGAAGGGTTCATGGGTTCACGGTGGGATCTATTTCAGTGTGCCTCTTAGACCTCCATGGAGGTCATAGCGCGCAGGCCGAGATGACGCCCACCTCATACACCCCGTCCATTGAAGCCTTCATCGAATGGGCCGAGAAACGCGTGCAGCAACTTTACGCAGGGGTCCTTGCCCAAGCATTGGATGAAGCAGGGAAGATTGATTTCGAGAAGGCAACTGAGTTCGCCAAGAACGGGGGCGCAGATGACTACAAGAAAGCCATGGTTTTCATCCACCTCATTAGAAATATGCAACTTCCCGTCCCAGATTCCCGCGATGAATTAGAAGCCCAGTTGCTGGCCATCCATCAACCGCTGTGGGGCAGCGCAGCTGAGGTGGTCGAGCAAGAGTCCCAACTGATAATCGGACTGGGATGCACTCTTGGAAATAAGGTCGAATTTACCAGCAGGTTGTACACGTTAACCGAGGAAGAGCTTGAAGATATGACGGAGCTGAGAGTGAGGTTCTCCGTACCCAAAGAATAATTGGGGGATGTATTTGCTAGGACCCGACTAACTGCCACCATTCGACTTAGGCGCAAGACTCACCAAGGGCAAGGAGGCCCTGTATGAACTCGATACTTCAACACCAACTCGACGACGCGTGTTGGGATGGCGATGCCAACCTGGTCGCGTCCCTCATCAAGCACCCCGATGTGGACCCCGCATCACATCATTCCACGGCACTGCTGCATGCAGCGCATCGCGGAAACTGGCGAATCGTCGAGATGCTCATTCCTGTCAGCCATCCAATGGAGCGGAGGTCCGAAGCACTGTACCGGGCAGCAAGCGGAAGGACGGCGGGGCATCGCCGATGTGTGTCCCTGCTTATCCCGGTCTCTGACGCACGAGAATGGGAGGCATGGGAATGGCGGGCGTTGCCCGCGTGGTCAATCGCGGTGCTTGGCCGATGAGGCATGTCTGCCGCTCTTGGAGCATCCCAAGGCAACCGATACCGCTAAACCTTCCGCTGCATAAAGGCATCGAACCTCTTTCGACACCGCGCGGACCTTGACATGGCAATGGACATCGAACGCAGGCTGCTCCAGCTCGAACGCAAAAACCGCCGGCTGACCTGGTTGTGCTTAGCTCTCTTTGCAGGCTCTCTGGCATTGAGCACGGGACTCGCACTGGCGGGCCCCAAGGCCGGGTTGCCGGATGTCCTGCACGTGCGCGGACTGGTCGTCGACGATGCACAGGGCAGGGCCCGCATTGTCATGGGCGCTCCGTTCCCGGATGTCCCCAATCGTATCCGACACGATGCCGGCTCCGTTGCCATGCTGTTTCTAGATGAGCAGGGGCATGACCGCCTGACGGTCGGCCAGTCCTTTACACCTCAGATTGAGGGGAAGGTGCCCGCCAATTTCCACCGCATCGGTGATTCGGTCGGCGTCATCATCCACAACACGGTCGGCGACGAACGGGGCGGCATGTCCTGGCTGAGCAGCGGGCGTGGTGCCATTTCGTTTGACTACCCGGACAGGGATGCCATCGGTATGTTTGTCGACGACAAGAACCGGTCAGCCACCTTTCTCCTTGAATATGCCGACGCGGCCATCGGTGACGTGAGCCTCTTTGAGATGACAGCCAAGGGAAGGGGTGGGCGTTTTACCTTTTTCGACCCGGCGGGGAAGCCGAAGACGGACTGGAATATCGCTGAGGGCACATTGTCGAGTCTTCCGGCCCGTTGACCCTCTCAGAGCGAGTAAAAGTTGCCTTCGTGGGGCCGCAACCGGTGCCCGTTTGCCCGCCGCCGACCTTGATTGAAGTGCCGATGAGCCGGCCGTCATTCACGGGAGTCTCTGGGCCTAGCCGATGGCAACTGACAGAGCCTCGATGGCTTGTCCGTAGCCGGGCGTCGGTGCAGTCGAGCCACGGCCCAGAAGGTCGACCACTCGACCGGCGGCACGGCCAACGTCGTCCAAGCCCGCAATATCTGCCGTGGTTGCAATCAGACGGGCGCGAAAGCGGGCTTCCTGGATATCACCAGCCATCATTGCCTGGCCAAGAGCCATGGCCTCAATGATGATTTCAGCGTGGCGGAGAATCGCGTCTTCGTTCTCGGACATGGATCCGGCCTTGGTGAAGTGGTCGTCTGTGCATGTGTGCCGTGGGATTCGACGCTCAGGCCGGATGGCGTCTGTTGAGTCTGGGCTATGATTTTGGCACTTCCCTGCGCCGACCACGAGCAACAGATTAAAAGTCCAAGTCTCTCCATACCTAAGCGGGTTCTGACCCTGGGTTATACGCTTGAAACCAACAGGCGGCACCCTCAATTCCCAACGGCGAGGAGGGAGGCTGTTAGCGTTCACATCAATGGGGGGAAAGAACGTGACTAATTATTGCGTGACGGCCGTCAACCGCAACAACAAGGACGATAACCGTGTTTCCGAGCTCAAAGTCTGGGAGCTGTACTTCAATAAAGAGAAAAATAAGCGGCAGTGGAGGCCGCTGGGGGGAAAGTCTGCCAAATACGTTGCCAAGCTCCTCGCTGACGGCCACAAGGTTTTTTCAGCAGAGAGAAGAAAGGAAGATGGCGAATGGAAAATCTTTCGAGGTGACGAGATTGAGTTTGTTTTCCGGATTGCTGGAAACAATGAGCATGTGAAAATCACCGACATGCCGGAGTTCTAGAGCTGAAACGACACCCCTCGGGTTCACCGTTGATGATGCATCCAGGCCGTAGGCGTTTCAGACGACGTCGAGAACAGGAAGGGCCGGATGTTCCGGCCTTTTTCCATTCCATCGGGCAGGGGGCGCCCATGTCTGACGGCTTGTCCGGGGAAGGTGGCCTGGCCATGGGTCCCCGTCGCGCAACCGGTACCCGTTTGCCCGCCGCCGACCTTGATGGGAAGGGGGGCCCGTTAAGCGTTGCCATCGCCCCTGTATCTGACCACTGGAAAGGAAATGCGCGGCAAAGCAGAATGAGGTAATCCGTATGCACCAGGAAGTGATGCATGAAGGCAAACCTCAAGGGACTCGTCCAGCGACTCAAGCTCGAAAACGGCAAGGGGATGATGCCCCTTTACGAAGCCATTTCGAATTCAATGGACGCCATCATCGAGGTCGGAAAAAACGGCTTCGCGGGGCGCATAGGCATCCGACTTATCCCGCTGCAAGACCTGGGAACGAACACTGGTGAAGGCAAGCTTGTCGTTGATGGGGTCGAGGTCACTGACAACGGTATCGGTCTGGATGATGGGCATCTCGCCGATTTCCGGGAAGCCCACACGGTCTCGAAACTCAAAGCTGGTGGCAAGGGCGTTGGTCGATTCACCTACCTCAAGGTGTTCGACGAGGTCCGGGTGGTCAGCATTTTCGGCAAAGATGGCCAACACAGGCGGCGGGACTTCCCGTTTGACTTCACCGACGAGGACCTGACCAAGGCAGATGCGACCGCGCCTGTCGAGGAGGCCACGGGAACGAAGGTCACCATGACGGGAATGGCGTCCCAATACAGGGCATCCTGGCCCACGACCGTTGAAGGCGTTGCCCGCCGCATTATCGAGCATTTCCTTATTCGGTTTGCCTCGCAGGGATGTCCCCAAATCACGGTGTCGGCCCTCGGGTTTCCGACCGTGGATGTCAATCGTCTTTTTGACACCTCCGTCGTTGGGCAAATCCAAGAGGCAATCTTTGAGCTCAAGGGCCAACAATTCACAGTCCAAGTACTCCGGCAGCTGGGCACGAACCGCAGTCATGAATACCATCTCTGCGCGACATCGCGGGATGTGGCATCGGCCAAGCTGAAAGAGCTTCTGCCTGAGTTGCCTGACCGGTTTGTGGGCGAGGACGGTAAGGCGTTTAGCCTGATTGCGCTGGTCACGGGCGAATATCTGGACGAGAACGCCAACCAAGAGCGGACCACCATCACCTTTGAGACCGACGAAGGACTGGAACTCGACCGCGTTTCCATTTCCCGGCGGGCCCTCAACAAGGCCATTGGCGACACGCTGCGGACCCTGCTCGCCGAAGACCTGCGGGTGACCAATGCCGAGAAGATTGCCCAGATTGAGCGGTTCGTGGAGAGAGCGCCCGAGTACCGCGTCCTGACCCATGAGCGGTACCGCGCCCGTCTCGAATCCCGTGTCTCCCCTGGACTAACAGACACGCAACTGGACGAGACTTTGCTTCACATCCGCCGGGAGATTGAAGACGAGGTGTCCAGGGAGGAGAAGAACCTGGCTGTCCGGATGGAGAAAGAATCGTTCGACAAGTACCAAGAGAAGTTCAAAGTGCTCATGGAGGAGCTCAACGAGGTCGGCAAGGCCAAGCTTGCCTCCTATGTTGCCCATCGCAGGACCCTGCTGGACCTCGTTGATGCCAGCCTGAAAAAGTCCCGGACGGACGACAAGTATCCGCTGGAGAAAGTGCTCCACAAGATGGTGTTTCCAATGGGAGCAACATCGAAGGACGTATTCTTCGAGCAGCAGAATTTGTGGCTCATTGATGAGCGTTTGTCCTTCCACACCCTACTGACGTCGGATGTGGCGATGAAGAAAGTGCGGGGTCTGGAAGACACGTCGGCGAAAGAGCCGGACATCCTCGCCCTGTTTTGGGACCGGCCCGTCGCCGTTGCCGAGCCGGAGGCATTGGCTTCCGGTGGGGTGGTCATTGTCGAGTTCAAGCGTCCCGGCAGGGACGACTACAACAAGGACCCCGGTGACCAGATAATCCAGCGCTTCGTCGAAATTGCAAACGGCGGCGTCAAGGACATCGATGGACGGCTCATCAATCCAACTGGGGTCCGATACCACGGATTCCTGATTGCTGACCTGACCCCCAGCCTAAAGAATCATGTGGCGTTCCGTTACATCGAGGCGTTCGACGGGGAGGGCTATTTCCTGACTCTGCCAGGCGGCAATGGGCACGTCGAAATCATTTCTTATGACAAGCTCATTCGGTTGGCCAAGCAGCGGAACCGGATGCTGTTCGACAAGCTTGGGGTGCACAAACACTGATTCCTTTGAGCCTTATGCATGTCAGTGCTCTCGGTGTTTTTTGTATGGTGATTCGCGCGCTCAACCTATTTGGAACTAACGGATGAAAGGCAAATCGAAGGTCAAGCTATCGACTCTCAATCTGGTCTATCCCCCGGTCTCGAACCGGGTGGCTTCCATGCACAGCGATGATAAGGAATTCGCCAGAATCATCTCCAACAGCGACTTTTATATGATTGGAGGGCGTGCGGCGGCATGCTTTGCAAACGTCGTCCAGAAAGTGGAAGAGGGTACGGTCTCATTTGATATTGTCGTTGCCGGTGGCCCTACAGCGACAGGACGTCTTCACTTGGGACGCATTAAGCGAATTCTCGAAGATGGCCGGGATGAAGTTCCGCTTCGGCTGAGCTGGGGAGACGATGAGCTTTCGGTCTGGATAGCGGATGAAGCAGGCGAATCCAGACTTGCTGCCGCATATAGCCCGGAAAGTGCCCTGATGACCGTTGGACGGAAGGACCCCAGCCCCCTTACCGGGCTCGAGAACTACAGAGAGCTGATGACTTTCGACCTTTTGTACGTCGGCATTGCGAAGGTCGGGGACACGTTTAGTCGGCTGATTGGACACGGTCACCACGCGCGCCAGAAAATCCTTTCGGAGGAACCGCAGCGCTATCCCGGCGCGTCGGTTACTGATGAGATTTTCCTCTTTGCGTTCAAGGTCGACCCGATGTTTGTCAGGACTTTCGGGGCCGATGCAGACATTGAAGACGAGGATGTGGACTTCAGTTACAACCCCAAGCCAATCGTTGCTGATGCGGAAAAGGCCTTCGTGAGTCTTCTCAAGCCGCCGTACAACCGCCAGCTGTTCGCAAACTACCCACGTGGGAAGGATGGGCTATACAACAATGGCCTCGACTCTTATTCCTACTCGATTGCAGAGGGCATGACTTTTCGCACGTCGTGGGGCGATTTCCATGGTGCGCGAAGCTTCATGTTGGATTTTTCGAATGAAGCGGATTCCATCATGGTCAAGGGTGACGAAATCACTATCTACATTGGCGAGACAGAAACATTCCTCGTATCGAAGGACGGCGACCCGGAGAGTGAGGGGAGCAGCTGAAACATCAGCAGCCATTGTGCCAACGCATGTATCGCCTTTATTCCTCAAAAAAGTGGCTCATCCTCTCGCATCTCCATCGGTGCCATGCGCCCGCTTCGCCCGGTCTTCGACCGCCCGTTGCCGGCGGAGGTAGGGCTCGAAGAACCCCGGCTTCCGGGGTGCAAGCTGCACCTCCGGGAACGTCACTTTGCTGATGTCTGAGAGACGGTGGGGCAGCTCGGCGGTGTGGATGTAGTGCCTCCTGAGCACAGTGCTGCCGGTGCTGTGTCCGGTCAGCTGGGCAATACGACCGTCGGGAACGCCGGCCCGTTCCGCAGCCGTGGCAAAGCTGTGCCGGAAGGAATGAAACACCTTGGTTGGGCTCGTGATGCCGCAGGTCTTTCGGAGGTAGGTCCGGTTGAACCAGTCACCGATGGAATCCCCTGGCCCGTTGTCACCCCAGGTCAGGCCCGGGAACACGTGCTCGAACCGCGCCTTTTTGACGTCGACGAGGTAATCGAGAAAGCCGAGGCGGATGAGTTCCGGGTGCAGGGGCACAAACCGGCGGGATGCGCGATTTTTTGTCTTCCGACGGATGTGCAGGCCCCAGATGCCGGCGATTTCCTCAACGTCTTCGACATGCAGTTGCCCGAGTTCGTTGACGCGTGCGCCGGTATACAGGGCCAGAATCGGAGTCCAGTACTTGTGGGGCAAGGCGTAGACAATCTTGTCCGGCGAGAAAATGGTCTGGAGCTCTGTGGGCGAAAACGGCTCACGTGTCTGGGCTTCGTCCTCGGCCTTGCTGGTGACCTGAAATCCGTCGCAGGAATTGAAGTCCACCTTCTTGCGCTTGAGCCAGGTGCCGAAAAATAGCCTCAGCCGGTCGAGGTGTTTTTCCCGCGTCCGGGGCGCAAGACCTGGCGTGCCTTCCCGCTTCGCCTTGGCGACCACCTCCCTCGGTGTCAGGCCCCTGTACGCGGGCTTCTTGCTGGCGTTCGCAGGCCACACCCGCATGGCGGCCATGAACGTGTCGATGTCGTCGGCGGTGCAGGCCTGGGTCGGCTTGTCGCCGACGAGGGCCAGGAAAAGGACAAGGGTGTTTTCCGTGTCGAGCAGGTTCTTCTTGCTGCGGTTTTGCCCACCCATGTGGCCCAGAAAGGCGGTGATGCGAGCCGAGAGCAGGTCGTCGGGATTCGGCTTTGTTTCCGGCTTAAAGGCCGGGGCGTGGGCAGGTGCATTGAGGCGCTGGCCTTCGAGCTGCAGGGCGAGGGAGCGGGCTTCCGCGTTCTCCCGGGCCGAGCCGTCCGTGACGATTCGGACGCCACCGGGGAGTTCAATGGTCAGGTCGACATGGGGGCCCCGCGCGGCAGCGAGTGCTGTTTCAAGCAGGTTCTTGTGGTCTGCCACAGGCGTTTCCCGCATCCGTTCATAGGCCCGGCCCAGAACATACCCGATTTGGGCGGCCCGGAGCCGGGCGGCGTCCGCCCGCTGGCCTTTTAGACTGAGCACGATGTAGCGGCGCCCAAGGTAGGGTTGCAGGAAGGCAGGCACGAAAAAGCGGACATAGAGTCCGCTTGGTCGGTGGAGCAGAGTTGGCTTTGGCACGTGATACCTCGCGTGATACCCGAAGGAATCAGCCGAGGCAGGTCATTTCCCCCGATTTACCGGGGGGATGAGCCATATTGGTGGAGGTGGCGGGAGTCGAACCCGCGTCCGAAGGCGTTTAATCTCCAGATCTACATGCTTAGCTCACCGTTAGATCTCGTCCACCGACAGCACGGCGTGCTAAGCGCACCGGCGGACATATCTGATTGATCTAGCGTCAGGCCCACAGACGGAGAGCCTTTCAGCGGTCTCATGATAGTGACCCTACACCGCCGAGCATGAGCACAAGAGCGGGTCGGGGGTTTGGCCTTTTTTAGGGGCCGGACAGCTTAGGCGGCGAGAGCCACCGAGTTGTCACCGTAGTAGTTGTCATTGGCAACTATATGTTTTGCAGCTGGTTTAACGAGGAAAGCTACCCCCTCGGCATGCACCAGTAGATCGCACTACCCCCGTCGAAACCAGAACACCCCCGGGGAAAACGTGGTGGAACTACATCACTCAGTATATGGGCGGGGAGGGAGACCCACAATGGGCGCCGCCTGACCGTTCAGGTCAGCCCATGCGATTGTGCGAGCGCATGACGCGCTGCTTGTCGATCGCCCATTCGCGCTCCTTGTCCGTGTTGCGCTTGTCGTGCTCCTGCTTGCCCTTGGCCAAGCCGATTTCGCACTTCACCTTGTTGTGCTTCCAGTACATCGCAGTGGGCACCAGCGTGTAGCCCTTCCGCTCGACCGCACCAATCAGGCGATCGATTTCCTCGCGGTGGAGCAGCAGCTTGCGGGTGCGGCGATCGTTGGCGATCACATGGGTGGAAGCGCTGATCAGGGGCGGGATCTGGGCCCCGACGAGGAAGACCTCACCGTGCTGGATGATCGCGTAGCAACCTTCGCCAAAATTGATCCGGCCGGCACGCAGCGACTTCAGCTCCCAGCCCTCGAGGGCCATGCCGCATTCGAAGCGCTGGTCGATGTGGTATTCGTGGCGCGCGCGCTTGTTCAGCGCGATCGTGCCGCCGCCTTCTTTTTCCGTGTCCTTCGGTTTCGCTTTTGCCATGTCCGCTAAAATCGGTCTCTCGAGTCCCTGATACAAGGCCGGCGGGTCCGTTTGCCGGCACATAAGACGAGGTCAGTTCATGATTGAAATCCGCCGCAGTGCGATCGTGCCTTTCACGCCCGCGCAGATGTTCGACCTGGTCAACGATGTGGAAGCATACCCAAAGCGCTTCGGGTGGTGTGACGCTGCCACCGTGATCGAGCGGGGTGACGATGTGCTGGTCGCCCGGCTGGATCTCAAGTTCGCCGGCATGCGGCAGAGCTTTACCACCCGCAATACCACGGTGCGGCCGGAGCGGCTGACCATGCAGTTCGTGGAGGGGCCGTTCCGCTCGCTCGATGGCTTGTTCACCTTCCAGGCCCTGGGTGACGTGGGCTGCAAGATCGCCCTGGCACTGGATTTCGACTACGCCGGCCTCGGCGGGTCCGTACTGAAGATGGGGTTTCAGCAACTCGCCAACCGGATGGTCGACGACTTTTGCGACGAGGCACGCCGCGAGTATGGCTGACCTGAACGTCGAAGTGGCCTACGCGGGACCGGAAGCGCAGCGGGTGGTTCGCCTCGTCGTGCCGTCAGGGACGACCGTCTGGCAGGCCATTGAGCTGGCCCGTGCGCAGCTGCCCGAAGGTGTGGCGCCCGATGCTACCCGTCTGGGCATCTTCTCGAAGAAGGTGGATGCGGATCGTGTGCTGAAGGAAGGCGACCGGGTGGAGATCTACCGGCCGCTGATCCTGGATCCGATGGAGGCCAGGCGGCGCCGCGCGAAACGCGGCGCCTGAACCTGCCGGCTTCTTACTTCTTGTCGTCCGACGAGCCGCCACCGAACACGCCACCGTCGTCCTTCTTGTCGTCAGCGCTGGTGTTCTTGTCACCTTGGGCGCCGCCGACCGGATTGGCCTTGTACTTCTCGGAGTCCTTCAGCAGCTGCTGCGCGTCCTGGGCGAAGAAATCGCCTTCGGTGCGGACCAGCGTGTCATTGTTGAAGGTCAGGGTGAGCGTACGGGTGGTCATCTTCTGGCCGCGGTGGGAGAAGGTGGACACGTAATCCCAGCGATCCTGGTCAAAAGGCGAGGTGACCGAGGGGGTGCCCAGCAGCACCAGGACCTGACGCTTGGTCATGCCCGGCTGCAGCTGGTCGACGTTTTTCTTGTCTAGCAGGTTGCCCTGCTGCACGTCGGGGGTATAGACGAGGCCACAGCCCGCGATGGCAACCGCCATCATGGCCAAACCCAGCGTGCGGATGAGCTTATGCATGCGTAGTAACGTCCGGATCGTGAAGCCTGCGATGATACACTAAGCGCCTGACGGCACCGCGAGGGGGTCTATATGGACCAGGAAACCAAAGAGCTCCGCAGGGCGGGGCTCAAAGTCACACATCCGCGCATGCGGATCCTGCAGATCTTCGAAGAGGCGGACGAGCGCCACCTCACGGCTGAAGACATCTACAAGCGTCTGCTTGCGCACCATGAGGACATCGGGCTTGCCACGGTGTATCGGGTGCTGACCCAGTTCGAAGCTGCCGGCATCGTGATGAAGCACAACTTCGAAGGTGGGCAGGCCGTTTACGAGCTGGACCGCGGCAAGCATCATGACCACATGATCGACGTTGACAGCGGGAAAGTGATCGAGTTCATCAGCGAGGAGATCGAACGCCTCCAGCACGAGATCGCCGACCGCCACGGATACGTCATCGAAGACCACAGCCTGGTGCTGTACGTGCGGCCCAAGAAGAAGCGCTGAGTCAGGCTTTCGCTCGCGGTGAGAGGGCCCCTTCGGGGGCCTTTTTCGTGGGCGTGATTCAGGCGATGGGTGTTGGCGGCGACATTTCGGGCGCCCATAAAAAACGCCGCCGGCGGACTCCTGTCCACCGGCGGCTTGATCCGCTTCGTTGTGGAACGTGGATCGCGAGTTGCTCGCTGGATTCACGTCTGCCCACTTCGAACCGGCGAGGCCGACATCCTGTCGCCTCATCAGGTCGATCGTCCCCACGACCGACCTGGGCTCACCGTCTCTCGACGGCGGCTCCCCCACATCGATAATGGGATCGTAACGAAGTGTTCACTGACCCGGTATTGGAAAATTTCCTATGCTCATTCCGATACTTGTGCTGCGGAGCAACACGCGAAGGTGCAGTCCGACGGGTTCTGGACGGATCCGGAAGAGCCCTCCAAGCGCGGTGATTCGGTCACTCATGCCCTGTAGTCCGCGCCCGCCGCCGTCGGTTCTTGCGGGTTTGGGGGTGGAGGGCAGGCCGGTGCCGTCGTCACGAATGTCGAGGATGGCGACCGGACCGCTGTCACGCATGCCGATCCGCAGGCGCAGGGCCATCCGGCTGGCGCCGGAGTGGCGGACGACGTTGGTCGCGCTCTCCTGGACGACGCGGTAGATCGCGGTCAGCGTGTCCTCGTCCAACAGGCGGGGCTCGCCCCGCAGGTCGGTGACGTAGTGGATGCCTGCGGCGGTCAGCATGTCGCGGATCGGGCCTTCGTCCAGTGCGCGCAGCAATCCGAACTCGTCGAGCACCGAGGGGCGCAGGCTGTCGAGCATCTTGTGCAGCGCCTTGCGCATGTGCCCGAGGATGCCGTTGATGGATTTACCGATGTCTTCCATGCCCGCGCTGCCTAGCCGCGCCTGGGCCAGTTTCAGGTGGGTCTGGATCGCGGTGAGGTTCTGTCCGAGTTCGTCGTGAAGCTCGGCGGCCATGTGTCGGCGCAGGTTTTCCTCCGCCTGGAGGTTGCCGCGGGCGGCGTCGCGCAGCTGACGGGCCAGCTGATCCAGGCGCTGGTTGGCGGCGGCGAGGTGGGTGTTCTGCTGGGCGACGCGCTCGCTGCTGCGGCGAAGCGCGTCGGTGGCTGCGCCGAGCATCAGCGTGCCGGTGCCGGCCACGGCAAGGAACAGATGGGCCGCCGCCGTGGGAGCGCCGCGGCCGATCATGTCTTCGGTGACATTCAGGCCCACGCTGGTGATGAGCATGGCCAGGCCCGCGCCACGCCAGCCATGACGGAAGGCGAAGAAGAGCACCGGTGCCAGTGACAGCACGCGGGCGAACTGCGGCTGCGGAGAATACTCGGCCAGGGTGATCAGGATGGCCAGCGAGGGCAGCATGACGAGCAGGCCGTCGAGCAGGAGCTCGGCCATGGACGATTGCGTGGGGCGCTCGCGGAAGACGAGGATCATCACCGGCACGACCAGCAGTACGCCGAGGTAGTTACCGAGCAGGTCGCTGCCGAAGGTGGTGCCCAGCATCTCGACCGGCGCGGCCGGGTGCAGCGAGGCCATCATGGCGGCGTTGCCGGCGGTGGCGACCGTGGCCGTCACCATCGCCGAGAGCAGCAGGCGGGCGACGTCTTCCGGGGTGCCCAGGCTGGCGTGCAGGTGGGCGCGACGAAGCAGCCACAGGCACGCGGCGACCATGAGGGGCTCCGGCGCGTCGCCGAGCAGAAAGCCGGCGCCGCCGATGGGCAGGCCGCTGCGCCATTCGCAGATCATGCTGCCGGCGAGTTCCGCTCCGAGGATCCAGAACCAGTTGCGGGTGCGGGTGAGTAGCAGCGCACCGAATCGCAGGCCAAACGGCAGCACCCAGTAGGGCTGCTCGGTAGGCCAGAGCATGATCCAGATCGTCGCGTAGGCGAGCGCTAGCAGGGGACCGGCGAATCGGGAAGGCGCGTGTAGTCGCATGCCCGAATGTTACACGGCGGATGTGCCGGCCCGACGCTCGGCGTCGCCCATACGCACGCGTCGGGATTGCCTGTTACATTCTGTGCATGCCAAGAATCGCTCTTGTAGATGACCATGCCATCGTCCGTGAGGGTTTCAAGCGACTCATCGAGCTTGAACCCGATCTGGACGTCGTTGCCGAAGCCCGCAATGCCGACGAGGCTGTCGATGCGGTCACCCAGCATCGCCCCGACCTGGTGGCGGTGGATCTGTCGCTTCCCGACGGTAGCGGCCTCCCGCTGATCGAGCATCTCGCGAGCATTTCGCCCGGGATGAAGATCGTCGTCCTGAGCATGCACGACGGCGAACCTTACGTTTCCGAGGCGCTGCGTCGCGGTGCGCGCGGCTATGTGACCAAGGGTGTCGCGCCCGAGGAACTTGTCGCCGCGGTGCGTTCGGTGCTTAGCGGTGAGCAATATCTCAGTTCGGATCTGCGGCAGCGGCGCTCGGGACGGCCTTCGGCGGATCTGGATCCGTTTAGCCGCCTGACGGCACGAGAGCGGGAGGTATTCCTCTTACTCGCGGCCGGCCGCGCGCCGAAACAGGTCGCGGCGGAACTGGGGATCGGGCAGAAGACGATTTACATCCACCGGGCGGCGGTGATGAACAAGCTCAATGCCGGGTCGGAGCTGGACCTTTATCGGATGGCTCAGGAGCGGGGGCTCATCAGGACCTGACGGTCACCCCTGAGCCCGATCCAGCATTTTCTTCGCGTGCGCCCGCGTCTCCTTCGTAATCTCGACGCCACCCAGCATGCGCGACAGCTCGTCACGACGGCCGGATGCATCCAGCGGATGGATACGCGTACGGGTCGAATCGCCGTCGCTCTCCTTGGCCACGCGCAGGTGTGAGTGACCTTGCGCCGCCACCTGCGGCAGGTGGGTGACGCAGAGTACCTGCACCTTCTCGCCCAGCGCGCGCAGCTTCTGGCCGACCACCTCGGCGACGGCACCGCCGATGCCGGTGTCCACTTCGTCGAAGATCATGCAGCCGATGTTGTCGTTGCCCAGCGTCGCGACTTCGATCGCCAGACTGATGCGGGCGAGTTCGCCACCCGAGGCCACCTTGCGCAACGGGCGTGGCGGCTGGCCGGGGTTGGCGCTGACCAGCAGTTCGCAGCGCTCGCGGCCCTGCGGATCCGGGTCGTCGCCCTCGGCCGGCTCGAGCGACACTTCGAGACGGCCACCGCCCATGCCCAGCTCACCCATCAACGCGGCCACCGTGCCGCCGAGTCGACCGGCGGCGTCGGCGCGGGCTTTCGACAGCGACGACGCCGCGTCATCCCATGCCTTGCGCAGACGATCGCGCTCGCGACCCAGGCGGTCGAGCGCATCACCGGCGCCTTCCAGTTCGGCAAGGCGCTCGCGGACTTCCTCGGCCTTGGCCGTCAGTTCCTCGATGGGCAGGCGGTAGCGGCGGGCGAGGTCGTGAAGGTGGGTGAGGTGGGTGTCCACCTCGGCCAGCCGTTCGGGATCCAGTTCGACATCCTGCGCGTAGCGGCTGAGGCCGTCGACGGCTTCGCCGACCTGAATCTGGGCGCTGTCGAGCAGATCCAGGGTCGGGACGAGCGAGGCGTCCAGCTCGGCCAGGCGCGACACCTCGGCATGGGCGCGCAACAGCGCGCGGCCGACAGCGAATTCGCTTTCGCCGTCGAGGATTTCAACGACGCCATTGGCGCCCTCGGCCAGCCGGCCGGCATTGGCCAGCCGGCGATGCTGGGCTTCGAGGTCTTCGAGCGCGGCGGGCGCGAGGGCCCAGCGGTCGAGTTCTTCCAGTTCGTGGGCGAGCAGCTCGATCTGGCGCTCGCGGTCATCGCCGCCGGACAGCGTGCGGATGCGCGCCACGGCGTCGCGCCAGGCTTTGGCCGTGTCGCGGACGCTCGTCTGCAAGACCTCGTTGCCCGCGTAGGCGTCCAGCAAAGCCATCTGATGCTGGCGCGAAAGCAGGGCCTGGTGCTCATGCTGGCCGTGGATCTCGACGATCAGCGAGGCCAGCGCCGACATCTGGGCGAGGCTGGCCGGGCGGCCGTTGATCCAGCCGCGCGAGCTGCCCTCCGTGCGGATCACCCGACGCAGCTGGCAGGTCTCGCCATCGTCCAGTTCTTCCTGGCGGAGCCACTGGGTGGCTTCGGGCAGGCCGGTGAGGTCGAATTCGGCGGCCAGCTCGGCGCGGTCGCTGCCGGCCCGGACCATGCCGCTGTCCGCGCGGGCGCCCGCCAGCAGCATCAGGGCATCCACCAGCAGGGACTTGCCCGCGCCGGTCTCGCCGCTGACCACGGTGAGGCCCGGACCGAAGGCGATCTCGGCTTCTTCGACGACGGCGAACTGGCGGACGTAGAGCGACGTGAGCATGAGGACCAGGCGGCGGATGGAATCGCGCCGATTGTAGCGGGAGGCGAGTCGCATAAGCCGAGACTTGCAAGCGAGGCGGCGAGACCTTATTGATAGCGCGAGCTTCCAACCCCTTTCCCACACCAGCCAGGCGCATGAATCCGTTCTCCGGTCACGACATCGATGCACGAGCGCGCCGGCTGCTGCGGACCCTCATATCGCAATACCTTTCCGACGGTGAGCCGGTGGGCTCACGCACGCTGGCGCGTTCGTCCGGCCTGGAAGTGAGTCCGGCGACCATCCGCAACATCATGGCGGACCTGGAAGAAGCGGGCCTCGTGGCATCGCCCCACACCTCGGCGGGGCGTATTCCGACGCCGCGCGGCCTTCGTCTGTTCGTCGACAGCCTGCTCGAACTGAAGCCGTTGCCGCGCGACGACATGGCCCGCCTGCAGGGCGGGCTGCCACCGCATCAGACGACCACGCGCGACCTGCTGGGCAATGTCTCGAACCTGCTTTCGGCGATGACCCGCTTCGCCGGCGTGGTCACGGTGCCGCGCCAGGGCGATTTCCCGCTGCGCCACATCGATTTCGTCAATCTGCCCGACGCCCGGGTCCTCGTGATCCTGGTGTTCTCGGACAACCAGGTGCAGAACCGGGTGGTTCAGCTGGCACGGCCGCTGGATGCCACGGAGCTGGAGCAGGCGGCCAACTATCTCAACGCTCAGTTCGCCGGCTTCCGTCTGGCGGACATCCGGGCGCACCTCGCCACCGAGTTGCGCGAGGCCGGGGGCGAGCTCAATCGCCAGCTGGCCAGCGTGGTGGAGCTGGCCACCGCGTCGTTCACGCCCGTCGAGGATGCGGACGACGTGCTGGTGAGCGGTCAGACCAATCTCATGGGGTACTCGGAGCTGGCCGATATCGAGCGGCTTCGCGACCTCTTCGACGCCTTCCAGCAGAA
The DNA here is from genome assembly GCF_031455395.1 of Luteibacter sp. 1214. NCBI lineage: Bacteria > Pseudomonadati > Pseudomonadota > Gammaproteobacteria > Lysobacterales > Rhodanobacteraceae > Luteibacter > Luteibacter sp. 1214. The sequence continues at coordinate 300,750 of NZ_JAVDSQ010000005.1, forward strand.
GCGCGATCTGCTTCAGCTGATGGAAATGTGCGTCCAGGCGCCCGGCGTGCGCCTGTTCATCGGCGAGGAATCCGGTTTTTCCGCCCTCGACGGGTGCAGTATCGTCACCGCTACCTACGGCACCAGCGGCCGGATGCTGGGCGCGATCGGAGTTATTGGACCGACGCGTATGGCATATGAGCGGGTGATTCCCGTGGTACAAGCCACGGCCGGACTGCTCAGTGACGCCTTGAATCGCGCCGCGGCGACCTCATAAACCGGCACGGGAGGCGGGTTTAGTATTTCCCGCGAATGTTCGGCCCTTCCCGACGGAGGGCCGTGAAGCTGACATTTGGAGTAACCATGCAGAACAACGATCCCCATGCGCCGGATCAGGCGCAGGACGGCGGTGTCGACGAGAACGGCGCACAGTCCGAGCTCGACGCGCTGAACGCCCAGCTTGCCGCGATGGAAGTCGAGCTGGCCCAGGCCCGCGAGACGGTCCTGCGCGAGAAGGCGGAGATCGAGAACCAGCGCCGCCGCATGCAGCGTGACCTCGACCAGGCCCGCCGTTTCGCCAACGAGAAGCTGCTGGGCGACCTGCTGCCGGTGTACGACGGCATCGCGCTGGGCCTGGCCAATCAGACGGCCGACGCGAAGACGCTGCGCGAGGGGCTGGAAATGTCGCTGAAGCAGCTGGAGAAGGTGACCCAGGCCAACGGCCTTTCGGTCGTCGACCCGCTGCATCAGCCGTTCAACCCGGAGCATCACCAGGCGATCAGCTCGGTCGAATCGAACGAGCACGCGCCGAACACCGTGGTGGCCGTGGTGCAGAAGGGGTTCGTGCTGAACGACCGCCTGTTGCGTCCGGCTCTCGTGGCGGTGGTTCGCGACAACTGAACCAAACCCCGTCCGGCGTCGGTTTCGCGCCGCGGGGAGTCTCACCAGATATTGAATCGATGGGGCACACCCCCATTTTCCAAACCAGTCGCGGCCGCGGGGGCCGCTTAGAAATACGGAGCAACTTCAATGGCCAAGATCATCGGCATCGACCTCGGTACGACCAACTCCTGCGTCGCAGTGATGGAAGGTTCGACCGCGCGCGTTATCGAAAACGCTGAGGGCGATCGCACCACGCCGTCCATCGTCGCTTTCACCAAGGACAACGAAGTCCTGGTGGGTGCGCCGGCCAAGCGTCAGAGCGTCACCAACCCCAAGAACACCTTCTACGCGGTGAAGCGCCTCATCGGCCGCAAGTTCACCGACGCCGAAGTCCAGAAGGACCTAAAACTGGTTCCTTACGGCATCGTCGCGCACGATAACGGCGACGCATGGGTGCAGACCGCCGATGGCAAGAAGATGGCCCCGCAGGAAGTGTCCGCGAAGGTCCTCATGAAGATGAAGAAGACCGCCGAGGATTTCCTTGGCGAGGCCGTGACCGAGGCCGTCATCACCGTGCCGGCCTACTTCAACGACAGCCAGCGCCAGGCCACCAAGGACGCCGGCAAGATCGCGGGCCTCGAGGTCAAGCGCATCATCAACGAGCCCACCGCTGCCGCGCTGGCTTACGGTCTGGACAAGACCTCGACGGCCGACCGCAAGATCGCCGTGTACGATCTGGGCGGCGGCACGTTCGACGTGTCCATCATCGAAATCGCCAACGTCGACGGCGAGAAGCAGTTCGAAGTGCTCTCGACCAACGGCAACACCTTCCTCGGCGGCGAAGATTTCGACAACCGCGTCATCGATTACCTCGTGGAAGAGTTCAAGAAGGAGCAGGGCATCGACCTGCGCAAGGATCAGCTCGCCCTGCAGCGTCTGAAGGACGCCGCCGAGCGCGCCAAGATCGAGCTCTCGTCCGCGCACCAGACCGACGTCAACCTGCCGTACGTCACGGCCGATGCGACGGGTCCGAAGCATCTGAACATCAAGCTGACCCGCGCCAAGCTGGAGTCGCTGGTGGAAGACCTGGTCAAGGGCACCATCGATCCGTGCCGCACGGCGCTGAACGATGCCGGCCTGAAGATCTCCGACATCAACGAGGTGATCCTCGTCGGTGGTCAGACCCGCATGCCCAAGGTCCAGGAAGCCGTGAAGGACTTCTTCGGCAAGGAAGCGCGCAAGGACGTCAACCCGGATGAAGCCGTCGCCGTCGGCGCCGCGATTCAGGGCGGCGTGCTGGGCGGTACGGTCAAGGATGTTCTGCTGCTCGACGTGACCCCGCTGTCGCTCGGTATTGAGACGATGGGCGGCGTGATGACCAAGCTCATCGAGAAGAACACCACGGTGCCGACCAAGGCCTCGCAGACCTTCTCGACCGCCGACGACAACCAGACCGCCGTGACCGTGCACGTGCTGCAGGGTGAGCGCGAGCGTGCCAATGCGAACAAGTCGCTGGGCAAGTTCGACCTGTCCGGCATCCGTTCGGCACCGCGCGGTCAGCCGCAGATCGAAGTGACCTTCGACATCGACGCCAACGGCATCCTGCACGTGTCCGCGAAGGACAAGGACACGGGCAAGGAACAGAAGATCGAGATCAAGGCCGGCTCGGGCCTGTCGGATGACGAAGTCGCACGCATGGTCGCCGATGCGGAAGCCAATCGCGAAGAAGACCGTAAGTTCCACGACCTGGTGCAGACGCGTAACAAGGGTGACCAGCTCGTCCATGCCACGCGCAGCCAGCTCAAGGAGCACGGCGGCAAGATCCCGGCCGAGCAGCTCGCCAGCATCGACGGCGCGGTGTCGGAACTCGAGAAGGCGCTGACCGGCGAAGACAAGGACGTCATCGAGGCGAAGATCACCAACCTGGAGCAGGTCGCTCAGGCGCTGTCCGCCGCGGCTCAGTCCAGTGGCGGCACGCAGGACACCGCGCAGCAATCGGCACCGGGCGGCGGCTCGGCTCAGCCGGACGACGTGGTGGACGCCGAGTTCACCGAGGTCAAGGACGAGAAGAAGTAATTTCGTCCTGTGGAGCAACGGCACACCGCGGGCCCGGCGCCCGCGGTGTGCCAACGGTTAACCGGTACGATCGCGTCGAAGGGAAACCTCTCGGCGCGTTCGTCCGTCCAGGGAAAGCAAGCGTGTAATGAGCAGCAAGCGCGACTACTACGAAATTCTCGGTGTCGAGCGCACCGTGACCGAGGGCGACCTCAAAACGACCTTCCGTCGCGTGGCGATGAAGTACCACCCCGACCGCAATCCGGACGATCCGACTGCGATCGAGAAGTTCAAGGAAGCCAAGGAGGCCTACGACGTACTGTCCGATGCGCAGAAGCGCGCGGCGTACGATCAGCATGGCCATGCCGCCTTCGAAGGCGGTGGCTTCGGTCGTGGCGGCGGCGCCGGTTTTGGCGACGTCGGCGATATCTTTGGCGATATCTTTGGGGACATCTTCGGCGGTGGCGGCGGACGCCAGCGTGCGCGTCGCGGTGCCGACCTGCGCTACATGATGGATCTGGATCTCGAGGAAGCCGTGTTCGGCGTCGAGAAGAAGATCGAGATTCCGACCCAGGTCAATTGCCATCACTGCAACGGGAGCGGCTCGGAGGACGGCAAGGTCTCCAAATGCAGCACCTGCGCCGGCCATGGCCGCGTGCGCATGCAGAACGGCATCTTCTCGATTCAGCAGGCTTGCCCGACCTGTCACGGCTCCGGCCAGAAGATCGACAAGCCCTGCAAGAAATGCCACGGCGAAGGCCGTCTGGAAGAAGAACGCACGCTGTCGGTGCAGATTCCGGCCGGCGTCGACAACGGCGACCGCATCCGTCTGACCGGGCAGGGCGAAGCCGGCCCGGCCGGTTCACCGTCAGGCGATCTGTACGTGGAAGTGCGTGTGCGCGAGCACGCGATCTTCCAGCGCGATGGCAGCGATCTGTATTGCGAAGTGCCGATTCGGTTCGCTCAGGCCGCGCTCGGTACCGAACTGATGGTCCCGACGCTCGAGGGCGAAGTGGCCGTCAACGTGCCGCCCGAGACGCAGACGGGACATCAGTTCCGCATGCGCGGTCGGGGGGCGAAGTCCGTTCGCGGCGGCCGTACGGGTGACCTGGTGTGCACCGTCGTGGTCGAGACGCCGGTTCGCCTGACCAAGGAGCAGCGCGAGTTGCTTACCCAGCTCGAAGCGACGTTCGTCGGCGAAGAGGCGGCGAAGCATACGCCGCGCTCGACGACGTTCATCGATGGGGTGAAAGACTTCTGGTCCAGGGTCACTTCATGACCCGTCCCGTCCGTCTCGCCGTCAGCGGCGCCTCCGGCCGGATGGGCCATGCGCTGCTCGGTCTTGTCCGCGACGACGAACGCTTCGAACTCGTTCGCGCCATCGTCTCGTCGAACTCCGTGCGTCTGGGCAAGGCGGCCTATGGCGACGTGTCGGCGCTTCGCTTCAGCGACTGGACCGACGCTTCCGACATCGACGTCGTCATCGACTTCAGCGGTCCGGAGGGTCTCGCCTCCGCGCTGGACTACTGTGAGACGAGTGGTGCGTCACTGGTGACCGGCAGTACCGGCCTCGGTCCTGAGCAGACCGAGCGCCTCGCGAAAGCATCGGAACGCATCGCTGTGCTGCATGCCGCCAATTTCAGTCTCGGTGTCGCCGTTCTGACGCGGCTGCTTCGTGAAGCCGCCGCGGCACTGCCTGGCTGGGACCTCGATATCGTCGAGGCCCATCACAACCGGAAGGAAGACGCTCCGTCGGGTACCGCGCTGGCAATGGGGCATGCCGCTGCCGCGGGGCGTGGCGCGACGCTGGATGAATTGGCCGTCTATTCGAGAGAGGGCCGTCCCGGCGCGCGTAAGGCAGGGACGATCGGCTTCGCCGTCGTACGTGGCGGCGATATCGTCGGCGAGCACCAGGCGTTGCTGATGGGGCAGGGCGAGCGTATCGAGCTGGGGCATCGCGCGACGGATCGGTCCATCTTTGCGCGCGGCGCGCTGGAGTCCGCAGCGTGGATCGCCGGGCGTGCGCCGGGGACCTGGACGATCGAAGACGTGATCGCCGCAAAGGTTTGATGCTCTGCGTAAGAATCGCTCTCACCTGATCTGAGAGCACGTGTTAACATCCGCCCCGAAGTCATTGGGGAGTAGCCATCTCCGTACCCAGGAGAGTTCGCGTCAACAGACTTGGTGGCCTTGTGCCCCATGGCGCGAACGGCAGCGACGCACACACGGTGCGTTGCCGGCCCGGCGAGACCTTTGGCCAGCGACATGCTTACCCAGGCCGGGCGAGCGGTGTCGTTGAGCCATCGGTATTTTCTCGCTCGCTCGGCCTTAGATAAAACATGCTGCTGACATGCTTTCTCTTCCTGGTTTCGGCCGGGGCCATCTATTTCGCGTGCGAATACTTCGTCAACGGCGTCGAATGGTTCGGGCGCAAGCTCAACCTCGGCGCCACCGCTACCGGTACGGTCCTCGCGGCCTTCGGTACGGCGCTTCCCGAAAGCGCGGTGACGTTCGTCGCCGTGATGTTCGGTAAGGATGCCGCGGCTAAGGATATCGGCGTCGGTGCGGCCCTCGGGGGACCACTGGTACTCGCGACCATCGCGTACGCCGTGGTCGGATTCGCTCTGTATGCGGGCCGTAAGCGCCTGAAGCGCCCCGACCTCCGGGTGCGTGTCGATAACCAGCGTCTCGCGCGCGATCAGTCGTGGTTCCTTGCGATCTTCGTCGTAAAAGTCGGCCTGGGTCTCGTCGCGTTCGCATGGAAGCCCTGGCTCGGCGTGCTTTTCCTGCTCGCGTACGTGGCCTACGTGTGGCGCGAGATGCGTGACGACAGCACGGCGCCTGAGGAGGAAGAGCTCGAGCCTCTGACCTTCCGCCCGAATGACGCCGATCCGACGATGGGCTGGATCGCGCTGCAAACCAGCCTGGCGTTGATCGTCATCGCCATCGCGTCGCGCACCTTCGTGTGGCAGCTCGAAGCCTTCGGTGAATTCTTCCACCTGTCGCCGCACATCGTCGCGCTGGTGCTGAGCCCCGTGGCGACCGAACTGCCCGAAACGGTGAACGCACTGATCTGGGTGCGCCAGGGCAAGGAGCGGCTGGCGCTGGCCAACATCTCCGGCGCCATGATGATTCAGGCGACCATTCCGAGCTCGATGGCGTTGTTCGCTACGCCGTGGCTGTTCGATACGCCGCTGATCGTGGCTGGCGGCGTCACGATGGTGGCGGTGATCGCGTTGTGGGCGATGTTCCGGCATGGGTCGGTGGAAGCGCGCTGGCTGATGCCGATCGGCGCGCTGTACGGCGTGTTTGCCGTGTTCGTCGGCTGGTGGTTCGGGGTGCGGTGAGGGACGGAAGATCGGCTCTGGCGAGAGCCCGCCCGCCGACGAATTCAGCCAAACTCAGTCCGGATGCGAGGCGTTCCGGTCGCGATCGGCACCCACCTTCCGGTCCAGCTTTCCGAAGATCTTCTTGAAGACCCGCGAGAACTTGCCCCGCTTGGTCTTGCGGGCTTTCTCCTCTTCGGAGGTCAGCCAGGCGACCTGAATGACCCGGCGCTCGCCCTCATAGGGCAGGTGACCATGGAAGGAGTTCTCGGCCCGGCGGAACACGGCGAACTCCCCGTAAAGCGGCTTCAGCTCCGGCGCGACGATGTCGTCGATGTCATTGATCGAGCTGAGGAAACGGAGGCAGCCGTCGCTGGTATCCGGCCACATCGGGTTGAGGTAGATCAGCGCGGTGGCGATCTTGGACTTGCTGTCGGTGTGGATGGTGCCGTGCCGGCGGTTGAGCAGGCGGCAGATCGTGACCAGGGTGGGATAGTTCTCCAGGCCGGGAATGCCGAGGTGTTTACCGATGGCGGAAGAGAACTGGCGCGAGGTCATCTGCTTGACCAGCTCGTTCACGGACGGGCCGCAGTCGCTGGCGTCGTAGGGGAAGAAGCCGGCGCTGGTGTATTGCGGGAAGTCGCGGTCCAGTTCGGATCGCGACTCGTCCGGCAGCTGGCCGTGGGCGATCATGAACGAAAAGGGCTCGTGCCGGATGTCGGTGTCGGGACGGTCCAGGCGGGCGGGGTCGAGCAGCATGCGGTGGTTCTCGGTGGTCTGGCTCGGGCGCCATTGTATCGCGTCGGACCTGTTCACCAGCGATATTCCGCCGCAGGGTCGTTCATCGTTTTGCGGTGGACAAAACGGGCCCTGGCGCCTATCATTCTTACCCGCCCAGCGACCCCTATATCCCCAAGGCCCACGAGCCGCTAAATGCAGGCTTGCGGGCTTTGCTGCACCCGAAGGCGGCCATCCCATGCGTACTCCTGCTCTGCTTGCTCTCGAAGACGGCAGCATTTTTCACGGCCACGCGGTCGGTGCCCGTGGTGAGACGATTGGTGAGGTGGTGTTCAACACCGCCATGACCGGTTATCAGGAAATCCTGACCGACCCCTCGTACTCCCGTCAGATCGTCACGCTGACCTATCCGCACATCGGCAACACCGGCACCAACGATGTCGACGTCGAAGCCGACCGCGTCCACGCGGCGGGCCTCATCGTCCGCGACGTGCCGCGCCTTGCCAGCAACTGGCGCAGCGTCGAGCCCCTGCCGCAGTATCTCGAGCGCAACGGCATCGTCGCCATCGCCGGTATCGACACGCGTCGCCTCACACGCATCCTTCGCGAGAAGGGCGCGCTGAGCGGCTGCATCGTCGCCGGTGACGCGATCGACGCCGATGCCGCCGTCGCCAAGGCGCGCGGCTTCGAAGGCCTCAATGGCATGGACCTCGCCAAGGTCGTCAGCACCACCCGGACCTATCAGTGGTCTGAAGGTGTGTACGACCTCGACAAGCAGGCGTTCTACAACGCGCCGAAGAAGTTCAGGGTCGTCGCCTACGACTTCGGTGTGAAGCAGAACATCCTGCGCCTGCTCGCCGGCCGCGGTGTCGACATCACCGTGGTGCCGGCGCAGACGCCCGCCGACGATGTGCTGGCGATGAATCCGGACGGCGTCTTCCTGGCCAATGGCCCGGGCGACCCGGCCGCGTGCGACTACGCGATCGAAGCGACGAAGCGGATCCTCGATACCAAGATCCCGCTGTTCGGCATCTGCCTGGGACATCAGATCCTGGCGCTGGCCGTCGGCGCGAAGACGCTGAAGATGAAGTTCGGTCACCACGGCGCCAATCATCCGGTGAAGGATCACGACACCGGCCGCGTGCTGATCAGCTCGCAGAACCACGGCTTCGCGGTGGATCCGGCCACGCTGCCGGCCAACGTGCGCGTCACCCACACCTCGCTGTTCGACGGCTCGCTGCAGGGCTTCGCCCTGACGGATCGCCCCGCGTTCTGTTTCCAGGGACACCCGGAAGCCAGCCCCGGTCCGGAGGACGTCGGTTACCTGTTCGACACGTTCATCGCCTCGATGGAAGAGCACAAGGCCAAGCGCGCGTCCTGACGCGCCGCTGGCCCTTCCACTCATCCATCCGCTTCGTTTGCGAGAGATACCATGCCCAAGCGCACAGACATCAAGACCATCCTCGTCATCGGTGCCGGCCCGATCGTCATCGGCCAGGCCTGCGAGTTCGACTATTCCGGCGCCCAGGCCTGCAAGGCGCTGAAGGAAGAGGGTTACCGCGTCGTCCTGGTCAATTCGAACCCGGCGACGATCATGACCGACCCGGACACGGCCCATGCCGTCTACATCGAGCCGATCAACTGGCAGACGGTGGAGCGCATCATCGCCAAGGAGCGCCCCGACGCGATCCTGCCGACGATGGGCGGCCAGACCGGCCTGAATTGCGCCCTCGACCTCGCCGACAACGGCGTGCTCGAGAAATACAACGTCGAGCTGATCGGCGCGTCGCGCGAAGCCATCCGCATGGCGGAAGACCGCAACCTGTTCCGCATCGCCATGGCCGAGATCGGTCTGGAGTGCCCGAAGGCCGAGGTCGCCCGCTCGATGGAACAGGCGCTGGAAATCCAGGCCACGGTCGGCTTCCCGACCATCATCCGCCCCAGCTTCACGCTGGGTGGTTCGGGTGGCGGCATCGCATACAACAAGGAAGAATTCGTCGAGATCGTCGGCCGCGGCCTCGAACTCTCGCCCGTGCACGAAGTGCTGGTCGAAGAGTCGGTGCTGGGCTGGAAGGAATTCGAGATGGAAGTGGTCCGCGACAAGGCGGACAACTGCATCATCGTCTGCTCGATCGAAAACTTCGATCCGATGGGCGTGCACACGGGCGACTCGATCACCGTCGCGCCGGCACAGACGCTGACCGACAAGGAATATCAGCGCCTGCGAAACGCCTCCATCGCGGTCCTGCGCAAGATCGGTGTGGATACCGGCGGTTCCAACGTGCAGTTCGGTATCAACGCCGAAGACGGCCGCGTGGTCGTCATCGAGATGAACCCGCGCGTGTCGCGTTCGTCGGCACTGGCCTCCAAGGCCACCGGCTTTCCGATCGCCAAGGTCGCCGCCAAGCTCGCTGTCGGTTACACGCTGGACGAACTGAAGAACGACATCACCGGCGGTCTCACCCCGGCCTCGTTCGAGCCGTCCATCGATTACGTCGTCACCAAGATCCCGCGCTTCGCTTTCGAGAAGTTCCCGGCCGCCGACGCGCGCCTCACCACCCAGATGAAATCGGTGGGCGAGGTGATGGCGATGGGTCGTACCTTCACCGAGTCGATGCAGAAGGCTCTGCGTGGCCTCGAGATCGGCAAGACCGGCCTCAACCCCACCGGCCTGGACATCGGTAGCGAAGAAGGTTTCCAGACGCTCAAGCGCGAACTGCGCGAGCCGCGTCCGGACCGCGTGTTCCACGTGGCCGATGCCTTCCGCGCCGGCCTGTCGCTGGAAGAGGTCTATGCGCTGACGCGTATCGATCCGTGGTTCCTGGCCGCGTTCGAAGACATCGTGATGACCGAAGGCGAAGTGCAGCGCCAGGGCCTGACCGCGCTGGACGAACCGCGCATGCGCGAGCTCAAGCGCATGGGCTTCTCCGATGCGCGTCTGGCCGAGCTGGTCGACACCAACGAAGCCGCCGTGCGTCACGTGCGTCGTACGCTGGGCGTCCGCCCGGTCTACAAGCGCGTCGACTCCTGCGCCGCCGAGTTCGCCACCACCACCGCGTACATGTATTCCACGTACGAGGAAGAGTGCGAGGCCAACCCGACCAACCGCGACAAGATCATCGTGCTGGGCGGCGGTCCGAACCGCATCGGCCAGGGTATCGAGTTCGACTACTGCTGCGTGCACGCGGCGCTCGCGCTGCGCGAGGATGGTTTCGAAACCATCATGGTCAACTGCAACCCGGAAACCGTCTCGACCGACTACGACACCTCCGACCGCCTGTATTTCGAGCCGCTGACGCTCGAAGACGTGCTGGAGATCGTCGACCTCGAGAAGCCCAAGGGCGTCATCGTGCAGTACGGCGGTCAGACCCCGCTCAAGCTGGCGCGTGCGCTCGAAGCCGCCGGCGTGCCGGTCATCGGTACCTCGGCAGAGTCGATCGACCTGGCGGAAGACCGTGAGCGCTTCCAGCAGCTCATCGAAAAGCTGAAGCTCAAGCAGCCGCCGAACCGCACCGCGCGCAACGCCGACGAAGCGCTGGCGCTGGCCCGTGAGATCGGCTATCCGCTGGTGGTCCGCCCGAGCTACGTGCTCGGTGGCCGCGCCATGGAAATCGTCTACGCCGACGCCGACCTCTCGCGCTATATCCGCGACGCCGTGCAGGTGTCCAACGATTCGCCGGTACTGCTCGACCGTTTCCTCGATCACGCCGTGGAAGTGGACGTCGACATCGTCGCCGATGCCGAAGGCAACGTGCTGATCGGCGGCATCATGGAGCACATCGAAGAGGCCGGCGTGCATTCCGGCGACTCGTCGTGCTCGCTGCCGCCGTACTCCCTCTCGCAGGAAGTGCAGGACGAAATGCGCCGCCAGGTCACCGAGCTGGCGCGTGAGCTGAAGGTCATCGGCCTGATGAATACGCAGTTCGCGATCCAGGGTGACGAGGTGTTCATCCTCGAGGTGAACCCGCGCGCTTCGCGCACGGTGCCGTTCGTCTGCAAGGCCACCGGCATGTCGCTGGCGAAGATCGCCGCGCGCGCCATGGCCGGCCGTACGCTCGCCGACCAGGGCGCGACGAAGGAAATCATCCCGTCGTACTACTCGGTCAAGGAAGCCATCTTCCCGTTCCTGAAGTTCCAGAACGTCGACCCGATCCTCGGGCCGGAGATGCGCTCCACGGGTGAGGTGATGGGTGTGGGTCGCACCTTCGGCGCCGCGTTCGCACGCGGTCACGAGGCGGCCGGCATCAAGGCGCCGCCGAAGGGCAAGGTCTTCATGTCGGTACGCGATGCCGACAAGGAGCGCCTGCTGCCCATCGCGCAGGATGTCACCGCGCGCGGTTACGTCGTCGTGGCCACGGCCGGTACCGCGTCGTTCCTCGAGGGTCATGGCGTGAAGTGCGAGCGCATCAACAAGGTGCTCGAGGGCCGTCCGCACATCGTCGACCTGATCAAGAACGGCGAAGTCGTCTATATCGTCAACACGACGGAAGGCAAGCAGGCCATTTCGGATTCGTTCTCGATCCGTCGCGAAGCGCTGCAGCAGCGCGTCACGTACTCCACCACCGTGGCCGGCGCGCGTGCCCTCGTGCATTCGCTCGACTTCCACGCCGATGGTGAAGTGAACAGCCTGCAGGACCTGCACAAGGAGCTGAACGCATGAGCCCGACCCGTCCGCCCATGACCGCCATCGGTGCCGACCGTCTTCGTGACGAACTCGAGTACCTCAAGCGCGTGAAGCGCCCCGAGATCGTCGCCGCCGTGGCGGAAGCGCGTGCGCATGGCGATCTGAAGGAAAACGCCGAGTACCACGCCGCACGCGAGATGCACGGCTTCAACGAAGGCCGTATCAACGAGCTGGAAGCGGCGCTGTCCAATTCCGAGATCATCGATACGGAGCGCCTCACGGTGGGCTCGCGCATCGTGTTCGGTGCCATCGTCGAACTGATCGACCTCGATAACGATACGGAAGTGACGTATCAGATCGTTGGCGACCTGGAAGCCGACATCAAGAAGAACCTGATCGCGGTGTCGTCGCCGATCGCGCGTGCGCTGATCGGCAAGAGCGAAGGCGACGAGTTCGACTTCGTCGCGCCGAATGGCACGAAGACATATGAGATCAAGGGTGTGCGTTACAAGTAATTTGTGCGTTTGCCTGTGGTTGAAAACGCCCCTTTGTTGGGGCGTTTTTTTTTGCGGCATACATGTAGCGGTGCTGCGGGCTCGGCTTCGCCATCGCGTTTGGCTTTGTCGCTGCGTGTCGTGTGCGTTGCAGAGCCGGCGGGGGTGACCCTCGAGGCCACGCCTGCGGCGACCCCTCAAGGAAAGGCGGCTACCGCCGCCGTGTATCAATGGCCTTCGGCCGGGTCGGGCTCCGACTGGGGGTTTTCGAGTCGGCTGTCCCTGCCTCCCCGAAAACGGCCGGTCATCCCTGA
>NZ_JAVDSQ010000006.1:0-297877 GCF_031455395.1 Luteibacter sp. 1214
TTTCTGCGTCAGGACGTTTCGTCCTAGTGAGCCGCCCATTCTATATCGTTTTTCGTTTCCGTCAACACCCTCGTGAAACTTTTTTTCGAGGTTGTTGGTGAAGCAGAAGAACTTAGGAACTGTCGCGTGGGCTGCTTTGTTCGCGACCAGAAGAGAAGTATAGGGTCGTATCGACGATCTGTGAAGGGGTTTTCGACATCTTTCTGAAAAAAAGTCACACGCTAGACTTAATCCATCTGCTCATACTAATAAGGTGTCTTTCGATGTTACGTCGCGCTGCTCTTATCGCACTGCTTTTCGTTACTCACGGCGCTTCCGCCGCGACCGCCCCTTCGGTCACGCTCCATGGCAAGACGTTCTCCACCGAATTCGCCACCGACGATGCGTCGCGCGAGCTCGGGCTGATGAATCGCACCGAACTCGCGGCCGACCACAGCATGCTCTTCGTCTTCGTCGATGACGAACCACGCGCGTTCTGGATGAAGAACACCCTCATCCCGCTGGACATCCTCTACTTCAACAAGGATCGCCAGCTGGTCTCCATGCAGCTCAACGCGCAGCCCTGCAAGGCCGATCCCTGCGCGATCTACCCCAGTGGCGGTCAGTACGCGCGATACGTGCTCGAGCTCAAGGCGGGCACCGCGGGCAAGCTTGGGCTGAAGCTGGGCGAGACACTGACCATCGAGGGCGATCCCGGCACGGTGCGCTGATCGGACGACAACCCGCGCTCGCAGGGCACGTCGACCCGGTACGGCAACAGCCGGGACGGATCCAGAGCGGCCAGCTCGTCCCACTGATCTTCGAAAGGTATGAATCGCTGCATGAGTGCTTCCTCCACGTATAGGCACGCGTTGCGCGGCCGTGGAGCTATGGAAGCAGGATTTCCTGCGTTATCGCAGGCGGAATGGGGCGAAACGATGTCAGCCCCATCGCCGGACGCTATCCGTCGGGGACGGCGGCATCTGTCAGTCCAGCTCGACCATCTCGAAGTCGTCCTTGGTCACGCCGCAGTCGGGGCAGGTCCAGGTATCCGGGATATCCTCCCAGCGCGTACCCGGTTCGATGCCTTCATCCGGCAGGCCCAGGGCTTCGTCGTAGATGAAGCCGCAAACGACGCACATCCATTTGCGAAGGGTGGTTTCAGTGCTCTGGCTCATGGCTTGCGTACTGTCGTCAAACGGGAAAGTCCCCCATTCTGTCACCCCCGGCGCGGCGACGGTAGCGCGCCACCGTCACATTCCGAAGGACCTGTATGAGCACCCTCCTCCGACACCGCCCGCATGGCAAGGGCGTTTACGTGATTACCGACGGCCCTCGCGACGATCTTTTCGCCGCCGTCGAGGCCGCGCTGGCCGGTGGCGCCCGCATGCTTCAGTACCGCGACAAGTCCACCGACGCGGACCGCCGACGCAGAGAGGCCGACGAGATCTCCCGCCTGTGCGCCCTCCACGACGCGCCCTTTATCGTGAATAACGACGTCCCGCTCGCCCTGGCCACGGGCGGCGGGGTGCATCTGGGCCGCGAGGATGTGTCGATCGCCGAAGCCCGCGCGGAACTGGGCCCGGACGCCATCATCGGTGTCTCCTGCTATGGATCCCTCGAGCGGGCGAAGCAACTGGCGGGAGAGGGGGCGGACTACCTGGCTTTCGGCGCCATGTACCCGTCGACCACCAAGCCCCATGCCCCGGTCGCCCCGCACGACGTTTTGACGCAGGTCGCCCTCCTGGGCCTGCCGGTCGTGGCGATTGGCGGGATCACCCCCGACAATGGACGGGTCCTTATCGAAGCGGGTGCCGACTACCTTGCCGTGGTCTCCGCCGTTTTCGCCGCGCCCGATATCCAGGCCGCGACGCGCCGCTTCGCCGATCTTTTCGACTCACGCCCCGGAATCATTCAATGACCAGCAACCAGGAACTCTTCGCCCGCGCCCGAAAGCTGCTGCCCGGAGGGGTCAATTCGCCCGTGCGCGCCTTCCGGTCGGTCGGCGGCGAGCCGTTCTTCACCGCCCGGGCTGACGGTCCCTTCCTCTGGGACGTCGAGGGCAAGCGCTACATCGATTACGTCGGCTCCTGGGGCCCCATGGTCGTGGGCCATAATCATCCGGCTGTGCGCGAGGCCGTCGAACGCGCCGTCAGGAACGGACTGTCGTTCGGCACGCCCTGCCCCGCCGAGGTCACGATGGCCGAGACCATCGTCGATCTGGTGCCGTCCATCGACATGGTGCGCATGGTCAACTCGGGTACGGAAGCCACGATGTCGGCGATCCGCCTGGCGCGTGGTGCGACCGGCCGCTCGAAGATCGTCAAGTTCGAAGGCTGCTACCACGGCCACGGCGACAGCTTTCTGGTGAAGGCCGGTTCGGGCGCGCTGACCTTCGGCGTGCCGACCTCGCCGGGCGTGCCCAAGGCGTCGGCCGACCTGACGCTCACCCTCCCCTATAACGACATCGATGCCGCCCGCCTGCTCTTCACACAGGAAGGCAAGGAAATCGCCGCCCTGATCATCGAGCCGGTCGCCGGCAACATGAACTGCATTCCGCCGAAGGAAGGCTACCTCCAGGCCTTGCGCGACCTGTGCACCGAGCATGGCGTGCTGCTGATTTTCGACGAAGTCATGACCGGCTTTCGCGTGGCTCTCGGCGGCGCGCAGGCGCACTACGGCATCACGCCGGACCTGACCTGCTTCGGCAAGATCATCGGTGGCGGCATGCCGGTCGGTGCCTATGGCGGCCGCCGCGACCTGATGGAGCAGATCGCTCCGGCCGGTCCGATCTATCAGGCGGGCACCTTGTCGGGAAATCCGGTGGCGATGGCGGCGGGTCTGGCGATGCTGGAGTTGATCCAGGCGCCGGGCTTCCATGACGACCTGGCGGCGCGCACGGTGAAGCTGACCGACGGCATCCTTGGTGCGGCGAAGCGCGCCGGTGTGCCTTTCAGCGTCAATCGCGTGGGTGGGATGTTCGGCTTGTTCTTTACGGACGAAACCGTCGAGAGCTATGCGCAGGCGACCAAGGCCGACGTGGATGCGTTCAATCGCTTCTTCCACGGCATGCTGGAGCGCGGGGTTTACCTGGCACCGTCGGCGTTTGAGGCCGGGTTTGTTTCCAGCGCGCACGACGATGATGTCATCGCGGGCACGGTGGCGGTGGCCGGTGAGGTGTTTGCTTCGCTGTGATATCTGCGGAGTAACGCATGTGGAGGCCGTGCCTGGCGTTGGATGCGCGGCACGGCTTCACTCGTTTTTTTGCCGGGGTGAGGGTTCGCCAGCAGGCTGGCTCCTGCCGGAGAAGAGCATCGTCGATCCGGGCGGCGAGGCCGGCCGGATCGACAGGATCGCTCAGGCGACTTGCGCTTCCTTGGTGAAGGCGTGCAGTGCCGCGCCGAGGCGTTCGAGGCCTTCCGCGGTTTCTTCGTCGGTGATGGTCAACGGCGGAACGATGCGCAGCACATCCGGGCCGGCCTGCAGAATCAGCAAACCATGCGCGGCGGCAAGGTCGAGGATTTCACCCGCCCGGCCCTTATAGGCATCACTGAGCACCGCACCGATCATCAGGCCACGTCCACGGACTTCCGAGAAGAGGTGCAGGTCGTGGTTGAGCTTGTTGAGCCCGGCGCGGATGTCGTTGCCCTGGCGTTCGACGTTGAGCAACACGGCGGGCGACGAGATCTTCTTCAGCGCGACGCGGGCCACCGCGGCGGCCATCGGATTGCCACCAAACGTGGTGCCATGCGCACCGAACTGCATGATGTCGGCGACCTTGGGGCCGACCAGCATCGCACCGATCGGGAAGCCCGCGCCCAGCGCCTTGGCCAGCGTGACGATGTCGGGCGTGACATGGTCGTGCGCGTGGGCGAACAGCGTGCCCGTGCGACCCATGCCGGACTGGATTTCATCCAGCACCAGCAAGGCGTCGTGCTTGTCGCAGAGCTCGCGTACGACCTTGAGAAAACCAGGTTCGGCCGGCATGACACCGCCCTCACCCTGAATCGGCTCCAGCATCACCGCCGACACGCCGCCCTGCGCAAACGCTTCTTCCAGTGCGGGCACGTCGTTGAATGCCACATAGCGGAAGCCACCGGGCAACGGCTCGTAACCTTCCTGGTATTTCGGCTGCGCCGTAGCCGTCACCGACGCGAGCGTGCGCCCGTGAAACGAGCCCTTGAAGGTGATGATGACGCGCTCTTCCGGCGGGCGGCCCTTCGAAGTAGCCCACTTGCGCACCAGCTTGATGGCGGCCTCGTTGGCCTCCGTACCGGAGTTGCAGAGAAATACCCGCTCGGCGAACGGGGCGTGCCCGATCAGTTCTTCGGCCAGGCGCAGCGGCGGCTCGGTCCAGAAGACATTGCTTGCGTGCCAGAGCTTGCCGGCCTGCGTGTTCAGCGCGGCGACCAGATCGGGGTCCTGGTGACCCAGCGCGTTGACCGCGATGCCCGCACCGAAATCGAGGTAGTCGCGGCCTTCGGTATCCCAGACGCGGGAGCCCTTGCCGTGGTCAAGGACGACGTCGCGGGGACGATAAACGGACAGCCAGTAGCGCTTGCCGAGGCCGATGAGATCGGAGGAATCGACAGGATGCGAGGACATGGAACGAACTCCCGGGCCCGGCCGCAGCGCCGGAACCCTTACAGAAACGGATGGAATCGCACGGTACGCTCTGCGGTCCGACATCGAACCCGCATCGTATGATCGGCTGTACCGCGCGTGCAACGACTCTGTGACACGCCGCTTCAGCGGCTGAACGGCCACGCGCCGCAGACCGACGGGAAACTCCTTGCGAATCAAAGCACCTGCCACGTGGCACGGCGTTTGCTGCCTGTGGGACAAGGCCCTGTGAAGCCCGCGATGTTCGTTCGCCCGACGACCCTGCCAAGCCGAGCGACGAATGGGAACTCCCGGTCCCCCAGAGGACCGGGAGTTTTCTTCACTCCGCTGACGGATCAACGCAGCTGGTCGAGCGCCAGCTGGTGCTTCTTGCACAGGCGATAGACGGTGACGCGGGAGACGCGCAGACGGCGCGCGCATTCGCTGATGTTGAACGCACTGGCGCGCAGACAATCGACGATCGCCTCGCGCTCGGCCGAGGTTCGGGCGCTGCCAAGGCTGTCCCGGTCGCCGCCGGGCGCATCCGGCGTCAGCTCGAGATCCTCGGGCGTAATGAGGGCGTCGTCGGCAATGACGGCGGCGCGCTGCACGCGGTTCATCAGCTCACGGACGTTGCCCGGCCACGGGAAGCCGTTCATCGCCTTGCGCGCGGCGGTGCTGAAGGCCCGTGCGCGCGTGCCATAGGTTTCGCGGAAAGCGTCGAGAAAATGCTGGGCCAGCAGCTCGATATCGCCGGCGCGCTCCCGCAGAGGCGGCATTCGCAGCCGGAGCACGTTGAGCCGGTAGAACAGGTCCTCGCGGAAACGGCCCTGGGCGACGGCCCTTTCCAGGTCCACATGAGTGGCGGCCAGCACGCGGACGTCGACATGCACGGACTGACAGCTGCCGACGCGATCGATCGTTCCTTCCTGAAGCACACGCAGCAGATTGGTCTGGGCATCCAACGGAAGGTCGCCGATCTCATCGAGAAAGACGGTGCCGCCGTCCGCCGCCTCGAAATGGCCGATACGCCGTGCCGTCGCGCCGGTGAAGGCACCGCGCTCGTGCCCGAACAATTCCGACTGGACCAGGTTGGCCGGCAGCGCACCGCAATTGATCGCGGCGAACGGCTTTCCGTGACGGCCGGAGAGTTGATGCAGGGCGCGGGCGGCCATCTCCTTGCCGGTGCCTGTCTCGCCCGTAATGAGGAGCGGGAGTTCGACCGGCGCGAATTTTCGAATGTTCTGTGACAGTGCGCGAATGGCCGGGCTGTCGCCGGTCATCACGGTGGGGCGCTCGTCGGGCGGCTCGAGACCACCCTCGTGCGGCACCCTGAGCAGCGCCTGGCGCAGGGCGGCGAACGACGACGCGCCGTCGATGAGTTCGAGCGCGCAGGGCAAGGCGAGCCGGACGGCAGGGTCGCTGGAGGGCGTGTGTGGACCGGTGAGCCCGATCCAAGGCATGCCGGGATGCGACCGCCGCAGTTCGCCCAGGAGTTTCAGGGCTTCAGGAGCCGCCGAACGCAGGTCGACCACGGCGACCGCCATCTCACCGCACTCGGGCAGGTCGCCGCCCACACGACCGGGATCGGCTACCAACGTACGCCATCCCGCCCGGATCAGACCGAAGTGTTCCTCGACGCTCGGCCTGCCCACCCAGACGACACAACGACCCGTCATTTCCCCGCGCGACATGCCTGCTCCTCACACGATACGTGGCCTGCTGCCGGCTCTCGCGGATTCATGACCGGACCCGCCGCCGGCACCCCCTGCTGGCCGACAAGCCCCACATCGCCACTCGGTTGTCAGCCGGCGGCGACAGGGAGAGACGGTACCGCTGCCTGCCGGAAGCGGCCATACGCCAAACGGGCTAGCTCCCGGGAGGCCGCGGCATAGCTGTCGCGGTAGCTACAGAAACAAATCGGGCAGCAGCGGTTCGCCGGGCACCACGGCGTAGCGGTCGAAGTCGGTGACACCCTGCTCCCGCAGGATGTCTTCATCGATGACGAAGTGCCCGGTGTAATCACGGGAAGGCCGCGTCAGGATGGCATGCGCCGCATCGGCCACGATCGCGGGCGTGCGGCAGTTCTGCGGGCGGACGCCCTCGATCATGGCGATGGCCGCCGTGGCGATCACCGTCCGGGGCCACAAAGCGTTGACGGCGATACCCATCGGCGCGAACTCGGGCGCCATACCCAGGACACAAAGGCTCATGCCGAACTTGGCGATCGTGTAGGCCACATGCGGCGCGTACCACGTCGGGTCGATGCTCGGCGGAGGCGACAGCATCAGCACGTGCGGATTCGCGGCTTCTTTCAGGTACGGCAGGCAGGCCTGCGTCACCAGAAACGTGCCGCGGGTGTTCACCTCGTGCATCAGGTCGAAGCGTTTCATCGGCGTGTCTTCGACACCCTTGAGCCAGATCGCGCTGGCGTTGTTCACCACGATATCGATGCCGCCGAAGCGCTCGGCCGCCGTAGCCGCCGCCATGCGCACCTCGGATTCCTCACGGATGTCGACTTTCAGCGGCAGCGCCACGCCACCTTCCGCTTCGATCTCGGCGGCTGCGCTGTGGATGGTTCCCGGCAGCTTCGGATTGGCCACGCTGCTCTTGGCCGCGATGACGATGTTGGCGCCGTCACGGGCCGCGCGCTTCGCGATCGCCAGGCCGATACCGCGCGACGCGCCGGTGATGAACAGCGTCTTGCCCTTCAGCGATGTCATGGTGGTACCCCTTAGGCGCGCTGGAAGCGCGGGAGGATGTCACGCAATTCGGCCAGGCGTTGCAGCGGGTCGTCGAGCTCGAGCATGTGCTGGCACTCGTTCGGATCCAGCGGCAGCAGTTCGGAAAGACGAAAACCGACCCAGCTCGCATCGTCGGCGCGCTCGGCCATGTCATGACGCCACGGCGGCATCATCTGATCGGCGAGGCGCTCCAGGATCGTCGCGAGCAAGCCGAATTCCGCCGGCAGTTCCATCTTCGGTTCGTCGACCCACGGCGCGATGTCACCGCGCACCTGGCCGTCCGAACGCACGCGCGTGCGGGTGACGCGAAAGCGCTGACCGCCCTGGGCGACGATGCCGAGCAGGCCGTCCTCACTGGTATGAAAGTCGGTGATGGTGGCCAGCGTGCCGACGGCGGCGGGCACCGCGGGCTGTCCCGCCTCACGGCCCTCGAGGATCATGCAGACGCCGAACGCGCGACCGGTCCGCGAGCATTCGCGCACGAGGTCGATGTAGCGCGGTTCGAAGATGCGCAGCTGCAGGTGACCGCCCGGGAAGAGGACGTTCGACAGGGGAAACAACGGCAGATCGAGTGCGGGCGTGGTGGCAGCCATGCCCCTGAGTCTAACCTGCGTCCAGCACGTTGAAGAAGCGCCGGGGCGCGCCTTCGAAGCCACCGTTGGACATGAAGACGACCTGGTCGCCGTCCGCCGCTTCGGCGACCAGCGCGTCGATCAGGGCATCGACGGTGGAGGCGGTGGTTCCGCGGCCACCGAGTGCGCCGGTCACCTTGCCCGCGTCCCAGTCCAGCTCGGGACGATGCAGAAACACCACACGATCCGCATCGGCGAGCGAGGGCGCCAGCGCATCGGCATGCGCGCCCAGACGCATCGAATTGGAGCGCGGCTCGAGTGCCACGACGATGCGACCCTTACCGACTTTGGCGCGAAGGCCGGCCAGCGTCGTGGCGATGGCGGTCGGGTGATGGGCGAAGTCGTCGTAAACGGTGACGCCCTTTGCCTGGCCGATCAGCTCCATCCGCCGCCGGGCACTGGCGAAATCGGCGAAGGCCGGCAGCAACGCCACGGGATCGGCACCGGCGGCGGTCGCCGCCGCCAGCGCGGCCAGCGCGTTCATCACGTTGTGACGCCCGAGCGAACCCCAGCGAATCTCGCCGAGCGCGGTGTCACCACGGCGCACGCGGAAGTGCGAACCGTCGGCGGCAATCAGCTCGGCACGCCAGTCGCCCGCGTCGATGCCGAAGGTTTCGACCGGCGTCCACGCACCCATCGCCAGCACCTCGGCCAGATACGGATCCTCGGCGTTGACGATCAGCCGGCCATTGCCGGGCACCGTCCGCACGAGATGGTGGAACTGGCGCTGGATGGCGGCGACGTCCGGGAAGATATCCGCGTGGTCGTATTCGAGGTTGTTGAGAATGGCGATGCGCGGGCGGTAATGAACGAACTTGGAGCGCTTGTCGAAGAACGCCGAGTCGTATTCGTCGGCTTCGATGACGAAGGGCTTACCGTTGCCACGCCGCGCGGACACGTCGAAATTACCCGGGACACCGCCGATCAGGAACCCGGGCGACTGCCCCGCGGCTTCGAGCAGATGCGCCAGCAAGCTGGTGGTCGTGGTCTTGCCGTGGGTGCCGGCGACAGCCAGCACCTCGCGTCCGCCCAGCAGCGTCTCGCCCAGCCATTGCGGGCCGGAGATATAGCGCAGGCCCGCGTCGAGCATGTACTCGACGGCCGGGTTGCCGCGCGTCATCGCGTTGCCGACCACCACCAGATCGGGCGCGGGCTGCAGGTGCTCCGCCCTGTAACCCTGCATCAGACCGATGCCGAGCTGCTCGAGCTGGGTGCTCATGGGCGGGTAGACGTTGGCGTCCGAGCCCTCGACCGTCAGGCCGAGCTCACGCGCCAGCGCGGCGACTCCTCCCATGAAGGTGCCGCAGATACCGAGGATATGGACGCGCACGGGGGTCAGGCGCTGGCGGCCTTGACGCCACCGGGCAGCACATCCAGCACGCGCTGGGTGACCTCGTCGAGTTCGCCGACGCCGTCGACGACCTGCAGCTTGCCGCGCTGCTTGTAGAAGTCGGCTACCGGAGCGGTCTGGTCGGCATAGATGCCAAGACGCTTCTTGACGGTATCCGGGTTGTCGTCGGGACGGCCTTCCTTCTCGAAACGGACCTCGCAGCGGCCGATGATGGCCGCGTCGGGCACGTCGAGCTTGACCACCACGTCCAGCGGCTGGCCGATACGGGCCAGCACGGTGTCCAGCGCGTCGGCCTGGGCCAGGTTGCGCGGGTAGCCGTCGAGGATGAAGCCCGGCCCGGCGTCCGGCTCGCCCAGACGGTGCTCGATGATGCCGAGCATGATGTCGTCGGGCAGCAGCTGACCGGCGTCCATCAGGCCCTTGGCCTTGAGGCCGAGCTCGGTGCCTGCCTTGATCTCACCGCGCAGAAGATCGCCGGTGGAGATGTGCGGCACGCCGAGGCGCTCCTTGAGGCGGGTGGCCTGAGTACCTTTGCCGGAGCCGGGGGCGCCGAATAGCACGAGTCGCATTGATGCTCCGTTCGTCGGACATGCGGGGTAACCCCGCCGCCGGACACAAGAAAATGGGTCTCAAGGTAACGGGCGGGGCGCCACGCCGTCAAACAGGCGACATGTCGCAGGTGTAGGGCGGTTTGACGCGCGTCGCGTTACCCTGCCGGCTCCGCTCCCGCAGAAGGACCCGAAGCATGGCCGCCGGCAAAATCCTCTACGCCCAGTCGGGCGGTGTCTCCGCCGTCATCAACGCCACCGCCGCCGGCGTCATCGAGACCGCCCGGGACAAGGGCATCCCCGTCTACGCCGCGCGCAACGGGATCCTCGGCGCACTGCGCGAGGAGCTGATCGACACGACCAGGGAAGCCAAGGCGAACATCGCCGCGCTGAAGCACACGCCGGGGGGCGCCTTCGGCTCCTGCCGCTACAAGCTCAAGTCGCTCGAAGAGAACCGCGCCGAATACGAGCGCCTGATCGAGGTGTTCAAGGCGCACGACATCCGTACCTTCCTTTACAACGGCGGCAACGACTCGGCGGACACGGCCAACAAGGTCTCCAGGATCGGCCAGGCACTCGGCTACGAGGTCAACTGCATCGGCGTGCCGAAAACCATCGACAACGACCTGGTGGTGACCGACACCTGCC
Source organism: Luteibacter sp. 1214 (assembly GCF_031455395.1). NCBI lineage: Bacteria > Pseudomonadati > Pseudomonadota > Gammaproteobacteria > Lysobacterales > Rhodanobacteraceae > Luteibacter > Luteibacter sp. 1214. Next base: position 10,505 of record NZ_JAVDSQ010000006.1, read on the forward strand.
CGGGCTTCGGCTCCGTGGCCAAGTACACCGCCATCGCCGTCCGCGAAGCGAGCCTGGACGTCGCCTCCATGGCCGACACCTCGACCAAGGTGTTCATCATCGAGGTGATGGGCCGCCATGCGGGCTGGATCGCCGCGGCCGCCGGCCTTGCGGGCTCGGGACCCAACGATGCACCGCACGTCATCCTGTTCCCGGAGAACGTGTTCGACCCCGAGGCCTTCCTGGCCAGGGTGCAGGCCACGGTCGAGAAGGTCGGCTACTGCACCGTCGTGGTATCCGAGGGGGTGAAGAACAAGGAGGGCACGTTCCTGGCCGAGTCCGGCGCGCGCGATGCGTTCGGCCATGCGCAGCTCGGCGGTGCGGCACCGGTGCTGGCGGCTCTCGTTCGCGAGAAGCTGGGCTACAAGTATCACTGGGCGTTGCCCGACTACCTGCAGCGCTCGGCACGGCATGTCGCATCCAAGACGGACGTCGATCAGGCGTACGCGGTGGGCAAGAAGGCGGTGGAGTACGCCGCCGAGGGGCTCAACGCGATCATGCCGGTGATCGTGCGCGTGTCCGATGAGCCGTATAAGTGGAAGATCGAAGCGGCGCCGCTGGACAAGATCGCCAACCACGAGAAGAAGATGCCGAAGAACTTCATGTCGAAGGATGGCTTCGGGATCACCGCGGCGGCGCGACGGTATCTGGCGCCGCTGATCGTGGGGGAGGTGCCCCCGCCCTACGGCGACGATGGGCTGCCGGTGTATGTGACGCTGAAGAATGCTTCGGTGCCGAAGAAGCTGAGGAAGTTCAAGCCTGGGTGACGTGTCGCGTCGGGCCGGCGGCGAGCGGGGCGCGCCAGCGGTCGTCGCGGTGTGGGTCGCGCGCGGGGCGCGCTCCTACATGGTCACCGTGCACGTGTAGGAGCGCGCCTGCGTGCGATGCTCCGACCTCAGCCCAACACCCCCCGCATCAACCCCAGATCCCGCACGAACTCCGCATACCCCGCCTCTCTCGCCTCGGCATCCGGCAAGCGCAGCAGATACGAAGGGTGCACCGTGGCCATCGCCTTCCGTCCATCGGGCAGGTCGATCCACTCGCCACGTTGCGCCATCAGCCGGAACGACGAACCGAAAACCGCCTGCGCCGCCATGGCGCCAAGGCAGACCAGGGCCTCGGGCTGCACACGATCGATCTCGGCGGCGAGCCAGGGCCGGCAGGCGGCCTGCTCCTCCGCGTTGGCGCGCTTGTGCAGCCGCACCTTTCCGCGTGGCTCGAACTTGAAGTGCTTCACCGTGTTGGTGACATAGAGCAGGTCTCGCTCGATCCCCGCCTCTTCCAGCGCGCGATCGAACAGCTTGCCCGCCGGCCCGACGAATGGCTTTCCGGCCAGATCTTCCTGATCGCCCGGCTGCTCGCCGATCACGACCACCTTCGCGTGCACCGGGCCTTCGCCGAACACCGTCTGCGTCGCGGGCTTCCACAGGTCGCAGGCACGGCATTCGCGCGCCTGCGCGCGCAACGCCGTGATACTGCCTTCGGGCGCCGCCGCGACCGCTTTCTGCAGCGGCGTGATTTTCTTCTTCGGAATCGTCGGCTGCTTGTCGACCATCGCCTGCATCCTCGGTAACGCGTCGCGTACCAGGCCTGGAATGAGCTTCGCTTCCGGCAGGTTCTTCCAGTACTTCACCGGCATCTCGCGCCGCATCGCATCGACTTTCAACCGGGCCGGATTGAAGATGCTGGCGTAATACGTGCGCCAGAGATCTTCGAGCGCATCGTCGGTGGGTGCATCCGCCCTGCTCGCACCCGGCCCGAACGACAGCGTCTCGCCATTCCAGTGTGCCGTGCGTGACGGCGTCAGCAGGGACCAGTGCATGCCAGTGAAGCGACGCACGAAGAATGGCGCGACGCGTTTGACGATGTCGAACGACGGCTCGAACCAGGCGACGTAGACCGTGTCCTCCCCATGCCGGACTTCACGAAAGCGCACGAACGCCTTCATCTTGTGCATGTCGCGGCTGACCTGCTTCACGCAGGTGTGAGCCCAGGCGACATCGTCATCGGTAGCGATGCGCAGCAAGGCTTTCTCACCGTGCGCCAGCCGCCACAGCATGCGATAGAGCGTGGCGTGGCGACGCCTGTCGGTATGCGCCAGCACGGCGCTGGCGACATTCAGAAAGTCGCGGGGGACGGCGGGAACGCTGGTGCGCACAGGCGGAGGAATCGCGTCGTCGCCGGCGAACAATCCGCCGGCGCCGCCGCCTTCCCAGTCCACTTCGGACGGTTCGATGTCGGCCAGCAACAGCGCCCGCGCCTTGGCGCGCCACTCGTCGAAGTCCGACGGGTCGTCCAGCGTAACGACGCGCATGATCAGCCGAAAAGATCCGGCTGCGAGGGCTCGCGCAGGTCACGGCGAAGCGCCACGCTCTCGTGATCCCCGCGCGGACGGTGATCGACCGTCTCGACGAAGGGTGCCACTTTCTTCACCGGCACACGCAGGCGAATGAGATCGTCATAGCGGATACGCCGGTGCCCTCGCATCGCGATCATCTTGTCGACCGTCTTGACGCCAAGGCCAGGCACGCGCAACAAGGTCTCGCGTGGCGCGCGGTTCACATCCACGGGGAACTGATCCCGATGGCGCAGCGCCCAGGCCAGCTTCGGATCGACGTCGAGCGACAGCATGCCGTCGTCGCCCGGCGGCGCGATTTCGTCGGCGCCGAAGCCGTAGAAGCGCATCAGCCAGTCCGCCTGGTAGAGGCGGTGCTCGCGTACCAGCGGCGGTGGCTTCAGCGGCAGGATCTTCGACGCGTCGGGGATCGGGCTGAAGGCCGAATAGTAGACGCGACGTAGCCGGTAATTCGTATACAGGTTGGTGCTGGCCGAGAGCACGTCGCGGTCGCTGGCATCGTCGGCACCGACGATCATCTGCGTGCTCTGACCGGCAGGCGCGAAGCGAGGCGCCTTCTTCTCCGCCTTGGCTTCGTCGATGGACAGACGCAAGCGACCCATCGCGCTGCGGATGTCACCCAGGTGTTTCTCCGGCGCCAGCGACTTCAAGCCGCCTTCGGTCGGCATCTCGACATTGATGCTCAGGCGATCCGCCCAGCGACCGGCGGCGTCGATGAGTTCAGGCGACGCGTCGGGAATGGTCTTGAGGTGGATGTAGCCGCCGAACTTGTGCTCGGTGCGCAGCGTACGTGCCACGCGCACCAGCTGCTCCATCGTGTAGTCGGGCGACTGGATGATGCCTGACGAGAGAAACAGGCCCTCGATGTAATTGCGCCGGTAGAACTCGAGGGTGAGATTGACCACTTCCTCGGCCGTGAAGCGCGCTCGCGGCACATTGCTGCTGCGCCGGTTGACGCAGTACACGCAGTCGTAGACGCAGAAATTGGTCAGCAGGATCTTCAGCAGCGATATACAGCGGCCGTCCGGCGCGTACGCATGACAGATGCCCATACCTTCGGTCGAGCCGATGCCCCCGCTTTTCAGCGAGTTGCGGCCTTTGCCACCGCTGGATGAGCAGGACGCGTCGTACTTCGCGGCGTCGGCGAGGATGGCGAGTTTGTCGGAAAGCTTCATGGGGGAAGTGATGGTGCCAAAACCGGGCCGGGCCTGCGTGAAGGCGGCCGATCGAGCGATTACCCCGCCAGCGACCCGCCCGTTATCATCCCTGCTTTAAACACTGGCGCCCACCATGGACCTCATCATCCGTCACGCCACGCTTCCCGACGGCCGCAAGGACGTCGACATCGGCATCGAGGGCGGGCGATTCGCAGCGATCCAGCCGGCGCTTCCGGCAAAGGGCGTCGAAGAGATCGACGCGCACGGCCGTCTGGTCAGCCCGCCGTTCGTCGACGCGCATTTCCACATGGATGCGACGTTGTCCCTGGGCCTGCCACGCCTCAACGCCTCCGGCACCCTGCTCGAAGGCATCGCACTGTGGGGCGAACTCAAGCCCGACCTCACGCAGCAGGCGCTGGTCGACCGCGCCATGGCCTACTGCGACATGGCGGTGGCCCAGGGCCTGCTCGCCATCCGCAGCCACGTCGACATCTGTGACGACCGTCTACTGGCGACCGAGGCCCTGCTCGAAGTGAAGCGCCGCGTCGCGCCCTACCTGCATCTCGAACTCGTCGCTTTCCCACAGGACGGGCTGCTCCGCTCACCGACCGCGAAGGCCAACCTGGTCCGCGCCCTCGACATGGGCGTGGACGTGGTCGGCGGCATCCCGCACTTCGAACGCACGATGGCCGACGGCGCGGCATCCGTCCGCTGGCTGTGCGAACTCGCCGCCGAACGTGGCCTGCGGGTGGATATGCACTGCGACGAATCCGACGACCCGCTGTCACGGCATATCGAGACGCTTGCGGCGGAAACGGTGCGCACGGGCCTGCAGGATCGCGTCACCGGGTCGCATCTCACCTCGATGCATTCGATGGACAACTACTACGTGTCCAAGCTGCTACCGCTGATCGCCGAGGCGGGCGTGCATGCCATCGCCAATCCGCTGATCAACATCACCCTCCAGGGCCGGCACGATACCTACCCGAAGCGTCGCGGCATGACGCGCGTCCCCGAGTTGCTCGATGCGGGCGTCAATGTCGCGTTCGGCCACGACTGCGTGATGGATCCGTGGTACGGCATGGGCTCCGGCGACATGCTGGAAGTGGCACACATGGGCCTGCATGTGGCGCAGATGACCTCGACCCGGGGCGTCGCACATTGCTTCGACGCGGTGACGGTCAACGCCGCGCGCGTCCTCGGGCTGGAAGGCTACGGGATCCAGCCGGGCCACCGTGCGGACTTCGTTCTACTTCAGGCGGCTGACGCCTTTGAGGCCATCCGGCTGAAGGCGGCCCGTCTTCTGGTCGTTCGGGGCGGAAAAATCCTTGCCCGCGCACCTGAACGGCGTTCGGCGCTCTTTCTGACGGAACGCCCGTCGAATCTGACACTTGAGTTCCGGCCCGGATCGATTTCCTGAACCGACGGGTTCAATAGCTGTCGCGACAGTGAACGCTTTCGTGAACCTTTCAAAATGTAAGACTTTGCGTTCAGCTTTCCCTTCATAGCATCCGAATCGTCGATCGGCCGTAGCGAGTCACGGCGAGACGATCGTCCAGGAGACAGGCTATGAAAATGATGCTTCGTACCGCCTTTGCCGCCCTCGCCCTGGTCGCCACGACCGCGGCGTTCGCCGACGACCACCGCGATCACGATCGCCACGGTGACTACCGTGGGCATGATCGCGGCCATGACCGTGGCGACTGGCATCATGACAACGGCTGGCACGGTCACCGTCCGCCGCCCCCGCCGCCGCGCTACTACGGCGGGTATCACCACGGGCCGGATCACTACTACCGTCCGCCCCCGCCGCGGTACTACGGCCACTGGGAGCGCGGTCACCGCTACGCCGGTCGCAACGTCGTCGTGTACGACTACGGCAGCTACCGCCTGCGCCCGCCGCCGCGCGGCTACCACTGGGTCCGCGAGAACAACGATTTTCTGCTCGTCGCTGTGGCGACCGGCATCATCCTCGACATCGCCACGCGCTAAAGCGCGCTTAACAGGGACTCGCTCATGAAGATGCTCACCAGAATGGTTTTCTGCATCGCCGCGGCTGGCGCGATCGCACCGGCTTTCGCCCTGGCACCGGCGCCGCAGGACTGGCACCACGACGATCACGACAATCGCAACGATCGTCGTGACGATCATCGCGACGACCACCGCGACGATCATCGCGACCATCGGGACGACCGCCACGACGATCGTCGTGCCGACTGGCACCCGCGCCCGGGCGGTCACTGGGAGCGCGGTCACCGCTATGACGGTCGCGTGGTCGTCGTGAACGATTATCGCGAGCGTCACCTCCGCGAACCGCCACGTGGCTATCACTGGGTGCGCGCCGATAACAACGATCTGCTGCTCGTGGCGATCGCCACCGGTGTGATCGCGGACATTCTGTCGCAGTAACGAAGTGAGGCTTAACAAGGGATTGTGGTCTGAAGCGCCGGATCGGCATATGGATTTGTGCCGATCCGAACGCTGAGCCCGTGCATGAAGGCGGATTCGGGCTATAAAGGAGACGGCAATCTCTGACGCATGGATGTGTCGACATCATGAATGCTCGTCTTGGAGTTATCGAGCCGGAGTCGCTCACCGCGCCCGTCGTGTCACCTCCGATTGGCACGGACTGGGAAGATCCGGATATCCGTGGAGCGGTCTCGTTCGAGATCCCCCTGCCGCTTCCCGCAGCCAGGGGGGCACCCATACTTCGCTTTTCCTATGTGTCGACTTGTGCCTCCGGCCCTTTCGGTGTTGGCTGGAGCCTCAACATGCTTCCGATCGCAAGACGCCCGGGCGGAACAGCGTTGCGATTCGACGACACGGACAATTTCTGCGGGCCTGATGGATCGCCCATTCTCCCCTGGGATGAGACGAGCGTGACGTCGTTCCGGGGCGATGCACTTCCCATGCCCTTTCGTGTTCGCCAGTTCCTTCCCAGGGTGGAAGGAGCCTTCAGACGCATCGAGCATTGGCAAGCGGAAGGCGCACACGATTTCTGGCTCGTGCACGATGCGGACGGTACGCTGCACGTCTATGGCGCGCACGCCGACGCGCGACTGAGCGACCCCGCCGACCCCGAGAGGATCGCAGAGTGGCGCGTCCAGGAATCGCTCTCACCGCACGGAGCACGCACCGTCTACGAATATGCGCGAGAAGACGGCGTGGGACACCCGGACGATGGTCGCGACTCCACCTCCGCTCGCTACCTATCTCGCATCCGCTATGGGAACCGCCACCCCGGAGCGAATCTGCTCGTCTGGGAAACCGCGACCCTGCCTGACGATGACTGGCACTTCGACTGCATATTCGATTACGGGGCCCGGGACACAGGGCCATCCTCCTGTCCGTCGTATGAGCCCGGCGCGCCTTGGCCAGCACGACCCGACCCGGTATGCGATGTCGCGTATGGATTCGAACATCGCCAACTACGCCTTTGCCGTCAGATCCTCGCATTCCATCGCTTCCCCCTGCTCGGGGCGAATCCCGTACTGGTGCATCGCCTGCTCCTGGATTACACGGCCACGCCTCGCTATTGCCTGCTCCAGCGAGTAACACGACTGGCATACGACGAGCACGAGAAATGTCACGCGCTGCCTCCCCTGACGCTTACCTGGAACGAACCCGACGCATCCTTAGGCCAGACCTGCATCTTCGACTGCCCCTCCCCGATGGATCGGACGTCCGATATCCGACTGATCGATCTCTACGGCGGGGGCCTTCCCGGACTGCTCTGGCAGAGCACCGTGGGATGGCTATATGCCGAACCGTACAGAAATCCTGGCGAAGCGGACGGCATTGTCTACGGGCCGGCCGTAGCTTTACCCATGCCAAGCACGGGTAAACCTGGCACATCGCTCCTCGAATTCGTCGGAAGCAGTCCCTGGCGATTCGTCGATGCCAGCTGCGACGGCCGGCTGGAATGGATGCTCAACACCGACACCGTCAAGGGAACGAACCGAATCGGGTCGAACAAGCAATGGACGCGCTTCACCTCGTGCACGTCCATGCCGACGGAATACGTCCCTTCATTTGCCCACGAGGTCGACATCGACGGCTCAGGTCGCCGTGCGATGGTCATCGTAGAACGGCATGCACTCCGCATCTTTGCGCGAAACGCCGCCGGCGACTTTCTTCCACCCCGCACCGAGACGCACCTCGCCGACGCGCTCCCGACGGGGTCGGATCCACGCGAATGGAAAGCGTTCGCCGCGCTCCTGGTCCCTGGAGCAAATGACCTCGTCACGGTGGATGTCCATGGCGCGGTTGTCGCCTGGGCCGACAGGGGTCATGGACGGCTTGCCGCTCGTCGTGCCGTCTGCCAGCTCGATGTCGGTGAAAACCTCGACCCTGCACGACTCTTCGTGGTCGATGTCGATGGCGACGGGCTTGCCGACATTCTCTACGCATCGCGCCGGGGGTTGTTGATTTTCTTTAACCGATCCGGCCATGGTTTCGATCAGGCGCTGATACGTGCCTGGCCCGACGGCTACCGGCTGGACGATACGTGGCACTTCGAGACAGGCGACTTTGCAGGACGCGGAGGATTCAGCCTGCTGATACAGGCACCCGGTGTCGCGGGTAACCGGCCGACGAGATGGCGAATGGATATCGGACTGCCGTTCCCCCTTCGTCTCGCCACGACCGACAACCACCAGGGCGCGCTCACCCGTGTGGATTGGCGGAGTAGTGCGCAGGAAGCGCTTGACGGCGCTCACCAAGGGCTATGCCCCATCGACAGACTCCCTTACGCCATACCCGTTGCCAAACGCATCACCTTGACCGACGAGATTGCCGGCCGCTCCTGCTATCGCGAGTACGCCTATCGCGACGGCCACCACGACGCCGTGGAAAACATATGTCGTGGGTTTCAACGTATCGATACGTTGACCGTGCCAGGAGACGACAGCATCGCCGCCAACTTACAGCGTTGCTGGTACCACGTTGGAGACGCGTCCGTCGACGATGGGCGTACGGGTTTCAACGACACGGCCCCAGGCGCGATCCCGCTAGCGGAAGTGCGGTTCACACAATGGCTCGGTTCGGATGACCGTGACGATCCTCTGCAGAACCCCGAAGACGCCAACGAGCTGCGTCATGCGCTGATCGGATCTCTCCGTCGAAGGGAAACTTACGAGTGCGACAACGGAGGCGAGAACACCCTACTCATCGCCCTCACCGAGGTCAGACATCAGGTGCGCCGCGTCGTGGCGGCCGGCGAAGCCGCACCTTTCGGCTGTTCGCTGCCGCTCATGCTCGAGGATGCGAACGAGGATCGCTCCGGCTGGGAAAGCGATCCTCGACGAGAGCATGGCCTGTATCTCGATCACGACGCTTTCGGCATCGCGCGGCGAACCATCCGCGTAGCGTGCTCGCGAGAGATGGGATGCCCTCCAGATGACGATGAAAGCCGCCGACTATGGGCCGACTCGCACGACGAACAGCAACATGTTCAGACCGTCGTGGAAACTCATATCATGCCGTGGCACAGTTCCGATCGCCAGGCGTGGCGACTTGGACTTGCGGGAGACTGGCGAGTAGACCGCATGATCCTGAGTAACGTCGCCTTGCCCACCGCAACCATCCGCGCCGAGCGCTTCGAGGGAGAGAGCGACCCCACCCTTCATGGGACACGCGCACTGGTCGCTCTTTCTTCGACCGAGTATGTATCAGCCGATGGCCAGGCTCTCCCTGATCTGAACGGCCTGGTCGCATGTGTCATGGTCGCAAGCATCGACGCCGAAGCGCAGACCGGCTACCGGTTGGCGCTTGGCGACGACCGCTTTGCGACGATGGCAGATCACGCCGGTCATATACCTATGCGCAGCCGCTTGATGAGTCCATCGGAAGGCCTCCTCGGCGAGGAACTCGAGCTGCGTGAATACGATGGTCGCGACCATTTCTTCCGCGTCCGACGCGACTCTCCAGCGCGAAGCATCGGATGGACGTCCTATCGCTACGATGCCAGCGACCTGTTCGTCATCAGCGCCAGTGACCCTGTCGGTTGGAACGTGCGATTCGACATCGACTACCGCCGGCTTCGGCCGTGGCGAACAACCGATGCCAACGGCGTCGTCCGCTCCATCGCCATGGATGCCTTCGGTTCGCTTCGGCGCGGCACCATCCATGGCAAACAACGCGACTCCGCCGGCGTAGTGTCCGACACCGGTTTCGGCCAGATATCTCCCATCACACCACTACCTGCCTCGACCGTCGGCGAGAGCGTGGACGACCCGGGAAGTGCGGTGGGGAATCATGGCTTTGCATGGGTTGCCAACGAAAATGCCTGGGACACCGAAAGGCAGCCCACGCATGCTCTGAAGATCGTCGCCGATCGCTATCCCACCGACGCCGCGCGTCAATTTCATCGCTCGATCGTGCATTTCGACGGTTTCGGGAGGCTGATCAGGGAAGTGCACGCAACGTCGTCAACAGCAACGGCATGGTCCGTGCGACGGCAGTTCCACTGGATAACGGATGGCCCGATTGCCGCCAGTTCACTGCCTTACGGCACACAGGACTGGCTCTACCGCGCCATACCTCCCGATGTCGGCGCGACGCGCTTCGCATGGGATGCGCGTGCGCGCCTGACAGCGACGACCGATGCCGAGGGACGCACGAAAAGAACCTGGCGCTTTAGCTGGTACACGGTCGACGAGGACGAGAACCGCGTCGCCGCGAAGCAAAACCTTGCTGACCCGCTTCCTTCCTCACCGCAGATGGTTTCCTTCGATGCGGGCGGCACGGCTATCCGCTTCACCCGCTATCTTGCTGGCTCCACATCGGACGTGACGGAACCTTGCATCGAACGCACCTTGCTTCACCTCGACGGACAGCCTGTATCGGTAGTCGACGCACGATCCTTTCCGCAGGGGCAAGCCGTGCGAACGTACGCCACAGGTCTCGGCGCCGGTCACGTGTGGAGCGCCGATGCCGGGGACGTCTGGTCGCTTATCAACGATGCGGGCAACCTGGTCTGGCGACGGGATGCGACAGGTGTGGACCACGAATGGACCTACGATGCCGCCGGGCGGCTGACCACTACCGACGTGGCGACCGGCACATCCCGCCGAACCATCACACGAGTCGCTTACCGCGACCCGGAGAGATCCCCGTCGGGAGACAATCTCGCGTCGTTGGCGACATGTACGTACGACACAGGTGGACGCATCGATATCGTTCGTGCATCGCTTCTGGGCCGCCCGTTGACTCGGTCGCGTCGACTTCTGAAGGCAGGCGTGCTGGCGAACTGGATCGATAACGATACGATCGACGACGCGCTCGAAGCGGAAGCTTCGGTGACCCATATGGATTGCGACGCGCTGGGAGCGCCCGTCTCGATCACCCACTCCGCAGGCTACCGGCAAGAAGCATCGTGGGCCGCGGATCGCACGATGAAGGAACTACGGGTCTTCACCACCGGCGATGCGCCTGTTGCCGTCGTCGGATACGACTCGCGTGACGCCGCCGGTAGGGCACTTCAGGTGCATTTCGGCTCTATGACCCGGGCCCTCGAGTACGAGGCTGCAACCGGGCGCCTGATCTCCGAGTCCACCGCGACCGGAGCGGGCGGTGTCCTTCACGAGACGCGGATCACCCGTGACCGCGTTGGTAACATCATCGCCCTGGACCTTGGCGATGACGACCAGCGCCATTATCGCTACGACGGCGGCTACCGCCTGGTCGAGGCTTCGGGCCGTGAGTCCGTGACGTCGCCGGTCGACGGTGCCCTTCCTCCGCTGATCCTCGGTCCCGTACTCCCCTCGCTCACCGTGGGCTACACCCAACGATTTGAGTACGATGCATCCGATAACGTAGTGAACGTCGAACATCGTCGCGACGATGGCCGTTTGCGATCCGAATCCACGGTGGTAGCCGCCCTGTCCAATCGCGGATTGCCGGCAGCCACCGGCGCCGTCCCAGGGGACGTGGACCAGTGGTTCGACGCTGCCGGAAGGTTGTCCGTGCTCTGGCCCGGCAAACGACGTCTACTCTGGGACACGGAGGGGCGCCTGCATGAACTCGGCTCGGTGAGCGATCCAGATGGCCACGAGGTCAGCACGTACGGGGGCGACGGCATGCGCCTCCGCAAGACCTGGTGGAGACCCGATGGCACCGGCGAAATCCGTTACGATGGCGCGCTCGCACAGCAAAGCGGCTCACTCGGCGAAACGGACGTCCTCGAAGTGCCGGCAGAAGGCGTCGTGCTCCGCATGCGGGTACACCAGGGCTCCCCCGCGGTGTCTTATGAACTGGATACGACCTCCCGACCGGCTTCTTATGTGGTGGACGACAGCGGCACCATGCTGACGAGCGAGGAATACCATCCATACGGTACTTCGGCGTTACGCGCTGCCCGCGCCGAAGCGGATGAAGCGGCGAAGAATGTCCGTTACAGCGGCAAGGAACGGGAAAGCTGGGGAGGCCAGGACTTCGGCCACCGATTCTACGAGGCGTGGCAATGGCGATGGATGTCGCCGGATCCGGCAGCCGATGCAGCCGGCCTCAATCGCTATGCGATGGTCCACGGCAACCCCGTCACTCACGAAGACGTCGATGGGCTCATGACGCCCGAGGAGCGCCTCGTGCGAGACCAGGACGAACGAGGCATGCGCACGCCCGGAGCCGATATCGCCAGGGCAAGACGACTATTCTTGGACGACGCCGCACGTTACGTTTCCGCACGCCTGCGCGAGGGGCAGACGGGCGAGCAAGCCTTACAGCGAGGCGCCGCGTACGCGGGATTTTTCATTCCTGTCACTAGAACTTTCAGCTTGCAGGCCGTATCCCATGCGCTGGAGACGCATGCCGATACGCTGCAGGTAAGCCTTCAGAACAACAGGGTCGTCGGGATCGCGCAGAATGGCTTCGTCAATCCAGTGGCTCCGGTGTATGGCGATGGGCCGTTCCCCGGCACAACGCCGCTGACGCATGGGGAAATCAGGGGATCCAACGTGTCGTTCAACATTGCTGAGCAGCATCTTCAGGGGGGCACTGCGAGGACGGCGAGTCAGTTTGCGATTACCGACTTCGATGCGTATATCGGCGGCATCAATCGTGCATTCAGACGCTCTGCCAGCGATAGCAGGGCAATCCGCCGTGAGCCCCACGCCGCACCGGCAGAGCTTCATCAATGGACGATAGAGAACATCCGTCAGCATCTCGCGCCACATACCGCTCCGCGAGATCAGGGTGATGTCACCGTTGAGGTTCGGCCCATGCGGCGTGTGGACGGTATCGGCGGCGCACACGCCGAAGTTCAGGCGATCAACCAGGCAAATCGCATCCTCGCGAGTCGTCTTGCATTTAACGACATCCCGGAGAGAGTCATCGTATTCACCGTCAAATTACGACCATCCATTCAGCTCGGACGTGCAGCATCGACCGGGCAGATCGATAGGAAACTCTTGCCATTCGTGGCCTGCTATCACTGCGACGGCATTCTGAGCGGCGCACCAGTGCCGCATGGCGCCATCGCACGGGTGCAGACGGGCCGCTCTAACAACAGCGGATACTTGCCTGAGAGACCCGCATCGCAAAATCGGCCGGACAATGAGCGCAGACATCGCCGTCCGGACTATCGCAGTGATGCCGAGAGCAACTACGCATCATCGGGTAGCAGCCGTTCCAGCAGCGTATCCAGCCGCTCCAGCCGCTCCAGCAGCGTATCAAGCAGAAATTCGGGGAGCTCGCATCACACCAGCGAGAGCGGACGTTCCAGCCGCGGCGAATCGCGACAAGATAGAAGCCGCTCTCCTCGCGGCCGCCCCTCGGAGTTGGCGCAGCGACACCCCATCCTTTATCGAGCGCTCACCACGGATATGCCGCCGCCCGGGCACCGCCCCCCGCGGTCACCCGTCCAGGGGAACAGAACTCCGCGATCACCGCCGCACCGTCCGGGTACGTCGCGGCAACTGGAATTTTGATCGTAGCCAGTTCTCGTCACGCCGCGCACGTGGCGCAGCGCACAACACCTTCGACCGCCTCCCCTGCCTATACTCGGCCCGGGCCCTTGGCGGGCTCCTACAATTCGGGGAGGCTTCGATGCTGCAGCAGTACGGTTTATGGATCGCGCTGGCATGTGCGGTCGTTGCGATTCTGTATGGCGCATTTTCGGTCAGCTGGGTTCTGGCCAGATCGCCGGGCAACGAACGAATGCAGGAGATCGCCGCGGCGATCCAGGAAGGCGCCCGCGCCTACCTTAACCGCCAGTACGCCACCATCGGTGTCGTCGGCATCGTCCTTTTCCTGCTCATCGGCATCTTCCTCGACTGGGGAACGGCGATCGGCTTCTCGCTGGGAGCGCTCCTCTCGGGGGCGACCGGTTACATCGGCATGAACGTGTCCGTTCGGGCCAACGTTCGAACCGCCGAGGCCGCCAGAAGCGGCCTTTCTTCCGCCCTCGCAGTGGCTTTCCGGGGCGGCGCGGTCACCGGCATGCTGGTGGTTGGCCTCGGCCTGCTCGGGGTCGCTGGCTACTACGGCGTATTGCTGCACATGGGCTACGAGCGCACGCACGCGCTGCATGCCCTCGTCGGCTTCGCCTTCGGGTCCTCGCTGATCTCGATCTTCGCGCGTCTGGGCGGCGGCATCTTTACCAAGGGTGCCGACGTGGGCGCGGATCTGGTCGGCAAGGTCGAGGCCGGCATCCCCGAGGACGATCCGCGAAACCCCGCGGTCATCGCGGACAACGTCGGTGACAACGTCGGCGATTGCGCGGGCATGGCGGCCGACCTGTTCGAAACCTACGCGGTCACGCTGATCGCCACGATGCTGCTGGGCGGTGTCATGGCCACCGAGGTCGGTCCGTCGGGGGTGCTGTATCCGCTGGTGCTCGGCGGCGCATCGATCGTCGCTTCGGTGATCGGCACGTTCTTCGTCAAGACCCGCGGCGGCAAGATCATGAATGCGCTGTATGCCGGCGTGTTCGTCTCAGCGCTGCTTGCGGCCATCGCATTCTGGCCGATCACGCAATCGCTGATGGCCGACTCCTCCTACGGTGCCAACCGGATCTTCGGCTGCGCCGTCATCGGGCTGGTGCTGACGGGCGCGATGGTCGTGATCACCGAGTACTACACGGCGACCGAATATCGCCCCGTGCGTCACGTGGCACAGTCGTCGACTACCGGCCATGCGACCAACATCATCGCCGGTCTGGGTGTGTCGATGAAATCGACGGCCTTGCCCGTTCTGGCGGTATGTGCGGCGATCTGGGGAGCGCACACGCTCGCGGGTCTGTACGGCATCGCCATCGCGGCCACCGCGATGCTGAGCATGACCGGCATGATCGTGGCGCTGGATGCCTATGGCCCGATCACCGATAACGCCGGCGGCATCGCCGAGATGGCCGAACTGCCCGCCGAAGTACGCGGTGTCACCGACCCGCTGGACGCCGTGGGCAACACGACCAAGGCGGTGACCAAGGGGTACGCGATCGGCTCGGCCGGCCTCGCCGCGCTGGTGCTGTTCGCCGACTACACGCACAACCTCAACCTGCACTTCGGCGGCACGGAGGTGCGTTTCGACCTGTCCAACCACTACGTCATCATCGGTCTGCTGATCGGCGGCCTGATCCCTTACCTGTTCGCCGCGATGGCGATGGAGGCCGTGGGCCGGGCGGCGGGAGCGGTAGTCGAAGAAGTGCGGCGGCAGTTCCGCGAGATCGCCGGGATCATGGAAGGTACGACGCGCCCCGATTATTCGCGGGCGGTGGACATGCTGACCCGTTCGGCCATCCGCGAGATGCTGGTGCCGTCACTGTTGCCGGTACTGGTGCCGGTGGTGGTGATTTTCGGCTTCAAGTGGCTGGGCGGTCCCGAAGCCGGCGCGCAGGCACTGGGTGGTGTGCTGATCGGCACCATCGTGACCGGCCTGTTCGTCGCGATCTCGATGACGACGGGCGGCGGCGCCTGGGATAACGCGAAGAAGTACATTGAGGACGGGCACTTCGGGGGTAAGGGCTCCGATGCGCATAAGGCGGCGGTCACGGGAGATACCGTGGGCGATCCGTATAAGGACACGGCCGGACCGGCGGTGAATCCGCTGATCAAGATCATCAATATCGTGGCTTTGTTGTTGATTCCCCTGTTGTAGGGCTTCCGGGCGAGGAGCATCGCCAGCAGGGCTGGCTCCTACCCGAGCAGGGATACCCAGCTCGGGTAGGAGCCAGAGCCAGGGGTACCCAGCTCCGGGGGCAGCCAGCCATGCTCGCGAAAGCCCGGCTGCCTCAGCGTCGGACTGGCACCCGCTAGCCCACAAGTCATGCCCCGGACCCCGCCTTCCGTAAGCTAATGTCAGGGAACCGCTAGCAAACGGACCCGACCCCATGCACCGACGCTGGATTGCGCTGGCCATCGCCCTTACTTTCAGTGGCATGACCCACGCCCACGACACTCCCAAGACTTCTTCCGCCCCCGCCACTCAGGCCGCCGGCGACGACGAAAACCTCTGGCTCGACGACATCGACGGCGCGAAGCCGCTCGCATGGGTCCGGCAGGAAAACGCGAAGACCGTCAGCCGCTACGCGGAAGGCGCGGACTTCAAGACGCTGGAGGCACGCATCCTCGAGGTGCTGGACTCCGATGCGAAGATCCCGATGGTCAGCAAGATCGGCGATCATTTCTACAATTTCTGGCGCGACAAGCAGCATCCCAAGGGCCTCTGGCGCCGCACCACCCTGGCGGAATACCGCAAGGACAAGCCGGCCTGGGAGACCGTGATCGATCTGGACGCCTTGTCGGCGGCCGAGAAGGAAAACTGGGTCTGGCACGGCGCGCAATGCCTGCGTCCGGCGAACCGCCGCTGCCTGGTGTCGCTGTCGCGCGGCGGTGCCGATGCCGACGTCGTCCGCGAATTCGACCTGTCGACCCGGACGTTCATCAAGGACGGCTTCACCCTTCCGGAGGCGAAGACGCTGGTCAGCTGGGTCGACGACGACCATCTCTTCGTCGCCACGGACTTCGGCCCCGGCTCCATGACCGAATCGAGCTACCCGCGCATCGTGAAGGAATGGAAGCGCGGCACCCCGCTGTCGTCGGCGACGGTGGTTTACGAGGGCACGCCCAAGGACATGTCCATCTCGGCGTACCGCGACCAGACGCCGGGATTCCAGCGCGATTTCGTACAGCGCTCGCTCGAGTTCTACAACTCGGAAGTGTTCCTGCGCGGCAAGGACGGCAAGCTGAGCAAGATCGATGTACCGAACGACGCCGAAACCGACATCGAACGCGAATGGCTGCTGATCGAGTTGCGTACGGCGTGGACGGTGGGAGGGAAAACGTACCCGTCCGGTGCGCTCCTCGCGGCGAAGTTCGATGACTTCATGGCCGGCAAACGCGACCTCAATGTGCTGTTCACCCCCGATGAGCACAGCTCGCTGGCTGGCCACTCGTGGACGCGCCATCACCTGATCCTCAATGTGATGCGTGACGTGGTCAGCCAGATCCAGGTGCTGACGCCGGCCGACAAGGGCCCGTGGAAGAGCGAACCCCTGGGCGGAGCACCGGCGCTGAGCACGGTGCAGGCTGGCGGCATCGATGCGGATGAGAGCGACGAGTACTTCCTCACCGTGTCGGGCTATACCCAGCCAACGACGCTCTATTACGGCGTGATCGGTCAGGGCGAAGGCGAGGCGATCAAGCACAGCCCGGCCTTCTTCGACGGCTCGACATTCACCGTGAGCCAGCACTTCGCCACCTCGAAGGACGGCACGAAGGTGCCCTACTTCGAGATCGCGCCGAACGGGATGAAGGCCGACGGGAGCAACCCGACGCTGGTCTACGGTTACGGCGGCTTCGAGATTTCGCTGCAGCCGATGTACTCGGGCGGCGTCGGCCGCGCCTGGCTGGAAAAGGGTGGCGTCTACGTCGTGGCCAATATCCGTGGCGGCGGCGAATACGGCCCACGCTGGCACCAGGCGGCCGTCAAGGCCAACCGTCCCCGCGCCTATGAGGATTTCGCGGCGGTCTCGCAGGACCTGATCGACCGCAAGATCACCAGTCCGAAGCATCTGGGCATGATGGGCGGCAGCAACGGCGGTCTTCTGGCCGGCAATATGCTGACCCGGTACCCCCAGTTGTACGGCGCGGTGGTCAGCCAGGTCGCCCTGCTCGACATGAGGCGCTACACGCATATGTCGGCCGGTGCCTCGTGGATGGCGGAATACGGCGACCCGGACAAGCCGGAGGAGTGGAAGTACATCCAGACCTTCTCGCCGTACCACAACCTGCACAAGGGCACGCATTATCCGGCGGTGCTGTTCACCACCTCGACCCGCGACGACCGCGTGGGCCCCGTGCATGCCCGCAAGATGGCGGCCCGCATGCAGGCCATGGGTTTCGACGCGGCGTTGTACGAGAACCTCGAGGGTGGACACGGCGCGGCGGCGGACAACAAGCAGTCGGCCTTCATGAACGCACTGAGCTACACGTACCTCTGGGACCACCTGAAATAGGCCGCAAAAGGCTTTATGCTACCCGGCCGTTCTTCTACCCCACTGAATCGTCAAGGAATCCCATGGGTCTGCATCTCGTTCCCGCCGGCAAGAATGTGCCGGACGAAATCAACGTCATCATCGAAATCCCCAAGGACGCCGAGCCGGTCAAGTACGAAGTGGACAAGGAAAGCGGCGCGATCTTCGTCGACCGCATCCTCTCCACGCCGATGCGCTACCCGTGCAACTACGGCTATGTGCCTGGCACCCTGGGCGGAGACGGCGATCCGCTGGACGCCCTGGTGATCCTGCCGCTGTCGCTGGTCCCGGGCTCGGTGATCCGTTGCCACCCGGTCGGTATGCTGAAGATGACCGACGAAGCCGGCGCCGACGAGAAGCTCGTCGTGGTTCCGGTGGAGAAGGTGTTCGCGGGCTACGCGCACATCAAGGACATCGAGCAGGTTTCCGGCCACTGGCTGGAGCGCATCGGCCACTTCTTCGAGCACTACAAGGATCTGGAGAAGGGCAAGTGGGTCAAGGTCGACGGCTGGGTCGGCGCCGCTGAGGCCAAGGCCGAGATTCTGGCGGGCATGGATCGTTACAAGGCCGACCACTAAGAACGACGGTCGGCAACATATGCAGGAGCGCGCCTTGCGCGCGATGTTTCAGGTTCGCGCGCAGGGCGAGCTCCTACATTGTTTTTGTTACCCGCGGTTCAACAGCCCGCGCAGATCGATGATCGCGGCATTCGCCCGCGAGATGTAATTCGCCATCACCAGCGAGTGGTTGGCGAAGAATCCGAACGGCGAACCATTGAGCACCACCGGGCTGCCGAGCGCCTTCTGCGATTCCTCCAGTTCACGAATCACCTGCTGCAGACTGGCATCCGCATTCTTGCTTCGCAGGATTGGCGCGAAGTCGTGGCGGATGGCCTTGAGCTGCTCCAGCAACGCCCACGTGTAGCCACGCGCTTCGTAGAAGTTGTCGTCGATCTTGTTCCAGGGCGTCTTGACGTACACCGCCCGTGCCGGGCCGGCGTTGCCGCTGACGTCGGCGTTGGGCGCCGCATCCACCTTGAGCTGTCCCGCCGCTGCGGACAGCCGCTGCGAGAGGGAGCCGAGGCGCGCCGACACTGTCTGCAGGTAGTCCGCGAGGTTATCCGCGCGTGCGTAGAAGTGCGCGTTGGCGTCTTCCGCATCGCTCAGACGACCCAGATACTTCTCCAGATCGTCCACCGCCTTCGAATACTGCGACTCCGAACTCGGCAACAACCAGCGATCGTTGGGGCTGTTGAGCAGCGGATCGGCCTCGCCCAGATCCTTGTCCTCGGTGGACTGCGTCTGCGACCGGCTGAGGTCGTTGCGCAACGCGCGCGACAGGTCGCGCGAGGCGGTCAGCGAACCGAATTCCCAGTTCGGCATGTTGTCCATGAACACGCCCGGCGGCATCTTGTCGTTGCTGAGGTAGCCACCGCGCTTGTCCATCAGGGTGTCGACGGAGCGGATCAGCGTATACGTGGTGACGGCACCGGTGCTCAGCGGCCTGCCGATGTCTTTCATGTGCGCCGTGGTGACGGTAACCGGGTCGAACTGTTCAGGCTCCTTGTCCCACCACCACATGAAGAACAGGATGACGAGGATCAGGATCGCGATCGGCACGGCGACCAGCAGTCCGACAGGGTTGCGCCGACGTGGGGTCGGCGCGGGTGAGGCGGTCGCATTCATGATGTCTTTCCTTATCGTCGCGAACGTGAGCGCCTAGCTTACCCAATCAGTGCGCGGAGGGGTTCGAGGGTTCCCAGGTCGTCGTCGGCTCGCCCTTGGCGCCGAGGTTCTCCAGCAGCGTCGCCATGTCCTCGGCGTGCTCTTCTTCCTGCGCAAGGATGTCTTCCATGATGCGGCGCGTGGTCGGGTCGTCGTCGCCGATGTACGTGACGATCTCACGGTAGCTGTCGATGGCGATGCGCTCGGCGATCAGGTCTTCCTTGATCATGTCGACCAGCGTGGTGCCCTCGACATAATCGGCGTGGCTGCGGGAAAGCAGGCCCTCCGGATTGAAATTGGGCGTACCGTCGAGCTGGGTGATGCGCTCGGCGATGCGGTCGGCGTGGCCCTGTTCCTCGTTGGCGTGTTCCAGGAATTCCGACTTGACGCTCTGCGAATGAATACCCGGTGCCATGTAGTAATGGAACTTGTAGCGAAGCACGCAGACGATCTCCGTCGCGAGGGCTTCATTGAGCAGTTTGATCACCGTTTCGCGATCGGCGCGATAGCCGGCGGTCACCGCGCCGTCGTCGATGTGCTGACGCGCACGCTTACGGATGTTCTCAATATCGCTGATGAAAGGCTTGCTGCTGGCCATGGCCTGGTCTCCTGGGAGAGTGGGTTTAGGTATGGCCGGAGACGTTAAGGGCCCCGCCGGGAAGGCGGGGTGAAGGGTTTGCGGAGCACGCCACCGGCGTTGGGGCCTGCCGGCGCAGGCACCCGGCCACGCCGTCAGGCCTTTCGGTACACCTCGGCGCCCTGTGCCACGAACTCCATGCTCTTTTCCGCCATGCCCTGCTCCGCGACAAAATCGCGCACGTCCTGGGTGATTTTCATGGAACAGAACTTCGGACCGCACATCGAGCAGAAATGCGCGGATTTGTGTGCGTCTTTCGGCATGGTCTCGTCGTGAAATTCGCGGGCCTTGTCCGGATCGAGCCCCAGGTTGAACTGGTCGTCCCAGCGGAATTCGAAACGTGCCTTCGACAGCGCGTTGTCGCGCACCTGCGCCCCCGGATGCCCCTTGGCGAGATCGGCCGCGTGGGCGGCGATCTTGTAGGCGATGATGCCGTCGCGTACGTCCTGACGATTGGGCAGACCGAGGTGTTCCTTGGGCGTCACATAGCAGAGCATCGCCGTGCCGAACCAGCCGATCATCGCGGCGCCGATCGCACTGGTGATGTGGTCGTACCCGGGCGCGATATCGGTGGTGAGCGGGCCCAGCGTGTAGAACGGCGCTTCGTGGCACTTCTCCAGCTGACGTTCCATGTTCTCCCTGATCAGCTGCATCGGCACGTGGCCGGGACCTTCGATCATGGTCTGCACGTCGTGCTTCCACGCCAGCTTCGTCAGTTCGCCCAGTGTGTCCAGCTCACCGAACTGCGCCGCGTCATTGGCATCCGCCACGCAACCGGGACGCAGGCCATCGCCGAGACTGAAGGACACGTCGTACGCCTTCATGATTTCGCAGATGTCCTCGAAGTGCGTGTAGAGGAAGTTCTCGCGATGATGGGCGAGGCACCACTTGGCCATGATCGATCCGCCCCGGGAGACGATGCCGGTGACGCGCTTGGCGGTGAGGGGCACGAAGCGGAGCAGGACGCCCGCGTGGATCGTGAAATAGTCGACGCCCTGCTCCGCCTGCTCGATCAGCGTGTCGCTCAAGATGTCCCACGTGAGTTCCTCGGCCACGCCGCCGACCTTTTCCAGCGCCTGATAAATGGGCACGGTACCGATAGGCACGGGCGAGTTGCGGATGATCCATTCGCGCGTCTCGTGGATGTGCTTCCCCGTGGAAAGGTCCATGACGTTGTCGGCGCCCCAGCGGATCGCCCAGACCAGCTTTTCGACTTCTTCCGCGATGCCGGAGCTGACCGCGCTGTTGCCGATGTTGGCGTTGATCTTGGTCAGGAAATGACGGCCGATGATCATCGGCTCGGCTTCGGGATGGTTGATGTTGGCCGGAATGATGGCGCGACCACGCGCGACTTCATCGCGCACGAACGCCGGCGTGATGCGCCCGGGCAAAGCGGCGCCGAACGCTTCCCCACGATGCTGCGTGCGCAGGGCACTGTCGGCCAGCGCCTCGATGCGCTGGTTCTCGCGGATCGCGATGTATTCCATCTCCGGCGTGACGATTCCGCGGCGCGCGTAGTGCATCTGGGTGACGTTGGCGCCAGCCTTCGCCCGAAGCGGCAGGCGCGTGCTGCCGAAGCGGAAGGCATCGAGGCGTGGGTCGTGCACGCGCGAGCGGCCGAACGCCGAGGAAAGCCCATCGAGGCGCTCGACGTCGCCCCGCTCCTCGATCCAGCCTGCCCTCAGCGCAGGCAACCCCGCGGCCAGGTCGACCGTGTGCGCCGGATCCGTATAAGGCCCCGAGGTGTCGTAGACGACGATGGGCGGGTTCGCCTCTCCGCCGAACAGCGTGGGCGTGGCCGACTGCGCGATCTCGCGCATGGCGACGCGAACGTCCGCCCGGCTGCCGCCGATGTGGATCTTGCGCGAGCCGGCGATCGGCGTGGTGACGGAGGTGGAAAGCTCGCGCGCGGCGCGGGCAAGATCGGTGGGACTGGCGTTCATCGGCTTCTCGTACCTTGCGGATAAGGGAGAAGCGGACGGCGCCGCCACGCCGTGCCCCGTGCATGGACGCACGTTGCCTGTCGTGGACGAAGCTTCCTACGCCGGTACGGACCGGATCAGGTTCGAAGGGACTCTCTCAGCCCGCGCAATTGCTTGGGCACCCCCGCTTCGAGGGCGATTCAACCACGAAGCGGGGCGGGAAGCGAGCGCTCAGCCCTGGGACGAGCGCGGCTCATAGGCGCGGAGGAACATGTCGACGGCCGCCAGGGCATTGGCCTTGACCTCCTCGCCGAACTGCACGGCGCAGTCTTCGCAGCCAAACAGGCGCCGGATGAGCAGGTCGCCCTTGAGCAGCGCGAGGAACTGCGTGGTCGCACGGGAAATGTCGACGATTTCGAGCTGACCACGCGAGGTGGCGCCCTCGAGCAGGCGCATCACCAGCTTGTGCATACGTGCCGGGCCTTCCTCCCAGACCAGGCGACCGAAACGCGGATTACCGCCCGACTGGCAATCGGAAAGAATCGCGCGGAACGTACCGACGGACTCGGTGTTGGTCTCCATCGCCGCATGCCGGCTGGCGATGTTGGTCAGCGTGACGCGGATGTCCGCGCCCGGGCTGAAGTCGAACAGGTCGTCCGGCAGGCGCTCCTGTACGTGCGCACGGATGACTTCACGGAAAAGGTTGTCCTTGTCGCCGAAGTGGCTGTACACGGTGAGCTTGGAAACGCCCGCGGATGCCGCGACCGCATCCATGCTGGTGCCCGCGAAGCCGCCCTGCGTGAAGAGCGCCTTGGCGGCATCCAGGATAGCCGCGCGCTTCTCCATGTCCTTGGGACGCCCCGGGCCCTGGCTCTTCATTTTCGGGCTGGCGTTCATGGCTGCACCTTCACAAACAGAAATTATGACTTTATTATACGCAGCGGTTCAGTTATTTCCACCACTCCTGCGGCATGAGCCTCAAGGTGGCGGTACGACGGAAGCGCTGCGCGGCGGATTACAATGAAGTGGGGCCACTGCCCGGGTAAACCCAAGGCGTTCAGGGGCTTGCACCATTCATCGTTCAGGCGCCAGCGAGTGAAGGCACGGTCAGGCATGACTTCCGTCAGCCCGGTCCGGTGACTTCCGGCACTTAGCTCGGGCGGTGGCGCACCCGCAGCCTTGGCAACATTGGGAAAACGGGCGCTAAGCGCTTATCCTTTCGAACCTTTTTCAGCTTTTCGTACGGGATCCAAAAACCATGGCGATGAATTTCGAGCAGGCACGTCACAACATGGTCGAGAACCAGGTTCGTCCCTGGGAAGTCCTCGATGCCGACGTCCTGGAGACGCTGAAGGGCGTCCGTCGCGAAGATTTCGTCGCGCCGTCCCACCGTAATGTCGCCTTCGCCGACCTGACCCTGCCGCTGGGCCACGGCGAAGTGATGATGAAGCCGGTGGTCGAGGGTCGCGTGCTGCAGGCCCTGGAACTGAAGAAGACCGACGAGGTGCTGGAAATCGGTACCGGCTCGGGCTTCCTGACGGCTTGCCTCGCCCGCCTCGCCGGCAAGGTGACCAGCATCGACATGCACGCCGACTTCGTCGACGCCGCCCGCGAGCGCCTCGCCGCCGCCTCGGTGGTCAACGCCACGGTGGAAACCGCCGAAGCCGTCAACGGCTACCAGCCGACGGGCGTTTTCGATGCCGTCGTGGTCACGGGCGCCGTCCATGCGGTTCCCGAAAAATTCGTGCGCTGGCTCAAGCCGGGCGGGCGCATGTTCGTCATACGCGGCAATTCCCCCGCTCAGACGGCGGTCCTCCTCACCCACGAGGGTGACGGCCGCTATCGCGAGGAATCGCTGTTTGAAACGGACCTTCCTTACCTGGCGCATGCCGCGCCGGTGAAGCGCTTCGTGCTTTGACCCAAAGATCTCCCATCACCCACGAGGCGAAACCATGCGCTTGAAGCTGCTCACCGTCGCGCTGGCACTGGCCGCGACGCCGTTCGCGAGCCACGCTGAAGACCTGCTCGACGCCTACCGCCAGGCCCGGGCCAACGATCCGGTGCTGTCGCAGGCCGATTCCACCCGTCTCGCCACGGGTGAAACCGTCGTACAAAGCCGTGCGCTGCTGCTCCCGCAGATCAGCGCGCAGCTGGGTATCACCCAGACGGATCAGAATGGTCCGGATCGCGACACGACCACGGGCACGGACCTCGGCCATACCCGCACGCGCAGCGAGTCGGCCACGGTCACCCAGAGCGTGCTCGACTTCAGCAGGTACGCCGATCTGAAGGCCGCCAAGTCGTCGTCGCAGGCACAGGACGCCACGTACGAAGCCGCTTTGCAGCAGCTCTCCACGCGCGTGGCCACGGCCTATTTTCAGGTCCTGACCAACGACGACGCCCTGACCTTCGCCAAGGCCAACGAGCAGGCGCTCGCTCGTCAGCTCGAGCAGGCTCAGCAGCGTTTCGACGTCGGCCTGTCCGCGATCACCGACGTGCAGGACGCCAAGGCCCAGCACGACACCTCGGTCGCCGCCGTCATCACCGCCGAGAACACCCTGGCGGATTCGCGTGAAGCACTGACCCAGATCACCGGCAAGCCGGCGGACAATCTGAAGAAACTTCGCGAAGACCTGCCCATGGACGCCCCGTCGCCCAACGATCCGAAGGCCTGGGTCGCGGAAGCGGTCAAGAGCAACCCGAGCATCCTCGCGTCGCAGTACAACGTCGACTCGGCGGAGCACAGCATTTCCTCCGCCCGCGCGAGTCATCTGCCGACCATCGACGCGAGTGCCGGTTACAGCAAGAGCACCTCCTGGACGCAGAATGCGGGCAGCCCGGCGACGGACGCCCTGAACCGTGTCTCGGGCAACGGTCGCGGCGGCACCAGCGTCGGCCTGACGCTCAGCGTGCCGATCTTCTCCGGCGGCGCCACGCAGTCACGCGTTCGTCAGTCGATCTACCAGCGCGATGCCGCCCAGGACTCCCTGGAAAGCACCCGTCGTCAGGTCGTCCGCGACACGCTGAACTACTACCGCTCGGTGGTCGCCGGTATCAGCAAGGTGGAGGCCACCAAGGCCGCCGTCGCCTCTTCGGAAAGCGCGCGCGACGCGACGCAGGCCGGCTTCGAAGTCGGCACGCGCACCATCGTCGACGTGCTGATCGCCCAGCAGAACCTGACCTCGTCGCTCAGCGACTACTCGCAGGCCCGCCATCAGTTCATTCTCGACAAGCTGCTGCTCAAGCAGACGGCCGGGACCGTGGATGTGAAGGACCTCGAGGCGATCAACGCGCTGCTGCAGTAACGACTTTCCTTTCGGGGGAAGAATAAGAAACGGGCCCTCGCGGCCCGTTTTTTTTGCTCTTTGGCGGACACGCCCTACACGATCGCACGGGCGGCGCTGACTCCGACGAACCTGCCGCCCGACGAAGATGGCCGGGCCCAACCGGGCCTCGGAACCAAGGAAGAACCATGAAGGGATTTATCATCGTCGGCCTGCTGGCGACCACTGGCTTAGCCCATGCGTCGCCGGCCTCCCCGACGAACCACCGGCTCAAGGTGGTCGAATACGCGAGCGCCACGTCGTTCGAATACGACGTCCGGGCCAAAGGTGTTCTCGGCGACGTCGTTGCGCCATATGCCACGGTATGGACCAGCGCCATGGACAACTGCGATGTGCGCGGCGGCTACGTCACCGAGTACCACGACGGATTCAAGCGCAGTTATTACGACACGCGCGAAGGCGGCGTACGGGTGAACGCCTATGCCACCTGCCGCGTTGCCGAGGATCCCTTCGCCGACCGGATCAAGGAGGGCCCGATGCCCGCGGCGGCGATCGTCACCGGTGATGGCCTGGGTCCGTCGACGGGGCTTGCCCAGGCGAGCGGCGAGCCGCACTCGGCCTATCGGGCCGTCCGCGAACTGGTATACAAGACGTGCCTGGACCAGGCTCGCCGCGTTCGCTTCATGAGCACTCATGTCGACAACCGGCCCAACGCGACGCCGCAGGTGGAAGCCCGGTTCGCCTGCAATTCCGGCCTCGACGCCGGGAACCAGAGGGACTGACCCTTCACTCCTGAAGCAGGGTATCCACCAGCGCCATCACCTTGCCCACAGACCCGCGCTCGCTGTCGAAGACGTGGCGAGCGCGGTTTCCCATGATCTCCCGGCGGTCCTTGTCCCGAAGCAGGGCCAGCACCTGCTCGCCCAGCTCGTCGCCGTCCTTCACCCGCTGACCGCCGCCTTCATCGAGCAGGGCCTGCGTGATTTCCTCGAAGTTGTACGTATAAGGCCCGACAAGCACCGGCTTGTTCAGTGCGGCGGGCTCCAGGACGTTGTGTCCACCGATGGACACCAGGCTGCCACCGACGAAGGCGACATCGGCCGACGCGAAGAAACGCAGCAGTTCGCCCATCGAATCGATGACGAAGCACTGCGTGGAATGACCGGGAATGTCATCGCCGCTGCGCGTTCCCACCTGGAAGCCCAGGCTGCGGACGGATGCTTCGACGGCCTTGAACCGCTCAGGATGACGGGGCGCGATCAGCAGCAGCGCATCCGGCAGACGGCGCATCACCGCGAGGTGAGCCTCGAGGACGCACATTTCCTCGCCTTCGTGCGTGCTGGCGGCGATCCAGACCGGACGCCCCGTGCCCCATGCCTCGCGCATGGCCAGCCCCGCCTGCAACGCCGTGTCCGGCACCGGCATGTCGAACTTGAGGTTGCCGCAGACCGTGAGCTGGCTGGGCTCCGCACCGAGCAGCCGATAACGCGCGGCATCGGTGCGGGACTGTGCAGCGATATGACTGACGCAGCGCAGGGCGCGGCGGACGAGGGAGCTCATGCGCGCGTAGCCGCGCAGCGATCGCTCGGACAACCGGGCATTGGCGATCAGCAGCGGGATGCCGTGCTTGCGGCAGGCGAAATACAGGTTCGGCCAGATTTCCGTTTCGACGATGATCGCCAGCC
This sequence comes from Luteibacter sp. 1214, assembly GCF_031455395.1. Lineage (NCBI taxonomy): Bacteria > Pseudomonadati > Pseudomonadota > Gammaproteobacteria > Lysobacterales > Rhodanobacteraceae > Luteibacter > Luteibacter sp. 1214. Next base: position 37,779 of record NZ_JAVDSQ010000006.1, read on the forward strand.
GCGGGCGCGTACTGCGCAGGAAGCGCTTCACGGCGAACGGCAGGTCGTACGGCAGGTACACGCTGTGGACGCTGCTGCCGAACAGCTGACGCACGCGTTCGGAGCCGGTCGGGGTCACCGTGGTGACCAGCATCGGCGCCTGCGGATAAGCCTCCATCAGCGCTTTCACCAGGGGTTCCGCGGCATTGACCTCACCTACCGAGACCGCGTGCACCCAGAGGCAGCCGGCGAGGCGCGGTTCGCGGAAGCGACCGAAGCGCTCGCGCCAGCGCACGTGGTAGTCGCCGTAGCGCATGCCACGCGCCATCAGACGCAGCATCACCAGCGGTGTGAACAGGTACATCGCGAAGTTGTAGAGCAGGCGCAGCAGCACGCGATTCCCTGGGTTGACCCGTGACCGGTCAGTATAGCCGCGCCCATTCGCTACAATGGGCGGACATGCCTGGTATGACCCGCCCTACCCTGACGCGCCAGCTTCTTACGCCCCGCCACTGGCCGGCGTGGCTCGGCGTCGGCTTCATCTGGCTTATCGCCCACCTGCCCTTCCGCTGGCTGATGCGTCTCGGACGCATGGCGGGCCGCCTGGCCCTGCACCTGAACCCCGAACGGCGGCGCATCGCCGCGACCAACATCGCCCTCTGCTTTCCGGAGCTGGATCCGGCGGCACAGAAGGCGCTGGTTCGGGCCAATCTGTGCGACGTCGGCATGATGCTGGCCGAATTCGCACTGGGCTGGATGGGCTCGGATCGCGCGATCGCGAAGGTCCCCGTCACGGTCGACGGGCTCGAACACCTGGAAGCCGCACGCGCCGCCGGCCGTGGCGTGCTCCTGGTCGGCGGACATTTCTCGCACCTCGAACTGAGCGCGCGCCTCGTCTCCTCACGCATCCGCATCGCGGGCATGTACCGCCGCATGGATTCGGAGGTGTTCGAATTCGCGGTGCTGCGCTCGCGCCTGCACTACGCGGATGCGATGTTCGACAAGGACGATATCCGCGGTACCGTGCGCTATCTGAAGGCCGGCGGCACGCTCTGGTACGCGCCCGACCAGGACATGCGCAGCAAGGACAACGTCTTCGTGCCGTTCTTCGGCGTGCCTGCCGCGACCATCACGGCCACGCATCACCTGGCGCGCCTCTCCAACGCGCTGGTGATTCCGTTCTATCACCGGCGCCTGCCGGGAGACGCGGGCTACGCCATGCGCCTCGGCGCGCCGCTTGAGGATTTTCCCAGCGACGATGCCGCGCGCGATACCGAGCGGGTGAATGCACAGATCGAGCAGATGGCGCGTGAGGCGCCTGAGCAATACCTGTGGGTGCATAAGCGGTTCAAGACGCGGCCGCCGGGTGAGCCGAAGATTTATTAGGTGGTAGCGATGGGTGGTGCGGCATCTTTGCTTCGTTGGCTTTTCGCGAACAGGGTTCGCTCCTACAGGTGCGCGGTGGGGCCAGACGGATAGCTGCCCTGGATGCTTCTTTCATGGGAGTTTCTCCCACCTTTCTTGCGGTATACGCTGACGAAATGCCGAACCTTTCGTCATAAACAACGAAAGCTTCGCGAAAAAACACGCGCGTAGAACGTCCGTCGTCACTCCTCAAGACGGACCTTCCCATGCAGTCGATCTTTCGTTTCGCGCGCTCGTTGCGCGGCCGCAGCGCGTGGCACCGCAAGCGGTCGCACGTGGTCAATGCGGTACTCAACTATGTCGGCCGCAGTGTGGCGCACTGGCGGGAGCACGACACATGGCTGGCCTTCCTGGAGACACCGCCGATGGCCGGCGTCTCGTCGATCGACACCATCCTCACCGAGCGCTACCAGCACCGCTATATCAGCAAGGCCTGGAATCGCGAGCGCCGGCTGAAGGTGCTGCGCGAGCATTACGAATTCGCCCTTGCCCGGTTCCCCCGGACGCTGTTCCACGTGCTGTACCGCGAGCGCCAGGTCTTGCTTGGCAAGGTGCTCCTGCGTAACGGTGAGGCTCTCTCGCTGATGCTCAAGGCGCCGTTCCGACGCGCCCGCGAGGGCGAGATGACGCTCTCGCTGGTCGATCACCAGGGCATGCAGATCTCCTATGCGGCGTTCTCCTTCGTCGACGGCGGCAAGGCCATCGCCATCGGCTGCCTGCAGGGTGCGCCCAACCACGCCGGCCTGGAAGCCGTGCGCGAGCTCACGCGGCAGTGCCATGGCCTGCGTCCTAAAAACCTCCTGCTGTCACTGATCCGTTCGCTCGCGGAGGCTTTCGAGGTGGAACGCGTCCTCGGGATATCGAATGAGGCTCACGTCTTCGCGGGCATCGCCGACAAGGTAAAGGCCGACTACAACGGCTTCTGGCGCGAGTCCGGTGGACAGGAGACCAGCGAGGGCTTCTACGCCATGGCCCCTCACGAGCCCGTGCGTTGCGAAACCGAGGTCGAAAGCAAGCGCCGCAGTGAGTTCCGTCGGCGCGAAGCGCTGCGTCACGAAGCCTGCGATCTAGTCCTCAGGGCGTTCGGATTCGAACGCGCCGTGGTCCTGCCGCTGGCCGCCTGATACGCGGCGCTCGTACAGCTTGGCGTACTTCAGAAACGCATAGAAGGCGTGTACCCGGGCGGCGATGAAACCCGCCCAGCCGCCCCGCCAGTGACCGCGCCAGAAGTAGTACCGGGCAAAAGCGATGGCGGGATAGACCACCATACGCAGACGAAGCATCCGCGGCTCGCGCGTCTGCCGGTCGCGCACCTGCAACGTCGAGTAACGGTTGGCCTTGTCGACCCGCCCGTCGATATCGCGCTCTCCATAGTGGTCGATGATGGCATCGAGGCGCCGCACCGGCCCGCGCACCAGGACACTCTCGTGTACTTCGTGACCGCTCATGCCGGCGTGTGTGCGGTCGAACAGACGCACGTAGTGATTCAGGCGCGCGCGACCGGGCTGCCAGCGCCAGAACACCCATTCGCGACGAAGCATCTCGAAACCTGCGACGTCGGGCGTGACGAGCGCCGCCCTCACCCGCTCGGCGGCGATGGCGGGCAGCGCCTCGTCCGAGTCCAACAGCAATACCCAGCGGTGGATGGCGAGGTCGATCGCCGCCTGCTTCTGTGCGCTGTACCCGGCGAACGGCTGAATGCTGACCCGTGCCCCATGCGACGCGGCAATGTCGCGCGTCTCATCGGTCGATCCGGAATCCAGCACGACGATGTCGTCGGCAAAACGGACGGAAGCGAGACAGGCGCCGATCGTCGCCGCGCTGTTGAACGTGGTCACGACGACCGACAGCGGTTCACGCTCCACGGGACGGTTCCAGGTCCGGCAGATCGACGAGCAGCGCCGCGCACCACACGGCGAACAGCCACGCGGTGAGCAGACCCCACCATGCCGAATAGAAGGCCATGTGCGTGTTCAGCGGGAAGAAGATCGCAAACAGCGCCACGCTGGCGGGGAATGCACGCTCGCGCGCCACGGGACCCGCTTTCCACCACACGCGGACGGCCAGCACGGTAGCCGCCAGCCACGCGAGGAGGCCGAGCGTTCCGGTCTCGGTGGCGGCCTCGAGCACGACCTGATGAGGATGGCAGGCACCCTCCCCATCGCCGCATTTCTCGATGGTCAGGAAGTGGTCTCCGGGCGACGCGACCGATGGATAGGCCACGCGGAAGCCGCGGACGCCCACGCCGTTGATGGGATGCGCCGCATAGAGGCGCAGTGACGTCGTCCAGATATCGAGACGCCCGGTCAGCGCGGCGTCCAGGCCCGCGCTGGTACCGGTGAGGGCGGGCAAGGTATGCGCCACCCGGTCGCGGAATCGCGGCGATACCTGCCATGCCAGTGCGCCGACCAGAAGCACGACCGCGCCCATGCCCAGACAGGCCACGGCGAAGCGACGGAACGTACCCGCCTCACGCCAGAGGAACGCCAGGGCCACGAGTGCGTAGCAGATCCACGAGGCGCGCGAACCGGAAAGCAGCACCGGCCCGAGCGCCAGCAGGAACGTCAGGATCAGGCCCCGGCGTCCCCAGCGCTCGCGCCCGGCCCAGAGAAGGAACGGCGCCAGCGCGGACACCGCGGGACCGAGCTTCAGGTTGGTCGCACCGAAGATGCCGGACAGGCGCGCCGGATCGGAGGCGCCCGCGAGGCCATAACCGGTCAGCGCCTGCACCCAGGCATCGGCGACCCAGAGCGCGACGACCGCTGCGGTGGCGAACCACATGGCACGCACCTTCCCTGGCCGGCGCATGGCGAAACACGTGTACACACCCAGCGGAGCGAACCGGAGGATGCCCGCCAGCGTGCCCCAGCTCTTCCCGGGCGCGACGGCGTCGACGACGGAGACGAGCGCGGCACCCGCGTAGGCGGCGAATAACCAGAGAAACAGGCGCGCACCGGGATGATGACGAATCGCCGTCGGCTCGCGCACGACGAGCAGTATCGAGCCGACCAGTGCGAGAAACACGCCGACCTCGGCACTGCGCCCCAGCGGCAGCAACGCGGGCACCAGCCAGATCGGCAGGAGCGGCGAGGCAAGCCCCGCTTTCAGCAGCGCACCGGGCCCGCGCGAGCTCACGCGGCCGGGGTGCCTTCGACCAGCTCGGCGTACAAGGCGAGCGTGGCCGACTGCATGTCGACGAGGCGGTAGCTGCGCGGCGGCGGAATCGGCGGAGCGAAACGCAGGAGTTCGGCGGCGCGCTCGACCAGGCGTTCGCGATCGCCCAGCGGCACGCGGCCCGCGGGATAGAGCTCGGCCAGAAGTTCGCCGACGCCACCGTGCGCGTAACCCATGACGGGGCGGCACAAGGCCAGCGCCTCGACCACCGTACGGCCGAACGACTCCGGCCGCACCGACAGCTGCAGGACGAGATCGGACAGGGCGTAGACGTCGCGCACGTCCGATCGCGCCGGCGAGATCACCACACGGTCGTCGAGGCCGCGCGCATGAATGAGCTGACGCAGCTCGGCGACATACGCCTCTCGCCCCGGTTCGTCCGCGCCGAGCAGCAGCAGACGCGCATCGATGGCGCGCTGTTGAAGGTCCGCGATCAGTTCGATCGCGTCGGCATGACCTTTCAGGCGGGTGCCACGGCCCGGCAGGGTCAGCAGGGGCGCGCCGGCCAGTTGCGGGTATTGCTCGAAGAACGCCCGCTGCCAGCTGTCGTCGGGACGGTAACCGTAGGGAAACGCCTCGGTGTCGATGCCACGCGGCACCACGGCGATCCGCGCGGTCTCGATATCGTCGGGGTAGTGGCGGAGCACGTAGTCACGCAGGGTCTGCGAGACCACGATGACCCGCTCCCCTCGGAGCAGGATCGCGCTGTAGCGACCCGGACTGTTCAGCCCGTGAACGGTCGTGACGAAGTGCGGACGGGGCTTGACCCCACGCATCGCCCACCAGCCGATCCATGCCGGCAGCCGCGACCGGGCGTGCACGATGTCGGGCTTCAGTTCGCGCAGGATGCGGCGCAGCTTGCCTACCGTGAACAGGGTGCCCAGGGATTTGCGACCGATGGGCAGGGCGATGTGCTCGCTGCCTTCGGCCTCCAGCTGCGCCACCAGGCGTCCGCCCGCCGACACCACTACCGACCGGTGCCCCGCAGCCACCAGCGCCCGCGCGATTTCCAGGGTCGAGCGCTCGGCCCCGCCCGAATGGAGCGAGGGGATCAGCTGTACGACGGTCATCGTCCGGTGCGGGGAGACGGTGGCCATGGGTGGTTCCGGTGAGTGTGATGACGCAGACGAAGCACGAAACGTGCCCGCAGGGGGCCGTTCAGTCTTTCAGGACGTACGTCGCGCCACAGTACATGCACTTTGAGGTGCCACCGTCGTCTTCGATGGACAGGTAGACCCGGGGGTGCGAGTTCCACAGATACATCCCCGGCATCGGGCAGGACAGCGGCAGGTCGGCGCGCGTCACTTCGTAACGGTTTTCGGCGTTTGCCGGGATCAGCGGCGCTGCCGCGGGATTGGGTCGCATGGGGAAACTCCGGGCAAAACGGTAAACCGAGGCCTGCGATGGTAACAAAAAAGAAAACCCGCGCCGTTGCCGGCGCGGGTTTTTCACGGCCGTGAAAGCCGGGACGATTACTTCTTGTCAGCCGAGGCGTCGTGGCCTTCGGTCGTGATGCGGATCTTGATGTCGTCCGACACGTTCGGGACGTAGGCACCGACGCCGAAGTCCGAGCGCTTGATGGTGGCGGTGGCGTCGAAGCCGATCGACTGCACCTTCATCATCGGGTGCGGGCCAACCTTGTTCAGGGTGGCGTCGAGGGTGACCGGCTTGGTCACACCGTGGACGGTGAGGTCACCGGTGACCTTGAGCTTGTCCTTGCCGGCCGAGACCACCTTGGTGCTCTTGAAGGTGATGTTCGGGAACTTGGCGGCATCGAGGAAATCCGCCGACTTCAGGTGCTCGTCGAGCTTGGGCACGAAGGTGTCCAGACCGGACAGCGGCAGGGTCACCTCGACGGTGGCCTTGGTCGGGGCGGCTTCGTCGTAGACGAGGGTGCCGTCGACCTGATTGAGATTGGCGGTCGGATTCGAGAAGCCGAAGTGATTCCAGCTGAACAGGACCATGGTGTGGGTCGGGTCGAGCTTGTAGGTCACCGGGGCGGCGGCGGCGGTGCCGGCGGTGGCGAGCAGGCCGGCGAGGGCAACGTAACGGAGGGCGCGCATGGTGTTTCTCCAGCAGTGAGGTGGGTACGGCGTGTGACGGCGGGACCGGAGGGTCACCGCGGGAAAGAGGTCAGGCGATCTGGGCGGCTTCGTCGAAGTCCAGACGCGGCAGGCGGCCGAACAGGTTCTTGTCCGGATCGCCGTAACCGATGTTGATGAGAAAATTGGACTTGACCTGGCTGCCGGCGAAGAACTCGGCATCCACGCCCGCCTGATCGAATCCGGACATCGGACCGCAGTCGAGCCCCAGCGCGCGGGCCGCCATGATCAGGTAGGCGCCCTGCAGCGAACCGTTGCGCGAGCCGGAGGACTGGATCAGGTCTTCGTTGCCGACGAACCAGCTGCGTGCGTCCGCATGCGGGAACAGCTTGGGCAGGTGCTCGTAGAACGCGAAGTCGGTCGCGACGATGGCCGTAACCGGAGCCGACATGGTCTTCTCGGCGTTGTTCTCGGCCAGGTACGGCTTCAGACGCGCCTTGGCGTCCTGCGACTTGATGAAGATGACGCGCATCGGCGAGGAGTTGGCGGCGGTGGGGCCGAACTTCGCCAGCTCGTACAACCGGTGGATCTGCTCGTCGGTCACTTCCTTCGGCAGCCAGGCGTTGTAGGTGCGGGCGGTGAGGAAGAGCTGGTCAAGCGATGCATCGGACAACGGAGCGCTCATGGATATCCTTGTACAGTGATGGAACGCCGGAGGCCCGGCATCCCGACAGTGTAAGCGTCGCGACGCCCTGTGTGGACCGGTCGGACAAGGAACGAACTGTGCCGAATTCGACAACAATCACCGATCGTGACCTGTGCTGGGTCGTGACCGACGGCGCGGCCGGCAATCGCCGCCAGGCGCTGGCACTGGCCGAAGCTCTCACGCCGTCGATCCGCGAGATCACCATCGATCTACGCGCCCCCTGGTCGTGGGCGGCCCCGCGCCTGCTGCCGGGCGCGCGTCTGGCGCTTGGGCGTGCCAACCAGAACCTGCTGCCGCCATGGCCCTCGCTGGTCATCGGCTGCGGACGCACGGCCGCCTGGGCGACGCGGCAGATCCGCCGCTGGTCGGCAGGCCGCACGCTGTCGGTGCAGTTGCTCGATCCCCGGCTGGATCCGAGACACTGGGACCTGGTGATCGCGCCGAAGCACGATGAGCTGACCGGCGACAACGTGCTCCGTCCGATCGGGTCGCTGCATCCCATCGATGACGCCTGGCTCGCCGACGGGCGCGAGGCGTTTGCCGGCCTGGCCGACCTACCCGGCCCGCGTCTGGGGGTGCTGGTCGGCGGCGACCGGCGTGGCGCGCCGCTCGACGGCAAGGCGGCCGATGCCTTCGTCTCCGCCGTTCGCCGGCGACTTGCGACGGATGGCGGCTCGGTCATGGTCGCCGCCTCGCGACGCACGCCGCCTGCGCTCCTGCCGGTGCTTCGCGACGCCTTCGCCGACTGGCCGGGCGTGATCTGGACGGGCAGCGCCGACGGCCCCAATCCGTATCCCGGCATCCTGGCGTGGGCCGACCGTCTCGTGGTCACACCCGACTCGGTCAATATGTTGTGCGAGGCCTGCGCCACCGGGGCGCCGGTGCATACCGTCGTGACGGCGCCGCTGGATGCGAAGCTGGGGCGGTTTCATGCAGAGCTGCGAGCGGCGGGACGGCTGCATGACATCGATGCGGTGACACCGGAGCGGCAGGCGCCGCTCCGGGAAACGGCGACGATCGCGGACGAAGTGCGCAAGCACCTCGGCCTGTCCGCACCCCCGGCCTGACCGGTTTTCGTCCTAGGGCCTGGGATTCAGCCGCGCCCGGAACCCTGCCTTCAGCTCGTCCGACATCGGCGCGGCGGCGAGTATCGCGTCGAGCTTCGCCACCCGGTTGCGGAAGGCCGCCACTTCGTCCCTGAACCGGTCGGGATGGTAGTCGATCAGCAGGTCCGCCTGCGCCGCCGCCGAAAGCTCGTCGGGGATACCGCCGAAGTCCTCCCAGTGCCCCTTCAGCCAGGCCACCGCATCGCGCACATCGCGCATCTGTCCGACCAGACCGTCGACATCGGGTGCATCGGTGGGCCACGTCACGTCGACCACCTGCGGATGGGCGAAGTCGTGCTCCGGCAGCGTCACATGCAGCGTCAGGTCGCGTCCGGTGAGCCGCCAGGTGCCGGGCTTGTCGTCATCCGCCCGCGGAAGCGCCACGCCGTCCACCGTCACCTTCGATGGCATCGCGACGGCGACGAAGGCCACGGACCACGTCCGTGACGTCGGCATGCCGGGATACGTACCGTCGCGCGCCGCGATTTTCAGGCGTACGCCCTGCTTCGTCCGCTCGGTCGCCAGAGCCGTGCGAGCGAACGCCGTGCCCCGGTAGGCTTCGTCGTCGCCCGCGTCTTCGTACAGCGTGGCCGACTGATTGCCGCCCGGGTAGACGAGCAAGGTCCGCGCACCCGTGTCGTGGGACACGCTCACCGTCGTATTCGTATTGGTCGGCACGATGGCGCCGGCACGCGCAAAGACCGGTACCTCATCGAGTCGGTAACGGCCCGCGAGCGCACGCTCACCATGCAACGAGCGACCGCGGGTCGTGTCGAACCAGTCGCCTCTCGGCAACCAGGTCTCCTGGCTGGCGAAACCGTCGCTGCCCGCGGCGGCCGTTACCGGATCCACCAGCAGGTCGTCGCCGAACATGTATTCGGCGCCGCTCGCGTAGGACCGGTCGTCTTCCGGCCACGCGTAGTACAGCGGCCTGACCAGCGACACGCCCGTGTCGAACGCCTTCCGACCCATCGTGTAGGTGTACGGCAGCAAGCGGTAACGTGTCAGCACCGTGTCGCGCAAGGCGTCGAATTCCGCAGGCGCGAACCGCCAGGGCTCCTTGCGCAGGTTCGGGTTCTTCGTGGTGTGTGTGCGCATGATCGGGCTGTACGCACCGAACTGCATCCAGCGCACGTAGAGTTCCGGATCGACCCGGCGCGTCTTCGGATCGCTTTCGTCGCGGAAGGTGTGACCGCCGAGGTCGTGGCTCCAGTAGCCATAAAGCACGTTGGACGCGGTCGACGTGAAGCGCGGCTGGAACGCCAGCGAACCCCACGAGATGATCGAGTCGCCCGAGAAGCCGATCTGGTAGCGGTGGTTCCCCAGTCCGCCCCAGCGGTGATAGATCAGCGCACGCTTGTCGCTGGTCTGCTGCATGTGGGTGAAGAACACATGGTTGAGCCACCAGGTGTTGCTCAGTCCCGGCATAGCTTTCGATTCGCGCCATTGCTGCCAGTCCAGCCACCAGAAGCTCACGCCCATCGCCTGCAGGGGATCGAGCACCGTGCTGAAGAGTGCCGACATGTAGCTCGCGTCCGCGGCTTCGAAAGGCAGCGGATGGGCGCGGTCGGCCTTCATCGCATCCATGAATCGGCCGTACGCATCCTCGTGGGGAAGCATGCCCGAGGCGGGGTGCAGGTTCAGCGTGATCCTCAGGCCCTGGTCGCCAAGCCAGCGGAGCAGCCGTTGCGGATCGGGAAACAGGCTTCGGTTCCAGGAGAAGCCCGTCCAGCCCGGCGTCTGGCCCGCGATGTCCCGTTTGTCCGAACCGGAGGCGAGACCTGGCGTCGTGTGCCAGTCCATATCGATCACGAGAACATCCAGCGGAATGCCGTACCGCGCGAAGTCCGCCGCCACGTCGCGGATCTCACTGTCACTGTAATTCCAGTAACGCGACCACCAGTAACCAAAGGCATAGCGCGGCGGCAACGGCTCGCGGCCGGCGATTTTCGTGAAATCACCCAGCGCGGCGACGTAGTCGTGGCCGTAGCCGAAGAACGTCCAGTCGGTGCATGCCTGGCAGGCGCGACGGTGCACCCACGGCAGCTTCTCATCGCCAAAGACGAAGCTTCCCGTGTCGTCGACGACGTGCCAGCCGTCGCGTGAGAGCAAGCCGTCGCCGAGATCCAGCGGCGTGTTGTCGGACGCATGACGGTCGCCATCGACCTGATCGAGCGTGCGCGCCGTACCGCCGAGATTTCGTGTTTCCTTCAGGCCGGGGTGCCAGGCGATGGCCGGCTTGAGCTGCTTCGATTCGACCGTCAGGTTGTCGGCACCGAACGGGCCGGAACCCTCTTTGTAGCGCAGCGTCAGCAAGTCGGTGCGAATGACGAGCCAGCCCTTTTCATGGGAGACCTTCGCGGGAACGTCGCCTGCGTTACCGCGTGTCGCGAAGACCAGCGAAGGCGCGTCCTCGAACTGTTTCGAGGACGAATATTCCATGCGAATGACGCGGGGCGTCAGGACCGTGAAGCGAGCCTCGCCGCTGGTGACGGGATCGGCGTGCGCCGATGACGATGCGACGGCGACAACAAACGTCGCGAACGCGACGGCAGCCCGGATCACTCTCATGCACCCTGCCTCCCCTTAAAGGAAGCTCCGACTCTAGCATGAGTCCGTCAGGCGTCGACGTAACGCGCCGCGTCGCCGACCCAGCGTGCGATGAGCCTCTCACAACGCGCGGGATGATCTTTCATCATGGCTTCGGCGACCCGCTGCACTTCGGGCATGAGATGACCGTCACGGGTGAGGTCGGCTATGCGGAACTGCAGCTGGCCCGTCTGACGCGTGCCCAGTACTTCACCGGGGCCACGCAGTTCCAGATCCTTTTCGGCGATGCGAAACCCGTCGTTGGTCTCACGCATCACCTGTAGTCGCTCTTTCGCCAGACGCGACAGCGGTGTCTGATAGAGCAGCACGCAATTGGATGCGATGGCGCCACGACCCACGCGCCCGCGCAGCTGATGCAGCTGGGCGAGACCGAGGCGCTCACTGTTCTCGATGACCATGAGGCTGGCGTTGGGCACGTCGACGCCCACCTCGATGACGGTGGTGGCGACCAGCACGGCAAGTTCGCCGGCCTTGAACGCATCCATCACCGCCTGTTTCTCCTTCGGCTTCATGCGTCCATGAATCAGGCCCACGGCCAGATCGGGAAGGCCGGTCGTCAGCTCCGCGTGCGCCACCTCGGCGGCTTGCGCGTTCAGCTGCTCGGACTCTTCGATCAACGTGCAGACCCAGTAGACCTGCCTGCCCTGCATGCAGGCCGCATGGATGCGCTCCATGACCTCGTAGCGACGCTCGTTCGAGATCGCGACGGTCTGCACCGGCGTGCGTCCGGGTGGTAGTTCGTCGATGGACGAGACGTCGAGATCGGCGTACGCGCTCATCGCCAGCGTGCGCGGGATCGGTGTGGCGGTAAGTACGAGCTGGTGCGGAATGAGCGAGCCCTCGGCGCCCTTGTCGCGCAGAGCGAGCCGCTGATGCACACCGAAGCGGTGCTGCTCGTCGACGATCACCAGGCCGAGTTTCCTGAACGCGACGCCTTCCTGCATGAGTGCGTGCGTGCCGACCACGACATGGGCGTGGCCCTCCGCCGCGCGTGACAGCGCGCTCTTGCGCGCCTTGCCCTGCACCTTGCCGGCCATCCATTCCACTTCGAGACCGAGGGGCTCGAGCCATGCACGGAAGTTACGAAGATGCTGCTCGGCAAGCAGTTCGGTCGGCGCCATCAGGGCGACCTGGTAACCGCTCTCGACGGCGGCGACCGCGGCCAGCGCGGCAACGACCGTCTTACCGCTGCCGACATCGCCCTGCACGAGTCGCAGCATGGGATGGGCACGCGACAGGTCGCGTGCGACTTCCTTCGACACGCGCGTCTGCGCGCGGGTCAGCGCGAACGGAAGCGCGGCGAGCAGACGATCCTTCAGTGTGCCCGCGCTTTTCAGCGCGGGCGCCTTGCGTTCTTTCACCGCCGCACGCATGCGGCGCAACGTCAGGTGCTGGGTCAGCAACTCCTCGAAGGCGAGCCGCTGTTGCGCCGGATGCCGCCCTTCCTCCAGCTGCCGCAGATCGACATCCGTGGGGGGGCGATGCACGTAGGACAGCGCGTCGCGCAGCGACGTCAGCCCCGCCGGCCGGCCGATTTCCTCGGGAATCAACTCCAGACGATCGTCGGTCGGCAGGTGCGCCAGCGCACGGGCGATGACGCTGGCGAGGCGACGCGGCCCGAGTCCTTCCGTCGTCGGATACACCGGGGTCAGCCGCTCGTCCATGAGGACGGGTTCGTCGGTCTCGATGCGCTGGTACTGCGGATGGACGATCTCCAGCCCTTGCGGGCCCTGGCGCACTTCACCGAAGCACAGCAGGCGCGCGCCTTTCGGCAGCTGATCGACCTGCGACTTGCGAAAGTGGAAGAAGCGCAGCAACAACGGACGACCGGAGTCGTCGCCGATGATCACCTTGAGTTGCGGACGAAAGCGAAAGCCGCGCTCGACATGTTCGACGACACCCTCGACCTGGGCGCGATCGCCCGGGCGCAGATCGGCGATCGGCACGACCGTGGTGCGGTCCTCGTAACGCAAAGGCAGATGGAACCAGAGGTCCTGCACTTCGCGAAGGCCGAGCTTGCGCAAGGTCTCGGCAAGCGCCGGCCCGACGCCGCCGAGCGATGTCAGCGGCGCACGCCCGGGGTCCGCCACCGGAACGGCAGCGGTGATCGGCGTTGCGCGACGGGCCACGGGAATGACGGCGCCCTTACGGCAGGACGAGGATCGCGTCGACTTCGACCGTTGCCGCCTTGGGCAGTGCCGAGACCTGGATGGTCGAGCGCGCCGGGTACGGCTGCTGGAAATATTCGGCCATCACGGCGTTCACCGCGGCGAAGTCGCCCAGATCGGTGACGTAGATGCCCACACGGACGATGTCGGCCAGCTTGCCGCCCGCGGCTTCCGCCACCGCGACCAGGTTGTCGAAGACGCGACGCGTCTGCACGGTGATGTCGCCCTCGACGAGATTTCCGGTGGCCGGGTCGAGCGGAATCTGCCCTGAGAAATACACCGTGTTGCCGGCGCGCACGGCCTGCGAGTATGGGCCGATGGCCGACGGAGCCTTATCGGTGGCGATGGTGCTGCGGGTCATGGATACATCCTCGATGAATTCACAGCAGTCTATCTACGCCGCGCCACGCTAGCTACCTGAAGCGACGTGCAGGAGCACGCCCCGTGCGAATGCTCACCCACGGTGAACCCATCGCGCGCAGGGCGCGGTCCTACAGGGGGTGGCGGTATACGCCGCTGACTACACCCGTGCGCCTGACCCGGCGCATGACGTCGGCAAGATGCTTGCGCCCCTTGACCTCGATGGCGAAGAGCAGCGTGGCCGCCGTGCTGTCGCGCTCGATGTATTCGACGTTCTCGATGTTCGAGCTGGCGTCGGCGATGGCCGCGGCCACCGTGGCGAGGACGCCGGGGCGGTTGAGCACCTCGATGCGCAGTTCGGCACGGTAGTCGCCCGACACGTCGCGATCCCACTCGATGGCCACGATGCGCTCGGGCGTCTTGCGGAACTCCGGCACGTTCGGGCATTCCACCCGGTGCACGACGATACCCTTGCCCGAGGAAAGGAATCCGATGATTTCGTCGCCCGGCAACGGATGACAGCAATTGCCGAAGCTGAGCACGCCGCGCTCGGCGCCGCTGATGCGGATCTTCTCCGCGCTGTGCTGCTGCTCAGACGACGCCGACGGCTCGCCCTTGCCCGGCCCGAGCAGAGCGACCAGCTGCGTGGCGACCTGGTCGGCAAACCGGTTACCCAGCGCGATCTCGGACAGGAGTTCTTCCAGGCGTTTGAGCTTGGCGTCTTCGAGGAAGCGATCCAGCGTAGCGGCCGGCACCGAGTCGAGGCTCATGCCGCGCGCGTCGAGCGCGCGATCCAGCATGCGGTGACCGAAGTCCACGGCATCCTCGTGCTGCAGATGCTTGAGGTACTGACGAATGGCGGTGCGCGCCTTGCCCGTGACCACCGCTTCCAGCCATGCGGGGTTGGGCACCGCCGACGGCGCCGTGATGATCTCGACCTGCTGGCCGGAAATCAGGCGCGTGCGCAGCGGCACGAGTTTCTTGTCCACACGCGCCGCGACGGCATGATCGCCCACGTCCGTATGCACGGCGTAAGCGAAATCCAGCGCGGTCGCGTTTCGCGGCAGCGAGAAAATCTCGCCGCGCGGGGTAAACAGGTAGACCTCGTCCGGGAACAGGTCGATCTTGACGTTTTCCAGGAACTCGGACGCTGAGGGGGTGTTGGCCTGGCTGTCCGCCAGCGCGGACAGCCACTCACGTGCACGCGCCTGGGCACTGTTGGCGGGACCGGAATCGGACTTGTATGCCCAGTGGGCCGCCACGCCGCGCTCCGCGACCGATTCCATCTCCGAGGTACGGATCTGGATCTCGATCGGCGCCCCGAAGGGCCCGAGCAGCACGGTGTGCAACGACTGGTAGCCGTTGCCTTTGGGAATGGCGATGAAGTCCTTGAAGCGACCGTCGACCGGCTTGTACAGCCCATGCACGGCGCCCAGCGCCATGTAGCAGTGCATGGCGTTATCGGTGATGACGCGGAAGCCGTAGACGTCCATCAGCTGCGCAAACGACTTGTGGTCGCCGCGCATCTTGGAATAGATGCTCCATGCCGACTTGATCCGGCTGACCGCACGACCGGGAATCTTCTCGGCGGCAAGCCGACCTTCGAGGGCCATCTCGATCTTGGCCATCGCTTCGCGACGGTTACCGAGCGCAGCGCGGATGCGCTCGCCGATGATGCGGTGGCGATCCGGGTAGAGCGCCTTGAAGCCGAGGTCCTGCAGTTCGGCCTTGAACTTGTTCATGCCGAGGCGCTGGGCGATCGGCGCGTAGATCTCGAGCGTTTCGCGCGCGATACGACGGCGCGAGGTCGCGTCCTTGGCGCCCAGCGTACGCATGTTGTGCAGGCGGTCGGACAGCTTGATCAGGATGACCCGCAGGTCGCGCGCCATGGCCAGGAGCATCTTGCGGAAGCTTTCCGCATCGGCTTCCTGGCGACTGGAAAAGCGCATCTTGTCGAGCTTGGTGACGCCGTCGACCAGCTCCGCCACGGTCTCGCCGAATTCGCCGGCGAGCTCTTCGCGGGCAAGCCGGGTGTCTTCGAGGGTGTCGTGCAGGATCGCGGCGATGATGGTCTCGGCGTCGAGACCCAGCTCCGCCAGGACGTGGGCCACGGCCACGGGGTGCGTGATGTACGGCTCACCCGACTTTCGCGTCTGGCCCTCGTGCGCGGCGGCGCCGATGAGAAACGCGCGGCGGATGCGCATGACCTGGTCGTGCGGCAGGTAAGCGCCCACGCGCTCTTCCAGCGCCTGCACATAGGGAGGCACCGGGCCATCATCGACCACGTCGGTCAGTTTTTTGGCGGGAATGACTTCCATGGGAGAACCTTACACCGTCAGCCGGTGCAGCCTCCCGCGCGCGGCGTCAGCAGCCGCGCGTCAACGTGCGCAACGTTCAGATGAGTGCTGGGCCGACAGCGACCCGGCATCATCAATCATCCCCACCCTTCGAGAGGTCGTCGTCCACTTCCGTGGCGGCCCACTCGAGGGCTTCGCGCTCGGCGCGCTCGCGGGCGGCGCGGTCGATCTCGTCGATCATTTCGTCGTTGACGCGACGATCGGCGATTTCACGCAGGGCGAGCACGGTCGGCTTGTCGTTGCCCGGATCGAGCGTGGGTTCGGCACCCTTGGACAGCTGGCGGGCGCGCTTGGTCGCCATGAGCACGAGCTCAAAGCGGTTGTCGACTACCTCGAGGCAGTCTTCGACAGTAATACGGGCCATTTCAAATCCTTGACAATAAAGACACTTCTGACTGTGCAGTTTAGCGGTCAGCCCCGTTGGCTGGCAATGAGGTGAGGGGTATCATGTGCGGTTCTGACCAGGACGGACGGGCATTAGTGCAAATAATAAAACCAGGCGGTACACTATCCTATCGCCCCACCCCCAAAGTCACTCCGATGCGCCCCATGAACCTCCCCCGGATCGTCCGTAACGCCGTCGGCCTGGCCGCGCTGGCGCTGTTGGCCGCGTGCCACATCGCCCCGCCGCGAAACGACGATCCGAACGAAAAGTTCAACCGGAAGGTCTACGCCTTCAACGACAAGCTGGACAAGGCCATCATCCGGCCGGTGGCTGTCGGCTATCGTAAGATCACCACCCCGCCGGTGCGGACGGCCGTCAGCGACTTCTATACGAACATCCGGCTGCCGATCACCATCGGCAACCAGCTGCTCCAGGCTCGTCCGAAGCAGGCGGTCATTACGACCGGCCGCTTCGTGGTCAACCTGACCATCGGCTTCCTGGGCTTCAAGGATCCGGCCAGCATGCTCGGCATGCCGCTGTACGACAGCGATTTCGGCGTGACCCTGGCCCGCTGGGGCGTCCCCGAGGGCGACTACCTGGTCGTGCCGTTCGTCGGTCCGAGCACGGTGCGCGACATCTGGCGTCTGCCGGTCGACAGTTACTTCTTCGATCCGCTGAGCTACCTGTCGCGTAACCACGACTTCAAGGCCGGCCAGTACTACGCCCCGTCGGTCCTCTATCTCATTACCCTGCGCGCCCGCGCCATCGACGCGGAAAGCTTCCTGGCCTCGGCCTACGATCCCTACGTGTTCCTGCGCGACGCTTACCGCCAGCAGCGCCTGAGCCAGATCTACGACGGCAACCCGCCGGCGGAAGCGATCGAACAGCTGCAGGGCCTCGACCAGGACAAGGACTTCGATCCCGAGAAGCTCCTGGACGAACAGCACAAGTGGGAAAACCAGAACGGGCAGCAGCCCAACTGATGAAAAGGGCCCCTCGGGGCCCTTTTTTTGTGCCTGGACCCTTATGGATCGGGCGCGCCCAGCAACGAAAAAGGCCCCGAAGGGCCTGTCTCAGCTCGACATAACCACGACATCACAACAACTCGTCGACGCCCGAAACCCGCGCCAGCGCCTGCAGCCCCTCGGGGACACGAGCGACCTTGATGGCCCTGCGCTGGGCCCGCGCATGCGCCAGCAACGCCAGCACCGTGGCCAGCCCGGCGCTGTCGGCGTGCGACAGGCCGCCGAGATCCAGCACTGTCTGCTTGCCGCGGTCCAGCTCGGCGCGGGCCGAGTGGAGGGCGTCGGCGGCCGTGGCGAACGTAAGATCACCGGACACCGCGAGGGTGTCCGGCGCCGGGGTCGTCAGCGAGAACGACGCGTCGCTCACTTGTTCGCGCCGCCCGTGTCCTGCTTCATTTCCTCGATCGCGCCGGCACCCTTCTGCTCCAGGTCGGCGGTCAGCTTGTCGAGACCTTCCTTCTTGATCTCGGCATCCACCTGATTGCGATAGTTGGTGATGTACGAGATACCTTCGATGACAACGTCGTAGGCCTTCCAGTCGCCGGTGGTCTTGCTCTGGCGGAACACGTAGTTGACCGAGACGGTCTTGCCGTCGTCGAGCACGACCTGGGTCTGGACCAGGGTGCGCGACTTGTTCAGGTCGCCGTTGAACGGCAGCACCTTGACCCGGCCGCGCGTGTAGTTGAGCAGGCCCTCGGCGTAACGGTGGGTGATCGAGTTATAGAACGCCTTGGCGAAACGCTCGCGCTGCTGCGGCGAGGCTTCCTTGGCGTGCTGACCCAGCACCAGGATCGACGCGTAATCGATATCGAAATGCGGCAGGAAGGTGTCGTCGATGACGGCGATCAGCTTTTCCTTATCGTTCTTGAGCTCGGCCTGGTGCCCTTCGATGGCCTTGGCCAGGTCGTCGGAAATGGTCTGGACGACCTGCTGGGGACCCTGCTGCTGGCCGGCCGACGCCGGAGCGGCATCCTGGGCGAGCACGGGGGCGGCCACGACCGTACCGATGGCAAGGGCGATGGCGAGGGAAATCTGACGCAGCATGCGATATCTCCTGAGCCGGCCTTACTTCTTGCCGGCGTTGTCGGGTTGGTTGCCGCCCGGGGCGGAACCGTTCTTGTTGTCGCTCGGCGAACCGTTCACGAGGAACTTGCCGATCAGATCTTCCAGCTGCAGCGCCGACTGCGTGAGCACCAGCTCATCGCCGTCAGCCAGGTATTCCGGCGAGCCGCCGGGCTGGATCGCAACATACTGGCTACCGATCAAACCGCTTGTGAACACCGCGGCGGCCGAGTCGTCAGGTATCTGGGAGTAACGCTTGTCGATCGCAAGGGTCACGGTCGCTTCCGACGAACCGGGCTTGACCACCACCGATTCGACGCTGCCGATCGGCACACCGGCCAGCTTGACCGCGGCACCGGGCTGCAGGCCGCCGATGTTGGTGAAGTTGCCCGTCACGTGGAAGGTGCCACCCAGACGGTCGGGGGCGCTGCCGCCGCCGAAGAACTTGCCGATCATCTCTTCCAGCTGCTGAGCCGGACGGGTGAAGGCGAGCTCACCGCCCGCCTTGACCGGCGTCTTCGACTGGCCGAACTGCAGGCCGACGTACTGGTCGCCGAGCAGGCCGCTGGTGTAGATCGTGGCCACGGAGTCATCGGGAATGTCCTTGTGGCTGTCGTCGATCGACAGGGTCACCTTCGCCTCTTCCTTGCCCGGAACCAGGTCGATCGCGTCGACCGAGCCGACACGCACGCCGGCAACCTTCACCGGGGCGCGGACCTTGAGCTGTCCGACATTGACGAAGCGCGTGGTCACCTCATAGGCGGAACCGCGATGCGAATTGGCCACCGACGTGGTCTGCGTGGCGAGGTAGGCCAACGCGGCGAAACCGAGCACGATGAACAGGCCGGTGCCGACGGCATAGGAAGGTCTCTGGCTCACGGCACGATCCTCGAATGGGAGATAGGGAAAAGAAGGGTCATGGCGGGTCTCCGGTGCCTCAGATCAGGAACGAGGTGAGGACGAAGTCCAGCGCCAGGATGGCGATGGACGAAGCGACCACCGTGCGCGTCGTCGCGTATGCGACGCCCTCGCTGGTGGGCGGCGTGGTGTAGCCCTGGAACACCGCGATCAGCGAGACCACGATGCCGAAGGCAAACGATTTGAGCAGGACCCCGTCGATGATGTCCTTGTGGACGTCGACCGACGCGGTCATGTTCGACCAGAAGGTGCCGTTGTCGATGCCCAGCCAGGTCACGCCGACCAGATGGCCGCCGAACACACCCATGGCGCAGAACACGACGGCCAGCAGCGGCAGCGCGACCACGCCGGCGAGGAAACGCGGCGCCACCACATAGGCGACCGGATCCACCGCCATCATTTCCATGGCGTCGAGCTGATCGGTCGCGCGCATCAGGCCGATCTCGGCGGTCACCGAGGTGCCGGCGCGGCCGGCGAAGAGCAACGCGGTGACGACGGGACCGAGCTCGCGGTAGATCGCGATGGCGACGACCGTACCGGTGGCCGAGGTGCCTCCGAAGATCGACAGCACGTCGTACAGCTGCAGGCCGAGCACCATGCCGACGAACAGACCGCAGGTCATCACGATCGTCAGGCTCATCGCGCCGACGAACCAGATCTGCCGCAGCGTCTCACTGAAGTAGCGGAAGCTGCGCGGCACCGCACCGAGGATATTGATGAGGAACAGGCCACACGCGCCGATCTGCGCGAGGCTGCGGATGACGACATTGTCGTCCCGGGTGGTCATGCCTTGCCTCCGGGGAAACCGAGCGCGGTGGCGTAATCGCCCGCGGGATACTGGAAAGGAACGGGACCGTCGATCTCACCGCCGAAGAACTGCGCCGTCCACGGCGAGCCATCGGTGGCCAGACTGGCGGGATCACCCTGCGCCACGACCTTGCCGTTGGCGATCAGGTAGACGTGGTCGGCCACCTTCTGCACGGCGGCGAGCTCGTGCGCGACGAGCACGCTGGTGATACCGAGCGTCTGGTTGAGCGTGCGAATCAGCAGCAGCACCTGATTCAGCGCGATCGGATCGAGGCCGACGAAGGGCTCGTCGTAGAGGATCAGCGCCGGATCGAACACGATGGCCCGGGCCAGCGCCACGCGACGGGCCATGCCGCCGGATAGCTCCGTCGGCTCGAGCTTCGCCGCACCGCGCAGGCCCACCGCCTCGAGCTTGTTCAGCACGATGTTGCGGATGAGTTCCTCGGGCAGCTTCGTGTGCTGGCGCAGCGGAAAAGCCACGTTCTCGAAGACGTCGAAGTCCGTGAGCAGCGCGGAATTCTGGAAGAGATAACCGATGCGTTCGCGCAGCTCGAACAGCTTCTCGCGCGACAACGAGGGAACGTTGTTGCCATCGACCTCGACCGTACCGGCATCGCCACGCATCTGCCCGGTGATGTGTTTGAGCAGGGTGGTCTTGCCGGTACCGCTGGGCCCCATGATGGCGGTGACCTTGCCACGCGGAATATCGAGATCCAGGGAATCGAAAATCGTCTTGCCGTTGAGTACGGTCGTCAGTCCGCGAATGCGGACGATGGCGTCGTCGGTCATGGGGCCAGCAGCTCCTCGATCAGCGTTTCGTGGCGGCGCGCCGACATGGGCGTGCGCTGGCGGACGGCGCGGACGATCGCCTGAAGGTCCGCCAGGGCGTCCTCGAAGCGATCGTTGACGATGATGTAGTCGAACTCGTGCGCATGAGCGATCTCCTCGCGCGAGTTGAACAGGCGGCGTTCAATCACCTCGGGCGCGTCCGAACCTCGACCGCGCAGGCGGCGTTCGAGTTCCGTGCGGGACGGAGGAAGGATGAAAACTGACACGCAATCGGGCTTGCCCTTACGCACCTGACGCGCGCCCTGCCAATCGATCTCGAGCAGGACGTCAGAGCCGACCTTCAGCTTCTCCTCGACCACGGTGCGCGAGGTGCCGTAGAGGTTGCCATGGACTTCGGCGTGCTCGAGGAAGATGCCCTCGGCGATCTCGTTCTCGAAGTCCGGACGCTCCACGAAGAAATAATGGCGGCCGTACTGCTCACCCACGCGCGGCGGGCGCGTCGTGTGCGAAATCGACAGGGAGATATCCGGCTCGCGCTCGAGCAGCGCGTTGACCAGCGTGGATTTACCCGCACCCGAAGGCGCGGCCACCACGAACAGGGTGCCTTCGATCATCCGCGGGCTTCTCGTAGGGGGTTCATGGACATTCCCTGCCGGGCAAAACGCAATTGTAGCGAAATTCTGCACGGACCCGGCTTTCGCGGGCACTTCAGCCCCCGTACCGGCTCGGCGAGATACCGACCACGCGCTTGAACGCGTGGCTGAAAGCGCTTTCGGAGGCGTAGCCCAGATCGCGTGCCAGCGCCGCGACCGGCACGCCGCCACGACGTAGCGCGTGCTCAGCCAGACGCATCCGCCAGCGGGTGAGGTAAGCGAGCGGCGCCACCCCCGCGACGGCCTTGAACTGCGTCGCGAAGACGGTTCGGGACATGGCGGCGGCCCGGGCCAGCTGGTCGAGGCGCCAGGCGCGGCCCGGCTCGCCGTGCATCATCTTCAACACAGGCCCAAGGCGAGGATCCGCGGCGGCGCGCAGCCAGCCCGCGGGCAATTCGCCGCCCTTGTCCAGATGAGAACGCAACACGTGGACGAACAGCAGATAGGCCAGCTGCGTCGTTACCATCCCTGAGCCCGGGCGGTCTACGTCGCATTCCTCGACCAGACGATCGAGCACCCAGCGCATGACCTGGGCCTCATCGGATTCGCCGCGGACGTGGATCAGGGGCGGGAACGCCTCGTTGAGCATAGACGCGTAGGCGGGATTGATCCGCACATGGCCACCGAGATGCAGAGTCACGTCCTGGCCGCCCTCGCGGGGACTCCCGCCCAGCGCCCGGATCTCAGGGCGCGTCATGCCGGCGAAGAGGGATGACGCCTCGATCGGCGGCTGATCCGGATCGCTGGCCATGATGAAGCCTCGTGCCGCCGTCAGGAGGACGACATCGCCCTCCTCCATCCGCAGCGCGGCCTCTTCGCCATCCATGCGCAGCCAGCAGGCGCCGTGGACGGCGGCGAAGAACTTGATGCGGTCCGGCGGGGGAAAACGGACCGCCCACGCGCCGCTGGCGGAGAATCCGCCCGACATCACGGATTCGACGTCGGCCAACCGAAGGACCTGGGAAATGGGGTCGTCGTTCATTCCCGAACGATTGAGCATGCATGAGGGATTTTCAAGCATTCATCGTTCGACTTCGTACCCCTATCTTTCCTGGGAGACCCCACAGGATCCCATCCCATGTCGACCCCGCAGAGCCCCATGGCTACTGGATTTACCGCCGCCTCCACCGCCGACGACGTGCTGGCCGGCATCGACCTCACCGGCAAGACCGCCATCGTCACCGGCGGCTACTCCGGCATAGGCACCGAGACCAGCCGGGCCCTCCGTGCCGCCGGCGCCCGCGTTATCGTCCCCGCACGGGACCTCGCCAAGGCACGAAAGGCACTGGACGGCCTGGACATCGTCATCGAACCCATGGACCTGGCCGATCCGGCGTCCATCGACGCTTTCGCCGCTCGCTTCGTCGCACGAGGCGAACCGCTGCATATCCTCATCGACAGCGCCGGCGTCATGGCCTGTCCACTGGAAAGGGATACGCGTGGCTACGAACGCCAGTTCGCGACCAATCACCTCGGTCATTTCCAGCTCGCCATGCGGCTATGGCCCGCACTCGCCGCGGCAGGCGGTGCGCGCGTGGTGTCACTGTCGTCTCGCGGCCATCGACTCGCGGGCGTCGATCTCGACGACCCGCACTTCGAGCGCCGCGCGTACGATCCGTGGATCGCCTACGGTCAGTCAAAGACCGCCAACGCACTATTTGCGGTTGCACTCGACGCCCGTGGTAAAGCACATGGCGTCCGCGCCTTCTCGGTGCATCCGGGGGCAATCGTCACCGATCTTGCGCGCTACATGAGCGAAGACGATCTCCGCGCCCGTGGCGCCATCGACGAGGAAGGCCGGCCGGTCGTGGACCTTGCACGTGGCATGAAAAGTGTGGCGCAGGGCGCGGCGACCAGCGTGTGGTGCGCGACGAGTCCGCAACTCGACGGCATGGGTGGCGTCTACTGCGAGGACGTCAATGTGTCGCCCGTCATGCCGCCCGTCGATGACGAACTCGCCCTGGGCTTCCAGGCGGTTGGCGTGCGTCCCTGGGCGGTCGATGTTGAAGCCGCCGAGCGACTGTGGACACTCAGCGAAACGCAGACGAACGTGAGATTCCCCTACTGACAGGGCATTCAGTTGCGCCGGTGACGATGAGATCGCCACCGGCATTCCCGAGCGCTTGTAAACCACCCCGCCCTTCATGACGAACGCCACGTTCGCCAGCGCGCCGATATCCGTCGTCGGGTCACCCTGTACCGCGATGATGTCGGCATCCAGGCCCGGCCTGAGCTGACCGATGCGATCCTGCTGACGAAGCACGTTCGCGTCGATAGCGGTGGCGGCCAGCAATGCCTTCGCAGGTGACATACCTTCGCGCACCATCCACTCCAGTTCCTTGTAGTTCTGCCCATGGGTGAAGACACCCACGTCGCTGCCATTACCTATCGTCACACCCGCATCCATCGCCAGCTTGAATGCCCTCGCCGCCCTCTGCATCGATTCCGTCGGCGGGCGGCCCGGCTTCCAGTCACCGAAATATTCCGACGTCGCGGCGCTGGCCTCGAGCGTCGGCATGAAGGCGACACCGTGCTTCTTCATCAGCGCGAAGACTTCGGGCGTGCCTTCGTAGCCGTGCTCGATCGTGTCGACGCCCGCCATGACGGAACGACGCATGCCTTCGGCTGTGGTCGAGTGGACGGCAACGGGCAGGCCCATGGCGTGAGCGGCATCCACGGCGGCCTTCAGCTCTTCTTCGGTGAACGTCGGCATCGAGCCCTTCGCCTTGCCGCAGTGATAGTCCGCGTAGAGCTTGATCCAGTCCGCTCCGTGGGCGGCCTGGTCGCGCACGGCATCGAGCATCTGCGCCGTGCCGCTGACCGGAATCGCGCCCTGCGGCAGGTCCATGTCGTCGCGGAAGCCCAGCGGGCCCGGGCCGTAGCAGTGCGCGGCGATCGTGGCTCGCGTGGCCACATACAGATGGGGGCCCGGGATAACGCCCTTATCGATCGCGTGCTGCACGTCGACATCGGCGTAGCCGGCGCCTTCGGTGCCGAGGTCTCGTAGCGCCGTGAAGCCGGCCATCAAGGTGTCGCGCGCGTGCTGCACAGCTTCGATCGTGCGGAAGGGCAAGGTTTCCTTGAGTACCTGGTCGTTCCAGGAGGTCTCGTTGTACGGGTGCAGGAAGATGTGCGAATGCGCGTCGATGAGTCCAGGCAAGAGCGTCGTCCCGGGCAGATCGATGGTCTGTGTGTCGGCGGGAACGGTGACGTCGTTGGGCGCGCCGACCGCCAGGATGCGCTCGCCCTGCACCAGCACGACCCAACCCGAATGAGTCTTCTCGCTGCGGGCGTCAAAGACGCGGTCAGCCTTAAGCAGCCACGTTGATTGCGGAGCGGCTTGCGCTGACGCTATTTTCTGCGCCACCGCACTGGTGGCGAGCAGCAAACCGAGCACACACGCGAGCCCTGCTCGCAACCCCACAGACCGTGCCATAGATATCCTCATGTGAATCGGTTACTCGCCAGGATGATAGGTGCGCTCGATGTGGCCTTGCAGATCCTCGGGCCAGAAATACACCTTACGCAGGTTGCCCGTGGTGTAACGCTCGGCCTCGTCATTGAAGTGCTTCGACCCAGGATCACCGCTCTCACCGCCCGCCGTGATCGCGCGGGCGCTCACTTTGTCACCGAACTCGACCACGGCGACAAAGCTATTGCCGCTGGTTCCGTAATAGCGTTTCGTACCCGGCCAGCGATGCGCGCCGAAGGAGGCGAGAGATCCCCAGCGCGACGAGGTGAATGGCACCGGGATGCTCGGTTTGCCGTCGTCGAAGCCCTGCTTGATCGCGCCGTCAACGCGCTGATAGCGGTTGATCTCGCCCCAGGGTACGCCCCAGCTACCGAAGTCCTTCTGCAGACGATCGACCGCTTCGGATAGCGCGGCGAGCCTCACGTCGGGCCCCGCCTTTCCCGCCATCCTGTCGTAAACGCTGAGCCCCTCTTCGGAGTCCAGTTTGCTCGCCTTGTCCCAGAGGATGTCGCCCCAGAACACCGCCAGTGACGTCGGCATCGACGTGACGCCCCAGCGGTAGTCCCAGGTACGCAGGAGGCCGATCGGCCCGGCCAGGGCCTTCTTACGCGGATCGCTCGACGGCAATGCGTCGTAATCGGCGATAAGGATCGGCAGCTGCCGGGCGAACGCCGGGAGATACGGGTCGAACGCCGCGTCGATCAACGACGCCTGGGTGAAATCGTGACGTCCCGTCAGCACGCGCGTCGCATGCAGGCCACGCGGATTCTCGCCAACCGCGTCCATGTAGCGCGGAAAGTCGGCCTGCTTCGGACTGTCGGGGCCCGCTGCTGAATACGGCCAGTCGTTGGTGTTGAAGATCCAGCCCGTCGGCGGGTCGAGCAGATGTGGCGCCTTGTCGAGCGGCAACAAGCTCTTCCAGTCCGTCGCCGGATCGCTGCCGTCGACCGGCTTCGAATAATCGAAGCGGTTGTCACGGTTCGGGATGAACTGCGGATGCAGGTACGCGATGTGGCCCTTATCGTCTGCGTAGATCGTGTTGTTCGACGAATTGGCCTTGAAGTCCGCGACTTTCATATACGCGGCGTAATCGTTGGCCTTGGTGCGAAGCCAACTCTGCTGCAGCGCTTCGAGCGGCTTGTTCATCAGCGCAAGCGCAATCCACTTATCGCCGTCGGCACGCACGATGGGGCCGTGGTGCGTGGCGTACACCGTGAAGGTACGCGCGGCGCGCGAGCCATCCGCCATGCGATACGGCACGACGACGTCGCGCGACGTGACCGGACGAAGCTCACTACCGTAGCGGTAGAAGGGCTTGCCGTCCCTTTGCACGATGGTCTCGGCGAATTCATCCACCACGTCGGCACCGGTCGACGTATGCATCCAGCCGATGTGCTTGTTAAAGCCCTGATAGATGAAGAACTGCCCCCAGGTCACCGCGCCATAGGCGTCGAGACCCTCGTCGCTGGACATCTGCAACTCGGAGCGGAAGAAAAACGAGGTATGCGGATTGATCAGCAGCAAGGCATGTCCGTTCGCCGTCAGTTTCGGCGCGATGGCGATGCCATTGGAGCCCGTGGGCTCCCACCAGCTGGAGGGTGGGGTGAACTGTGCCAGGGCGCCTTCCGGGTCGTTGTCATAGAAGGCCTGCAAGCCCTTCGTCGACGCACGCTCGATGTCGCCGCCGATGCTGCCTTCGCTGAAGCTCAGCGCCATCCAGGGTTCGAAATGCGTGATGACCCGCGGATGCACGTCCGGATGGGTGGCCAGGTAGTCGTTCAGTCCGTCCGCCCAGGCATTCATCAGCGACTTGAGCCAGTCGGGGCTGCGCGCATAGAGCGCCTTGAGATCGTTCGGGTCGACGAAGAGCTTCTGGCGCAGGTCCTGCCACAGAGCCGACTCTCCTTCCGCTTCGGCCAGTCGACCGAGCGAGACGAGATAGTTGGTCTCGACGCGGTTGAAGTCGTCCTCGGCCTGGGCATACGCCATGCCGAAAACGGCATCGGCATCTGTCTTGCCATGCACATGGGCGATGCCCCAGTCATCGCGCTGGATGGTGACCGCGCCCGCCTCGTGTTTCCAGCGAACCGCATCGTCGGCGGCCTGGACGGACGATACGGCCGTCAGCGCCAGAAGCAGGGGCAGACACAACGAGAGGCGACGTACGGACATGCATTCCCCTTGGCAACCATAAGAATATCTAATCAACATGATAACGGGATGGTCATTCCCATTATGGCGATGCGCTACTAGCTTCACACGGATATAAATCGAGGAAGCGCGCCATGTCGACCTATCCACGCAGTTTTTCCCATATCGGCCTCTCCGTCACCGATCTGGACGCCGCCGTCACCTTCTATACCGAGGTCATGGGCTGGTACCTCATCATGCCGCCGACCACGATCGAGGAAGACGACAGCGCCATCGGCGTGATGTGCACCGACGTATTCGGCGTCGGCTGGGGTTCGTTCCGCATCGCGCATATGTCCACGGGCGACCGCGTGGGCGTGGAGCTCTTTCAGTTCCGTAACGCGCAGCGCCCGGACAACAACTTCGAATACTGGAAGACCAGCGTCTTTCATTTCTGCGTACAGGATCCTGACGTCGAGGGTCTGGCGGCGAAGATCGTCGCCGCGGGCGGCAAGCAGCGCATGCCCGTGCGCGAATATTTTCCCGGCGAGAAGCCCTATCGCATGGTCTACATGGAAGACCCGTTCGGCAACATCCTCGAGATCTACAGCCACAGCTACGAGCTGACCTATTCCGCGGGTGCGTACGGCAAGGCAGCGGATGCATGAGCACGACGACGCTCTTCGACGCCTATGACCTCTCGGGCGTACCGCTGAAGAACCGCGCGGTCATGGCACCCATGACGCGTGCGCGCGCCCCGGGCTATGTGCCCACGGACGATACCGTGCGTTATTACCGCCAGCGCTCGGGAGCCGGCCTGATCGTCACCGAAGGCACGCCGATCTCGAGGGAAGGCAATGGCTTCGTCGACTGCCCGGGCCTGTGGAACGACGAGCAGGTGACGGCCTGGCGCAAGGTGACCGACGCGGTGCACGATCTCGTGGGCGTCATCTTCACGCAGATCTGGCACGTCGGACGCATGTCGCACACCTCGCTCCAGGAAAACGGTGCGGCACCGGTAAGTTCCACTAACCGTCCGGCCGCCGGTTGTTCGGCGTTCGGTTATGACGCGGACGGCAACCCGGCTTTCGTTGCCGCCAGTACGCCGCGCGCGCTTGGCACTGACGAAGTGCCGCGCGTGGTCGCCGATTTCGCGCGCGCGGCGACCAACGCCGTCGCCGCCGGCTTCGACGGCGTGGAAATCCACGGCGCCAACGGCTACCTCGTCGAGCAGTTCATCAACGGCGCCGTCAACGACCGCACCGATGCCTATGGCGGCGACACGGTCGAACACCGCGCACGCTTCGCACTCGATGTCGTGGATGCGTGCATCGCCGCCATCGGCGCCGCGAAGGTGGGCATTCGACTGTCGCCGTTCGGACGCCTGCATGACCTGGGCGACTTCGAAGGTGAAGAGGAGACCTTCCTCTATCTGGCACGTGAACTGGGCAAGCGCAACATCGCGTACGTCCACATCATGGATCAGGCCAGCCGTGGCGCACCCGCCATGCCGACTGGGTTCCTCGCGAGATTCCGGGCCGCCTATGGTGGAACGTTGATCCTTGCAGGCGGCCTCGACCTCGCGAAGGCCAACGCGATGATCGCGGGCGGGCTGATCGATCTGGCCGCCTTCGGCGCGCCGTATATCGCCAATCCCGACCTCGTCGATCGTTATCGTCATGGCTGGCCGGTGGCCAAGGCGGACCAGGCGACGTACTACGGCGGCGATGCGCGGGGTTATACGGACTACCCGTTCTACGGGGCCACAAACGCGGTCTAACGCACGAAGTAACCCGTGGCGGCCGGTAGAGCCGGTGGGAGCCAACCCTGTTACCGTGAGGCGTGGCTCAGTCGTTCGCGAGCGAGTGCCACGCCTTCGCGACTGAGATCACAATCGCGCATCCGTTGAATGATTCTGACGGAGGCATCGGCACTATCGAGGAAGACAAACCATTCCTGAAGCATGCTGTATAGCCCTTCGTCGACCCGAGCCAACATCGCACGCCACTCATCCCCAGGTCCAGCGCACAGCGCAAGAGTTTGGCTAAGTTGATCGAGGGAGTCCGCTAGCCCCGTTGCCATCATTCCCGGCGCTGCCTCCTCCTCAAGCTGAAAGCTCATCGAGCTTCTGTCAAAGCCCGTCACCATGAGCAGGGCGCTGTCTCGCATAGCACTACGGTCGCCTGCGCACTGGGCAAGCAATACCTGCTGGAAGAGCTCAAGAGCCTTACTCGCGAAGAGAATATCCACGCCTCTGGATCCGACAAGCGGACGGCCGCCGAAGAAAATTGTCGCGGTAGCGGTCTCACTTTTTTCGTTGAGCGCCGCTTCGAGGTCCGCCTCGATCGCCTCTATCCTGCATTTGTATTGCAAGATGGCTAGCGGGTCACGATAGGCGCGAGCAGACCGAAGCATGTCGCGTGCCGCTCCAAGGTCGGCGCGTAGCCACTCTATGTTTGAGAAGTTACTCACTATTTAATCCTTTCGTTGCTAAGGCGAGCTCACCAGAATCGACAAGATCGACCTGAAGCATGCCCTTCCATCGATTGCTTTCACGACGGTGTGAGAACAGTCCGTGCCAATAGGTTATCTGGCGCATGAGCCACAATGATCGTGAATCGAGGTCGATGCAATAGGCATCACATCGGAACATCAGCTTGGTCCGATGCGCCGCGAACAGGTCGCCGCGCTCATCCATCGCCGTCCACCAGGCTTCGTCTCGCCGGAGATGGCGCGGGCGACGCGCGAACGTGACGACATCGATGTCGCGCGGACAACGATTTTCGGTTCGCTCGACGTCTTCGACGAAGCTGCCGTCGAGCCACTGGAAACCGTCGACGATGCCGAAGCCTCGGAGGGCTTCGCGATAGCGCAAAAGGCCGTCGAATAGCTCTTTTCGGGCAGGAGACGTAGCCAGTCGCTCGTGAACTTCACGGAGGCTCACCGGATACGGAGAGCGCCCATCTATCGCCTGGGCGCTGCCTGTATAGGGCGGAAGGACGCCCGAGAAATCGAATGCCGGAATCATGGCCCCGCCGTCCGTGAAGTGATCGGCTGAGCATGCGTGTGAGTAAAGTTCTGAACGACCAGCGTCGGCCGATGCTGTGAGTAGGCTTTGCCCAGACCGGCGGCCCAGCTTGCTGCGCGGACAGCGCTGGTTTGCCCGATTCGCAGGTGTTTGCACGCCGACGCAGCGGTAAATTGTCGCTTTGGCACGGCAGAATGTAGCACCTCCAGCAGCTTCAGCACCTCTGCTACCTCGACCTCGGCAAGTTGACGACGTGGGCGTCGGGCTCGATGCACATCACGCTCGGCGATCGACCGGGGCCATGCTGCCGCTGGAATTGGACATCCACTTCATCGCACCCGGTCGGCCCGAGGCGGATGAACTTAAGCTCAGCGGCTATCTGGATACGTCGCGGGTGGCGCGCGAAGGACAAGCGGGACGCGTGAGCGGCCGATCCGGGTTCTACGCGATCGGGTCTCAGAAGGTTTTCCACGAGCCAGGAGACACACGCCGCGGGCTGACCATGGCGGCCGAGTGGATGTGGGCCGACCGCCATAGCGCCCGGATCACCCGCTGGTATTCGCTCGATGCGATGTATCGGGGCCCCTTCCCCGGCCTGCCGGCACGAGCCGGATGCGGTGGCTATCGGCGCGCAGCTGATGGCGACCTTCTGAGCGCCGATTGCTTCATGCCTGATGCGCCAGCGCGTAGTCGAAGGCCGCACTCACCGCCGCCACCTGGGCATCGTTGCACTGCTGAGGCGTCGCGCGCGGGCTGTCCGGATAGACCTCGGTGGTCGTGACATAGCGGGCGTTGGTGATGCCTGCGCAGAGCCCGAGTTTTTTGACGTCGTATTCGATCACGCCCGGTGCGACGACCGGCGAGCCGATGATTTCGCCCTGCGCATCGGCGGGTGCGATATGGGTGACCTTGGCGACCGCCTCGATGATGGCGTTCTGGAACGCCGGCTGCGGGTTGCCTGAATCGTCGACGAGGTAGAACCCGTCGGGGATCTCACCCGGCTCGTAATCGACGCCATCGCGCGCGGCCAGTGCCGGGCGGAATTCCGACTCGTCGGAGTCGGTGGTCTCGTGCAGATCGATGTGCACCAGCACGGCATCGACGAGCGGCGCCAGCAGTTCGACCAGCGCGGCCGACTCCGCCGCCGGGCTGTCGACGACGAAGTTGCGGTTGGGGTCGATCGCTTCCGGGTTCCAGCGCAGGATGCGCTCATAGGCCCACGGGCTCACGCAAGGCACGACCAGAAGGTTGGCATGACCGGCGTAATCGTCGCCATGCTCACGCACGAACTGCAGCGCGCCTTCGACGCCACTGGTCTCGTATCCGTGTACGCCACCGGTGACGAGCAAAACGGGAAGCTGGTCGTTCCAGCCACGGCTACGGATCGCCAGCAGCGGGTATTCGCCTTCCGCATACATGAGGCGGCCGTATTCGCTCACATCGAAACGTTCGCGCAGCGGCTCAATGGCACGCAGGACGTCGTCCGCATAGGTGCGCGTCTTCACCTGACGCGCGCGCCAGGCGGCAACGTCACATGCGTTCCAGGGCTGACCGGGCGTGCCGACGGGGTATGCAGGGGTATTCATGGTGGGGTGGCTCATTCGATGTTCTGCACCTGCTCACGCATCTGCTCGATCAACACCTTGAGCTCGACGGCGGCGTTCGTCGTACGCGAATCGACCGATTTCGACCCGAGCGTATTCGCTTCGCGGTTGAATTCCTGCATGAGGAAGTCGAGACGACGGCCGACCGGCTCCTTCAGCGCCAGCACGCGACGTGCCTCGGCGATATGGGTGGTCAGGCGATCCAGCTCTTCGTCCACGTCGACGCGGGTGATCTGCAGCACCAGTTCCTGCTCCAGACGGCCCGGCTCCACCGGCTGCCGGATGTCGGCAAGCCGCCCCTCGAGGCGGGCACGCAAGGCCGCCTGAATTTCGGGCAGCCAGACGCGGACGTCGGCCACGATCTTTTCGATGCCGTCCAGACGTTCTTTCAGCATCTCGCCCAGCTTCTGGCCTTCACGGGCGCGGGTGTCGTTGAGGGCAACCAGGGCTCGCTCGAGCACGTCCAGCAGGGCGACCTGCAGGGCATCGGCGTCGGTTTCCGGCTGCTGGAGCACGCCCGGGAAGCGGAGCAGTTCCGTGAACTCGATGGTCATCCGCGGGAAGCGCTGCTCGAAGTCCAGCGCCAGCTCGGACAGGCGCGCCAGCACCGCGCCGTTGACCTGCGGGCCTTCCGCCGCACCGGCCTCGGCGCGCAGGCGCACCGTGATATCGACCTTGCCACGGGACAGCCGGGCGCCGATCCGCTCGCGCAGGGCGCTCTCGAAGCCGCGCATGTCCTCGGGCAGCCGGGGGCTGATCTCGAGGTACCGGTGGTTCACGGTACGCAGCTCGCAGGTGAGCGTGCCGGACGGGCCGGCGCGCTCGGCGGAGGCGTAAGCGGTCATGCTGCGGATCATCGAAGGCTCGCTTGCGCTGGAGGAAAGGGCGCAATGGTAAACTGACCCACCGCCCGCGCCCAAATCAGGCCCTCCATGACTTTCTCCCGCCCGAGCGGACGCGCAGCCGACCAGCTGCGCCCCGTCACCATCGAACGCCACTACACCCGCCACGCCGAGGGCTCCGTCCTCGTGTCCTTTGGCGACACCAAGGTGCTGTGCACCGCGTCGATCGAAGAGCGCGTCCCACCCTGGCTGCGCGGCAAGGGCGAGGGCTGGGTCACCGCCGAGTACGGCATGCTGCCCCGCGCCACCACCGACCGCACGCAGCGCGAAGCCGCGCGCGGTGGCCAGGGCGGCCGCACCATGGAAATCCAGCGCCTGATCGGCCGCTCCCTGCGCGCCTGCGTCGACCGCGCCGCCCTCGGCGAACGCGTCATCACGCTGGACTGCGAC
Organism: Luteibacter sp. 1214; assembly: GCF_031455395.1. Lineage (NCBI taxonomy): Bacteria > Pseudomonadati > Pseudomonadota > Gammaproteobacteria > Lysobacterales > Rhodanobacteraceae > Luteibacter > Luteibacter sp. 1214. The sequence goes on from NZ_JAVDSQ010000006.1 coordinate 70,871, forward strand.
GTGATCCAGGCCGACGGCGGCACGCGCACGGCCGCCATTACGGGTGCCTACGTAGCCCTGGTCGATGCGGTCGCGACACTGACGAAGCGCAATGCGATCAAGCGCAACCCGATTCTCGGCGCCATCGCCGCCGTGTCGGTAGGCGTTTACAACGGCGTGCCGGTGCTGGATCTCGACTACCCCGAAGACTCCAACTGCGATACCGACATGAACGTCGTCATGAACGACGGTGGCGGCTTTATCGAGGTGCAGGGTACGGCCGAGGGCCACGCGTTCCGCCGTGACGAGATGAACGCGCTGCTCGACCTGGCCGCCAAGGGCATCGACGAACTGGTGGCCGCGCAGCGCGCCGCACTGGAGACGGCCCCATGACCGAGGTCCGTGCCGCCACGGCCGCCGATCTCGACGCCATCGTCGCCATCCACCGCGCCGCCTTCGGGCGCGACGCGGAGGCGACACTGGTGCGCAAGCTGGTCGACGCCGGCCGCGCCACGGTGTCACTGGTCGCCGTCGATGACGAGGACACGGTGATCGGTCACGTGCTGCTGTCGCCGGTCTCGATCGAAGAAGGCGACGACGGGAAGTCGCTGGGCCTGGCCCCCGTCGCCGTGCACCCCGACCACCAGCGCCAGGGCATCGGCCATGCGCTGATCGAGGAAGGCATCGGCGCGTGCTTCGTGCAGGACGCGCGAGCGATATTCGTGCTGGGCTCGCCCGCGTATTACACGACGTTCGGCTTCGGCAAGGCGTCCGCGCATGGTCTGCACGATGCGTCCGAGGGCGGCAACGCGTTTCAGGTGCTGCCGCTGACGATCGAGGGACTGACCGGCTATCGCGGACGCGTGGACTACGCTCCCGAGTTCACGGCCGGAGACCTCTGACCCATGCGTTTCGTACTTGCATCCGGTAATGCCGGCAAGGTCGTGGAACTGGAACAGCTGCTCGCCGGCAGCGGTGTCGAACTGGTCGCGCAGACCAGCCTCGGTGTCAGCGACGCGGACGAGACCGGCCTGACCTTCGTCGAGAATGCGCTGATCAAGGCGCGCCACGCGGCGCGTATCACCGGACTGCCCGCGCTGGCCGACGATTCGGGCATCTGCGTCGACGCGCTGGACGGTGCCCCGGGCCTGTACGCCGCACGCTATGCCGGCACGCACGGCGACAGCGCCGCCAACAACGCGAAGCTGCTGCGCGAGCTCGACGGCGTGCCGTCCGACAAGCGCACGGCGTATTTCATCGCCGTGCTGGTGGTGCTGCGTCATGCGGACGACCCCGCGCCGCTGATCGCCGAAGGCCGCTGGTATGGGCGCATTCTCGAGGCGCCACGCGGTGAGGGCGGTTTCGGCTACGACCCGCTGTTCCTGCCCGACGGCTACGACGTCAGCGCGGCGGAACTTGATGTCGCCCTGAAGAATCGCCTCAGCCATCGCGGCCAGGCGCTGGACGTGCTGAAGGCGCGCTTCGCCGAGCTCGCATGACGCTGATCCCGCCGCCGCTGTCGCTTTACGTCCACATGCCGTGGTGCGTGCGCAAATGCCCGTACTGCGATTTCAACTCGCACGGCGTGCGCGGCACACCCGAGTACGCGACGTATGTCGACGTGCTGCTGGCCGACCTCGACGCGGATCTGCGTGACATGGGCGAGGCGCTGCACGGCCGGTCGATCGGCACGGTGTTCTTCGGCGGCGGCACCCCCAGCCTGTTCTCGCCCGAGCTGGTCGGACGGTTTCTGGACGGCGCCAAAGAACGCTTCGCGTTCGCGCACGACGCCGAGGTCACGCTGGAAACCAACCCGGGCACCGTCGAGCACGGCCGCTTCGACGGCTACCTCGCCGCGGGCGTGAACCGCATTTCCTTCGGCGTGCAGAGTTTCGACAACACCAAGCTGCACCGTCTGGGTCGCATCCACTCCGCGAGCGAGGCCGCCAACGCGGTGCGCAGCGCGCAGGACGCCGGACTGGACAATATCAACATCGACCTGATGTACGCCCTGCCCGAGCAGGACCTGGCGGGCGCGCTTGACGATGTCGACAAGGCCATCGCGCTGGCACCGACGCATATTTCGCACTATCAGCTGACGCTGGAGCCGAATACGGCGTTCGCCGCCAACCCGCCGCCGCTGCCCGATGACGATGCCGCCTGGGCGATCCAGGAAGCCTGCGAGGTTCGCCTCGCGGAGGGCGGCTACGGACAGTACGAAGTGTCGGCTTATGCGCAGGCTGGCCGCCGTTGCGCGCATAACCTGAACTACTGGCGCTTCGGCGACTACCTCGGCATCGGTGCCGGGGCACACGGCAAGATCAGCGACGCCAGCGGCGTGCGCCGTCGCTGGAAAACCCGCCTGCCTGCGGCCTATCTCGCGTCCGCAGGTCAGCCGGCGCGTATCGGTGGCGACGGCTACGTCGGTGCGGACGACCTGCCCTTCGAATACATGTTGAATGCGTTGCGCCTGATCGATGGCGTGCCCATGGCCGATTTCACGCAACGGACCGGGCTGCCGCCGGAGACGATCGCGCAGGGTCTCGCGCTCTGCCTCCGGCGCGGCTGGCTGGTGGACGACCCGTCGGTCCTGCGCACCACCGCGCTCGGCCAGCGCTTTCTCAACGATGTGATCGAAGCGTTCATGGCGTAACGGTTAGCGCCCGCCTACTCCATAAGTGGTAAGCCGTAAGCCCGCCATGGTTTCGCTGGCGTCGCACCCGCCCGCACACCTAAACTTCCTGCGAAGGTCGGGGAGGACCTTAAGTCATGACACCAGGCACGCCGCCGTACGGCCGGACGGGACCGCATCCCGTCGCCCTGTCGCCGCGCGCCGAGCGCGAAGCGCAGCAGGGTCTGTCGCTTTGCCTGACGTGGCTGGACATGCCCTTGCGGGAGTCGCTGCGCGATTTCGACCGGCGCCTGTTCGCGTCCGCCGAGAGCAGCCGCAACCATCTCGAGCAACAAGCGTGCTTCGAGAGCCGCACCATCGTCGAACGCGATGGCCCGGCGTTCCGTAACCGTTTCGCGGCCTGCCTGTCGGAGCGCTTCCGCCATCTGGGCGAGAGCGCGGAGCACAAACCGTCTCTGGCCGGTCAGCTGACCACGGGGCTCAGCCTCGTCGATCCCGAAGAGCAGGAAATCGAGGACGCACTGGCCAGCATGGCTGCCCGCGGTGAAGCGCGCAGCGCCAGCAGCCTGTTCGAACTGGGTTACCGCCTCGCGGTGCTGGCGGGAACCCCGCCATTGGAAGGCGAGGCGCTGCCCGCCGGGCCGCGCGCACTGGCCGCCGCACTGAACGCCGCGGTCAAGCCGATGCCGTTGACCACCGCCCATCGCCTCCTGCTGTTCCACGCGGTGGACGCACGCGTGCTGGCGCAGAGCGAATCGTTCTACGGAGCGCTCAACGAGCACTACCGTACACGTGGCATCCTGCCCGGATTCCGTGTCTACCCCAACGTGCGGGTCGCATCCACGCCGGCGACCGAGCGCCGGTCGAAACCCGGCGAGCCCGCGGCGGCAACCGCGACGACGCACGATGCATCCGCCGCGCCCACGGCGACCGCCGAGGGCCACATCGGAGTGCTCGAAAGTCTGCGCAACCTGCTGACCACGCGCGTGCAGACCGGACGTGGCGCCGGTTTCGCTCCAGGCCGTCTGGCCTCCGACGACGAACTGCAGACCGCGCTGTTCGCCCTGCAAGGTCACGTGAGTGACGTCACCGACGCGGCGCAGCGGGAAATCCGTAGCGCCCAGGCCTTGCGCGACGAACTGCTCACCCAGCTCAACCGCAGCCGGCCGGCCGGCTCCCCGCTTGCCGAGCTGTCGCAGGAACAGGGCGACACGGTGGAACTCACCGCCCTCCTCTTCCAGAACCTGGGCCAGCAGGTCGCCGCCGCCAGTCCGGCGCGCGCCGTCCTGGGTGGACTGCAGTGGCCCATGCTGCGTGCCGCCGTCAACGATCGCGGCTTCTTCGACCAGCCCGAACATCCGGCGCGCCAGCTGCTCGACACGGTGAGCGAGGCCGCACACCACTGGCTCGATCCGACGGAAGGCGAGCCGGATGCGGCACTGGTCGACCGCCTCGAGCGACTCGTCGTGGAAGCCAGCCACGCGCAGGTAATCGACCCCGCGTGGCGCGCGGACATCGAGCAGCAGATCGCCATGCTGGCACGCAAGGCGCATGTCGCCGAGCGCCGGCAGATCGAAGCGATGGAAGGTCGCGACCGTCTCGAGCGGGCGCGCCAGCGCGCCACCGAGATCATGGGTGAGCGCATGACCGGCGACGCGCCGCCACGCGGTGTCCTGCGCATCCTGCTGGAACGCACCTGGGCCGACGTACTCGCGCTGCACATCCTGCGTGGTGGCGAGAACGGTGAAGCCTTTCTTCACTGCCTCGGTGTCACCGATCAGTTGCTCGGACGCCGACCGATCGCCGATGTGCAGAAGCTGCGCGTCGAAGTCGAACGGGGACTGGAACATCTGGGCATGCATCCCGCGGAAGCGCGGCAGGTCGCTGGCGGACTGTTCGAGCCGTCGGGACGCGAAGCGACCGATGCCGATCTCACGCCGACCGACGTGGCCGTACGCCTGAAGCAGCGGCCGCGCCTTGGCGAAGGCACGGCGCACGGCGAACCGGTCCCCGCCGTCGAGCCGACGCCCATGGACGGCGCCGCGCGGCGCGTCTACGACGGTTTCGCCACGCTTCGCTTCGGTACCTGGTTCGAATTCACCCAGCCGGACGGCAGCCAGACCCGGCGCAAACTGGCGTGGTTCTCGCCAGCCACCGGCCGCTGCCTGTTCGTGAACCAGCGCGGCGGCCGTGCCGACGATATCGACCTTACCCGCCTGGCCCGCCTCGTCGCCACGAACGAAGCGCGTGAGTGGAGGGAGCAACGTGTGTCGCTGATCGATCGGGCCTGGCAGGCCATCGCGCGCAACCTGCGCCGCGACAGTGACGACACCCGGCGCAAGGCGGGCCACGCATGAACCGCGATTTCGAACAACGTCGCGCACCGCGCAAGCGAGCCACTTCACCCATACCGATCGTGGACGTCATGACCGAGCGCGTGATCGGCCAGCTCGGCAATCTCTCGGCCACGGGACTGATGCTGCTGGGCCCTCATGCGCCGCGCAGCGGTGCCGTCCACCAGGTGGCTTTCATGCTGCCGGGCGCCCAGCATGGCGAGCATCGCGTCGAGATCGGCCTCCAGGAACAGTGGCACGAACCGGCGGCCGCCGCCGGCCAGTTCTGGTCCGGCTACCGCATCGTGGCCGCGAGCGACGACGACGTCCGCGCCATCGACGAGTGGATCGGACCGCCACCGGACTGAACGGAGCCATTTGTCCATGCTTTACGACGCCCCGCGCGGAGAGTCAACATCGCTCCTTATGAGCGACGCCACCACGATCCTGGTCGATACCGAACTCGAACGCGACGATGCCGCGGCCGCCGCCGTCGAGCTGTATCGCCGCCTGGTCGGCGAAGGCAGTATCGCGCCGCTGCCATCGAACCCGTCCGACCCCTGTTTCCCCGTGCTCGACGATCCGCTGTTCGCCGAGAGCGGCGTGCGTGCGATCGGCCTGCATGCCAGCGGTCATCGCTGGCGTGAGGACGGCACGGGCGGCGCCGTACTGATCGACGGTGGCCGTGAGAATGGCATTTTCTGCCCCTATGACGGCAGCTTCTGCATCCGCTGCCCCGAATGCAATCAGCCGCTCGCGCCCGGCGACGATGGCAGCGAAGCCCTCGAGGAAGCCCTGGCGGTGTGGTGCGAAGCGCCCGATTCCGCCTACGTGGCCTGCCCCTCCTGCGCCAACTGGACCCCGCTGACCCAGTGGCGCTCCCCCGGTCACGACTTCGCGGTGGGCCATTTCGCCATCACCCTCTACGGCGCCCATGTGCGGTCCCTCACCGGCGCGGGCGCCGATCACGCGGCGACGCTGCTCCGCCACCGGCTCGGCGATCTGGCCAGCGACTACGCCGTGGTCTTCGCCCGGGGCTGATAGCGCTCCCCGGGGTTGGCTAGGTGCGCACGGAGGCGCACCATTGACGTTTGTCCCACTCCCCTTCCCCGGAGATCACGATGAACGACGCGCTTGCCGCGCTTTACCCCCAGCACCTCGCGACCCTGCGCGAGCGCACCGACACCGCCCTGGCGCGCGGCGGCTTCGAGCATCTGGTGGTGCCCGCCGGCCGGCCGATCACCAAGTTCCTGGACGACCAGGACTACCCGTTCATCGTCAATCCGCACTTCAAGCACTGGCTGCCACTGGTCGACGCGCCGGGTAGCTGGCTGGTCTACACCCCGGGCGAAAAACCGAAGCTGGTCTTCCTGCAGCCGCGTGACTACTGGCACGTGGTGCCCGAAGCGCCGACCGGTTACTGGGTCGACCACTTCGACATCGTCGTGGTGCGCAAGGCGGCCGACGCCATCGCCGAGCTGCCGGGACTCGCACGCAGCGCGGTGATCGGCGATCAGCATTGCGGCCTTCAGGACATCGTGGCGAACAACCCGCCCGAGGTCATCGACCACCTGCACTATCACCGTGCGTTCAAGACGCCGTATGAACTCGAACTCATGCGCGAGGCCAGCCGTCGGGGCACGCGTGGTCACCGCGCCGCCGAGCGTGCCTTCCGGGACGGAGCCAGCGAACTGGGCATCCATCAGGCCTATCTGGCCGCCGTCGGCCAGCTCGACGCGGAGCTGCCTTACGCCAGCATCGTCGGGCTCAATGAGCACGGCGCCGTCCTGCATTACACGAACTTCGACCGCAGCGCGCCGGCCGACAGCCGCTCGTTCCTGATCGACGCCGGTGCCAGCGCGTCCGGCTACGCCAGCGACATCACGCGCACGTATGCAGGCAAGAACGCGGGTGAATTCCAGGCACTGATCGATTCCGTCGATGCCGCCGAGCAATCGTTCGTCGCCAGGGTCCGTGCGGGGCAGAGCTATCCGGAGTTGCATGTCCATGCACACCACGTGCTCGCGGGCGTCTTGCGTGAGCACGGCTTCATTCGCATGAGCGCCGAGAGCGCGGTCGAATCGGGTGTATCGTCCGCCTTCTTCCCGCACGGGCTGGGTCACGGCATCGGCATGCAGGTGCACGACGTCGGCGGCTTCCAGGCGGCGGAGACGGGTGGCACGATCGCCAAGCCCGAAGGTCATCCGTACCTTCGTCTGACGCGCAAACTCGAAGCCGGGATGGTCGTCACCATCGAGCCGGGCATCTACTTCATCGACATGCTGCTGGCCGAACTGAAGGACAAGCCGTTCTCGGGCGACATCGACTGGACCAGGGTCGACGCCTTCCGCAAATACGGCGGCATCCGCATCGAAGACGACGTGGTCTGCACCGCGAGCGAGCCGGAAAACCTGACCCGCGACGCCTTCGCCCTCCTGTAGGAGCGCGCCTGCGCGCGACCGCACGACGGTCGCGCGCTACACCTTCAGATAGATCCCGCGCCGATCCATCCAGCGCACCACGCCCCACCAGATCGCCACGAACACCACACCCCACGCCGCCGACGGAACATACGGGCCGAACAGCGGCGTCATCCACGACGCAAAAACGATGCGGTACAGCGGCGCCGTGACACCCAGGGCGATCAGCAGGTAAACCATCAGCCCGGAACCCGCATAAGCCGCAATGGCGTTCTTGCCAAAGGCGCGACCCGGCAGGCGCCAGCCACGCTGATCCACCAGAACATGAGCCAGGGACAACAGTGCGAACGACACCCCGGCGGTCCACAGGACATAGCTCGGTGTCCACAGGTTCTTGTTGAACGGCCAGACCCCTTGCAGAAGCCAGCCCGCCGCAGCGAATACGACGGCGGCCACAAGCAGCTTTCGCAGCGCGCCCGTGCGCAACCACGCCCCGGCGCGCATGCCGATCAACGTGGTCGCCAGCGACGGAAGCGTCGCAAGCAAGCCCTCCGGATCGTGACCACGCCCCGTCGCGGGATCGATGACGTAAACGAAGGGTCCGAATACCATGCTGTCGACCTGACTCACCCAGTTGGTCCAGGGCGACATGCCACCAGTCAGCAACAGTCTCCCGTACAGAACGAGCAGTCCAACGCAGACGATGTCCCGAGTCACTGCCCGTGCGTAGATCGCTAGCAACGAAGCGAAAGCGAAACAGATACCGATCCGCTGCAGAACGCCCGGAAGACGCAGATGCGCCTCCGGAATGGCGAGCCACCCGATGAGGTTCAACGCCAGTCCCAGGCCGACGATACGCAGCGCACGGCGAAGGGCGGCATCGCGGATCGGCGCCTGCACGGCGCCAGCTTCGACACGCGGCACGATCGCCAGCGCGATCGATACGCCGACGATAAAGAGGAACAGTGGAAAGACCAGATCGGTGGGTGTGCAGCCGTTCCATTCGGCGTGCTCGAGCGGCCACCAGACGTGGCCCCAGTCGCCGGGGTCGTTAACCAGAAGCATGGCCGCGACGGTGAGGCCGCGAAGGACATCGACGGAACCATAGCGCACTGTGTTCTGCGTCATTCGGGGATACGCTTGCGCCTGTAGGAAAGCGGAAGGATAACCCCGACAGGGCACGAGCAGATCGTCTCCGTCGGCTCATGCCGATACCCCGGATTTCAACCGGGCTTTACACACTTTACCTGGTACGTGACCGACGGCGTCCACACGCCATCGAGATCCCGAGCCTCGACGGTGAATTCGACGGGCCCTTTCTCGTCGCCGCGCCAGCACAAATGATTGAAACGATAGGCGTCAGCTTCCTTCTTGCTGTGCACCATCTTAGCCTTGGTACGACACTTCACCTGCCCGCAATGAAGTTGCGTCGCCCTGATATCGACGGGGTAGACGGGATTCCCGGAAAGTGAAACAGACATCCAAGCATCCTTTCCAAGGTTTGCGGTAAAGGGGGGCTGCTCTTGGACCAGGAAAGGAGCGCACGACGCGCCATCCCGAAATAGCCGCAATCCTTTTGCAACGCCTCTCATTGAGAGCCTTTGAAAATCCCTTTCCTGCAGAAGCTTCGCATCGTTCGTATTGGTGTGGAAGCCTACTTCCACGATCATCGATGGAACCTTGGCGTATCGATTTTCACCTTTTGAAGGATCGCCCGTCGGCGCACGTGAGACCGAGTAGCTTGCGTATCGGGGGTCGGATCCTAACGATTCCTTCATACTGCAAAGCGTCAGTTCCGCTAGCTTTTGGTCCTTCTCTCGCCCGGGATGCACGATGACTCGGGTGCCCGTGGCGGATGGCGCGCTAGCGTTCGTATGGATATGGACCGCAGCGTCAGCACCAATGAAGTTGGCGTACAGTGGTCGACTTCTGATGTCTTGAAATCGCTCCCGCTGCGGATCTTTGTCTTCTGGACTCGTACCCCAGATTTCCGGATTCTCCGGCCTCCAGTTTTCGAGAAAGTACCTGGCAGCGACACTCCGCCATGGCAGACCGCTAGGTTCGTGCACCAAGCTGACTCGGCCACCACGAACCCTCACCGCCTCCACACCACTTGGCGCAACGAACTGAGCAAGGTACTCAGCAAAATCCTGAGTTATTTCGTCTTCGAGCACCCCATTTATGCGTTCGCGCTGCATGGTCCAGCCATATTTCCCATGAAGGTACGCACCATGACCCGCAGCGACTACTACCTTTGCGGCCTGATCAGCGTCGGCACGCTGCATTGTCTGGGATGGAGTGACGGTATTCGTGAGGGGGACGGCTTTATTGAACCAATAGTCCATATCTCGACCGCCAATTCTCCAGTCTACGAAAGTAAATCCAGGAATTTTATCAGTCAGGTCTTCGAGGCCGGTCCTTATCCAACCCTGCATGTCCTCGAGCTCCAATCCACCGACATAACGACCGAAGCTCTCATCAAGCTCGAGGATCACGGAGTTTGAAGAACGATCCAGGGAAGTCCGGATAGTCACAGGCCGGGTGACCTCTTCGAAAAACTCGCGGCTGTTGGCTATCTCGTTGACTCGCTCGCCTATGGCTTTCTCAAGCTGCTGCCACTGCACGTCGGTCAGCGGAGTTGTGGGTGGGATCTGGTCCTGGGCAAATGAGGGAGAAGCTACAAGCAATCCAGAAATCATGAATGCGCAAATAGCTTTCTCGCGGAGGGTCGAGCGGAAGGCCCAATAAAAGTGATGCATGTCGACATTCCTGGCAGGCCGCATATGCGGCCTGTCCATACTCGACATTTAACTTTTTTAACGGCATCGGCCGCGCCTGCGTCGTTACGGGCGCAAACGCTCTGGCCACGTAAGCCACGCCCGCAGTTGGTCAGCGCTCCAGCGCATCCGGTGATTTCGGCACCATCGCCGTCATCACATCCGGCGAGCCCTTCGTGACCGCCACGTCATCCTCGATGCGGACACCGATACCCCGCCATCGTCCATCGACTCGCTTGTCGTCAGGCGGCACGTAGATACCCGGCTCGACCGTGACGACCATGCCCTCTTCGAGAATGCGCGGCTCCCCATCGATGCGATAGTCGCCGACATCGTGGACATCGAGACCGAGCCAGTGCCCCGTCTTGCTCGGGAAGTACGGCTTATAGCTGCCTTCCGCAATCGCGCGGTCGGCGCCGCCCTTGAGTATCCCGACAGCGCAAAGACCCTCGGCGATAATGCGCACGGCCGCGTCGTGCGAGTCGGCAAAGGAACGCCCCGGGCGCACCGCATCGATCGCCGCCAGCTGCGCTTCATGCACGATCTCGTACAGCGCGCGCTGCTCCGTCGTGAAACGACCACCGACGGGGAACGTACGCGTGATGTCGGACGCATAGCAATCGACTTCAGCACCCGCATCGATCAACAGCAGATCGCCCTCGCGCAGAACCGCACGATTGGCCTGGTAATGCATGATGCAGGCGTTGGCGCCACCAGCCACCGTCGGAGGAAAGGCGGGAAACGCACCCTGGCCGCGAATGGTGCGAAGGATCTCACCTTCAATTTCGTATTCAGCGACACCGGGCCTTGCAATCGCCATGGCCGCAACGTGCGCCGCCCCTGCCACCTCCGCCGAGCGACGCATCAATGCCAGTTCGTCTTTCGACTTGAAGAGCCGCATGTCGTGCAGCAGATGGCTGAGCGCGACGAGGTCTTTCGGCACCACGCCGCCGCCACGTGCGGTGCGTAAACGACGCATCCACGCGAGCAGCCGTGCGTCGAAGTCGGGCTCCTGACCGAAATGGCAGTAGACCCGCGCGCGCCCCTCGATCATCCCCGGAAGGATGTCGTCGATATCGTCGATGGGGAAGGCATCGTCCAGACGAAGTTCGCGCGCCGCACGATCGGTGCCCATGCGCTCGCCATCCCAGCGCTCGCGCTCGGCATCGCGCTCGCGGCAGAACAGCACGGTTTCGCCGTGCGCTCGCCCCGGCAGCAGGGCGAGCACGGCTTCCGGCTCATCGAAGCCGGTGAGGTAATGAAAGTCCGAGTCCTGTCGGTAGGGCCACGGGGCGTCGGCATTGCGCATTCGCTCGGGAGCGGCGGCAAGGATCACCACCGCGTCCTCACCGGTCATACGCATCAGCTCCCGGCGCCGCCGGGCGTACTCGGCCGCGGCAATCAATGCAGGGTGTCGTTGGCCGGTCGGGAGGCGCGGCTGAGTTCGGCGTGCAGCAGCATGGCGCCAGCGCGGACGAATTCTTCGAGCTCGGTCAGGCTTTCGTCGTTGACGTCGTCGTCCGCGTCGAACTCGAACTCCGTGGTGGCGATGCCGGCCATGTCCTGCAGCACTTCCTTGGCGTCATCGCTCATGCCCCGGTTGACTTCGACCGAGCCGCCGAGGCCGAAACCGCCTAGAAAGCCCTGGACCCAATCGGTCAGGCCCTCCGCGCGTTCCGGCACGGGTGCGTCGTCATCGGGAAGCCACGGCGAAAAGGTCAGCTCGGGGTCGGCCAGCCACTCTTCCGTCTGATGACGCAGCCGGGTCAGCATGGCCTGCTCGTCCGCATTGGGTGCGGGATCGGGCTCGAATTCGAGGGCGGACAGCACGGAGCCGTGAGGGAAACGGCCGCCGGCACTTAAGTAACCCACGAGAGAGCCATGAAATTCACTGACCGATATGGACAGCTTGCAGCGGGCGATGAGTTCGGCGATCTCTTCCGGATCGACGGTCTGGTTGGCCGACATGGCGGATACTCCTGGGAAACTGAGCGGTCAGTCTAATGCAGCCGCCTTCACGCTGCGCCTGCCTTCCGCTTCACGGATTGCCGACAGCGCGAAAACGTCCTGTTATAGTCCGCGCATGACGAACCCGGACGCCTTCAAGACTGAACTGGAAGCCCTGAGCGCCACGCTCGACCGGCTCGTCGACACCGTTCGCCGTCTTACCGAGGAAAACCGCAGTCTGCGGCACAGCCAGGAACAGCTGGCGAACGAACGTGCGGGGCTGATGGCGCGCAATGAACAGGCGCGCAGCCGCGTGGAAGCGATGATCCAGCGCCTCAAGGCGCTCGAGAACACGGGCTGATACCTCCTTATGAATGCCACCGCCAGCGAACCGGTATCCCTGCGCCTGCTCGATCGCGAGTTTCACATCGCGTGCGCGCCGGAGGAACGTGACGGCCTGATCGACGCCGCCCGGTTTCTCGACGGCAAGATGCGTGAGCTGAAGTCGCATTCCAAGGCGCCTGGCTTCGATCGCCTGGCCGTCCTGGCCGCCGTCAGCATCGCCCACGAGCTGCTTTCGCTCAGAAAGGAGCACGGCTCGCAGGAACAGGTGCTGACCGACGGACTGGCCGCTTTGCGCAGAAAGCTTGATGGTCTGCTCGACGCACCGGTAAAATGACGGCAGGCGTTCCCTGCGGTGTTCGCCAGCGCACTTTACATTTGCCTTGTTCCTACATACGACCCCGGGTCGGCTTTTGGTGGCTGTTGTGCATGTCCGCCTTCGTGCGGAAAGCCTTGATGCCGCCTAGCTCTCCCACCTGATCCTTTGGATCAAGGTCGTTTGGTGCGCAGCGGCATCGCGGAGAACGCCTCTCCCTATTTAGCCGGTCGGTCCGCAGGGGCCGGTCAGCGCCCCCACCGCGGCTGATCGTCCCATGTCAAAGCTCCCCGAGAGACGCGAACTTCGAGCCGACCTCGTCCAGCGCCGACGCCAGCTGAAGCCGGCCGAGCGTGTCGCCGCGGCCCAGGGCCTGCGCCATTCGCTCGAACAGCTGCCGGAATTCCTCACCGACAAGCACGTCGCCGGCTACTGGGCTACGGGCGGCGAATTGCCGCTGAACCTGGCCATCGCCCCGCTCGCCGAGCGCGGGCAGACGTTCTACCTGCCCATCGTGACCAAGTCGGGTGGCAAGCGCCGTCTGACCTTCGCACCGTGGACCACGGGCGAGGATGTCGAGGCCAACGAAATGGGCATCCCCGAGCCGAAAGCCTCCGGGCACGTCGTCGAGGCCGCGAAGCTGGACCTCGTGCTGGTGCCGCTGCTGGGCTTCGACCGCAAGGGCAACCGCCTCGGCTTCGGCGGCGGCTACTACGACCGCAGCTTCGAATTCCTGCGCGATCAGAAGCGCCCGGCACAGCCCCTGCTGGTCGGCGTGGCTTATGACTTCCAGGAACTCGACGGTATCGAGAGGGCCGAGTGGGATATCCCGCTCGACTACATCGCCACCGACAAGGAGCTCATCGACTGCACGGGCGCCGCCGAATGAAGTACTGGCTCATGAAGTCCGAGCCGGACACCTTCTCGATCGACGATCTGAAACGCAAGGGTGTCGAGCCCTGGGACGGGGTGCGCAACTATCAGGCGCGCAACTTCATGCGCGACGGGATGAAGGTCGGCGACAAGATCTTCTTCTATCACTCCAATACCGACGTACCCGGCATCGTGGGCATCGCATCGGTGGCTTCGTCCGCGTATCCGGACGAGAGCCAGTTCAACGCCAAGTCCAAGTATTACGACGAGAAGAGCACGCGCGAAGAACCGCGCTGGATGCTGGTCGACGTGAAGTTCGAGCGCAAGCTCGCACGCACCATCTCGCTGGACGAACTGAAAAACCGTGACGAACTGGCGGACATGCCGCTGGTCCGCAAGGGCAACCGGCTGTCGGTGATGCCGGTGGCCAAAGGCGACTGGGATTTCATCCTCAAGCTGGAAAAAGCATGAGCCAGGACAACGAGAAGCGCCTTGCCGCCGAAACCGCCGCCTTCCGCTACGTGGGTGAAGGCCGTTTCAAGGGCGGCATCATCGGCGTGGGTACCGGTTCCACCGTGAACTTCTTCATCGACGAACTGGCCCAGTACCGCGACCGGATCAAGGCCGCCGTCTCCAGCTCCGAAGCCTCCAGCGATCGCCTGCGCAAGCTCGGTATCGACGTGCTGGACCTCAACGCCGCCGGCCGCCTCGACCTCTATGTCGACGGCGCCGACGAGTGCGATCCGCAGCGACGCCTGATCAAGGGTGGCGGTGCCGCGCTCACGCGCGAAAAGATCGTCGCCGCCGCCTCCGACAAATTCGTCTGCATCATCGATGCGAGCAAGCAGGTCGATGTGCTGGGCAAGTTTCCGCTACCCATCGAAGTGATCCCGATGGCGCGTAGCCATGTGGCGCGCGAGATCGTCGCGCGTGGCGGTCAGCCGGTGTGGCGCGATGGCGTCGTGACCGACAACGGCAACTGGATCCTCGACGTGCACAACTGGCGCATCGCGAATCCCGTGGAACTGGAAGCGGATCTGAATCAGATCGTCGGCGTGGTGGCTGTGGGGTTGTTTGCGAAGCGGCCCGCCGATGTGGTGATCGTGGGCAATCGCGAGATCTGAGAAGGCCAGGCGATAGCCTGGCGCCTGCGGATCATCGCGAACACAGGTACCCTCTCGCCCCATGACCCTCGAATCCATCCTACTTATCATCCTGCTGGTCGCCGTTCTGGCGTGCCTGGCGCTGCTTTTCGTCCTGATGTCCCGCAACGGCAGACAACAGGACGACGGCAGTGCCGCGAAGCTGGACGCACTGCGCGACGACACGCGCCGCCTCGAGTCCGTGCTGCGCGACGAACAGCGCGCCGGCCGTGGCGAACTCGGCGAGAGTTTCGGCCAGTTCCGCGGCCACGTGCAGGAACAGCTGCAACTCGCGGCCGAGCGCCAGCACGAGCGCATCGAAGCCTTCGGCAAGCGACTCGACCAGCTCACTGAACGCACGGATCTCGGCCTGCAGTCGCTTCGCCAGGGCCTGGCCGACGACTCGCGCAAGACCCGCGAAGAGTCCGCCGTTACCCTGAAGCACTTCGGCGAACTGATCGACCAGCGCTTCGCCGCGCTTACCCTGGATAACGAGAAGCGCCTGACCGAAGTGCGCGCCACGCTGGAAACCCGTCTGGGCGCGATCCAGCAGGACAACGCGGCCAAGCTCGAGCAGATGCGCGCCACCGTGGATGAGAAGCTGCAATCCACGCTCGAAACCCGCCTCGGCCAGTCCTTCCAGCTGGTGTCGGAGCGCCTGGAAGCCGTTCAGCGCGGCCTCGGCGAAATGCAGGCCCTCGCCACGGGCGTCGGCGATCTCAAGCGCGTGCTGACCAACGTGAAGACCCGCGGCACCTTTGGCGAAGTCCAGCTGGGCGCCCTGCTCGAACAGATTCTCATCGCCGAACAGTACGCGGCCAACGTGGCCACGGTGCCCGGTTCGGCCGAGCGCGTGGAATACGCCATCCGCCTGCCCGGCGCCGACGATGACGGCGCCCAGGTATGGCTGCCGATCGACGCGAAATACCCGATCGAGGATTATCAGCGTCTGCTGGACGCCCAGGACGCGGCGGACGTCGAAGGCGCGCTCGTCGCCGGCAAGGCCCTTGAACTACGGGTGCGGGAAGAAGCCAAGCGGATTCGCACGAAGTACGTCGCTCCGCCGCATACCACGGACTTCGCTATTCTCTTCCTGCCCACCGAAGGCCTGTACGCCGAGGTCATCCGCCGGCCGGGGCTGTCCGACCAGTTGCAGCGCGACCATCGCGTTACCGTTGCCGGCCCGACCACGCTCACCGCCCTGCTCAACAGCCTGCAGATGGGCTTCCGCACCCTGGCCATCCAGAAGCGCTCGTCCGAGGTCTGGCAGGTGCTGGCGGCGGTCAAGAACGAGTTCGGCAAGTTCGCCACGGTCCTGGAACGCACCCAGAAACAGCTCGATTCGGCGACCAACAGCATCAAGAACGCGGGGGTCCGCACCCGCGCCATCGAGCGCAAGCTCCGCGGCGTCGAATCGCTGGGTGGCGAAGAGTCGCAGAAGCTGCTGGATCTGGGTGCGGCCGATGAGCCAGACGCGACCGCGGACGACACCTCGGACTGAGCCGGGGCCTTCCGGGCCATCGCGAGCAGGCCTGCTCCCACGTTACAATCGTCGTTTGCACCGTTAAGGAACCTCCCCCGATGAGCGACGACGCCAAGTCCCGTCCGGTCAGCCGCGAACAGGCGGAAGAAGCCGTACGCACCCTGCTGCTCTGGGCAGGTGAGGATCCGAACCGCGAAGGCCTGCTCGACACGCCCAAGCGCGTGGTCAAGGCCTATGGCGACTGGTTCAAGGGCTACGACGAAGATCCCGCCGAGTACCTGCGCCGCACCTTCGAGGAAGTGGCCGGTTACGACGAAATGATCGTCCTGCGCGACATCGAGTTCGAAAGCCATTGCGAGCATCACATGGCGCCGATCATCGGCCGCGCGCACGTGGGTTACGTGCCGACCGACCGCGTCGTCGGCATCAGCAAGCTGGCCCGGGTGGTCGATGGTTTCGCCCGTCGCTTCCAGGTCCAGGAAAAGCTCACCGCCCAGATCGCGCATTGCATCGAAGACACGCTGCGTCCGCGCGGCGTCGGTGTGGTCATCGACGCCAGTCACGAATGCATGACCACCCGTGGTGTGCACAAGCGTGGCGTGTCGATGATCACCAGCCAGATGCTCGGCAGCTTCCGCGAAGATCCACGCACACGGGGCGAGTTCCTTCGCTTCGTCGGCGTCGACCGTCGCTGACCTTGAGCGGCCCGCTCGATACCCACGTCCACGACGAACGCCTGCAGGATCTCTTCCGCGACGGCGTCGTCGCCGAGGACCTCCCCACCGTTTTTCCGCTCTTGCGCGGTCGCGGCTTGCTGCGCGCGTTTTCCGCGCTGTTTCATGGGAGCGAGGCGCAGGTGCTGTTGCGCCTGCTCGTGCTGCGCACGATCGGCGCACGCTCTCACGCGACGGAATGGACGCCGCAGGAAATCCGCGACAACCTGGCGTTCGTCGACACGGTAAAGCTCGAAACGGTGGTTCAGCGACTCAAGGACCACGAGCTGCTCGTCTACGACGCGGAGATCCAGCGTTATCGCGTCGGCCCGCTCGGTCGTAAGGCGCTCGCCGCGCTGGCGGTGATGCTCGAGTTCGAGAACGACGATGACGACGGTCTCGGTTACCTCACCGCGCAGCTCGCTGCCGGTCAGGCGGTGGGCCGTGTGTCCGTCGACGAGCTCGGCCATCTGCTTTCGCGCCTGACGGAGCTGAAGGAAGACTTCGACCGCGCGGTGTTGTCCGGCTCGGAGCACCGTATCCGCCGCGCCGCCGAACGTCTGGATTCCGTGTGGACCTGGGTCGAGAAAGGCACCGAGGTCGTCGCCGGCATCACCGAAAAGGACGAGCTCGAGCCGGCGGCGCACCGGCTCGCCCAGGCCGTGGGTCGCGCCCAGAGCGCGCTGCTGCGTCAGGCGGGCACGTTCCAGCGCGAACTGAACAAGATCGACCAGCATCGTGTGCACCTGGGACGCACCGGCCTGTCCTCGTCGGACCTGGTCGGCTGGCTGCGCGTCCAGGACATCGATGCACTGGCTTCCTTCGAAGACGGGCAGCTGCTGCTGCCGCTGCCTGCGCCGTTCATCCACGATCAGATCGCCCTCGACGTGGCGGAGTTCGAGCTGCTGGAGCGTGAGCGTCTTGCCGCCGAGGTCACCGCCCTGCCCGGCGCGGAAGAACCACCCGATGCCGCCGACCTGCCGATGGACGAGGAAGACCTGCGATTCCTCGAAGACTGGAGCATCGAACTGGCCGCCATCACCGAGCCGCGCGAACTGTCGGACACCCTGATCGGCGACGACTACGCCCTGTCCGCGTACCGGCTCTCGCTGCTCGGCCTGCTCGGCGATCCCGAGTCCGCCGCCCTCGAAGGGGGCACCGCCGATCTCGCGCGACTACCGCTCGCGCTCGAGATCGAGCCCCTGCTCATCGAAACCGACCTGCCCCAGATCGCGCTGGTCAGCGCGGGACGCCTGCGTCCACGCGACGCCGCCAAGGACACCGCCGATGCATGACGATACCGCCACCCTCGTAACCCGGCTGCTGTCACAGCGCTGGTTGCCACGCGACGACGTGCAGGCCCGCAAGGCACTGCTCGACGAGGGATACCGCGAAGAACTCGACCGCCGGCTCGAAGCGGTCGGCCTCGAACTGCGCGAACACCCTTATGCCGCGTACATCGGCCTTGCCGTGGCGCGCAAGAGCGAGCGCGCCGTCTTCGGCGGCAGCGACAGCTGGATCTCCAACACCCTGCAACTCGACCGCGACGGCGTCGCGCTGCTGGTCGTGGTCTGGGCCCTCATCGTGCTGCCCAAGCGCCAGCGGCAGGTGGAGCGCCAGGAGGCCGAAGCCGCCGCCTCGCAGAGCCAGATGTTCGCGGAAGAGAAACCGATCCCGCGCGACCCCGCCGTGTCGCCAGTGATCGCCGAGCGTACCCTCCTCGCCGATTTCGGTGACAAGCTGGGCGGCAAGACGCGCGTCGGTTTCAACCTCGGCACGCTGAACCGCCTGGGCTTCATCATCCGTCGCAAGGGCGAAGTGGCCGAGGGTCCGCTGCTGGATCTCGCCTTCGATTACGAACGCACCGCTCGCCGCATCCTCGACGGCGCACTGGGCGACCTCCTGTCCGATGCTGCGGCACGCGCGCCGGTCCGGTCGCACCATGACGACACCGACGATCCGGACGAGCCGGGCGACGACGACGTGATCGACGACACCGAGGAAAACACCGATGTTTGATTTCCGCAGCCTCGAAGTCGTCCATTGGGATTACTGGCAGCGCTTCAGCCTGCCGCTCGACACCAACATCGTCACCGTCGTGGGCCCGAATGGCTCCGGCAAGACGACGCTGCTCGACGCGCTGCGCACGTTGCTGACGATCGACTGCGCGGGCAATCGCGACTACAAGAGCTACCTCCGCCACAACGGCAAGCCGTTCGCGTGGCTGCGCGCCCGCGTCGGCAATATCCCCGGACCGAGCGGCGAGCGTCCGTTCTTCCCGCTGATGGACCGTGAGGTCACCCTCGCCTGCCGCATTCAGAAGAAGGGCGGCGAGTGGACGCGGCAGTACGCCGTGGTCGGCGGCGACGTGAGTGTCGAAGAGATCGAAGCGCGCAACGATTTTCTCGGCCTTCGCGAGTACCGCGTGCGTCTCGAAGGCGCCGGTCTTTCGCAGGCGATCCGCCGCGTGCTCACGCTCGAACAGGGCGCCACGGACAAGCTCTGCCAGATGCCGCCCAAGGCGCTGCTCGACCTGGTCTTCGACGTGTTCGGCGATAAGGCCGTTCTCGATGACTATCAGCGGGCACGCAACGAACAGATCGAAGCCGACCGAGAACAGCACGGTCTCGAACATCAGCTCTCGCTGATCGGCGTGAGCCTGCAGGAGGCCGAAGGCCGCGCCCGCTCGTTCCAGGAATGGAACGCGCTCAAGAGCGAGCGCGTCGATCTGGTGGCGAGCATCCTTCCGCGCACCGAGCTGGCCGAGCTGGGCGGTGGCGTGCGCGGTGCACGTCCGCAACTCACCGGCGTCAAACGTCGCGTCGCCGAACTGGAGCAGCGCGATGCGGACCTCGCGAAGCAGCTCGGGGATTTCGATGCCTCGGGCGAAGCGCTTCGCGGCGAACAGCACGAGGCCGACCTGGCGCGCCAGCAGACGCAGAAGAGCCTCGACGCGGCGCGTGCCGAGCTCGCCCAGAATGATCTGTTGATCAAACAGGAGACGCGCCTGCGCGAGATGGTCGCCGCCCAGGGTGGCGCCGATCACGAACGTCTCGCCGATGTCGCACGCGATGCCCGCGCCCAGGCGAGCCTGCTGCAGACCGAGGAAGGCAAGCTGCGCCAGGAACTGGCGACGCTGACCGGTCAGCTGTCGGCGTGGCGCAGCGGCCGACGCTACACCCCGGATTTCGAAGCCTCGTTCCGTCGCGCCCTCGATGAGGCGGGCATTCGTCACAGCATGCTCAGCGAGATCGTCGAGATCGTCGAGCCACGCTGGCAGCCGGCCGTCGAAGCGGTCCTCGCGGGCTATCGCCACGTGGTGCTGCTCGACGACCCGCGCGATCGCGAGAAAGCGTGGAAGCTGGGCGAGCAGCACCGCTACAAGCACTTCGTCGTCGCCGACCGCGCCCCCGCCGGGCGCGCCACGCGCAGCTCGCTGCTCGAGGTGGTCGAGTTCTCCGCCGCACCGCCTGACTGGCTGCTGCGTAACCTCGACCGTATCCGCCGCGTCGAGGACATCGCCGATGGCGCGACATTGGGCAAGGATCAGGACTGGATCACGCCGCAGGGCTACTTCCGCGAACGTCGCGGCGGTCGCCATCTCGGCGTGGATGACATGTACTTCGGTTCCGGCGCGCGCGAACGACAGCTGCGCGACGGTGAGGCGAAACTGCGTGACATCGAGGCACGACTGCGCGACATCGCGACCGAGCGAAAGGACGCCATGGCGCGCGCCAGCGACGCCGAAGGCATCCTGCGTGGCGCCAGCGCGAGCAGCCAGCTCGCCGACCGCGCGGACGAATTCGCCGAAGCGCACGCGCAACAGGCCGGCTTGCGCGAAGACGTGCAGCGGACGGCTGACAGCCATGTCGCTGCGGAGGCGCATTACGAAGCGGTGCGCGAAAAACGCCTCAGGACGTCGAACGCACGCGACAACGCCGCGCGCGAACAGCTTTCGACGCAGAAGCAACTCGCCGAGACCGTTCGCCAGTACCACCAGCTGCGTGGTGAGCAGATCGACCGGCTGAAGGCATTCCGCGCGAAGCGTGCGCATGTGCCCCTGGCTTTGCGCAGCCGCGCCGCCGTCGCGGCACTACGCGAGCGTTACGAGTCGCCCGCATCCGTGCGTCGCGAGATCGACCGCATCGAGCGTCGCCTCGAGGAGGGCCACTGGGAGGAGGATCCGAGCGTCGTCGCGCTGCGCGAGAAACTGCTCGCCGATCACGAAGGCCTCAGACACGATCTCGAGAAACGCCGCATCCACCTCGAGCGCGCCTCGCGCATCACGCACGAGGCGCGCGGTGCCTATATCCAGGTCTTGCGCAACACGGTGCGTCGTTACGCCCGGAACCTGAAAGTGCTTGCCGAACTCGCGGGCATCGGCGTCGACGTCGATCTTCCGGAGCTCAGCAACGACGATCTGGCACTCGCCTCGGCCGCGCTGCATGTGCGCTTCGAGTTCGACAAGAAGGGCTGGATCGGGATGGACGATGGCGAAGCCTCGGGGGGCCAGCAGGTGATGAAGTCGCTGCTCCTGCTCGTGGCGCTGATGCGCGATGAAGACCGGCCCGGCGGATTCGTGTTCATCGACGAGCCTTTCGCGCATCTGGACATCTTCAACATCGACAAGGTCGGTGCATTCCTGAAGTCCACGCGCGCGCAGTACATCCTGACGACGCCGGCCACGCATAACGTCAACGTGTTCCAGCCTTCGGAGCTGACGCTCGTCACCAGCAAGCGCCGGCCGGGCGCAACCTGGGCGCAGCCGTTGGCGGTGCTGCGGCGGCGCTCACACGCCGCATGACGTAACGGCCCCGACAAGGGGCCGTTCGATCGCTCAGTGGCGCGCGGTCTCGCCCGACATGGGATTGTCTTCACCCGATCCATCCAGCGCGTTGCCGCTGGCATCAGTCGGGCGCTGACGCGTCGGATTATGTTCGTCTTCCTCGGGCCGCACGCGTGCATGGTGACGCGCGATGAGCCATGCCGCCGCGATGGCGCCGACACCCAGACCCACGCCAATGGCGAGACCCAGCGGGCGACGACGCGCGTGACGTCCCGCTTCCGCCAGCGCCTGCGAGGTCAGTGAGCCCGCGCGGCCGGCATACTCACGCGCCGTGCCGATGGCCTGATGTTCGCGGTTGCCGGTCATCGAACCGACGAGGCGCTCGGCGCGGCCGAAAAGTTCCGCACGGAGGCTCTTGCTGCGCAGGAATGTCATGGCTGTCTCCTTGTTTCGAGACCGACACGATGACCGCCATGGCGTGATGATTTTGCGGTGGCGGCGTGGAGGCTGCTACGAGCCTCCACGCCCTGGTCGTGCGCGGGCGCGCTCCTACAAGGTTTCCAGCCAGGCTTCGTCGGAGCCTTCTTCCACGCCCTCGAACAGGAAGGTGGAGAGATAGCGCTCGCCGGTGTCCGGGAGCATGGCGAGGATGACGCTGCCCTCCTCGGCGCTTTCGGCGTATTTCAGGGCGGCGGCAAGCGTCGCACCGGCGGAGATACCGACAAAGAGACCTTCCTCGCTGGCGAGTCGGCGGGCCGTATCGCGGGCGAGCACCTCGTCCACCGGGATATCGACGTCGAAGATCTTGCGGTTGAGTACCTCGGGCACGAAGTCCGGCGTCCAGCCCTGGATCTTGTGCGGTGCCCAGGGCTGGTCGGCGAGCAACTGGGCCGCGGCCGGCTCAGTGGTGACAATCTTCACCTCGGGGCGCGCGATCTTGAGCACCTCGCCCACACCGGTCAGTGTGCCGCCGGTGCCCCAGCCGGTCACGAAGGCATCGAGGCGGCGGCCGGCGAAGTCCTGGAGGATCTCGGCGGCGGTGGTGCTCCGGTGATAGGCCGGGTTAGCCGGATTCTGGAATTGCCTGGGCAGGAACCAGCCGTGCTTCGCCGCAAGCTCCTCGGCACGTCGGACCATGCCGCTGCCGCGCTCGGCGGCGGGGGTCAGGATCACGCGGGCACCGTAGGCGCGCATCAGCTTGCGGCGCTCGACGGAGAAGCTGTCCGCCATGGTCGCCACGAACTTGTAACCCTTGGCCGCGCAGACCATGGCCAGCGCGACGCCCGTATTGCCCGAGGTGGCCTCGACCACGGTGTCGCCGGGTTTCAGCAGACCCTTGGCCTCGGCATCGAGAATGACCGCGATGGCCAGGCGGTCCTTGACCGAGCCGCCGGGGTTGAAGAATTCGACCTTCGCGTACAGGGAAATGCCAGCCGGGGCGACGCGATGCAGGCGAACGATGGGCGTGCGGCCGATCGTGTCGAGAATGCTCTCGTGAATCATGGGGTAATCCTTGACGGGAAGTACGAGAACCCAGAAGGTACTCCCCGGACCACGGGGCGACAAACCCCACCGGATCACGCAGACTCCCGGCCCATGAATCGACGTCCATACGCCTTCGCCGCCACCCTGCTGCTGACCGCCGCCGCCCAGGCACAGGACTTTCCGCGGACGCCGGCCGAATACCTTCGACGCATGGACGCCAATGGCGACGGCAAGGTCGACGAGGCCGAGTACGTCCGCTACATGAGCCAGGGCTTCCTGCGCATGGACGTCAACGGCGACGGCGTGCTCGATGCCAACGATGGCCCGATGCGGCCCGGCGCCAGGCCCGTGAGGCTGGAAGAGTTCCAGCGCAACCTGATCCTCCAGTTCCACAAGCTGGACAGGAACAGGGACGGTTTCCTCAACGCGAAGGAACTGTCCCAGCCGCCGATGTGACATCGCGCCCGCAAGAGCCTGCGGTGCGTTACCCTCTGCCCCACTTTGGAGAGGACGGATGAATACGACGGAACTGTTCCTGATCGCGATGACGATCATTCTTGGCGTGCCTTATCTGATCTGGCGCGTCTTTCGGACCGACTACTGGGCACCGCTGGTGGTGGTGCAGATCCTTACCGGGATCCTGCTGGGGCCGGGCGTGCTGGGGAAGGTCTTCCCCGACTACTACACGACGGTATTCGCGCCGCCCGTCATCGGTGCCCTCAACGGCATCGCCTGGTGGGCCGTGATGGTCTTCGTCTGGATCGCCGGCATCGAGCTCGACCTGCGCGACGCCTGGAAGCAACGCCGTGAATGCGGGACCACGGCCGCCCTCGCCCTCGGCGTGCCTCTTGCGACCGGCTGCCTCGCCGCGCTGGCCATGCTGGCCTGGCACGGGGGATGGATGGGTGAAGCAGCGACGACGTGGCAATTCGTGCTGGGCATCGGCATGGCCTGCGCCGTGACCGCGCTACCGATCCTCATCCTGCTGATGGAGAAGATGGGTATTCTGCGGGCACCGCTGGGACAGCGTGTGCTGCGCTATGCGAGCCTGGACGATCTCGCGATCTGGGCGGTGCTGGCGATCATCCTGCTCGACTGGAAACGTGTCGGCCATCAGGTGGCCTTCCTGGCCGTGTTCGCTGTCGCCTCCGCCGCATTCCGGCGGCTGATGGCACGTGTGCCGGAGCCGGACCGCTATTTCATCGGTCTGATCTGGCTGGCCGCGTGTGGTTACGGTGCCGACTGGTGCGGTCTGCACTTCATGGTCGGAGCCTTCCTTGCGGGCGCCGTGATGGAGCGTGACTGGTTCACGCTCGAAAAGCTCGACGGCCTGCGTCACAACGTCCTGCTCGTCATCATGCCGGTGTTCTTCCTGTCCACCGGTCTGCGAACGAACTGGCAGGTCGGAGGCACGGCGGTGTTCGCCGCCGCGGCTCTGCTGCTGGTCGCCTCCGTCGTGGGCAAGCTGGCCGGCGTCGGCATCGCCGGTAAGCTGCTCGGCTGGGCACGTGGCGATGCCTGGACCATCGGCTGGCTGCTGCAGACCAAGGCGCTGATCATGATCATCTTCGTCAACGTGCTGCTCGACCGTCACATCATCACCAGCGAGACATTCACCGCGCTGCTGCTGATGGCGGTGGCCAGCACCATGCTGACCACCCCGATCGTCAAACCGCGGCTGAAGCACTTCACCCCATGAGTACGACGGAACCGAAGAGCACGACGCACACACCGGTGCGCCGCGCCGCCGTGATCTTCATCTTCGTCACGGTGCTGATCGACATTCTGGCGTTCGGCATCATCATTCCGGTGTTGCCGCACCTCATCGAACAGATGACCGGCAATACCGTATCGAACGCGGCGTGGTGGGTCGGTGTGTTCGGTACGGTCTTCGCCGCGGTGCAGTTCATTTCGTCGCCGATCCAGGGGGCGTTGTCGGACCGCTTCGGGCGTCGCCCTGTCGTGTTGCTTTCGAATCTCGGGCTTGGACTCGACTTCGTATTGATGGCCGTGGCGCCTTCGTTGTGGCTGCTGTTCGTCGGGCGCGTCATCTCCGGCATGACCGCCGCCAGCTTCACCACGGCCAATGCCTACATCGCCGATGTCACGCCGCCGGAAAAACGCGCGGCGGCCTTCGGCATGCTTGGCGGCGCGTTCGGTATCGGCTTCATCATCGGACCGGCGCTCGGCGGGTTCCTTGGCGGATTCGACCTGCGCCTGCCGTTCTGGGTCGCCGCGGGTCTGGCGCTGACGAACTTCCTTTACGGGTATTTCATCCTGCCGGAGTCGCTACCGGTGGAGAAGCGCAGCGCACGCTTCGAACCGCACAGCGCCAGTCCACTGGGCTCGCTGAAGATGCTTCGCCGGCATCGCGAGATTTTCGGTCTGTCGGTCGTGATGTTCCTTTTCTACCTCGGGCACTACGTTTTACAGACGGTGTTCGTCCTCTATGCCGACTACCGTTATCACTGGGGTCCCCAGGCGGTGGGGTACGTGCTCGCGCTCGTCGGCGCCTGCGATGGATCGGTGCAGGCATTCCTCACCGGTCGACTGACTGCGCGCTTCGGGGAGCGACGGGTCATGGTCGCGGGGCTGTCGTTCGGTGTGGCGGCATTCGCCGTCATGGGTTTCGCCACGACCGGATGGGTATTCCTGATCGGTATTCCGCTGCTGTCACTGTGGGGGCTGTCCGGACCGCCGATCCAGTCGATCATGACGCGCCATGTGGCGCCCGATGAGCAGGGTCGTCTGCAAGGCGCCGTGACCAGCCTGGGCAGCTTCGCCGGGATCTTCGGGCCTTATCTGTTTGCGCAGATCTTCGCCTTCGCGATCGCGCCGGAGCGGAGCGTGCATGTACCGGGCGTCCCGTTCCTCCTGGCCGCTGCGCTGGTCGGGGCCGGAGCGGTTATCGCCGCGCGGGCTACCCGGCAGGAGAGCCCCAGCATAACGAGCCCCTGACACGTTCGGGCGGTCCATGACCGCCTGGGCGTGCCCTTCGCCAGGGTCAGGTGATGGACGAGCCGCCCCTCCGGCGCTACCCGCGAAAACGTGAGCTAATTCGCAATCGCCGTCGTATCATGGGCAGAATTTCGACCTATCACGCGACGGCTGGGGCGTGCGTTTGGACAACCAGTTGTGGGAAAGCAAATATCACGAGGCGGTCGACCGGCTGACCCGTGAGGAAACCCAGTGGAAGACCGCCGAGTCCCTGCTGCGCCAGCTGGTCGGCTGCCTTGGCCGCGCGGCGCACGGCTCGAACGACCAGCTCGATCCGCATATCGAGCAACTGTCCTCGGCCTTGCACGGCCCCGTCGACGCCATGGTGCTCGAGCCACTGGTCAACGACCTGAGCCAGGCGCTGGACAGGCTGGGCGAGCGCCCGCAGAACGCCGTCGAAGAACGCTCCATCCCGATCACCCGCCCCCAGCGCACCGAGCACGGATCCTCCGTGCAGTCGGCGCTGAGCCGGCTGGTCGATCGTATCGTCGTCCTGCCGAAGCTGGCTGACCGCGCCAACGACCTCCGTCACGATGTGGCGGACGCCGGCGACCTGGTCGCCCTGGCGGCGTGCGGTGATCGCCTCGCGGATCTGGTCAACGAGCAGCGGATCGGCCTTCAGCGGGAAATCGACGCGCTTCAGGCGGTGCTTCGCCATGTCACCAGCCGTCTCGACGAGATGAGCCAGTACATGTCGCGCGAGCTCGCCGACCAGTCCACCGGAGAGGCCAATGGCCAGGCGCTGGACGCCTCGGTAAGTCACGAGATGCGCCTGCTGGACGAAGCCGCCCTGGAACTGGACGACATTCACGACCTGCGCGAGCGCGTCGGCGAAAGCATCGAAAAGATTGCCGCCTGTTTCCGCGAGTTTCGCGATCGCGAAGGCAGCCGTCTTACGGCGTACCGTGACCGTGCCGAAAAGATGCGCCTGCGCATCGAACAGCTCGAAACCGAACGCAACGCTCTGCAGCGTTCGCTCGAACGCGAGCACGAGCTGGCCCAGACCGACACGATGATCGGCATGCCCAACCGCCTTGCTTACGAAAAGCGGATCGAGGTGGCGTTCGAGGCATGGAAGACGGCGTCCCGCCCGCTGTGCGTCGCGGCGATCGACATCGACCACTTCAAGAGCATCAACGACACCTACGGCCACACCGCCGGCGACGCCGTCCTGCGCATCATCGGCCAGGCCCTGGTGAAGCATGTGCGCCCGTGCGACTTCGTCGCCCGCTACGGCGGCGAAGAGTTCATCGTGGTGTTCGATGGCGCCGACGAGCATGAAGCGCTGCAGGTCTGCGAGCGCCTGCGCGGGAAGATCCAGCATCTGGCCTTCCACGCCAGCCGGCAGCCGGTGCGGGTCACCGCCTCCATCGGTCTGACGCAGTTCCAGTCGGGCGATACACCCCAGACGGTGTTCGATCGCGCCGACCTTGCGCTCTATACCGCCAAGAACGGCGGACGGAACCGCTGCGTCATCGGCTAGCCCGCTACGTCGCCACGCCGAAGATACGCCCGACCGTCGAGGACAGCACCATCGCGGCGGTGCCCCAGAACACGATGCGCACCATGCCGCGAAGCATGCCGGCGCCTGCCAGCCGTGCCGACATCGCCCCGAGCGCCGCGAGAGCGATCAACGAGACGACGATGATCGCGGGTGTCATTGCCACGCGAGGCACCAGCGCGGCAGCCGCGATGGGCAGAATCGCGCCGACGGCAAAGCTGGCCGCCGACGCCGCGGCAGCCTGCAATGGCCGCGCAGCCGTCGCATCCGACATGCCGAGCTCGTCGCGCAGATGCGCACCCAACGCGTCGTGCGCCATCAGCTGATCGGCGACCTCACTGGCAAGCTTGCGGTCCAGACCGCGATGCACATAGATCTCGGTCAGCTCGCGATGCTCGCCCACCGGATCTTCGGCCAGTTCGATCGATTCGAGCTGACGCTCGGCGTGCTCACTGTCGGCCTGCGAACGCACGGAGACATACTCACCCGCCGCCATCGACATCGCGCCGGCGACCAGCCCAGCGACACCGGCCAGCAGGACCTGGCTGCCACCGGCCTCGGCGGATGCCACGCCGACCAGCAGGCTCGCCGTGGAAAGGATCCCGTCGTTGGCCCCGAGCACGGCGGCGCGGAGCCAGCCGATACGGTCCAGGCGATGATGCTCATGGTGTCGTATGCGATGCATCGTCTTCTTCCTTCTTCTTGTTCTCGTCAGCGCGCTCTTCCGCGAACGCCACGAGCCAGCCGATGCCCAGGGCGCAGGCCGTACCCAGCAAGACTTCACCCAGTCGATAGAGCGCGGTTTCCCAAACGGGGCCATCGCTGGGCACGAGGAGCAGGATGGCGGCCGTGATGCCACCCACGCGTGCCGCGGCACCCGCATTGGCGGTCCAGCAGGCAATAGTGACGACGCCCAGCCCGACGGCGAAGGAAAGCAGGTCGCCACCGCCGCCGACCCAGAGGCCGAGCAGCCCGGCCACGCCACCGAAGGCGGTCCCGAGGATACGATCGCGACCGGCGCCACGCGTATCGCCGAAATGGGGCTGAATGACCGCGATGGCGCTGATCGCGGCCCAGAAGGCCTGACCCGTGTGCAGCGCATGGCCGATGCCGTAAGCCACACTGGCGGCGAGAACCGTCTTCAGCGCCATGAACACGCCGGTGCGCACCCGGCCGCCCAGCGGCATGGTGCGGAGCATGCGGTCCAGCATCGACTGCGCGCGATGCAGGCGGGTCGTCCGGCGCTCGGTCTCGGTTCGGGAGTCGGTCTCGCTCATGCCACCATCGTAACCGCAGGGTGTGTGGAGAAATCGCGCGCGGGGCGCGCTCCTACACGAGCAGGGGACTTCAGGACTTCAGTTTCCAGCCGGTACGGAAGATCCACCAGACCACGGCGAGGCAGACGACCAGGAACCCCACCGTCGCTCCCACGCTCACCAGCACGTTGACGTCGGCCTGGCCGTAGAAGCTCCAGCGAAAACCGTTGACCAGATAGACCACCGGATTGAACAAGGTGATCTTCTGCCACATCGGCGGCAACATCGAGATGGAATAGAAGCTGCCGCCGAGGAAGGTCAGCGGCGTGATCACCATCAACGGCACCACCTGCAGTTTCTGGAAATCATCCGCCCACAGACCGATGATGAAACCGAACAGGCTGAAGGTCACCGCGGTCAGCAGCAGGAAGCCGATCATCCACACGGGGTGCTGGATCTCGTAAGGCACGAACAAGCGTGCGGTCACGAGGATCAGCAGCCCGAGAATCACCGACTTGGTGGCCGCCGCACCGACGTAGCCGATGACGACTTCGACATAGGACACCGGTGCCGAAAGCAGCTCGTAAATCGTGCCAGCCCATTTCGGCATATAGATACCGAACGATGCATTGGAGACGCTCTCGTTGAGCAACGACAGCATGATCAGGCCGGGGATGATGAAAGCGCCGTAGCTGATGCCTCCGATGGCGCCCATGCGTGAGCCGATGGCCGCGCCGAAGACGACGAAGTACAACGACGTGGAAAGCACGGGCGAGGCGATGCTCTGGGTCAGCGTGCGGAACGTGCGGGCCATTTCGAAGCGGTAGATGGCACGGATCGCGTGGATATTCATACGCCACCCCTCACCAGGCTTACGAAAATGTCTTCGAGCGAACTCTCGCTCGAATGGAGATCCTTGAAATCGATGCCCAGCTCGTTGAGCTTGCGCAGCAGCACCGCGATACCGGTATCGTCGCCCTGCGTATCGAACGTGTACGTCAGGGACTGGCCATCCGCGCTCAGCTCCAGCGGCCACTCGTTCAGGCCTTCGGGCACGGCGGTCAGCGGGCTCTGCAGGGACAGCGTCAGCTGCTTCTTGCCCAGCTTGCGCATGAGAGTGTGCTTCTCTTCCACGATGACGATTTCGCCGCGATTGATGACGCCGATGCGGTCGGCCATCTCCTGCGCTTCTTCGATGTAATGCGTGGTGAGGATGATGGTGACACCCGACTCGCGCAGGCGACGGACCATCTGCCACATGTCGTGGCGCAGTTCGACGTCGACACCGGCCGTGGGCTCGTCGAGAAACAACACGCGAGGCTCGTGCGCCAGCGCCTTCGCGATCAGCACGCGGCGCTTCATGCCGCCGGACAGCGACATGATTTTCGAGTCGCGTTTCTCCCATAACGACAGATCGCGCAGGACGCGTTCCAGGTGCACGGGGTTGGGCGCCTTGCCGAACAGGCCGCGGCTGAATTTCACCGTGGCCCAGACGGTTTCGAAGGCATCCGTGGACAGCTCCTGCGGCACCAGCCCGATCAGGCCGCGCGCGGCGCGGAAGTCCTTGCGGATGTCATGACCGTCGACGGTCACGCTGCCGCCGGTGCCGTTGACGATGCCGCAGACGATGCTGATCAGGGTGGTCTTGCCGGCGCCGTTCGGGCCGAGCAACGCGAAGATCTCGCCCCGCTTGATGTCGAGGTCCACGCCGTTCAGTGCGCGCAGCCCGCTTTTGTATTCTTTGGTCAATCCGCGGATCGCGACGATGGCGTCGGGCGCGGCGGTGGTGGCATCCATGGTAACCCGCGATGTCGATGGGTAAGACGGCCGATGGTAGACCCATGCGGAGCATGGGGCGAGACCTTGTGGATCGGCGCGGCGGCCCCAGATCGAACGCGATTGCCCACCCAAAGGCCCTGCCATGTCCATCTCGCTCTACGACGCCACGGTTCCCGTCTTCGTCCGCGGCTTCCGCGTCCTGTCCGACCTGCTCACCAAGGCGGAGGCCCAGGCCGACGCTTCCGTCCTGATCGATGCCCGTCTCGCGCCGGACATGCTCAGCCTCGCGGGCCAGATCCAGCGCGCCAGCGATACCGCCAAGTTCGCCGTGGCCCGCGTGGGTGAAGTGCAGCCGCCGTCGTTCGAGGACAACGAAACCACCTTCGCCGACCTGCGCAAGCGCATCGATGCGACCGTAGCCTGGATCGAATCCGTGGACCGCGCCGCCATCGACGCGGGCGAATCGCGCACGATCACGCGCAAGTTCAAGGATAAGGAATACAACTTCTCGGCGCAGGAGTACCTGCTGACCTTCGGCATCCCCAACTTCTTCTTCCACGTGACCACCGCGTACGACATCCTGCGCCATAACGGCGTCGCCATCGGCAAGCTGGATTACCTCGGCTTTGCCGGATGAGTGACGGCCGATGCCGTTGCGCCTGGGGTGAGACCGACGACCTGCTGCGCGGGTACCACGACCGCGAATGGGGCGTGCCCGAGCGCGACGGCCGGCGGCTATGGGAGAAGCTGGTTCTGGACGGTTTCCAGGCGGGGCTGTCGTGGCGAACCATCCTGGCGCGTCGCGACGGCTTCCGGCAGGCGTTCGAAGGATTCGATCCGGACGTCGTCGCGGCCTACGGTCCACGCGAGATCGAGCGGCTGTTGGCCGATCCGGGAATCATCCGCTCGCGGTCCAAGATAGGCGCCGCCGTCGGCAACGCGAAGGCGTACGTGGCCATGCGGGAAGCTGGCGAGGATTTCGCCGGTTTCTGCTGGAACTTCGTGGGGGGTGACCCCATGCTTTGGGAAGGGCCGGTGCCACCGAACAGTCCACTGTCGGAGCAGGCATCCAGAGCCCTGAAGAAACGCGGTTTCACCTTCGTCGGACCGACCATCGTGTTCGCCTGGATGGAAGCCACCGGGATGATCAACAGCCACGCCCCGGACTGCTTCAGGCGCACCGAGCTATCGCGTAAGCCTTTACCGGACAAGGGTTAACGCCTTTTTTAGCCGGGAAGGCGTAGGTTCGACTCAACGCCGCCACGCGGCGTTTTCCGTCTGGTCCACCCAACCATCTGTGAGGGTCCCATGGCTTCGAGTTCCGCCCAGCTGTTCATTCCGCACTGCGAATCGACACAGGGACCGTGGATCGTCCGCCGTGCCTCGTCACCGCTTGGCCGCTACGCCAGTCAGGCCATGGCCATCGCCGCCGCGGAGGCGCTCGCGCCGGGCCTCTCCGACAGCCTCGGCCTCCCCGTGGAGATCCACGTTCAGCAAGCCGATGGCACGTGGGAAGAACACACCTACGTAGTCGCCGGGCTGGTGGCCGGCCTCCCTGCGTCGCCCGCCGGGATCAACCGTCACGCCTGAGCGTCATGGGGTGAGACGTCGATGAGGTAACCTTGACCGGTTGCCTCTTCCTCTTTTGCGCCCATCGATGCTCACCGACGACACCAAAGCCGCCATCCGCGCTGCCTACACGCGGCTGAAGGACGGGCTTGCGGGTTTCCGCGGCCGTTCGGCGCAGCTGAAGATGATCGCGGAGGTCGCCAAGGCGCTGGCCGAACCGGCGGGCGCCGCGGTGATCGAGGCGCCGACCGGCACGGGTAAGTCGATGGCTTACCTCATCGCTGGCCTGGAAGTCGCCCGGGCCCAGAAGAAGAAGCTGGTCATCGCGACGGCCACGGTGGCGCTGCAGGAGCAGCTGGTCCAGCGCGACATTCCCCAATACCTCAGCTTGTGCGGCGTCGAGGCCAAGATTGCGCTGGCCAAGGGCCGTGGCCGTTACCTGTGCCCGCGCAATCTGCGCATGGCCGGTGCCGAACCCGCCGCCCAGACCGGTTTCGATTTCGACGCCGATCTCGCCTTGTGGTCACGCCCACCGGCGGAGCGCGACACCAAGGCGGTCGAGAAACTCGGCAAGGCCTTCGAATCGCGTGAGTGGAGCGGCGACATCGACACCAGCCCGGAGCCTCTGTCCGATCTGGTCCGCGGCATGATCACGACCAGCGCCGGCGGTTGCACGGGACGCAAATGCGGCGCCTTCGCGGTGTGCCCGTTCTTCGTCGCCCGCCGCGCCATCGGCGAGGCCGACATCGTGGTCGCGAACCAGGATCTGGTGCTGGCCGACCTGACCATGCCGCGCGACGAAGACACCTTCGGCGGCGTCATCCTGCCAAAGCCGGAAGACACCCTCTACATCTTCGACGAGGCGCACCACGTGCCTGCCAAGGCCATCGACCGTGGCGCGGCCGATGTGCACCTCGCCACGGCCGTGCGTCGCATCGGTCGTCTGCAGAACCAGATTCACGGCGCCTATTCGCTCACCGACAAGGAGAGCATCGGCAACCTCACGCTGGAAGCCGGCGACGAGAAGATGGTGGCCATGTCCAACGCACTCGAAGAAATCGAGCGCGAGATCCGCATGACGTGGACGCCGTCGTCCAACGAAACCGAGCCCGTCTTCCGCGCGTCGCTGGGCCAGCTTCCGGAAAACTGGAAGATGCATGCCGAGCATCTGCACCTGATCACGCGGGACATCCAGCGCTGGCTGCGCACCGTGCGCCGCACCGTCGTCGAGATGGGAGCGGGCGGCCCCACGCAGGAAGCGCTGTCGCGCGAGCTGGGCATCGCGCTCGAACGCCTCGAGCGCCAGGTGAAGACCTGGTATGCCTGGTCGACCGAGGATCGCGAGAACGGTCCGCCGCTGGCGCGCTGGGTCACGATGACGCCGGAGCAGCAGCTGGTCTGTCATGCATCCGCGGTATCCGCGGGTGGCCTGTTGCGTAACGTACTGTGGGACAACGCATCGGCGGTGGTCATGACCTCGGCCACGTTGAGCGCGGGCGGAAATTTCCGGGGGTTTGCGGACTCCGTCGGACTGCCCAACGAGGCCGTCACGCTGAGCCTCCCATCGCCATTCGATCTCGAAAATCAGGCGACATTGAGTGTGCCGAGCATGCGCACCTTGCCGGACGATCGGGAAGGCCACGCTCGGGAAATCTCCGAGTGGCTGGCGAAGAATCTGGACTGGAACGCGGGAAACCTGGTGCTGTTCACCTCGCGCGCCAAGCTCGACCGTGTGTTGCAGACCTTGCCGATCGAGTTCGTGCGCAAGGTGCGCGCGCAGGGTTCGTTGTCCAAGCAGCAGCTCATTACCGAGCATCGCGAAGACATCGAAGCCGGCAAGGGCAGCACGCTGTTCGGCCTGGCCTCGTTCGGCGAGGGTCTCGATCTGCCCGGCAAGCTGTGCGAGACCGTGGTCGTGACGCAGCTTCCGTTTGCCGTGCCGACCGATCCGGTAGGCGCGACCTATGCGGAGTGGCTGGAGTCGCGCGGACGCAATCCGTTTATCGAGGTGAGCGTGCCGGACGCGACGCGTATTCTCACGCAGTACTGCGGCCGGCTGATTCGTACCGAGACGGATACGGGGCGCATCGTGCTGCTCGACCGTCGCGTGATCACCAAGCGCTACGGCACCGGCATGTTGCGCGCGCTGCCGCCATTCGCACGCGATATCGAGCGCGTGGCATGAGCATCGTCCGCTTCGACGCATTGAAAGCCGTGCCGTGGAAGAACGGCCTCGGCATCACGCGTGAGATCGTGGTCGAGCCGCCGGGCGCGACGATGGATGATTTTCTGTGGCGTGTGAGCATCGCCGACGTGGATACGGCCTCCCCGTTCTCGGTGTTCGCAGGCGTCGATCGCACGATCGTTCTCCTCGAAGGCGATGGATTCACGATGACCCTCGACGGTGAGCGTCAGCATGCGTTGACGACGGCTTGCGAGCCGTTTGCGTTTGCGGGCGAGTCACGGGTGGACGTGCGGCTAGCCGGTGGCGCGACGCGTGATTTCAATCTCATGGTGCGGCGCGGCCATGCCTCGGGACGGATCGATGTCGTGCGCGGGCCCGTTACGATGGACGGCTCGAACATCGCGTTGCTGCATGTCGCGCGCGGCGAGGCAACCATCGACGGCGAGGCCTGCGCTCAGGGCGACACCGCTATCGCTCCGCGGTCGGTGACGCTGCGCGATAACGCGACCGCCCTTCTGATCCGGATCGCCTGACCCGACCGGTTCGATCAGGCGACGTGGTCGACCGCCGGATCTTCCGGCGCCTGGGGCTCTTCCCGCTTCCACAGGTCCACGGACGTGAGCTGAAAGGCCACCGGAGGCACGGCGGCCTGCCAGTCCCCGATGCCGGGGAACGCGTTCCCGAGGTCGCGGACCAGTTCGGTGAATCCCCGGTCGTTCTCGGACACGGCCAGTGGCGAAACGCCTTCCGCGTGGAAATACAGGAAAATCGTTTCGAACGAGCCGTCGTCGCGATTGCCCGCCTCGACGCGCGTCACCTGCTCCAGCGCCAGTTCCGTGGCGTGGAAACGCGCCGGGCAATGCACGATGACCTGCGCCTCGCGGTCCAGGTGCACCGTGCCGCGCGCGCCGAACCGGTCGCGCAAGCGCCGGAGCAGGGGCCTTCGGGCAGGGGGTGATCGGTGATCCATGGCGCGACGTTACCCAGCGTCGATCGCAAATTCAAACGGGGTTCACCCCCGATACGCATCGTAGGGGGTCGCCCCAACGGAATCTCCGCCATGCGCTCTGCCCTCACGGCCCTTCTCCTGTCCATGGCCTCGACCGGTGCCCTTGCGAGCACGCCGGTCACGGCCGTCTCCGATCTCGACCTGCAGCGCTATGCCGGAACGTGGCACGAGATCGCCCGCCTGCCCATGTGGTTCCAGCGGAAGTGCGAGAAGGACGTTACCGCGCATTACACCCCGAATCCCGACGGCACGGTAGCCGTGCGCAACGCCTGCGTCACGGCGGAGGGGAAGACCATCGCCAGCGACGGCGTGGCTCGTCGGCCTGAGCCGTATTCACGGGGCAAGCTGCAGGTGCGCTTCGCGCCAGCCTGGCTGTCGTGGGTGCCCCTGGTCTGGGCGGATTACTGGGTCATCGCGCTGGACAACGACTATCGCTGGGCGATGGTGGGGCAGCCGGGGCGCAAGTACCTGTGGATTCTGTCCCGGGAGCCTACGCTGGACCGGAAAACGTTCGAGGCCCTGAAGGCGCAGGCGGTGGCGATGGGCTACGATCTCGCGCCTCTGATCATGTCCGGAAAGGTCGAGTAACCCGAATGAGCAGCGCAAGCCCCGCTACCTGCCCCTGCGGGCTCGATACGCCCTACGTCGCATGCTGCGGCCGATGGCATGGCGGTGTGCCCGCGCCTACGGCCGAAGCGCTGATGCGCTCGCGCTACACCGCTTACGTCCTCGGACTCGAGGACTACCTGCTTGCCACCTGGCATGTATCGACGCGTCCTGCGGCACTTGGACTCGCGAGTCAGTCTCCCAGGCCCACGTGGCTGGGTCTGACTGTGAAGCGGCACGAGAGTCCCTCGCCCGATACGGCGATCGTCGCCTTCGTCGCACGCCTGCGCATGGGCGGTGGCAGTGCGGAACGGATGCACGAGACGAGCCGTTTCGTACGCGACGACGGGCGCTGGTTTTACGTGGACGGCGATCTGGGCGCATGACGCCCGATTCCGGCGCGATCGTTTGTCGTGCCATTCGTGAGCGGCGCTTGCTCGTGGTCGGATACGGCGGTGCGCAGCGTGTCGTGCAGCCCCATGTGTATGGCGACGACCATTCCGGTGACCGGTTGCTCAGCGCTTATCAGGTCAGCGGCGGCAGCGCTTCCGGTGCATCGCAGGGGTGGAAGACGCTCCGGATGGACCGGGTGGAATCGATCG
Source organism: Luteibacter sp. 1214 (assembly GCF_031455395.1). Taxonomy (NCBI): domain Bacteria; kingdom Pseudomonadati; phylum Pseudomonadota; class Gammaproteobacteria; order Lysobacterales; family Rhodanobacteraceae; genus Luteibacter; species Luteibacter sp. 1214. Next base: position 107,603 of record NZ_JAVDSQ010000006.1, read on the forward strand.
CTTTATCCGACGAGCGGTTTCACGGTGCGCGGTCGGATTTTCAGCGCGATGATGGGGCGTTTCTGAGGATCGTCTGTCAGCTGACCGACTGAGGCGGCGTGTTCTCACCAGTGGGCTGGCTCCGACCAGGTGCCGGTTTCGGTGGGAGCCAACCCTGTTGGCGATGGGCTGCGGCAGCAGCCCACCCGATCAGATGATGGACCGCGTCACGCCACCATCGACCCGAATGGCCGCACCTGTCGTGCCCGACGCCTGCTCGGACGCGAGGTAAACCGACGCGTTGGCGACTTCCTCAACGCTCAGCAGGCGCTTGATCAGCGACGTCGGACGATGCGTCTGGATGAAGTCCTTCTCGACCGCCTCCATCGTCGTCCCCTGATCCTTCGCGATCTTGCCGAAGAACTCGCTCACACCTTCGGACAAGGTCGGACCCGGGAGGATGGCGTTGACCGTGACACCGGTGCCCGAGAGCACCTCGGCGAGACCACGCGACACGCCGAGCTGCGCCGTCTTGGTCACGCCGTAATGGACCATCTCAGCCGGTACCTGGACGCCCGACTCGCTGGAGATGAACTGCACGCGACCCCAGCCACGCTCGGCCATCCCCCTGGCGTAGTGACGCGACAGACGCACGCCGGAGTTCACGTTCACTTCGAAGAAGCGGCTCCACTCGGCGTCGTCGATGGCGAAGAAGTCCTTCGGCTCGAAGATGCCGAGGTTGTTTACCAGGATGTCGGTATCGGGCACGGCCTTGATCAGGGCCGCGGCACCCTCGGCCGTGCCGAGATCGGCGGCGACGCCCGTGACGGTCGCATTCGGCGCGGCCTTCTTCACGGCGGCGATCGCTTCGTCGACGCGACCCTGGGTGCGGCCGGTGATGACAACGCTGGCGCCGGCGACGGCGAGGCCGGTCGCGATGGCCAGGCCGATGCCCGCGGTGGAACCGGTGACGATGGCGCTGCGCTTGCTGAGGTCGATGTTCATGGGGCGGCTCCGGATGGATGAGGGGTAGACCTCCATCATCGTCGGGGCGGTGTGGGACGGGATCAATCGCTGACCGGAGGAAAGACTTTCGCGCTGGGGCCAAGAAAGGGGCGTGATGGGGTGCCCGCTGGCGCGGGAATCGCCAGCAGGGCTGGCTCCTACAGGGGCATCGCAAGACTCGGCGTTTGGACCGGCGTCTGGGTTAAACGGCCGGATCGGCGGTGAGGCGGGTTTCGCCCTGGGGGACGCCGTTGGGGCCGAAGCGGCGTTCGGCGATCGTGGTGCGACCGTCGCGGTCGACCAGGATGACCGTGCTGGCACGGGTGCCGTAGGTTTCGCCGACGATGAAGGCGCTGGAGAGAAAGCGCTCCCGTTCGATGCCGATGCCGGTGTCGGGGAGCACGTCATCGGGCCAGCGGCCCTGATCGGAGAGCATGGCGAAGAGCGGTTCCAATGCGCCGTCCGCACTCGCACTGGCGCCGACGGCGTTGGCTGCGCGGCTGGTGTTGCCTTCAGCGCTTGCGTTGGGCGCGAGGTCGTAGCCCGCGCCATGCTTTAGCCAATCGGAAAGGCGACCCACAAGTGCACGTGTCTTCGGCCAGGGCGCATTGAAGTCCGCGTTGCTCAGACCGTGCATGCCAGTGTCGACCGGCTGCGCACGGGCACTGGGATGATTGCCCAGGTAATACGCGTCGTCGCGATCGAAGGTCAGCAGATTGAAGGGCCGGTAGTCCCGCGCGCTGGCCATGAGTTCGATCGCGTGCGTCCGCGCCGGCAACGTGGAGCCGAGGTAGTCCGCGACCAGCAGGCCACGGGAGAGGCCGCTGTGGTCGGCGGTCATGTCCCGGACGTTGGTGATGACGCTGACCCTGCCATCGGGAGCGACGCCGGCCCAGGTTCCCCCGGCTTCGAGATCACGACCGGCGAGGATCTGCGGTGCCTCATCCCACGCGGCGAGCGGCGCGGTGGGACGGGCGTGAAATTCATCGCGGTTGGCGACGAGCACGAGGCGCCAGCGCGGATGGGCGCGCCAGGCGAAGGCAATCAGGCACATGAGGGGGTCGGAGCCTGGGGAAGCATTCCGGCTATTGTGCGCCCTCGGGCCGTCCTGTGGACACCGGCCTGGCGGGAGCCGACGCCCCGCTGGGAGCAACCGGGCTGGCTCCCACCATAACACGGTGGCAACGGTTCGCCGGTGCCACCGGCACGCTCACGCCGCGACGGTGACCTCGGCTTTCTTCGCGGCGAGCATGCGTGCGATGGAGGCGGCGGCTTCGCGACCGTCGTAGACGGCACGCACCACCAGATCCGCACCGCGCACGTTGTCGCCGCCGGCGAAGACACGCGGGTTGCTGGTCTGCAGCGGCAGGCGGCCTTCGCCACCGGCCACGATGCGACCGCTGCGATCGCGCTCGATGCCGAACGTGTCGCACCAGTCGGGCGGACTCGCCTGAAAGCCGAAGGCCTGGATGACGACGTCGGCGCGCAGATCGGTTTCGCTGCCCGGTACGTTCTGCGGACGCGGACGGCCATCGTCGCCTTCGACCAGCTGGGTCTCGACGACACGAACGGCTTTCACACGGCCATCTTCACCGACCAGGGCCGTCGGCTGACGCTGAAACAGGAAGCGGACGCCCTCTTCGCGGGAGTAACCGACTTCGCGACGCGAGCCCGGCATGCTGGGCTCGTCGCGACGATAGACGCAGGTGACCGACGCGGCACCGAGACGAATCGCCGTGCGGTTGCAGTCCATGCCGGTATCGCCACCGCCGAGCACGACGACGTGCTTGCCGGCGAGATCGTATTCGGCGGCCGGCTCTTCTTCGCGCAACAGACGGTCGGTGTTGGCGATGAGGAACGGCAGCGCGTCGTGCACACCCACCAGATCGCGACCGTCGAGCTGGCCGTCGACATAGGTGTATGCGCCGGTACCGACAAACACGGCGTCGTAATCGGCCAGCAACTCGTCGAACGCGATGTCGCGACCGATCTCGACGCCGAGGCGGAAGGTCACGCCCATGCCTTCGAGCACCATGCGGCGCGTGCGCACGACGGACTTGTCGAGCTTGAACGGCGGAATGCCGAAGGTCAGCAGACCACCGATCTCGTGATACTTGTCGAACACATCGGCGGCGATACCCGCGCGACGCAGGCGATCCGCGCAGGCCAGACCAGCGGGACCCGCGCCGACGATGGCGACGCGCGCACCGGTTTCCTTCACACGCGACAGATCGGGGCGCCAGCCCTGACGAATCGCTTCGTCCGTCGCCCAGCGTTCGACGCTGCCGATGGTGACGGCACCGAAGTCACCCTGCTCGAGGGTGCATGCACCCTCGCAGAGACGATCCTGCGGACAGACGCGACCGCAGATCTCCGGCAAGGGGTTGGTCTCGTGCATCAGCGTCGCCGCTTCGAACAGACGGCCGTCCTGCACCAGCTTCAGCCAGTTCGGGATGTAGTTGTGCACCGGGCAGGCGTGCTCGCAATACGGGTTACCGCAGTCGATACAACGCTCCGACTGCGATGCGGCTTCCGACGACGCGAAGTCGCCGGAGATCTCGCCGTAGCCGAGCACGCGCACCGCGACCGGCACCGTACGCGGCGTCTGGCGGGGGATTTCGAGAAAGCGGAAGTCCTTCGAACTCATGCCGCACTCCGCAGTTCTTCGGCCAGCGCGTCGAGACTCGCGGCCTTGGGTTTCACCAGCCAGAAGCGCTGCAGCAGGCCACGGAAATCGCCGAGTACCTTGCGACCCCAGGCGGAGTCGGTGAGTTCGGCGTGGCGGGCGATCAGCTGGCGCAGATGCTGCATGTAATGTTCCATGCCTTCGTGAGAGATGCGCACGATGTCGACGAGTTCGTGGTTGTAGCAATCGACGAAATTGCGCTCCATGTCCAGCACGTAGGCGAAACCGCCGGTCATGCCGGCGCCGAAGTTCAGTCCGGTGCGTCCCAGCACGGCGACGACGCCACCGGTCATGTACTCGCAGCAATGGTCGCCCGCGCCTTCGACGACGGCCAATGCGCCGGAATTGCGCACGGCGAAGCGTTCGCCGGCCTGACCCGCGGCGAACAGTTCGCCACCGGTTGCGCCGTACAGACAGGTATTGCCGATGATCGAGGCGTCCTGGCTGGCGAACGGCGAATCGGCCGGCGGACGAATGACCAGACGGCCACCTGCCATACCCTTACCGACGCCGTCGTTGGCCTCGCCGATCAGATCGATGTTGACGCCGGCGGCGTTCCACGCACCGAGACTCTGCCCCGCCGCGCCGAGCAGATGCAGGTTCACCGGTTTGCCCGCCATGCCCATATCGCCCCAGCGACGGGCGACGTCACCGGACAGCCGCGCACCGATGGCGCGATCCGTGTTGGCAATCGGGTAGGTAAACGTGCCGCCCAGGCCATCCTTCACCGCTTCGCGCGTTTCCGCCGCGATGCGACTGGCGAGCGCCGCGGGGTCGCGCATCGGGTTACGCGCGAAGGTGCAGGCGAAGTCGACCTTCTCACCCATGCCGTCTTCGCTGATGAGCGGCGACAGATCGAGGCGTTCCTGCACCGGCGTCACGCCGTCACGCTGCTCGAGGCGACCGCTCTGGCCGATGAGTTCGGCGATGGAGCGGACACCCAGTTGCGCGAGATGCTGGCGCACGTCCTCCGCGATGAAGCGGAAGTAGTTCATCACCATGTCGGGCAGCCCGAGGAAGTGCTTCTGCCGCAGGATCGGGTGCTGCGTGGCGACGCCCGTCGCGCAGTTGTTCAGATGGCAGATACGCAGGTACTTGCAGCCGAGCGCGACCATCGGACCGGTGCCGAAGCCGAAGCTTTCCGCGCCGAGCATCGCCGCCTTGATGACATCGAGACCGGTCTTCAGACCACCGTCGGTCTGCAGGCGCACGCGACCGCGCAGGTCGTTGAGGCGAAGCGTCTGCTGTGTCTCCGCCAGACCCAGCTCCCACGGGGTACCCGCGTACTTGATCGAGGTGAGCGGACTGGCACCGGTACCGCCGTCGTGGCCGGAAACCGTGATCAGATCCGCGCCCGCCTTGACCACACCGGCGGCCACGGTGCCGACGCCCGCGTGCGAGACGAGCTTCACCGAGATCAGCGCCTGCGGATTCACTTCCTTGAGGTCGTGGATCAGCTGGGCGAGGTCTTCGATGGAATAGATGTCGTGATGGGGCGGCGGCGAGATCAGACCGATACCCGGCTTCGCGTAACGAAGACGAGCGATGGTCGCGTCGACCTTGTGACCCGGCAGCTGACCGCCCTCACCCGGCTTGGCGCCCTGGGCGATCTTGATCTGCAGCACTTCGGCGTTGACCAGATACGTCGGTGTGACGCCGAAACGACCCGAGGCCACCTGCTTGATCTTGGACGCGCGGTCGGTGCCGTAGCGCGCGGGATCTTCACCGCCCTCACCCGAGTTGCTGCGGGCGCCGAGGCGGTTCATCGCGATAGCGAGCGCCTCGTGCGCTTCGGGCGACAGCGCACCGAGCGACATGCCGGCGGAGTCGAAACGCTTGAGGATGTCCTCGACCGGTTCGACGTCGTCCAGCGGAATGGGCGTGGTCGCGCGTGGCACGAGCAGATCGCGCAGTGCGGACGGCGGACGCGTGTCGACGTAACGCGCGTATTTGGCGTAGTCGGCGTAGTCGCCCGTACGTACCGCCACCTGGAGGCTGGCGATGACGTCCGGGTTGTACATGTGGAACTCGCCACCGTGCACGTACTTGAACAGGCCACCGGCACGCAGCGCGTGCGCTTCGTCCCAGGCTTCGGCGGCGAGCAGACGCTGCTCCTGCTCGAGGTCGGCGAAGGTGGACCCGCCGATACGCGACGGCGTGCCCGGGAAACAGGCGGCGACGACTTCCGGCGCCAGACCGACGATCTCGAACAGCTGCGCACCGCGATAGCCCGCCACCGTGGAGATACCCATCTTCGACAGGATCTTCAGCAGGCCCTTGCGGATGCCGCGACGGTAGTTGCGGCCGATCTCGCGCGGAGCGCCTTCGCCGTTGCGGATGTGCCCGCTGCGGCCCATGTCGAACAGACTCTGGTAGGCCAGCCACGGGTAGATCGCGGTGGCGCCGAAACCGAGCAGACACGCGAAGTGATGCGGATCGCGCGGCGTCGCCGTCTCGACCATGATGTTGCACTGACAGCGCAGGCCCTTGTCGACCAGACGCGCATGCACGGCACCGGTGGCCAGCAGCGAATGAATCGGCAACAGGTCGCGGCGCGGATAGCGGTCGCTGAGGAACACGATACGCACGCCCGCGCGCACGGCTTTCTCGACGTCGTCGCAGATACGGAGGAGCGCCTGCTCGAGCGTTTCGTCCGCGCCGTACATGAGGTCGAAACGTGGCGTGTCCGCATAGTCCTCATTCGCCAGGATCTGACGCAGCTTGCGCTGCGAAAGGATCGGCGAGTTGAGCAGGATCTGCTTCGCGTTCTCCGGGCCGAGATCGAAGATGTTGCGTTCCTGGCCTATCTGGGTAACCAGCGACATCACCAGGCGCTCGCGCAGCGGATCGATCGGCGGATTCGTCACCTGGGCGAAGCCCTGGCGGAAGCGATCGAACAGCGGACGGATCTGTCGCGACAGCACGGCCATCGGCGTGTCGTCACCCATCGAGCCCGTGGCTTCCGCCTCGGTTTCGGCCAGCACCTTCAGCACCGACTCGCACTCTTCGCGCGACAGGCCGTAGAGCTTCTGGTAGCGGCGCAGTTCGTCGGCGGGTAGCGGTTCCGCCGCCAGGCTCGGATCGATCAGGTCGGACTCGAGATAGGTCACGCCGTCGCGCAGCCAGTCACGGAACGGTGCCCGCTGGCGGTTGATCGCGTCGATGTCGGCGTCACGCAGCAGACGGTGCTCGCGGAAGTCCACGGCGATCATCTCGCCGGGCGCAAGACGACCCTTGGCGACGATACGCGACGACGGGACGTCCCACAGACCGGCCTCGGACGCCACGATCAGATGATTGTCGTCGGACAACGCCCAGCGCGCGGGACGCAGGCCGTTACGGTCCAGGGTGCAGGCGGCGTAACGGCCGTCGCACATCACCAGACCGGCGGGGCCGTCCCACGGCTCGCTATGCAGCGCGTAATACTCGTAGAACGCGGCGAGATCCTCGTCGATGTCTTCGCGCGCGGCGTAAGCCGGCGGCACGAGCACGCGCATGGCGGTGAGCAGATCCATGCCGCCCATGAGCAGCACTTCGAGCGCGTTGTCGAGACTTTCCGAATCCGAGCCGCTCTGGCGCACCAGCGGACCGATGTCGGACAGATCGACGAGCTCGGAACGCATGACGGCCGTGCGGGCCTGCATCCAGCGACGGTTGGCACGAATGGTGTTGATCTCGCCGTTGTGCGCGAGCAAGCGGAACGGCTGGGCGAGGCGCCACTGCGGCGACGTGTTGGTCGAGAAACGCTGGTGGAAGACCACCGCGTCGGCGACCAGCGCCGGGTGCGCGAGGTCCGGATAGACCTGACGAAGACGACCGGGGGCCGCCATCGCCTTGTAGCCCACGACCTCGCCCGAGAGCGAGACCACATAGAACTGCTTGTCGTCGGCCAGCTGCAGCTCGGTGCGGCGACGCGCACGGAACAGTGCGGCTTCGAATTTCGCCGGCGAAAGGTCGCCCGGCGCGTCGACGAAGATCTGTCGCACGCGTGGCATCGAAGACGACGCCAGCGGACCGCAGGCATCCGTGTCGACAGCGACGTCGCGCCAGCCGGCGACGGAAAGATTCACGGCGGCCAGCTCGGCCTCGAGCACACGAGCGCCGGTGTCGTCGCCGTTCGGGTCGAGGAAGACCACGCCCGCGGCGAAATGGGTGGCGAGCGTCACGCCCGCTTCGCCGGCGAGCGCGCGCAGCCATTCGACAGGACGGCGAATGAGCACACCGCAGCCGTCGCCGCTTATACCGTCGGCGTTCACGCCACCACGGTGGGAAAGTTTCGCGAGCGCGTCGAATGCGGTGTCGACCAGCTTCGCGCTGGCGTGACCGTCGATCTGCGCGACGATACCGAAGCCGCAGCTGTCGTGTTCGAACGCCTCGTCATAGAGGCGCGGAATGCCTTGCTTCACCATCCGCCTCCTGGTGGCCGTTGGTTTTGCTGGGGTGACGCAGACGTGGCCCCGCGACCTGGAACGGCCGACTCTTCACGTATACGCAGGAAACTAGCGGCCCACTTTAGTCACATTTGTCGCGGCGCGTCAAAGCGTTCGGACGTCCAAACGGAAAGCCAACGGAAATCTTACGGAAGGGAACGAAAGACCAGTCGGGGAAAATGAGGCATGGGGCGGGTTGCGGGGCATACCAGGCCGTACGGCGAGGCGACCCCGAATCGCCAGCAGGGCTGACTCCTACCGGGCCCGGATAGGTAATAATCGACCCTATGCGCCCAACTTTCCGTCTGCCACTCGCCCTGACCCTCGCCATCGCCACGCTTACGCCCCTCCTGCCCGCCCACGCGGCGCAGGATGGCAAGACGCGGTCCCAGCAGGACGAGGCACGGCAAAAGCTCGAAGGTGTCCGCAAGGACATCGACAACCTGACGAAAGAGCAGCGCGAGACCGCCAACGCCCGTGACAGCGCCAACGCCGCGCTGGCGAAACAGGCCGAGCAGGTATCCGCCGCCGCCAGGGCGGTGCGCGAGACGGATGGCGACCTCCAGCAGCGCCAGCACGACCTGGAGCAGCTGAACGCGCAGCGGGCACAGATGGAAGCGGGCCTCTCGAAGCAGAAGGACGCCCTCGGCGACCTGCTCCGCGCGACCTATACGCTCGGACGCGGCTCGGATCTGCAGCTCCTGCTCGGCGACGAAGACGTCAACCGGATCTCGCGCGCCCTGGCCTACTCGAAATATTTTCAGGACAACCGGGTCGAGAAGATCCGCGGCCTGCTTGCGGATCTTTCCCGCCTGCAGGAGGTCGAAGCCGCCATCACCGCCGAACAGCAGAAGCTCGAGGCGACGCGGGCGGAGCGCGAGTCGCGCGCCGCGGAACTGGAAAAGCAGCGCGCCAGCCAGGCGAAACTGGTGGCCGAGGCGGACTCGAAATACAAGGACCAGGCCCAGCGTATGGCCGCGCTGAAACAGAACGAGCAGGACATGAACTCACTGGTCGGCCGCCTGCAGAAGGTGATCGACGACGCGGCGAAGGCCGAGGCGGCCCGGGCGGCCGTCGAGGCGGCTCCTGCGCCCAAGGGCACGCCCGCAGCGGCACCGGTGGGCAACATGCGCGGCAACCTGCCCTGGCCGGCCAACGGTCCGGTGCACGCGTTCGGCAGCGGCGTCATCATCGTCGCGCCGCGCGGCAGCGAGGTGAAAGCGGTCGCGCGCGGCCGCGTGGTCTTCGCCAACTTCCTGCGTGGCTACGGCATGATGATCATCGTGAACCACGGCAACGGATTCATGAGCATGTACGGCAATAATGAGACGCTGCTGCACGGCGTCGGCGACACGGTGGAGGCCGGCCAGGCGGTCGGCACCGCCGCCGCACCCGCCGGCGACAACGGCGCGTACTTCGAGCTGCGCCAGGGTGGCAAACCCATCGACGCGCGTGGCTGGTTGAGCAAGAAGCATTGACCCCGGAGACAGGCATGCGTCAGCACCCCCTTCGCCTCGCCCTCGCACTGGCTCTCGCCGGTGCGATCGCGGTTCCCACCGTCCAGGCGCAACAGGCGAAGCCCGCGCTGAAGCAGCCCGACGCCCCCGCCGCGTCGTCGACCACGGCGGCGAAGGTCGCCACTCAGGCCGACGACGCCGTCGATCTGGACGACATTCGCAATTTCACGCGGGTGTACCAGATCGTTCGGCAGGCCTACGTCGAGAAGCTCGACAACAAGACGATCATGAAAGCCGCCATCAGCGGCATGCTCCAGAACCTCGATCCGCACAGCGAATACCTCGACAAGGAAGGCCTCGACGAACTCGATGAGGACACCACGGGCCAGTACGGCGGTCTGGGCATCGAAGTCCTGCAGGTCGAAGGCGCGCTGAAGATCGTTTCGCCCATCGACGATACCCCCGCGTCGCGTGCTGGCATCAAGCCGGGCGACACCATCCTCAAGGTCGACGGCATGGTCGTCGACAGCCAGAACATCGACGACGCGTTCAAGAAACTGCGAGGCGATCCCGGCAGCAAGGTCACGCTCACCATCCTGCACGAGAAATCCGACAAGCCGATCGACATGCCGCTGGTGCGCGAGCGTATCGCGGTCACCAGCGTCAAGCTGCGTCAGCTCGATCCCGGCTACGTCTACATCCGTCTCAGCCAGTTCCAGGAAGACACGTCGACCGACCTCGACAAGAAGCTGTCGGACTGGATCGCGAAGAACGGCGCGCCCCGTGGCGCCGTGCTCGACCTGCGCTCCAATCCGGGCGGTCTGCTGACCACGGCCGTCGGCGTCGCCGACACCTTCCTGGACTCGGGCACCATCGTCACGACCAAGGGCCGGTTGCCGGACGCCAACCTGCACTTCGATGCCCACCCGGGCGATCTGCTCAAGGGCGCACCGATGGTCATCCTCACGGACAACGGTACGGCGTCCGCCGCCGAGATCGTGTCCGGTGCACTGAAGGACAACCACCGCGCACTCATCATGGGTCGTCGCACCTTCGGCAAGGGCGTGGTGCAGACCGTGCTGCCGCTGGATCAGGACCACGCGGTGAAGATCACCACCGCACGCTACTACACCCCCAACGGCACCTCGATCCAGGCCGAAGGCATCAAGCCGGACATCGCGCTGGCCGATCTCTCCGTGAACAAGAGCGACACGCCGCCCGCGCTGATCGGCTCGGAAGCGGACCTGCCCAATCATCTGGTGAACGAGAAAGCGTCGTCGGACGACAAGAACGCCAACGACGACGACGGCAAGCTCGCGATCGAAGACTATCCGCTGTCGCAGGCGCTCAACGTGCTGAAGGGTTTGTCGCTGGGCCGTAACGTATCGAAGTAAGCGCCCCGGCGCTTACCAGAACTTCCACCACGGACGCGCGGCGCGGGCCTTGACCATCTCACGCCGCAGCTTCCGTGGGAGCTGCGGAGTGGCGCCCGGCGCCAGGGTTTCTTTCGCCGTCCAGCCGGTGAACACCAGCTTGCCGTAAGCGCTGGCGGGAAGGTCCACGTCGAAGGTGGTCACGCTCTGCGCCAGCTCGGGCGGCAGCGAATAAAAATGGTCGACATCGTCGCCTTCGGCATCGGAGGCATCCTGCAATGCTTCGATACGGGCGTGGATGGCATCGAACGCCGGCGGTGGTTCGCCATGCGAGACGATGTGACGGACGTCGTCGCCCTCCCCGTCGTGCTCGACATGCCAGGTGCGCAGGCCATCGACGTAGCACGTGGCGGCGCTGACCATCACGTGCTCCTCCTGTTCGCAGGTGATCACCGTGCAGCCACGCGAAAGCGGGCGCAGCGATTCCTCCGCGATCAGGGGCGAGGCGAACCGTGTGACGACGACAAACCAGCCGGACGGCAGTTCGATGGCGTAGCCTCGACGCGGATCGGTCGTGGTCTGCTCATTGCGGACCAGGTCGAGAGCGGCGAGGACGGCATCGCCATCCTTGCCTTTGACCGCCAGCCAACCGACCGAAACGCCCATCGGCTCACGCCTGCTCGGGCGGTGGTTTCAGAAGAAACTTCACGGCCAGCAAACCGAGCTCGTACAGGATGCACATCGGCACGGCCAGCATCACCATCGAGAGCAGATCCGGCGGCGTGATGAAGGCGGCGATAGCGAACGCGCCCACGACGGCGTAACCGCGCCCCTTGCTGAGCTTTTCGGCGTCGACGATGCCGATGGCGGCAAGGATCACGACCGCGACCGGCACTTCGAAGCACAGGCCGAAGGCGAAGAACATCAGCATGACGAAGTCGAGGTAATGCGTGATGTCCGTCATCATCGCCACGCCGTCGGGCGTCACGGCATTGAGAAACTTGAACGCCGCCGGCAGCACGATGAAATAGGCGAAGGCGCAGCCCGAATAGAACAGCACCAGCGATGCCACCAGCAACGGGCGCGCCAGGCGCTTCTCGTGCTTGTAGAGGCCCGGGCTGACGAAGGCCCAGAGCTGGTACAGGATCATCGGCATGCTGATGAACAGCGCGCAGAAGAAGGCCAGCTTCAACGGAGTGACGAACGGGCTGGCGACCTCCGTGGCGATCAGATGCGCGCCCTGCGGCATGCGCTCGACCAGCGGTTTGGCCAGTTCCGCATACAGGTGGTTGGCGACGGGCATCAGCGCCAGCAACACCACGAGCAACACCACGATGGCGCGGAGCAGGCGGGAACGGAGTTCGATCAGGTGGGAAAACAGACCCTCTTCGACCACGTCGTCGCCGGACGGATCGGAGTCAGCTGCGCTCATGCGGTTCGTTCCTGGGCGGCGGGGTGTCGCCGTGGGCCAGCGGCAGCATGTCGCGCGCCGGGTCGGGCTCACGACCCTCGACGCGAGCTACCGGGGTATCGGAAAAGGTGTCGCGCACACGGTCACCGGTCTGGCGGGCATCGTCGGCGGCGGCACGGAAGTCTTCACGGACGCTGCTGCCAGCCGCGCGGATGTCGTCACGCACGCTGTCATGCGTGGCACGCGCGTTTTCGGCGGTCTCGCGCAGCGTGCGCTTGATCTCTTCGGCCTGGATCTCGCGCTCCACCTCGGATTTGACGCTGTCCCAGCCGTTGCGCATGCGCCGCAACAGGGCACCTGCCGTACGCGCGGCATGCGGAAGGCGCTCGGGGCCGAGCACGATGAGCGCCACCACCGCGAGCAGCAGCAATTTACCGAAGCTGATCTCGATCATGGCGCCGCCGGGATCACGGAGCGCGGTCGCGCGGCTCGGTGGTTTCGCTGTGGACCGGCGGGACCTGGGTGCTCACGGGCGGATCGGCACGCAGCTTCTCCTCCCGTTCGCGCGCTGCACGGGCCTCTTCGTCGCCGTCCAGACCCTTCTTGAAGTCGCGCATGGCGCCACCCAGGTCCGAGCCGATGTTGCGCAGCTTCTTCGTGCCGAAGATCAGCACGACGACGAGCAGCAGGAGGACGATATGGGTAATGCTCATGAAAAACCTCGCGGGCCCGTTCGCTCCGGGCCGTGGGACGGTCCGGCGCCCCTTGGGGCACCGGGTGGGACGACACTCAGCGGTTAGTGTACTCCTCAAGTTTATCCCTGAATTCCACTACCTCGCTTGGAACATTCGTCACACCGCCTTCAAAAATGCGGCGGGCCGTGATTCCAGGGCCGTAAATCTGCTCGTTGGAGTCGTCGTCGATGCTGAAATGGGTGCCATCGAGCGCGATGCCGGCAAACAGGCCCTTGGCGCGCGAATAGGTGTAGATCTCGGCTTTCATCTGGCCATCAGTGGCGGCCGTGGCGGAGCGGCCGACCGGGCCGGCCGCCGCGGAGGCGTTGGCGCCCATGGTGAACTTGCCGTCGATGATGCTCTGTACGCCACGGTCGGTGCGGAACACGAGGATCACGTCGGCGGACTGGATGCCGACCTGGAAGCCGACGCCCGCACCGGCCATCGAGATGAAGTTGGGGTTCGACCACGTGCCGTCACGCGTCTTGATCGAGATCAGGCCTTCGCCCTTGGAGCCAGAGAACACGAAGCCACCCTTGACCATGGCCGGCAGCACCGCGATGGCCTTGGCGTTCTTGAGCAGATCGGCAGGCAGCGATTTGTCGGGCGCGTCGTCGATCATCTCGGACAGCACACGGACCGCGTTCCGGGCCTGTTCTCTCGGCGGGTCGGCGGCCTGGACGGCCAGCGAGGGCAGCAGGGCGAGAAGGCCGAGGGCGAGCAGGCGAAGCGGGCGTGGGGACATCGGGTGGCTCCTATCGATACGCGGGGTGGCAGCGGCTGCGGCATTGAGAGCGAGCCTCGTCGCGCCGCCCTATGGCAGACTGCAACGATTCCCGCGAGCGCCGGACTCCGATGCCAGGTACGCCAAACTATACCGGCCTTGCCGGTCATTCCCACGACACCCTGCCCCAGGCGGGTGTGCTGCTGGTTAATCTCGGTACACCTGAGGCGCCCACCGCGGCCGCCGTACGGCCGTACCTCGCCGAGTTTCTGGGTGATCCGCGCGTCATCGAGTACCCGCGCCTGCTGTGGAAAGCCATTCTCCACGGCGTCATTCTCCGCGTCCGTCCCAAGCGCTCCGCCCACGCGTATGCCCGTATCTGGACCGCGGAAGGCTCGCCCCTGCGAACAGGCAGCGAGGCGCTGGCCGCGTCCCTGCAGGCCGAGCTTGGGCGCCGTCGCAACGGACCGATCCGCGTCGCCCTGGCCATGCGCTACGGGCGGCCCAGCGTAGCGGCGACAGTTGCCCAGTTGCAGCGTGAAGGGGTGCGGCGGTTGCTCGTTCTGCCGCTCTACCCCCAATACTCGGCCACCTCGACCGGCAGCGTGTTCGACGCGGTGGCCGACACGGTGAAGGGTCTGCGCTGGCCACCGGAACTGCGCCAGATCAACGACTACCACGACGATCCCGCCTATATCGCCGCGCTCGCCGCCAGCGTGCGCGACCACTGGGACCGCAACGGCCGGGGCGAAAAGCTGCTGATGAGTTTTCACGGCATTCCCGAGCGCTACGTGCGCAACGGCGATCCGTACTTCTGCCAGTGCCACGCCACCGCTCGCCTGCTCCGCGAAGCGCTGGGCGTCACCGCGGACGAGGCGCCGATGAGCTTTCAGTCACGCGTGGGCCGTGAACGCTGGTTGCACCCGTACACCGACGAGATGGTCAGGCAGTTCGGCGCACAGGGCGTCAAGCGCATCGACACGATCAGTCCGGGCTTTGCCGTCGATTGCCTCGAAACCCTCGAAGAGATCGCCATGCAGAACGCGGAATTCTTCCGCGAGGCCGGCGGCGAGACGCTCAGCTACATCCCCTGTCTCAACGCCCGTCCGGACCACGTGGGCGCCATCGCGGACCTGGTGCTGCGCCACACGCAGGGATGGCCCGAGTTCGCGGCAGATTACGACCCGGCCGCGGCGGCCATGCGCCTCGCCGCCGCGCGCGAACGTGCGCGTAAGGCACGCGCCGATGCGTGAGTTGCGCATCGCCATACCAGGCATGGAGCTCGCCGGACTGAGCTGGGGCGAACCCGACGCCGCGCCGCTGGTGCTGATCCATGGCTGGCTCGACAACGCCGCGAGCTTCGCTCTGCTCGCACCCCGGCTTGCCGACCGGTTCCACGTGATCGCGCTGGACCTTCCTGGCCACGGTCACTCGGACCATCTGCCCGAGAGCACGATCTACACGCATCAGGATTACACGCGGGCTGTGCTCGCCGCCGTCGATTCGCTCGCCCTGCCGCGTTTTCATCTGCTGGGTCATTCTCTGGGTGCCGGTGTGGCGACGATGGTGGCCATCGCGGCGCCGGAGCGCATTCGCGCACTGTCTCTGATCGAAGGCCTGGGGCCGCTCGGAGACGACGGATCGCGCACGCTGGACCGGTTTCGCGAAGCGATGGTGTCGACGGCTGGCGGCGCCCGGCCCCTGCGCGTCTTTCCGTCGATCGACGATGCGGCTCGTGCCCGCGCACTGGCCAGCGGCCTCGATGCGACGCTGGCACGACACATCGTGGAACGCGGCCTGCGCGAAGTCGACGGTGGATACAGCTGGCGCAGCGATGCGCGCCTGTCGCGGCCCACGGCCCTCCGTCTCGCGGAAACGCAGATCATGTCGTTGCTGCTGGGGCTCGCTGCGCCGACGTCGTTGTTGCTCGCCAACCCCTCGCCGCCTTATCTCGAGCCCGAGGCATTGCAGGTACGGATCGATTGCGTCGACGACATCCGGGTGAAGCACATGGATGGAGGGCATCATCTGCACCTCGAGCACCCGGAGGCCGTGGCTGACTGGGTGCATGGCGCGCTGTAAGCAGACAGGGAAAGACACATGCTCGCCAGAGTCACTCGCCTGTTTCCTCTCTGGGCTCTCGCCGTTTCGGTCGCTGCGTACTTCCAGCCCGCCCTCTTCCTCCCCGTCGGCCCCTGGATCGCCTGGCTGCTCATGCTCGTGATGTTCGGCATGGGCGTGACCCTCAGCCTGGACGACTTCAGACGCGTCCTCGTACGCCCCATGCCCGTCTTCGCCGGCACGTTCCTGCACTATCTGGTGATGCCACTTGCGGCGTGGGGGCTGACAAAGATATTCACGATGCCGCCCGATCTCGCGGCCGGCATGATCCTGGTCGGCAGTGTCGCCAGCGGTACGGCGTCCAACGTCATTATCTATCTGGCGAAAGGTGACGTGGCGCTGTCGGTCACGCTGTCATCGGTATCCGCCCTGGTCGGCGTGGTGGCGACACCGCTGCTCACGCGCCTCTACGTCGACACCCGCGTGGCGCCGGACACATGGGCGATGCTGCTGAGTATCGTGCAGATCGTCGCGCTGCCGATCGGCCTGGGCCTGTTGATCCATCACACGGCTCGCGGCGTGGTCAAACGCATCGAGCCCGGCTTACCCTTGTTCTCGATGGTCTGCGTACTGATCCTGATCGGTGCCGTGGTCGCGGCCAGTCAGCCGTCGATCGCCGCCGTGGGCGCGATCACCATCGTCGCGGTCATCCTGCACAACGGCATCGGGCTGATCAGCGGCTACTGGGGCGGCAGGCTGTTCCGCTTCGACGAATCCACCTGCCGCACCCTGGCGATCGAGGTGGGCATGCAGAATTCGGGGCTCGCGGCGACGCTGGGCAAGCTCTATTTCTCACCGCTGGCCGCGCTACCCGGGGCGCTGTTCTCGGTCTGGCACAACCTGTCGGGCTCGATGCTGGCCGGCTACTGGTCGGGCAAGCCGACCGGCGAAGCAACGCATGACGGCCCGGCGGCTCCACGCGGGCCGGTTTAAACCACCGGCTCCATCCGGACGCCCGGCTGCACGACCGGGTCGACCAGCCAGTGATCCGCGAGCAGGAAGGCGAACAACACCATCAGGTACACGATGGAGTAGTTGAACATCTTCATCGCGAACATCTCGTCCGGCGGATTGAACATGCGTGCGGCGTACCAGAGGAAACCGAGGCCGAGGATCACCGCGCCGAACAGGTAGATCAGTCCGCTCATCCCCGTGAAGAACGGCAGCATGGTCACGACGAACAGCAGGATCGTGTAGAACAGGATGTGCCAGCGCGTGAACACCACGCCGTGCGTCACCGGCAACATGGGCACCTGGGCCCGCGAGTAATCGTCGACGCGGAAGATCGCCAGCGCCCAGAAATGCGGCGGCGTCCACACGAAGATGATCAGCAAAAGCTGCAGCGCGAACGGATGCAGCTCGCCGGTCACCGCGGTCCAGCCGAGCATCGGCGGCGCGGCGCCGGCGAGGCCGCCGATGACGATATTCTGCGGCGTCGCACGCTTCAGGTAGGCGGTATAGATCACCGCATAACCGATCAGCGAGAAGAACGTCAGCACCGCGGTCAGCCTGTTGACCAGGAAGACCAGCACCAGCATCGAAACGATGCCCAGCGTCATCGCGAAGACGAACACCTGCATCGGCGTCAGCTGGCCGGTCGCCAGCGGACGATGCGAGGTACGCGCCATGATCTTGTCGATGCGCTGGTCGATCAGGTGATTGAACGCCGCGGCGGAAGCCGAAGCCAGCCAGATGCCGAGCGTGCCGAAGATCGCCGCATGCCACGTCGGCAGTACACGCTGACCGTCGGCGTCCACGGCGAGGAACATGCCGATGACCGCGCAGAACACCAGCATCGCGACGACGCGTGGCTTGGTCAGCTCGAAATATTGACCGATGATGCTCACGGGGACTCCGTCGTGGCGGGCAGCCGCTGCGTGCTCGCCAGGGCGGCAAGCAGCGTGAACAGGAGCAGCGCGGCGACACCATTGTGCGCCGTGGCGACGGGCAACGGCAGGCCGAGGTGCACATTGCCGATGCCGAGCAGCACCTGCGCGATCAGCACCACCGCCACGGCGATACCGATCCTGCGCAGGCCGGCGCGCGCCAGCTTGTGCGACAACCAGCCCAGGTAGACGAAGGTCACCAGCGCACCGATGCGGTGGGCGATCTGGATCGCGCTACGTGCGGCCATGTCCAGCACGCCGCCCTCGTAGTTGACGCCGATGCCGCGCCAGAGCACGAAGGCCTGCGGGAAGTCCGTCTGCGGCCACCACTGACCGAGGCACTGCGGAAAATCCGTGCCACAAGCGAGCGCCGCGTAATTGGAACTGGTCCAGCCGCCGAGCGCGATCTGGCAGACGAGCACGACGATGCCGATGGCGACCGGCGCGCGAAGTGCCGCGAACCGGTCGTCCGGTGTGCCGACACGCCACCAGCGCAGGGCTGCCCATGCGAGAAGGGCGAAGGTCGCCAGTCCGCCGAGCAGATGCCCCATCACGACGATGGGCTTGAGCAGCAAGGTCACCGTCCACATGCCGAGCATGGCCTGGAAGATGATCACGGCAAGCGCGGCCACGCCGACGCGCCAGGCGCCGGGTCGGTCGAGCATCGCCGCGGCGATCAGCGGCAGCGCGATGGCCAGTGCGGACAGGAACGACGACACCACGTATTCGCCGCGCATGTACATCACGACACCCACCGTCGCGAACACCGCCGCCACGAGCACCGCGGCCACCGCCATGCGTCGGCGCCAGGCCGACATCAGGGCGATGGCGAGGACCATCACACCGAGGCTGCCGGCGAGGAAGCGGTGTACCTGCTCACGCCACGCCTTGTGCGTTTCGTACGGACGATCGGGGAAGGCTTCGTTCGCGCGGGCGATGTCCTGAGCGTGGCCCGGCCACGTGGCCTTGCCATAGCAGGTCGGCCAGTCGGGACACGACAGCCCCGCGTTGGACAGACGCACGAAGGCACCGAACATCACGATGCAGAAAGCGAACAGCGCAGCCAGCAAGGCCAGCGTGCGCAGGGTTTTGAGAGCTCGGGGCGACATCAGCGGATCACCTTCTGCAGATCCTTGCGCAGGCCGCTCGGGTCGAAACCGGCGGGATACCAGGACAACGCGGTGGCATTGGATTCAACCAGCACGGCGGCGACCGTGTCGGGCTGGGTGGGACGGAATTCTTCGAAGGCCTTCGCCGCGTCGGTACCGACCTTCCAGTCGGGCATGACGGCGTCCGCGCCCTGCGCGGTCGGCGGCGTGCCGATATAAAGAAGGCGCAGGCGATCGGCGTTGCGGTTGAGCACGATGCGCGCGTTACGCATGAGCGCCAGCGTCTCGAGGCAGTGTGCGGCGCAATCCGGCCCCGGCAACGCGACCAGGGTCAGTCGCGGCTCGCTGTCACGCCATGCCCAGGCCGTGCCGGCGACGTCCACGCGGACCTCGGCCATGCTGCGCTGCGGCACGATGGGACGACCGTTGCCTTTGCCTTCCGGCTGCCAGCCACTCAGCGTCAGCAGGCCCGCCGCGATAATGGGCGCCAGGAACACCAGCATGATCAAGACGAGCTTGAGCCGGCCACTGCCGGGTTTGCGTGGGGGGACGTTCGGATCGGTCATGAATGCTCGGGCCGTTTCGGGCGTCGCTTGCGATGCAGGAGGACGAAGATCACCACAGCCGCCAGGGCGAAGGTGAACCATTGGAAGGCGTAGGCGCGATGGCGCGCCGGCGGCATGAAGCCGGGCGTCCATTCACGGATGTAGATGCTGGCCGGGTCGGGATCCAGAAGGAGTACGCGAGGATACAGGGAGCGCCCGATGTCGTTACCGATCTCCCTGAGATCGACGTAGACCATGGTCTTCTCCGCGCCGTGCTGCTCCGGGAGACGGTCGCCACCCAGGCGCACACCGACACCCGGCGCCGGTACGTAGAGCCCCCGCACGGTGGTGACGCCCACGGGAAGCGGCGGCAGCCGGGGGTTGGCGCCCGCTTCCTTCGGCAGGAAACCGAGGTCGACGAGGAGGTACGGATCGCGCCCATGCGGCGAAAACGGCGCATAGACGTGCACGCCGACCTGACCGGAGTGGGTCTGGTCGTCGAGCAGGTAGTAGTGGTCGGGCAGGTAAACGCCACGTACCGAAAGCCTCGGGTATCGATCGAGGGGAGGATTATCGGCGATGGAACCGAACTCCTCGACGCTTGCTGCGGCCGATGCGGCGTACCGCCGCAGCAATTCATCCTTCTCGTCCGCGCGATCCAGCTGCCATATGCCCAGGCGTACGAACGCCAGCACGCCCACCAGCGTGAGTGCGACAGCGAACCACGTCGGACGGCGCAGGAAAGTCATGCAAGACGCCCCGTGCCCAACGCTATACTCGGATTGTCGATATGGCGCGGAGCCGTCACGTGGAAACCATCTACAAATATGCGCTGGTGATTTTGCTGCTCGTGGTGTTGTTCAACCTCGGGCAGGCGCTGTTCTTCATGATGACCGACAAGGGCCAGAGCAAGCGCACCGTCTGGGCACTCACCCGCCGTATCGGACTCTCACTGCTGCTCATCGCCATGGTGGCGCTGGGCATCTTCATGGGCTGGCTGCACCCCCACGGGGTCGGTCAATTCTAACGCTTGGGGCCGGGGGGCCAAGGCGCGGTGCGGCAATCGGTGCCGTGAAGGGTCAGGCCAGTGCCGCGAGGACATGGCGGGGATCCTTGCGAATGGCCCGAAGGAGAGCCCGGGCGGGACCGGTAGGGGCACGCCGTCCTTGCTCCCAATTGCGCAACGTACCCACGTCGACATCGAGAAGCAGCGCGAACTTTGACTGCGATAAGCCCGTCGTTTCGCGCAGCTCTTTAATCGCGCCGGGATCGACTTCAAACACGCGAGAAGCCTGCTTCTCGCCGCGAAGAATGCCATCCATTTCCTGGACGCTTTCCAGGAGGTCTTCAAAGAACTTGGTCATATCTCCGCTTCCAGTTATCCATAATGGTGGCAAGGACCTTTCGCTGATCGGAGGTCAGGTCTTGCTGCTCGTTCTTCGAAAATATCAACAACATCGCGATCTGTGATCGCGCTACGAAGTGATAATAAATAACTCGGGCGCCGGCACTCTTTCCCCGGCAGCCCAAGGCGACGCGTATCTTTCTGAGACCACCGGTGCCTTCGATCACATCGCCTGCTTCGGGGTAAGCAGCGAGATGCACCTGTAGACGCCCGTAGTTCGCGTCGTCGAGCAATTCCGTAACACGCCTCGTGAAGGCCCGCGTCTCCACGAAGATCACTTCGTGATAGTGCGCCATTGACGCACATACGTCAATGGCGCACCCCTCGATATTTGCTTTCTCATCAGAACACCTCCCTGACGCGGTGAATTCGCCGCATCTGAGAGGGTCGCGTGATGCACAAGCCATGTTCAGTGGCCCTCGCCCAAACGATGCGGAGAGCCAGTGCCGCCCGACGTGCCGTCTCCGGCTGGCATGCGCTGGTTGACACCCCGCTCGTTCAGTAAGAGGATCGGACCATGAACCGCCTCGCCGCCCTCATTACGCTGATTAGCATCGCCGTCTCATCGATGGTGGGTTGAATCACGCGCGACAGGTGACCGACAACCCGCCCTCCGAGGCGGGTTTTTCGTATCCGCCTCCGGGAAAACGAACGCACCGGAGACGCACGCCATGTCCCTCCCCGCTTCACGTCACGCCACTCGGGACGAACCCGTACGCGATGCCGCCGACTACCTGAGGCGCATCCTCAACGCCCGCGTGTACGACGTGGCCCAGCGGACGGAACTGCAGCATGCGACGGTGCTGTTCGAGCAACTGGGGCACCACGTCCTGCTGAAGCGGGAAGACACTCAACCCGTCTCGTCGTTCAAGCTCCGCGGCGCCTACAACCGGATCCGCAACCTTTCCGCCGACGTACTGGCACGCGGCATCATCACGGCGTCAGCGGGAAACCACGCGCAAGGCGTCGCCTGGTCCGCCGCGAAGCTCGGCATCCCGGCTGTCATCGTCGTGCCTGAAACGGCACCCCTCGTTAAGGTCAATGCGACGCGGCGATTCGGTGGGCCCACGGTGGAAGTCATCAAGGCGGGCGATTCGTATAACGATGCGTTCGCCCACGCGATGGCGCTGCAGCGAGAACGCGGCATGACGTTCATCCCAGCCTTCGACGACCCCGACGTTATCGCAGGACAAGGCACCGTAGCGATGGAGATACTGAGCCAGCACCACGGGCATCTCGACGCCATCTTCGTGCCCATCGGAGGGGGTAGTCTCGCCGCGGGAGTCGCGACCTACGTGAAAGCGCTCCGCCCGGATATCCGCGTGATCGGCGTGCAGACGCGTGACTCGTGCGCCATGGCGCAATCGATCCGGGCGGGGCGACGGGTCGAACTCACGGAGGTCGGGCTTTTTTCCGACGGCACGGCGGTGAAGCTGGTGGGGCAGGAAACGTTTCGACTGTGCAGCCAGTACCTCGACGAAGTGATGCTGGTCGACACCGACGAGGTATGCCTTGCGATCAAGGATATCTATCAGGACACGCGGCGTTTCGTTGAGCCGGCGGGAGCGCTCGCCGTCGCGGCTGCGCGTCGCTACGCGACCCAGGCCACCGCCTCGGGAGCGGTCGACCACCCGCTCACCCTTTGTGCCATCGTCTCCGGCGCCAATCTCAATATCGACCGCATCCGCTTCATCGCCGAGCGCGCCGCGGTGGGCGAATCGCGCGAAGCCTTGTTCGCGGTGAGCATCCCCGAGGAGCGCGGCAGCTTCCTGCACTTCTGCGAGCTCGTAGGCGAGCGCAACGTGACGGAATTCAACTACCGTCTCGGCACCGATGAAAACGCACGGATCTTCGTCGGCCTTCAGGTGGACGACCCGGTAGACGAAGCGTCGCTTGCAACCGTCTTCGAGGCAGCGGGATTCGCCGTCGTCAATCTTGGCAACGATGAGCTATCGACGCAGCACATCAGGCATATGGTGGGCGGACGCTCGACAGCCGCACAGGGCGAGCGATTGTTTCGCTTCGAGTTCCCCGAACGACCGGGCGCGTTGATGCGCTTCCTTCGTTCGATGTCGCCAAGCTGGAATATCAGCCTGTTCCATTACCGCAACCAGGGCGCCGATTACAGCTCGACGCTGGTCGGCATCCAGGCGGAAGCGGCGGACGAAGACGCGCTCACGCGGTTCCTCAACCGGCTGGGCTATCCGTACCGCGAAGAGACCAGCAATCCCGCCTACCGACTGTTTCTGAGATAAACGGGGGAAGCAGGAGCGCGCGAGCGCTCCTGTGAAACAACGGCCCGTGCGGATCAATGAGCCTTTGACACGACCAGGTCGATCGATCCCACCGGCGAGAGGTTCCCCGCTTCGTCCGAGCCTTTCGCACACACGCGTAACGGGCCTTTGGCCTTGGGCAGACTGATGAACGACGAAGACAGCGTGCGGTACTTCGCGTCGTCGGCGCAATCGGTGGAGTCGAGGCGCCCCACCTTCACGATCGGCGGCGCGACGTAAGGGCTACGGATCTCCACAATCCATGCAGCATCCGTTTCATCGCGAACGGCGGGTACCGGTACCGCGGTAGGCGCCGTATCGTCGATCACCCGGAGCATGACGCTCGCATGCTCCGGCGCCTGCCAGTCGTTATCGATGCCCAGCTGTCCGATGACGCACATGGCGTACACGCCTTCGGACGGTCCGACCGGCAGACGGTCCAGCGGCTGCTCGCGGGCATACATCGGAGCGCTGTAACCCTCGGGGCTGGCGCAATCGACCGTCGCGGCATCACCGTGCTTGTAGCGGACCCAACGGGTATCGTCATTCACCAGCACGCCCCACCGCGCGGGTACGAGATCCCCCTCTTCGTCGATCTGGCTGCGCGTGTACTCACCGACGGTGCGATCGAGCTTCACACCGTTACCCGCGTCGAGGGCACTGGCGTCCCAGCCGCCATCGGCACGAAGTGCCGAGAGCAGCGGCGCCGCAATACTCTGGTAGCTCGCGCCGACGCGCGACACCGGCTGCCGCCCGGTGAGTTCGCACGGGCGGTCGAAACCGCATCCGTCAAAGCGCGGATCGACCTTCGTACCGAGCACGCCGACAATATCCGACGTGCCGTGGCGCAGCACCGGGGAGCCCGACGAACCACCCGATACACCGGCGCAATCGGTCGCCGATTCACGCAGGAAGAAGCGTTCGCCCTCGAACAGCCGAACGGGCTCACTGGCCTGACAGGTTGCCAGGCGAAGGAAGCGGTCTTCTTCCGACACGCCCACCGCGGGAACCTGCACTAGGTCGACAGGGAGCGACCCGACAATCGCCGGCGCACTCGGGACAAGCGGAGCGACACCGAGTGCCGCAAGATCGGCGTATGAGACGTCCAGCCGGAGCACGGCGATGTCCATGTTCTTGGTGGTCGCGTACAGAATTCGCTCGACTCCAATGGGTCGATGGACCGGCTGGGCATCCTGAAAATAAGCGGGCGTAAAGCGGTAACCCGATGGCGCCACCTCGTCGATCATGACCTGATTGGGGATGAGTTCCTGGCCGAGAACGCAGTGCCCGGACGTAAGCAACAACGCGGGCCGACGACCGTCCGGACTGGCGGAACCCGCGACGATCGAGCCGGTACAGGTTCTTCCGTCGAGCAGATCGAGCTGACCGACAGCGCGGAAGCGCGGGTCGCTGGACGAAGGAAGCAGGTTTGCGTCGCTTGCTAATGCACCGACGGCGTAGCCCATCGACAGGAGCAAGAGCGATGCACGCGACAAACGAGCGGATACTCTCCGATTCATAAGCACTCTCCATGTGTTTGCGTTTTTCGAAGACCTTCACTGCGAAGGCCGATGCCGACTTTAGCAACGCGGTTGGAGAGGAAACATGTCAGAAAGCCCGGTAGATCTGTAGGCGTAAGCCGAAGTCAGTCACGCTTTGACAAAGGCGACTTCTTCCAGCGTCCGTGGAGCCACTCGTACTCTTGCAGCACCGTCGGGGAAAACCGCTCGCGGAGTTTATTGACGAGCGGTTTAGCCCGCTCCCAGGACGTAACAACAGCCGAGTACCAAGTCTTCTTCAGCATCTCTTCGTCGTAAATTCCGGCCTGAATGCCGATACTCACCGCCTCGAAATGATTGAGGAAGTACCGAATGCATACAGCTTCTTCCGACTCGATATTTTCCGGCGAGGCGAGGCAAGCCACATTTCTGTCGTTCGCGTCGACGAAATACTCCAGCTTCCTGGCGCCATTCTGGAGGATGACATCGTTCCGACTCGCAAATAGAAGATCCGCGCTTTGCTTTTTCCGCGCGATGCTGCGCGCGGTGAGAACCGACGCAACGGCAACACCGACGCCGCTGGCAACCAGAAGATTCCTGAAGAGGCCAGAATCGACGGTATCGAAAATCCACTGAAACACTGAGCTTTCCTTCGCATTTCTTGTCCCTGAAAACAAGCTACCCGCCAAGGGGCGGGTAGCTTGGTGTGGCTCACAGGCCGCCAGCGGTGTCATTCATGACTGTCTCCTTTGATGGCAAGACCAGTCTAGCTTGTGCTCAGATCATACGTCCGTAGGAAAAATCTGAATTTCAAACAGAAAAAACTCAAAGCACGTAAACAAACAAGAACAGCGCCAGCCACACCACGTCGACGAAATGCCAGTACCAGGCCACCGCTTCAAACCCGAAGTGATCGTCCTTCGTGAAGTGTCCCTTCGCGCAGCGCAGCCAGATGATGGCCAGCATGATCGTGCCCAGCGTCACGTGCATGCCGTGGAATCCGGTGAGCATGAAGAACGTCGCGCCGTACACGCCGCTGCCCAGCGTCAGGTTGAAGTGCTCGTACGCCTCGGCGTACTCGTGCGCCTGGAACCACAGGAACAGGCAACCCAGCAGCACGGTGGCGCCGAGGCCGATCAGCAGCGCCGTGCGATGACCCGCCTTGAGCGCGTGGTGCGCAATGGTGATGGTCACGCCGGATGACAGCAGGATCAGCGTATTGAGCAGCGGCAGGCCCCATGCGGCGATGGTCTGGAACGAGCCGCCGATCTTCTGCGGACCGCCGCCGCCGTTGGCGCCCCACGAGGCTTCATAACCCTGCCAGACGAACTGGTGGGTGAGCACACCGTGGCCTTCGCCGCCCAGCCACGGCACCGAGAAGATACGGGCGTAGAACAGCGCACCGAAGAAGGCGCCGAAGAACATCACCTCGGAGAAGATGAACCACATCATCCCCATGCGGAACGAGCGATCCACCTGGCCGTTGTAGCTGCCTGCCATGGACTCGCGGATGACCGAACGGAACCAGCCGAAGAACATGCCCAGGATCATCACGATCCCGATCCAGAACAGCGGCTTGCCAAACGTGCTGCCCTCACCCGGTTGCGAGTTCAGCCAGTGCGCGGCCCCGAACACCGTGACGAACATCGAGACCGCGGCCACGATCGGCCAGTAGCTCTTGCTCGGTACATAGTAGACGTCGTGTTGCTGGTGACCCATGGTGGTTTCCCGTGGATATCGCGTGTTTGGCCGGTCAGACCCGGAGCATCTGAACGATCGAGAGCAGAAACACCGCGACCGCGAAACCGCCCGCGATCATGGCCGTCCTGCGGGCGCGTTTGCGACGCGCCTCCGTCCCGGTGTCCGTCATGCTCAGTGATCCGTGTTGCCGTGGGCGAGCTCGTCGTCATGGATGACCGGCGGCACGTCGAACGTATGGAACGGCGCGGGTGAAGGCACCGTCCACTCCAGACCCTTGGCGCCTTCCCAGGAACGATCGGCGGCTTTCTTCTTCGAGAAGAACACGCAATGCACGACCACACCGAGGAAGATCAGCTGCGAGGCGCCGAACCAGAAGCCGCCGATCGAGCTGATCATGTTGAAGTTCGCGAAGGCCACGTTGTAGTCGGGGATACGGCGCGGCATGCCGGCCAGCCCGAGGAAGTGCTGCGGGAAGAACAGCACGTTGACCGAGATGACGCTGGACCAGAAATGGATCTTGCCCCAGGTCTCGCTGTACATGTTGCCCGACCACTTCGGCATCCAGTAATACGCGGCGGCCATGATCGAGAAGGCAGCGCCGGTCACCAGCACGTAGTGGAAATGGGCAACCACGAAGTACGTGTCGTGGTACTGGAAGTCGGCCGGGGCCAGCGCGAGCATCAGGCCCGAAAAACCGCCGATGGTGAACAGGATGACGAAGGCGATCGAGAACAGCATCGGCGTCTCGAAGGTCATCGAGCCGCCCCACATCGTCGAGACCCAGTTGAAGACCTTCACGCCCGTGGGCACCGCGATCAGCATGGTCGCGTACATGAAGAAGATCTCCGCGCCCATCGGCAGGCCCACGGCGAACATGTGGTGCGCCCAGACGATGAACGAGAGGAAGGCGATGGAAGCGATGGCGAACACCATCGCGCGGTAGCCGAAGATCGGCTTGCGGGCGAAGGTGGGGATGATCTCCGAGATGATCCCGAACGCCGGCAGGATCATGATGTAGACCTCGGGATGCCCGAAGAACCAGAAGATGTGCTGGAAGAGCACCGGGTCGCCGCCGCCCGCGGCATTGAAGAAGTTGGTATGGAAGTACTTGTCGGTCAGCAGCATGGTGACCGCGCCGGCCAGTACCGGCATCACCGCGATCAGCAGGAATGCCGTGATCAGCCAGCTCCACACGAACACCGGCATTTTCAGCAGGTCCATGCCGGGCGCGCGCATGTTGAGGATGGTGGCGATGATGTTGATCGCGCCCATGATCGAACTGATGCCCATCAGGTGGACCGCGAAGATGGTGTACGCGATGGACTCGCCCTGCAGCGACAGCGGCGGGTACATGGTCCAGCCGCCGGCCGGGCCACCGCCCGGCATGAACAGCGTCGACAGCAGCAGGATGAAGGCGAACGGCATGATCCAGAACGACAGGTTGTTCATGCGCGGCAAGGCCATGTCCGGCGCGCCGACCATGAGCGGAATCATCCAGTTGGCCAGGCCGACGAACGACGGCATGATGGCACCGAAGATCATCACCAGCGCGTGCATCGTCGTCATTTCATTGAAGAAATACGGCTGCACCAGCTGCATGCCCGGCTTGAACAACTCCGCGCGGATGACCATCGCGAAGGCGCCGCCGATGAAGAACATCGTCAGCGAGAAGATCAGGTACAGCGTGCCGATGTCCTTGTGGTTCGTGGACATCACCCAGCGCTGGAAGAACCCCTTCGGGGCCCCGTGGTGATCGTGGTGGTCGTGGGTGGCTGCGTGGGCCATAACCTTGAACCTCTGCCGGATACTTGAGCGGGTTAACCCTGGGGGACCGGGGCGGGGGCGTTCTGGGCGGTCGCGGCGGCCTTCTGCAGCCTGGAACCGTCTTCCTGCGTCGCCAGCCACTGTTCGAATTCGGCCTTGGGCACGGCCTTGACCACGATCGGCATGAAGCCGTGATCCTGGCCGCAGAGCTCGGCGCACTGGCCGCGGTAGACGCCCGGCTCCTTGATCTTGGTCCAGGCCGCGTTGGCGATGCCCGGGATGGCGTCCATCTTCCAGCCGAGCGCCGGCACCCACCAGGAGTGGATGACGTCGCCGCCGACGATGATGAAACGGATCTTGGTACCGACAGGGACGACCAGGGGTTTGTCCACGTCGAGCAGATAGGTCTGGTAGCCGTCGACCTGGATCTTGCCCGGGTCGAGGTTGGAATGAAGCTGGCGGGTACGGTCGGAGGACTCTTCGAGCTTGGAGATGAAGCCGACCTTGTCGACCCCCTTGCCCTTGTAGTCGACGTAGTCGTAGCGCCACTTCCACTGGTAGCCGGTGATCTTGATGGTCATCTCGGCATTCGTGGTGTCGGCGAACGAGGTCAGACCGCCGGTGGCCAGATGGGCCAGGAAGATCAGGATGATGACGGGGATGACCGTCCAGACGATCTCGAGTCTGGTGCTGTGCGACCACTTCTCGGCGACCGCACCCCGCGACTTACGGAAGCGGAACATCGCCACGAACATGGCACCGAAGACGATGACGCCGATGACCACGCAGACCCACAGGGCCACCATGTGCATCGCATAGGGCGACCACTCGCTGACACCCCGGGTCATGTTCAGCTGGTTGGGTTCCGGGTTGGCCCATGCCGCCCCGCCGAACAGGGCGAGGGCAACCGCCGCCCACGCCGCTTTCCATCGTCCGATGCCGCCAGATGTCATGTCTTGCACCTTTAGTGAACCTACCTGCGCGTCTGGCCTGAGACTTCGGACAGCAGCACCATGAGTTTCCTGGACGCCTCGGCCCTTTCCTCTTCCCCAAGGAACGCGCCGATTTCAAGCTGATTGCCGTGTGACCTGAGCAACAGACGCTGACGCCCGTCCCCCGATGCCAACCCTACCCGTACCCAGTACGTCTGGAAACGGACGATCCGACGACCCGGCACGGCACGCACCTCCAGCGTGTCGGGCCCCACCACGATCCGCTCGCCCCGGCCGCCGGCCCGCCAGGCCGCGCCAAGGGCGAACCCCACGACGAAAGCCTCCGCCAGGGCGAACACGGGAGCGAAAACATTCCCCTGCCACGCACCGAGCGACGCCGTCGCCAGGGCCATCGCCGCGAGACCCACGATCAGTCGACGCAGACCGCGCCTGTCCAGCGCACGGTTGGGCCGGAGCCACAACACGCGCGGCTGACCCGCGGCGGTCGGTCGAAGCACGATCATGCGAATCCCGCGTGCCTTGAACGGACCGATGATAGGGCGGCGGTCAGAATGCGGCAAGGTTGGGAAGCGGCGTGATGCCGCAGGGCGCCCCATCCCGCAAAGCAACACACATGCAGGCCCTGCGTCCCATACAATGCGCGGTCTCCCCCGTCCCGACCCACCCCAAGTGAACCCACAGATCCTCCGTCCCGAACTCCCGACCGGCGCCGAGCCGGCACGCGCGCGTATCACGTCCGCCTGGTTGCGCGACGAAACCGAGGCCGTGAACGACCTGCTTGCCCAGGCCACATTGCCCCCGACCGAGCGTGAGCACGTCATCGACGTGGCCGCCGGCCTGGTGACGCGGGTTCGCGCCCGCGCCAAGGACCAGAGCGCCGTCGAATCCTTCATGCGCCAGTACGACCTGTCCTCGGAAGAGGGGGTCCTGCTGATGTGCGTGGCCGAAGCGCTGCTGCGCATCCCCGACAAGGCCACGGCGGACAAGCTCATCCGCGACAAGCTGGGCGATGCGGACTGGAAGAAACACCTGGGCCAGAGCGAGTCGGTGTTCGTCAACGCCTCGACCTGGGGCCTGATGCTCACCGGCCACCTGGTCAACCTGGCGGAAGAAACCCGCCACGACTTCACCTCCGCGCTGCGCCGCCTGGTCGGCCGCGCCGGTGAACCGGTGGTGCGCCTCGCCGTGCGTCAGGCCATGCGGATCATGGGCCACCAGTTCGTGATGGGTCGCACCATCAAGGAAGCGCTGGACCGTTCCGCCGAAAAAGAGCACGCGGTCTACCGCTATTCGTACGACATGCTCGGCGAGTCGGCGCTGACCCAGGCCACGGCTGAGCGTTACCAGCAGGATTACCGTGACGCGATCAACGCGCTCGGTGGCCGTGGTCCGTTCACCAGCAACCTCGAAGCGCCGTCGATCTCGGTCAAGCTGTCGGCGCTGCATCCGCGCTACGAAGTGGCCAACCGCGCCCGCGCCCGTGCCGAACTCGGCGCCAAGCTGCTCGAACTCTCGCAGCTGGCCTTCAGGAACGGCATCGCGCTGTCCGTCGACGCCGAAGAAACCGATCGCCTCGAGCTCTCGCTCGACATCATCGGCGACGTCTTCGAGCATCCGTCACTGCAGGGCTGGAACGGCCTGGGCATCGTCATCCAGGCGTACCAGAAGCGCGCGCCGTTCGTGATCGACTGGGTGACCGAGAAGGCTCGTACCACCGGTCGCCGCTGGTTCGTACGACTGGTCAAGGGCGCCTACTGGGACGCCGAGATCAAGCGGTCGCAGGAAAACGGCCTGTCGGGCTATCCGGTGTACACGCGCAAGCCCAACACCGACGTCTCGTACCTGGCCTGCGCGCATCGTCTGTTCGCCGCCGGCAGCGACGCGGTGTATCCGCAGTTCGCCACGCACAACGCGCACACCATCGCCGCGATCCACCACATCGCCAGGGGCCGTCCGTACGAAAACCAGCGCCTGCACGGCATGGGCGCGGACCTCTACGCGGAAGTGATCGGCAAGGACAAGCTCAACGTGCCCTGCCGCGTGTACGCGCCGGTGGGCAGCCACGAAGACCTGCTGCCTTACCTGGTCCGCCGCCTGCTCGAGAACGGCGCCAACACCAGCTTCGTCAACCGCGTGGTCGACGAAAGCGTGCCGGTGCGCGACCTGGTCGCCGACCCGTGCGAAACGGTGCGCGCCTTCACCTCCATTCCCCACCCCCGCATTCCCCTGCCGGTCAATCTCTACGGCGAACTTCGGAAGAACTCCATGGGCATGAACTTCGCTAACGACAACGAGCTCAACGAGCTCGCCGACGCCGTCAACCGCCACAGCGGTCCGTGGACGGCCGCGCCGCTGGTCGCCGGTGGCGCCGCCGCCGGCACGAAGACCGAAGTGACGGATCCGTCCGATCGTCGCCGCATCGTCGGCACGGTCGAGAACGCCGATCCGGCGCTGGTCGACAAGGCGCTCGCCGCCGGTGTGAAGGCGCAGCCGGGCTGGGACCGCCTGCCGGCCGCGAGCCGCGCCGCGATCCTCGAGCACGCCGCCGAGCAGCTCGAGCACAACCGCGCGGAGTTCATCGCGCTGTGCGTGCGCGAAGCCGGCAAGAGCCTGCCCGACGCCATCGCCGAAATCCGCGAAGCCGCCGACTTCCTGCGCTACTACGCCACGATGGCGCGTCGCCTGTTCGGCCAGCCCGAGCAGCTGCCGGGCCCCACCGGTGAGAGCAACCAGCTGTTCCTCAATGGCCGCGGCGTCTTCGTCTGCATCAGCCCCTGGAACTTCCCGCTGGCGATCTTCCTCGGTCAGGTGGCCGCCGCGCTCGCCGCCGGCAACGCGGTCGTCGCCAAGCCCGCCGAGCAGACCTCGCTGATCGGCTACGCCGCCGTGAAGCTGCTGCACGCCGCGGGCGTGCCGGCCGACGTGCTGCAATACCTGCCGGGCGACGGTGCCACGGTCGGTGCCGCCCTCACCCGCGACCCGCGCGTCGCCGGCGTCGCCTTCACCGGCTCGACCGACACCGCCTGGGCGATCAACCGTGCGCTGGCCGCGCGTAATGCGCCGATCGCCGCCCTGATCGCCGAGACCGGCGGCCAGAACGCGATGATCGCCGACTCGTCCGCGCTGCCCGAGCAGATCGTCAAGGACGTGATCAACTCGGCGTTCCAGTCGGCCGGCCAGCGCTGCTCCGCCGCGCGCGTACTGTTCGTGCAGGAAGACATCGCCGACAAGGTGATCGACATGCTCGCCGGTGCCATGGCCGAGCTGAAAGTCGGCAACCCCGGACTGCTCTCGACCGACGTCGGCCCGGTCATCGACGAAGACGCGCGCCAGATCCTCGTCGACCACGCCGCGCGCATGGATCGCGAAGCGAAGAAGATCGGCGAAGTCGCCCTGCCGGAAGCCACGACGCACGGCACGTTCTTCGCGCCGCGCGCCTACGAGATCCCGTCGCTGGACGTGCTCACGCGCGAAGTGTTCGGCCCGGTGCTGCACGTCATCCGCTGGAAGGGCGCCGACCTGGAGAAGGTCGTCGACCAGATCAACGCGACGGGCTTCGGCCTGACGCTGGGTATCCACAGCCGCATCGACGACACCATCGATTACATCTCCAGCCACGCGCGCGTCGGCAACTGCTACGTCAACCGTAACCAGATCGGTGCGGTGGTCGGCGTGCAGCCGTTCGGCGGCGAAGGCCTGTCCGGCACCGGCCCCAAGGCGGGTGGCCCGCACTACCTGCTGCGCTTTGCCGGCGAACGGACGCTCACGGTCAACACCACCGCCGCCGGTGGCAATGCGTCGTTGCTGACGATCGGCGAGTAATCGCCGGCCTGCGTCAGCGCTGGCCATTCGAAGCCGCGCCCCTGCGAGGGCGCGGCTTTTTTTCTGCGCGCAATTCCGGCAACTCGCCGGCAACTCTTTTACGCGACGGTGGAAGATCAAATGCCCGGCCCGTTGCAGCCCGGACACGCCAGGCCTAGGCTGAAGCATGTCAGGACACGACGTCGCTGACCCATCGTGCCGCGAGGGAACCACCGATGAACCACAGGATGTGGGCGCGTATCGTCGCTGTGCTGATGCTGGTGTGCTCCGTTGCAAGCCACGCGGCACCCGGGCGCGCAAAGAGCGAGCTTTGTCCGGCGCCTTTCATTTCGGACGGGCAGTGGAGCGTGGGGCCTTATGGACCCATCCTGACACTGCACACGACACTCTGCGGACGTCTGGCGGATGGCTACGATCTGGCCTCCGTGTATGTGGAGGTGGTCAAGCGCTTCAGCGGCAATCCGCTCTGGTACAACCCGCAAGGGCTGCGCGACCAGGTTCGCTGCCACTTCGCGCTCTTTCGTCAGGATGTCACGTTCGAGATCGAGCCCAGCCTGCCTTACGTCGGCGAAGCCAGGACCATAACGTCGCGGTGTAAACCGAAAGTCGCCGACCCCGATCCGCCGGCAAAGAGCTGAACCGACATGAAGACGAGAACGTGCCATCTCACCGCCTTCATCACGCTCGCCTGCGGTGTGGTGACCGCCTG
Source organism: Luteibacter sp. 1214 (assembly GCF_031455395.1). NCBI lineage: Bacteria > Pseudomonadati > Pseudomonadota > Gammaproteobacteria > Lysobacterales > Rhodanobacteraceae > Luteibacter > Luteibacter sp. 1214. Next base: position 141,189 of record NZ_JAVDSQ010000006.1, read on the forward strand.
CGCTTCCACACCGGACCCACGGGAGATAACGTCATCGCGCGCCGTCAAGGCTCCGCCCTCCGACTGCCCGCCCCCTTTTGTCGAAAAGGGCGAGTGGACCATCGACGAATACGGCCCGATCCTGCATATCACGCCGACGGCATGTGGGCGCCAGGCGCGAGACCGGGATCCGACGTATGTCGACGTTTTCGACGACGAGGTCCTCAGCAAGTTTTCGGGAAACCCTCTCTGGGATATGGGGCATAACACCAGGGGCCTGCTCGACCAGCTGGAGTGCCACGTCCGGCTCTATCCCGACAAGCCGACCTACAACATCGAACCGACGCGACCCTATGTAGGGCGCAGGAAGACCGAGCAGGAGCAATGCAACCCGTCGGTGTACGATCCCGATCCCGCACCCAAAACCTGATCCGCCGCGCTACGCCTCACGGCCTATTGCGCAGTGCCACGGCGTGATGCAAGAGTTGCCATACTTCGCGTCGGCCGGTACCCGACGTCCATCCCCCAGAGGAGGACAGCGACATGACGTCGCCCGGTACCGATTGCCTGATCCAGCAAGACCGCGGCCATGCCCGCACGATCACCATGCGGGCGCCCTCACCAAAGGGACACCTGACGCCGCTGCAACATATACGCTCGCACAAGGAACTCATGCATCTGAGCTTGCCGCAGGGCAATGAACAAGCCAGTGAGCGTCAGGTGCTGTCGTTTGCCCATCTCGATGAAGGACAGTTGCCGGCCGATGTGCCATTTCGCATCCCGGGAGCGTGGATACTTCCTGTCGAAAAGGACGCCTTGATCGGCGTTCTCGAAGACGACGACGAAAGTCGCGTCGTGTTGACGGCACGACGAGGGTCGAAGAACGAGTGCCTCGTATTGTTCGATGCCAGTTACCGGAAGGTATGCGTCAGCGTCCTGCAGCCGCCGTCGACCCATGAAGCGACCATCACGTTTCTGCGTCATACGACGTTCGCGCGTCTGTACGCGGCGCACTATGAAAAGAGCGGCAATGGGTGCATCGAACGGATGGATAAGCTGGCTGCCCAGAATCTGCACGAGATCCAGGGCATCGTCTGGCGCGGCATGGCCATGGGCATCGAGCGAATCGAACTGATCCCGTGAGGCACTCAAACGAAGACGGCCTCCTTGCGGAGGCCGTCGATCAGGCATTTAAAAATGCTTATTTGAGACCGCGATCCTTCAGCATCGGCTCGATGCTCGGCTCCTTGCCGCGGAAGTCACGGTAGAGCTTGCCGAGTTCTTCCGTGTTGCCCTTCGACAGGATCTTGTCGCGGAAGATCTGGCCGTTTTCGCGGGTCAGGCCGCCGTGCTCCTTGAACCACTCGAAGGCATCCGAGTCGAGCATCTGCGTCCACAGGTACGCGTAGTAACCGGCGGCATAACCGTTACCCCAGATATGCTGGAAGTAGCTGGAGCGGTAACGCGGCGGCACCTGCGCCAGCGTAAAGCCGGCCTTTTTCAGCGCATCGGCTTCGAACTGGTCGACGTCCTGCTTCTTGTCGCTGGCCGGCAGCATGTGCCACTGCATATCGAGCAGCGCCGCCGAGATCAGCTCGCTCATCGCGTAGCCCTGATTGAAGCTCGAGGCCTTCTTGATCTTTTCGACCAGCTCGGCAGGCATGGGCGCGCCGGTCTGGTAGTGCTTGGCGTAGTTGGCGAAAACCTTCGGGTCGGACGCCCACTGTTCGTTGAACTGCGACGGGAACTCGACGAAGTCGCGTGCGGTATTCGCGCCCGAAAGCGACGGGTACTGCGAGTCGGCGAACATGCCGTGCAGCGCGTGACCGAACTCGTGGAACATGGTGGTGACGTCGTCGAACGAGATCAGCGCCGGCTGGCCCGGGGCGGGCTTGCTGAAGTTGGCGACGTTATAGACCACCGGCTTGTTGCCGAACAGCTTGGACTGGTCGACGAGATTGCTCATCCACGCGCCGCCGTTCTTGTTGTCGCGCTTGAAGTAATCGACGTAGAACAGCGCCATCGAGGTGCCGTCCTTGTCGAACACCTCGAACACGCGCATGTCGGGCTGCCAGGTCGGGATGTCCTTGCGCTCTTTGAACGTGATCCCGTAGAGCTGGTTAGCGGCGTAGAACACGCCGTTCTGCAGCACGTTGTCGAGTTCGAAATACGGCTTGACCTGCGCTTCGTCGAGATCGTACTTGGCCTTGCGGACCTTCTCGGCGTAATGGTCCCAGTCCCATGCCTGGACCTGGAAGCCACCCTTTTCCTTGTCGATCACATCCTGGATGTCCTTCGACTCGCTCTTCGCGCGGGCGACCGCCGCAGGCACCAGGCGCTCCATGAACTTCTCGGCGGCCTCGGGCGTCTTCGCCATCTGGTCGTCGAGTTTCCATGCGGCGTAATTGGGGAACCCAAGAAGCTTGGCGCGTTCGGCGCGCAACTGCGCAATGCGCGTGATGGTCTCGCGCGTGTCGTTGGCGTCGCCGTGCTCAGCGCGCTCCCACGAGGCCTTGAACAGCTTCTCACGAGTGGCGCGATCGTTCAGGCCCTGCAGGGCGGGCTGCTGCGTGGTGTTCTGCAGCGCGACCACGTACTTGCCGTCGAGCTTGCGATCTTTGGCGGCATCGGCGGCGGCGGCGATGTCGCCGTCGGACATGCCATCGAGTGCTTTCTTGTCATCGACCACCAGCGCGCCAGCTTTGGTATCGGCGAGCAGCATGTTGGTGAATTTCGTGCTGAGGGTCGACTCTTCCTTGTTGAGCTCTTTCAGCCTGGTTTTGTCGGCTTCGGAGAGCTTCGCGCCTTCATGCACGAAGTCCTTGTAAGTGACCTCGAGCAGACGTGCCGATTCCGGATCGAGTTTGAGCGAATCGCGCTTCTCGTAGAGCGCCTCGACGCGCTTGAACAGCTTGTCGTTGAGGTAGATGGCATCGCTGTGCGCGGCGAGTTTGGGCGACTCTTCTTCGTCGACCTTCTGCAGCGTGTCGTTCGTGTTCGCGCCGGTGAGCGCGCTGAAGACGCTCTGCGCGCGCTTGAGCAGCACGCCGGACTTTTCCATCGCGACGATGGTGTTGTCGAAGGTCGGCTCGTCGGCCGAATTGGCGATCGCCTCGATCTCGGCGATCTGCTGCTTCATGCCTTCTTCAATAGCCGGCTGGAAGTCGCCGTCGACGATCTTGTCGAAGGGCGGCGCCTGGAACGGCAGCGTGCTGGCGACCAGCAGCGGGTTCTCGTGCGCGGCCGGGGCGGCGGCGGTCGTAGCCGCATGGGCGGGAGCCGTGCCGGCGGGTGCCGGGGCGGTGGCCTTATCGGCGTCGTTCGACGACGAGCAGGCGGCGGTGAGGGCGATCGAAGTGGCGATCACGAGGCTACGGACCTTCAGCATGGGTAGGTTGTCCCCTGGCGGTGAGCAAAGCGCCGACTCTAGCGGCGTAAGCCCGGCGGGGACAACCGCCATCAGTCAGGGCAAGGGTTTTCACCGGGTGTCGCGCAGCTCCCAACTGGAGCCGATGAGAAGATTCAGACGATGCTTGACGATCCGCATGGGCAGCGATGTCGTCAGCTGAATGTCGGTGCGGTCGTTGGACAGCTCACCTTTTGCCGAAGCGGTGCCGTCGGTCACGCCCAGGCTGGGATCGACCTCATCCGGCTCGGGCTGCCTGGCGCGCCAGCGCTGGAACAAGCCATCGCCGCGCATGGCGTCGGCGATGTCCGCGGCGAGCTTGTCCGGGCCGATGCCCTCGAACGAAAGCTCCGGGTCCGGACCTTTCGCCCGGCTCATGTCTTTGATCGAAAGAAAGTACGTGGTCATGACGTCCTAGTTACGGCCGCGCGCGTGAAGCCGCCGTCAGCCCAGCGGGGAGAGATCGAGAAACATGGCCGCATCGGGCGGGGCCACGCGGTAAGGCAGCACGCCCAGACAGGGGGCGGCCAGGCTCGCCCGGAGCGTTGCGATGTTTTCTTCCAGCACCGGCATCGTCGGCTCGATAATGTTGGCGATCCAACCGGCGAAGCGACAGCCGTCGGCCTCGATCGCCCGTGCGGTGAGACGGGCATGACTGATGCAGCCAAGACGGACACCGACCACCATCACGACCGGCAGGTCCCAGCGACGAGGAATGTCCTCGGCCGAGATGCCGTCCCCCAGTGGCACCAGCCAGCCGCCGACGCCTTCGACCACCACACGCTCGTAGTCGGCGGCCAGGGACTGAAAGGCCGCGTCCAGCGGTGGCCAGGTGACGGGTCGTCCGCTGCGCTGCGCAGCCAGATGAGGGGCCACGGCCTCCTCGTAGGCGAGCGGGTTGACCAGCGCATACGGGGGCGGGGGCGCGCTGGCGCCGATCAGATCGAGCGCGTCCTGATTACGCAGGCCCTCCTGGCTTCGCGCCGAGCCGCTGGCCACCGGCTTCATGCCGGCGACGCGCTCGCCCGCCTGACGAAAGGCATGAACCAGAGTCTGGGCTCCGTGCGTCTTGCCGATGCCGGTGTCGGTACCGGCGACGAAGAGGTGTCGCGACATGCTGTGACGGCCTTGCGGGGACAGGGTCGTGGCACCATACACGTCTTCTTCCGATCACGAATCCCCTGGATATATCGCCATGTTTGAAGCCAAGGCGCTCGCCACCGACGACAAGGCCACCCTCTACGCCGAGCTGCTGCAGCAGGCGAAGGGGCTGATGCACGGCGAGACGAATACGATCGCCAATGCCGCCAACTTCGCCGCACTGATCTACGACGCCGTACCCGATCTCAACTGGGCCGGGTTCTACCTGTTCGATGGCACCGAGCTGGTCGTCGGCCCGTTCCAGGGCAAGCCTGCCTGCATCCGCATCGCGCTGGGTCGCGGCGTGTGCGGGACGGCTGCGCAGACGCGGCAAACCCAGGTCATCCGTGACGTGCACGACTTCGACGGCCACATCGCCTGCGATGCCGCATCGAATTCGGAGATCGTGGTGCCGCTGGTCAAGGCCGACGGCAGCCTGTTCGGCGTGTGGGACGTGGATAGCCCGTCGGTGGCGCGCTTCGATGACGAGGATCGTCGCGGGATGGAGGCGCTGTGCGAGGTTTTTATGGCTACCGTCGCCTGATACCTTGATCGCGCGCAGGGCGCGCTCCTACCTGTAGGAGCGCGCCCTGCGCGATGTTTTTTATAGTTCGTGCGGTCGCGGCGTAGCCAGCAACTCCATCACCCGCGCCCGCGCTTCCTCGATACCGGTCTTGGCCAGCGACGAGAACATCTGCACGGTCCCCGGCACGTTGTTCTTGCGGAAATCCTTGCGCAGCGTTTCCAGAGCGGCTGACGCCTGGCCGCGCGACAGCTTGTCGGCCTTGGTCATCAGCACGTGGCACGGCAGGTCGGTGGCCGCGCAGAACTCGATCATGGTGCGGTCGAAGTCCTTCAGCTCATGGCGAATGTCCACGATCAGCACGATGCCGCGCAGGCTCCGGCGCATCTTCAGGTAGGCGTCGATCTCGCCACGCCAGTGCTTGCGCATGGCTTCGGGCACCTTGGCGTAGCCATATCCGGGAAGGTCGACCAGGCGCGCGTCCACTGGCGACTCGCCCTCGATCTTCAGTGGCGCCAGGTCGAACACCACCATCAGCTGCGTACGCCCCGGCGTCTTCGACGTGCGGGCCAGGCCGTTGTGCCCGGTCAGCGCGTTGAGGGCGCTCGATTTGCCGGCGTTGGAGCGACCGGCGAACGCCACTTCGGCGCCCTGGTCATAGGGCAGCTGGGTGATTTCATTCGCGGCCAGGACGAAGCGGGCGCTGTTGAGGGGGTTCGAAGACATGTTCGGCGGGCCGGGGAGCGTATACGACAGTCCGGCAGTGTATGCGATACCGCGCGGAGCCGCGCGCCGCACCGGTTTGACCGGGCTCTCTCCCGCCCCCCATAATCTTTTGATCGCGGCGCGCTGGGGAGTTCGCCCGACTCGGAAGCATCCCTCCTGGAGATAGCTATGAAGTTTCGGCACGCCGCCGCTGCCATTACCGCGATGCTCGTCATGAATCTCGCCACGGCTCAGACCGCGGCACCCGCCAGGGCAGGCACCGCCCCGGCAGCGGCAGGCACCGCCGCGACACCGGGCGCGAATCCGGCGACCGACCCGGCGACACCGGGGATGCCGAAAACCGAAACCAGCGTCGCGCCCGTCGGCGGCACCACCGCCGCGATCAAGCCCGGTGACGCCACCGCCGGTCAGGGCAAGGCCGCCGCCTGCGGCGCCTGCCACGGCCTCGACGGCAACTCCACCGATCCGCAGTACCCGCGTCTGGCCGGACAAAGCGAGCAGTACATCGCCGCGCAGCTGGCCGACTTCAAGTCGGGCAAGCGCTCCAATCCGATCATGGCGGGCTTTGCCGCGCCACTGAGCGAACAGGACATGCACGACATCGGCGCCTACTTCGCCACCAAGGCGTCGCTGCCGGGCGTGGCCGATCAGGCCTATGTGGATCAGGGCCAGAAGCTCTATCGCCAGGGCGATGTCGATCGCGGCATTCCCGCCTGCATGGCCTGCCATGGGCCGGACGGCGGCGGCAACCCGGGCGCGCGCTACCCGCAGCTGACCAGTCAGCACGCGAAGTACGTTGAGTCGCGGCTCAAGGCCTGGCACGAGGGCGGCACGCCCAACGACGACCCGCACACGAAGATCATGGTGACCATCGCGCAGAAGCTCGACGACAAGGATATCGCCGCCGTCGCCAGCTATATCGAGGGTCTGCACACGAACGAGGCGACGCAGGCCGCACCCGCGACGCCCTGATGGCGTTAAAGTTGGAAGATCGAACGGGCCCCTTCGGGCCCGTTCTCGTTTAAGAAGGTAAGAAAAGGAACCCTGATGCGTATGCGCCTTCCCCTCCTCTGCGCCGCCCTGATCGGCCTCGCGGCCTGCAGCTCCGGCAACAACGATGCGGCCACCGCGCCGCCACCCGCCGCCGCTTCCACCGCCGCGCCGGCTCCGGCCGCCGCGCCGGCCACGCCGTCCACCGCCAGCGCGCCTGCCGCCACGGATGCCACCGCTTCGGCCGCCCCGGTCGCCGCGCCCAGCGACGCCGACGACAAGCGCCCGCCGGCCAAGCCCTTCGTCGACGACGGCAAGTGGGTCGAAGGTAAGCACTACTTCCGCATCGATCCGTCGCAGCCCACCAGCACCCCGGGCAAGATCGAAGTCACCGAGGTGTTCTCGTACGGCTGCCCGGCCTGCTTCCAGTTCCACGGCATCGTCGACCAGCTGGTCAAGGACCTGCCGCGCGGCACGGTCATGACCTTCACGCCCGCCTCGTTCCGCCCGGATGAGAACTGGCCGCTGCTGCAGCGCGCCTATCTCACCGCGCAGGCCTTCGGCGTCGACAAGCAGAGCCACGACGCCATGTTCGACGCCGTCTTCAAGAGCGGCGAGCTGGGCATCATGGATCAGCAGACCAACAAGCCGAAGCCGCAGTCGGCATGGCCGACCATCGACGACGTCGCAAAGTTTTACGCGAAGTACGGCGTCAAGCCGGAAGAGTTCGTGGCCACCGCCAACTCCTTCACGATCAACACCAAGATGAAGCGTGCGGATGAACTGATCCGTGCCTACGAGGTCGATAGCACGCCGACCATCGTAGTGAACGGCAAGTACCGCTTCACGGCGATCACGGCCGGTGGCTATCCCCAGGCGATAGAGCTCGCACAATGGCTCATCAGCAAGGAAGCCGCGGGTAAGTAACCGCGTTCTCGACCTCTCACGGAGATATCCATGTTCAAGCGTCTCTCGCTCCTTTTCGTCGGCCTCGCGCTCACCGCCGCGTGCAGCGCCAAGCCGGCCGAAGGTGCGCCCCCCTATACCGAAGGCCAGCAGTACGTGGCCACCACCACCCCGCAGCGCCTGGATCCGAAGGACGGCAAGGTGGAAGTGGTCGAGGTGTTCTCGTACGGCTGCATCCATTGCGCCCATTACGAGCCGTACGCGGAGACCCTGCAGAAGAAGTTGCCCAAGGGCGTGACGTTCCGCGTCATTCCGGCGGCATTCAACGATGCATGGCTGCCGTACGCGCAGGCTTACTACGCGGCCAAACAGCTTGGCGTGGCCGAGAAAGCCCATGCGGCACTGTTCAAGGCGATCCATACCGACCACTACCCGATCGCCACGATCGACGAGCTGGCCGACTGGTACGCGAAGAACTACGGTGTCGACAAAGCCAGGTTCCTGCAGCTGGCGACCAAGGACGATGCCATCCGTCAGCGGATCCTCGCCGACGGCAAGCTGATTCAGAACTGGGGCATCGACGGCACGCCCACCGTCGTGGTCGACGGCAAGTACCGCAGCGCGCAGATCAAGGACTTCGACGAGCTCAACGGCGTCGTCAGTTACCTGGTCGACAAGGAACTGAAGGGCGGCAAGTAAGCCCTGACGATCGCCTGCCCTCCGTTCACACGACGGAGGGCATTCTCTGGCGTTATCGCCAGACGAGACCCGACAAAGCCCCTCACATGACCCGCTTCACGCCGCCATCCATCCTCGCTCCGGAGCGCACCCTGCGCCTTCTGAGCTGCAACATCCTCGCCGGCGCGAGCGTCCAGCGGTACACGGACTACGTCACGCGCAGCGTGAACGCGGTCCTTCCGGGCCGCTCGAAGCTGGCAAACCTGGACTCGCTCGCCGAGCTCCTTCACGAATTCGATGTGGTCGGTTTGCAGGAAGCCGATGCCGGCAGCCTGCGCTCCGGCTTCCTCAACCAGACCCGTTACATCGCGGAAGCCGCCGGCATGCCCTTCTGGAGCCATCAGCCGAACCGGCCGATGGCACGCGTCGCGCATTCCGCCAACGGCCTGCTCAGCCGCATCGAGCCCACCGAAGTCATCGACTATCCGCTGCCCGGCCGCATCAAGGGCCGGGGCGCGCTGTTCGTGCGTTTCGGCACGGGGGCCGATGCTCTGGTGGTGGTCATCGCCCACCTGTCTCTTGGCGCCGCGGCACGCATGGGACAGCTGGGTTTCATCGCGGAATTGCTCGCGCCCTATCCGCATGCGGTACTGATGGGCGACCTCAACACCGAGCCCACCTCACCCGAGATGCAGCGCCTGTTCGAGAAGACCGCCCTGCAGATGCCGACGATCAGCACACCGACGTTTCCCAGCTGGAAACCGCGCCGTGCGCTCGACCACATCCTCACGTCGGCCGACATCAAGCTCGAGCGCACGTGGACATTGCCGCGGGCGTTCTCCGATCATCTGCCGCTCGCCGCCGAAATTCGCCTGCCGCTCGCGCTAGCCGAAGCCGCTGGCGCCGCCACCCCCTGAGGTAAGTCGTCCATGAAATCGAGCCTGCGCGCCGCCCTGCCCTGGGCCGTCATCGTTATCGTCGCGTTCGCCGCCACCGTGCTGCGTTACGGCTTCATCGAGCCGGCCGATGCGGCGCATGCCTGCGACGGCGCGGGCGGTCCGTGGTGGTGCGGCACGCGCAACCTCATCGTGCAGGGCTTCCTGACCTACGCCTACGGATACGCGGCGGTGCTGATGGCGCTGGTGGCGCTGTTCTGGCGTAGCACCGTGTCGGCGGTGCTGGCGGCGTCGCTGGGCGTGATCGCGCTGCAGCTGTATTGCTACGAGGGCGGCGCGGTGGCGCTGCTGATCGGCTCGCTGCGACTGGTACGTGCGCAGTTCGGTGGAGCGGAGCCCGCGGCGGCCTGACTAAAGCCGCCGTGCCCGCCGCCAGGCCGTCAGCACCGGCCACGCCAGCGCCAGATTGAGCAGCAGCCAACCCCAGGAGACCGCGTTGACACCGGTTTCCTCGACGACGACCGCGATGCCCAGCAGCGGAATCCACACGGCCATCAAGCGCTCCTCGACCAGCGGCATCAGGCTGTCCTCGCGCGTGCGCAGCAGCCCCAGCAGGAAGAACCCGATGCAAGGCAGCGCGAACAGGCCGATCGGGAAATCGCGATAGCGACCGTTGAAGACCTGCAGAATCCCGTACAGGGTCAGTACGAACATCCAGAAGAAGCGCTGCGGTGTAAACGCGTCCGACCACGCGATACCCAGGCGACGGCGCTCGACCGGACGCGGTGCGACCGCCGCCAGATCGATCGGCGATGCCAGACGCGCGGCGATCGCACGCGCCAGCGACAGCGCCGTCGCCAGTGCGACGACTCCGATGATGATGCCGGTAGCCCATTCGACGTTGTCGCGCGCGGCGAAGGACAGGAGCCGCGCGTGCGCCGCCAACGCCGTGCCCGAGGCAAAACCGGCGAGCGCCAGCGACACCCAGCCCGACGCGCCGTGCCAGCGACGGCGAATGGCGCCCGCAAGCAGGAACAGCAGTGCACCGACGCCGCCGATGCCGAGTGCCCAGGTCCAGCGCGGCTCTTCGACGATCGGGCCCTGCATGGCGAACTTCGGCTTCGCATCCACGTCGAAGATGCCCCAGTAGCCGCCGACCGTGCCTTCCAGGTCGCGCTTCCACGGCTGATCGAAGGCCTCGATCACGTTGTAGGGCATGTCGACCGTGGCGGCGTAGTTGAGGAACTCGCGCATGTAGCGCGCCTCGTTGACCAGGCTCGCACTCGCGTGCCGGCGCGTACGGCCCTGGCTGGGCCAGCCCGTCTCACCGATCATGATTTGCTTGCCCGGGAACTCGCCCTTCATCTTCTGGTAGACGTCGGCCACATGGCGCACGGCATCTTCCGGAGCGACGGGCTCGTCTTCCCAGTAGGGGAGAATGTGAATCGTGAGGTAGTCCGTAACCTTGGCCAGTGCCGGGTGCTTCTGCCAGAACTCCCACACGTCAGCATAGGTGACCGGCACGTCGGTCGCCTCGTTGACGCGGGCGATGTAGGCAGCGAGCGCCTTTTCCGACAACTCGCCCCGGAGAAGCACCTCGTTACCGACGACGATGCCCCGCAGACTGTCGTGATCCCGACGCGCGGCCTCGATGCCCAGCTTGATCTCGCGCTCGTTGGCGACGGGGTCGCGCCCCAGCCAGATGCCCATCAACACCTTCATGTGGTATCGGCCGGCGATGTCAGGCACGGCGCCCAGTCCCTGCCCCATGGAATACGTGCGCACGCAGTCGAAACGCGTGGACAGCGCCTTGAGGTCGGCATCGATCCGCTCGGGCGGGATAAACGCGTTGAGGTCGAACGGCGTCTCGCCCTTGAGCCGGAAGGGCGCGTAGGACACGCAGGCGATCTTCGCCGTCGGCGAATCCGGCAGGGCGATCGGGCGGCCCAGCACAAACCAGTAGCCAGCGCCGAAGACGGCGGCGGCGGCGAGCACGAGCCATGCGAGCGGTCGCGCGAATCGCGCGTAAGGAAGATGGGGCGGCATGCCGTTCCAGTTCGAGAGCGTAAAGGGGGAAGCCGGACAAGCTTAACGGGCTGGGCCCGCGAGGGCGATTGCCGCTGCATTGGCTGCGTTCATCAAGCCTGCGCACACGCTTCCCTTACAATGATGCGGTACGTACACGTGAAGGAATCCCGATGGTCTCCGCCCCGGCAACGCGACGCGCCGCCCGTTCCATTCGCATCCTGGCCGGCCTCGCCCTTGCCGCCTGCGGCCTCGCCGGTAGCCTCCGGGCCTCGGCGGAAGGTTCCGACGCGGAGCGCACGCGCTTCCGCCAGGCCTACGCGACGGCCCAGCAGGGCGGCGATGCATGGCGCGCCCAGGCCACCGGACTCGAACACTACGTGCTTTTCCCGTACCTGGAAGCCGCGTCGCTGGAGCATGATCTGCGGACGCTCGATCGCGCCCGGGTCGATGCCTACCTCGCCGCCAACGCCGGCCTCATCCCTGCCGCCGACCTGCGCCGCGACTTCCTCAACGAGCTGGCGCGCCGTAAGGACTGGGTGACTTTCACCGCGATGTACCAGCCCGGTCTCGGGGACGGACTGAGTTGTTTCGCCCTGCAGGCCAAGCTGTCGCGCGGCCAGCCGCTCGTCTTCGAGACCGACCTGGCCGACCTGTGGAAGAAGGCCAGCCTGCCGAACGCATGCGATCCGGTGCTGAGCGCCGCGCATGACCAGGGCCTGCTGACGCCCGATCGCCTGTGGACGCGGATCCAGACCGCCGCCGATGCGGGCAAGGGCGGCACGGTGGCCGGACTCGCCGCCTGGCTTCCGCCCGAAGATGCCGCTGCGGCCCAGCGCATCGCGCAGGCCCTCAACGACCCGACCAGTGCGCTGCGTGACGCGGCCACCTGGCCGGATACGCCGCGCCATCGTCAGGCCGTGACGCTCGCCCTGCAGCGCATGGCCCGCAAGCAGTCGACCGTGGCCGACAGCGCATGGACCTCGCTGGCGCCGCGCTTCTCACTGAGCGAGCAGCAGAAGGGCGCCGTTCTCAACGCCCTCGCCCTCTTCCACGCGACCGATTTCGACGAGTCGGCGCTCGATCGCCTGGTCGCGCTGCCGCCGGGTGCGCAGACCGACGCGACGCGCGAGTGGCGCGTGCGCGTCGCATTGGCACGACAGGACTGGCCGGCGGCACTCGCTGCCATCGACGCGCTCGCGCCTGCGCAGAAAGACGACGGCGAATGGCGTTATTTCCGTGCGCTGGTGCTCGCAAAGCTCGGACGCCAGGGCGAGGCCAAGGCCATTTACCAGAACGTTGCACAGGAGGCGACGTACTTCGGTTTCCTGGCCGCCGACCGGATCGATGCCTCGTACGCCATCTGCCCCGCGACGATGGCCACCGATGAGCGTCGTGAGGCCGCGTTGCTGACGGAGCCCGGCGTCGACCGCGCTTTCGAGCTCTATGCGGTCGGCCTGCAGAAGTACGCACGTCGTGAATGGACGGCCGCGCTGGCAGGGCGGGACGCCGACACCCAACGGCTCGCCGCCGACCTCGCCTTCCGCAAAGGCTGGTACGACCGTGGCGTCTTCGGCCTGTCGTCGGGCGAGGCCCTGCGCTTGTACGAACAGCGCTTCCCGCTGGCACGCCAGGATGGTGTGGTCGAGCAGGCCAGCCAGGCTGGCATCGAAGCACCCTGGGCCTACGCCATCATCCGCGCCGAGAGCGCATGGATGACGGACGCCCGTTCCGGCGCCGACGCGCGAGGGCTGATGCAGCTGCTGCCCGGCACCGCGTCTCTCGTCGCCAGGCGTAACGGGCTTGCGTGGAGCGGCGGCGACAGCCTCTACGAACCGACGACCAACATCATTCTCGGCACGCGTTATCTCTCGCAGATGGCCGCCCGCTACAACGGGGCGCCCTGGCTGGCGAGCGCCGCCTATAACGCCGGCCCGAACAAGGTCGACCAGTGGGTGAGCGCCCGTGGCTCGCTGGACCCCGACCTCTTCGTCGCGAGCATCCCCTACAAGGAGACGCGCGAATATGTCGCACGCGTGATGGCCTTCGCCGTGATCTACGATTGGCGGCTGACGGGTAATGCGCTGCCGATCGGGTCGCGCATGACACGGATCGGCAGCACGTATGCCCTGCCTGCCCCTGGCGCCGTACGTAAACCGGTCTCCTGTCCGGCGCCTTCGGTCGCCAGACCCGCACCCCCCACGGCGCCGGCTGTCACCCAGCCGGCGCCCGCCGAGGCGACTTCCGCTCCGGCCCCACAGGAACCCCAGAGCTGACTCGCTTGGCGTCGGGCGCCAAGCGGCCTAGGCTGAACTCATGAACGCTCAACGCATTGTCATCCTCGGCGGCACCGGCTTTGTCGGCGGCACGCTCGTACCCCGGCTTGCCGCCGACGGACACTCGCTTCTGTTGCTGTCACGCAACCGGGAAAACCGCCGGCATAGCGCGGTGGGTCGGCAGGTCACCACGGTCAGCGCCGACGTCTACGACCCCGCCGTCCTGCGCAGGCACATCGCGGGAGCGGATGCCGTCATCAACCTGGTGGGCATCCTCAGCGAGAGCGGTCGTCAGACCTTCCAGCGAGCGCACGTCGAACTGATCCGCCTGATCATCGAGGCCTGTCAGGCCACGGGCGTCCATCGTCTGCATCAGATGAGTTCACTCAAGGCCGGCCAGGGGCTGTCCAGATACCTGCGTTCGCGCGGTGAGGCGGAGGCCCTGGTCAAGGCGTCGACGCTCGACTGGACCATCTACCAGCCCAGCACGATTTTCGGCCCGGGCGACGGACTCGTCACGCGCTTCGACAAGCTGCTGCGCGTCGCGCCCGTGATGCCGTTGCCGCGCCCGCAGGCGAAGATGGCGCCCGTCTACGTAGGCGATGTGGCGGAAGCCATCGCCCGCTCGGTCGCCAACCCGGCGATCGGCGCCTTGCGCACGTTCGAACTGTACGGGCCCGAGACCTTGACCCTGATCGACATCGTGCGTGCCATTCGCGATGCGCGCGGCCGCCGTCGTGTCGTCATCCCCATGCCCGACAGCCTCGGCCGCCTGCAGGCGGAGTTCGCGCAGTTCGTGCCGGGCAAGCCGTTCACGCCGGATAATTTTCTCTCGCTGCGTACGGATTCCGTCGGCAAGGTCGATGGCCTCGCGCAGCTGGGCATCGCGCCCCAGTCCTTTTCCGCCTGGTTGCCGCGTCTGCTCGGCCAGCCCGTTCGTCAGCGCCGCCTGGATGAAGCGCGCACCAAACGTCGGCCCTGAACGATCTTATGGATATCTACCTCGTCGGCGGCGCCGTCCGCGATCAGCTGCTGGGCCGTCCGGTCGTGGATCGCGACTGGGTGGTCGTCGGTGCCACGCCCGAAGCCATGCTCGCCGCTGGCTATAAGGCCGTCGGCAAGGACTTCCCCGTTTTCCTGCACGGAGAAACGAAAGAGGAATACGCCCTCGCTCGTACCGAGCGAAAGACGGGTCGCGGATATCACGGGTTCGCGTTTCACGCCGATCCGTCCGTCACGGTGGAGCAGGACCTCGAGCGCCGCGACCTGACCATCAACGCCATCGCCCAGCACGAGGACGGCACGCTGGTGGACCCGTTCGGTGGCGTAGGCGACATCGAGACACGCACGTTGCGTCATGTGTCGGATGCCTTCGCCGAAGATCCGGTCCGCCTGCTGCGCGTTGCGCGCTTTGCCGCACGTTACGCTCCGCTGGGCTTCACCGTAGCGGAGGACACCATGGCGCTGATGCGACGCATGGTCGACGACGGTGAAATCGACCATCTCGTTCCCGAGCGCGTATGGGCCGAGACCCGCAAGGCACTCGCCGAACCGGCGCCGTCGGTCTTCGTGCGCGTGCTTCGGGATAGCGGCGCGTTGCGCGTGCTGTTCCCGGAAGTGGACGCGCTGTACGGCGTACCGCAACGTCCCGAATACCACCCGGAAGTCGACACGGGCATCCACATCGAAATGGTGCTGGATGCCGCGGCCGCGCTCGCGCCCGGCGACGCTCTGGTCGGCTTCTGCGCCCTCACTCACGACCTCGGCAAGGCGCTGACACCGGCGGACGTCCTGCCGCGCCACATCATGCATGAGCAGCGCGGCATCGAGCCCGTGCGCGAGATCTCCGCGCGACTCAAAGTGCCCGCGGAATACGCCTTCATGGCGGAGATGGTCTGCAAACACCACCTCAACGCACACATGGCGTTCGAGCTGAAGCCGACCACGATTCTGCGCCTGCTCGAAGCACTCGGCGCGCTACGCCGACCGGAACGTCTCGAGACCTTCCTCCTTGCCTGCATGGCCGACAAGCGCGGCCGCGGCGGCAACACTGATGCTCCCTACCCGCAAGCCGATTTCCTGCGCGCCTGTCGCCAGGCCGCCGCGGCCGTTACCTCACAACCCTTCGTCGAAAAAGGCCTGCAAGGCCCGGCGATCGGCGAGGCCATGAAAAAAGCCCAGGCATCAGCCATCGCGTCGGTGCTTAAGCCTTAAAGCCGGGCCCCCTGATCCGCCGCCAACACCGCTTCCGGCAATGCCGCCGGATCCACGCCCTTGGCGAACATCATCACCTGAAACCGCTCCCCCATCTGATCGGGCAGGGTCAGCTTCTTCACTTCCTGCGACAGACGAAAGCGCGCCGCCTCATCGCTGAGCCGCAGGTAATCGTCCTCGAAGAACTCCTGCATCCCCGCCGCGATCAGAAACTGCGCCTGAGGGAGATACGCGGCGACACCGAACCCGGCGTTATTTCCCGCCTCCGCAAGCGCCGTGAAGTCGACCGATGCCGTCAGATCCTGCAGTCCCGGAAGAAAGAACGCATCCCCATGCGCACGATGCCGATAAAACGCACGCAGCGTCCCGTCGGTGCGCTCAGGCAGGTAGTACTCACTGCGGGTGTAGCCGTAGTCGGCGAACACCATCGCGCCACGGCGCAACGTGCCCGCCACCGCCTGCATCCAGTACGGCAGCTGCGGAAGAATTTCCGTCCGGTAACCCGCGTCGAATTCGCGTCCGAGGTCACGCTCCACGTGACGGACGGCGCCGCCGACAAGCGCGTCCGCCGGACGATCGCTACGCATGAAGCGGCCATCGCCGTCGAGGATCACGTACTCCTCGTAGATTTCTCCGTCGCGCGCGGTAAACCGCGTCGTCGGCAGCGCATCGATCACCTCGTTGGCGAAGATCACGCCGTCCCACTCCTCCTCGAGCGGACCGTCGAGCCATACGGCACGTGCCGCAAGCCCCGCAGGAAGGTTCGCATGCAGTCGTTCGCGCTGACGCTCACGCAGGTCGGCGCTGGGTTCCAGGATCATGAAGCGGCGTGGCACGACACCCGCTGCCTCGAGCGCCAGCAGGGCCGCCTCGGCGAACGCGCCGCTGCCGCCGCCGATCTCGAGAAAATCCGCGTCGGGGCCGAGCGACGCCAGCACCGGCTCGAACGCGCGCACAACGCAACGCGCGAACAAGGTCCCCAGTTCCGGTGCGGTGACGAAGTCGCCGTCCGCGCCGAACTTGGTCTTGCCGGCGCTGTAATAACCGAGGCCAGGAGCGTAAAGGCAGCGTTCCATGAAACGAGAGAACGGCATCGGCCCGTGGGCCGCGATCTCCTCGCGCAGGAGGCTGGTCAGGTGCTCGGAATGAGCGCGCTCGTCGGCGCTGGGTTCGGGAAGCCGGGTATTCATGCCTTCAGGATAAACGAAGGCATGGCCCCGTTGCAGCGGAGCGCTCCCCGGGGATGCGAAGCCCCCGGGAAGCGCCCGGACTCAGAAGTCCTGCTGTAGCGACAGGAACACGCCGCGGCGCGGACCGAACTGCGGCGCACCGACGCCGATGCCGGAACCGTCACGGAGTTCGTACGTGCGATCCAGCGCATTGACCAGAGCCAGCTGCGTGTGGGTAGCACCGAGGCTGGTGAGGTTGAAGTCGTGCGCCACGCTCAGGTTGAGCTGAAAGTACGACGGCATCGTGTCGCCGTTGGGCACGAGGCCGTCGCGGCGCAGGCCGGAACCGAACAGGTAGTCGGCACCGATGCGCGTGCTGTCGGCGAACGCGTAGCTGACGCCGCCCGACGAGGTGTACTTCTGGTCGTGATCCAGGTGGATGAAGTGGTCCTGGATGTAGGCGAGATCGTCCGGATCGAAGTTGTACTGACCCGTGATAATGCGCTTGCCGACGGAACGGTTGTACGCGAAGTTGAAGTACGCGGTCAGTGCGCCGCCATTGTAGTTCAGGGTGAACTCGTCGCCCTTGACCTTGCCCTGGTCGTAGTTGAAGGTCGAGTAGACCACGGCGGCACCGAACTGGCCTTCGTCCTGGATGCGCGCAACGTGACGCAGATAGCTGTCGATGCCGACGGTCCACTGGTCACCCAGCTTCTGCGAGATGCCCACGTCGTAATAGCTGCTGCGCTCGGCCAGGGGCGTGTCGTTACCGTTGTCCGGCAGCGCGTTGGTCGTGCCGTTGAACTTGGCGATGGAGGTCGGGCTGATCGACTCGCTGGCCGGCGGCGTGAAGTAACGCGAGTAACCGGCGTGGATCGTCGTGCTGTCGGTCGGCTGATAGACGACACCGAGGCGCGGGCTCAGCTGGCTTTCCGGCTTGAACGCATCGTAGCGATCCGCGCGCGCACCGTAGTTGACCGTCCACTTGTCGCCGATGCTCCACTCGTCCTGCAGGTACAGGGCATAGGTGCGGGCCAGGATGCGGCTGCTGTCGAGGATGTTCATCGGCGTGGTCGACGTCTGATTGCCGTCGGCATCGGCCGGGAACACCAGCGCATTATTGCTCGACGTCGCGCGCTCGAACTCACCGTAAACGCCGTAGCGCAGCGTGTGGGTGTCGCCCAGCGGCGTGGAGAAGTCCGCCTGCAGGGTGGTCGCGCGGTTGGCGCGGTGGACGTCCGATGCGACGCCGTTGAACATCAGGTCGCCGATGTCGTCCGGCGTGAAGTTCAGACCGCTGTAACGTTCGCCGGCCGAGACCTGGTAGGCGGTGCTGCCCATCTTGCCCTGCAGGCTGAGGATGCCGAAGCGCGTCTTCTCCGACTGACGCTCGTTGAGCTGTGCCGAGTCGAAGTCGGTCACGTCGAGGTAACCGAACTGCGGCGACTGGCCGGGATTGTTCGGGATCTCGAAGCGGTTGTTGGTCGCGCCGAACATGAAGCTGAGGCGCGTGTCGTTATTGATCAGGTACGAGATGTCGCCGAATGCCTTCACCTGGTTGGTGTGGTCGTGGATGGCCTTGCGGCTCGAGGTCGGGTTTTCGATACCGACATCGTTCTCGAGGTAGTTGGCGGTCAGGAAGAAGCTCCAGTCGTCCTTCTTGCCGAACAGCGTGGCATTCGGGTTGAGCGTGCCGAACTGGCCGCCGGTGATACCGACACTGCCGCCGATGCCGTCCTTCGCCGTGCGGGTGGTGATGTCGACGATGGCCGCGGTGCGCTCGCCGTACTGCGCGGGCAGCGCGCCGGTGAGCAGCTTCACGCTGTCGATCATGCGGGCATCCAGCGTCTGGCCAAAGCCGCCGATGCTCTCGGGGATCAGCACGCCGTTGATGCGGTACTGCAGGTTGGCGTGGTCGCCACGCACATGCAGCTGGCCGTAGGAATCCTGCACCACGCCCGGCGCCTGAAGGACGACCTGGTTCAGCGGCGTCGAATCACCCAGCGGCAACGCCTGGATCGTCTGGCGATCCATGACGTACTGGCTGCTGCCGGTGTCGGGCGAAAGGCTGTTACGCGCCGCGTCGAGCTGCGCGCTGACATCCACTTCGCCCAGATTCGTGGTTTTTTGCGGCGGAGCCGGGTCATCG
Organism: Luteibacter sp. 1214; assembly: GCF_031455395.1. NCBI lineage: Bacteria > Pseudomonadati > Pseudomonadota > Gammaproteobacteria > Lysobacterales > Rhodanobacteraceae > Luteibacter > Luteibacter sp. 1214. The sequence goes on from NZ_JAVDSQ010000006.1 coordinate 160,266, forward strand.
GTCGCGAAGGCCGGAGCGGCGGACAAGGCAAGGGCGATGCAGAGTGCAAGGCGAACGGGTGTCATCAGGGACTCTTCTTGGCAATGTTATAACGTAACTACCTGCGGCCGCAGGAAGGGGGAATTGGGCGAGGCGACTATGAGGTCTGGACCTTTCGAGCCGCTTTCATCCTTGAGATTTACCTCAAAGCATACACCCGCCCGTTGCGCCGCAACATGCGACCCGCCGCCCCGCCCCGATCAAACTCGGCTCCTTGTAGGAGCCAGCCCTGCTGGCGACCCACCCCGCCTCAAGGCTTCATGACCGACTCACGCTCCCACCCCCACCATTACCTCCATCGAATCCCAGGGAGCACACATGGCGAAGAACGACGCCACCTCCACCTCGAAAGAGATCATCGCCGTCGTCGCCGACCGCGCCGAAAGCCCCGTCGCGAAAGCCATTCTCGAGTTCGTCAGCCGCATCCCCGACAGCGACGTCCCCCGTGCCGCAAAGGGCACCGTCGAGGACGAATGCCGCCGCCTCTCCAGCGCGGCAGCGAACAAGGCGGGTCTCACCGCTGGTTCCCTCGCCCTGCCGCCGGGCCCGCTCGGCTGGCTGACCGTTCTCCCCGAACTCGTCGCCATTTGGCGCATCCAGGGCCAGCTGGTCAGCGACATCGCCGCCGCTTATGGCAAAACGGCGAAGCTCGGCCAGGAACAGATGCTCTGGTGCCTGTTCCGCCACACTGCCGCGCAGGCCTTCCGTGACATCGCCATCCGTGTCGGCGACCGCCTCGTCTTCCGTACGGCCGCCACCAGCGTCCTCCAGCGTCTCGCCGGTCGCATCGGCGTCAGCGTTTCGAAGCGCGCCGTAGGCAAAGGCATCTCCCGCTGGCTGCCCATCGTCGGTGCACTAGGCGTCGGCGCCTACGCCTACTACGACACCGGCCAGGTCGCCAAAACCGCCATGGAACTCTTCAGCGGCGAAATCCACATCGAAGGCGACGACACCCCGGACGGCAGCGGCAGCAAGAAGTCCTCGCGCAACGAGCCGAAAGGCGAGCCAGCGCCACACACCTCGGGCGCCACCGGCCCAGTGGCAGCCAGCTCCGCTGGCGAAACCCCGCCTGGCCCCACCGCCAGGCGAGCCGCAGCCTCTGCAGGAGCCAGCCTTGCTGGCGATGCGCCCAAAGGGCGCTCCCGCAAGGCAGCAACAAAAAAACCGGCCACCCCCAAACGCGCCACCGCCAAAAAATCCGCCTCCCGCAAAGCCACCCCCACCAGGGTCGCCAAGGCATCCACCAGGAAAGCGACAAAGAAAACCGCCGCCCGCCGCACGCCCGCAAAGAAACCAGCTGCCCGCAAAATCAAACCCGCGACGTGACGACAGCACCCGTTTACGGCAAGCTCCCCACCGATAGAACAGGGAGTCGCACGTGAACAAGCAACCGGTCGTCCTCGTCACCGGAGGCGCACGCCGCGTCGGCGCCGCCATCGTGCGTCACCTGCACGCGTCAGGCTGCGACGTCGCTATTCACTATCGTCAATCGGCAGACGAAGCCAAAGCTCTGTCGCAGGAGCTCAACGCTGCGCGCCCTGAAAGCGCCGCCATCTTCGCCGGCGCTTTGGAAGACGACGCCACACCCGACATACTCATCGCCAGCGTCACCGACCGCTTCGGCCGCCTCGACGGACTGGTCAACAACGCATCGGCGTTCTACCCGACGCCGATCGGCGACACCACGGCAGCCCACTGGAACGACCTGTTTGCCGCCAACGCGCGCGCACCGTTTTTCCTCGCACAGGCAGCGACTCCCGCCCTTCGTAAAGCGCGCGGATCGATCGTCAACATCGTCGACATTTACGCCGAACGTCCGCTTGCCGGACACGCGGTGTACTCGATGGCGAAGGCCGCTCTGAACATGCTCACGCAGGCGCTGGCCAAAGACCTCGCACCCGACGTCCGCGTCAACGCCGTCGCACCCGGCGCCATTCTCTGGCCCGAGTCCGGCAAGCCCGAAGAAGCCGCCGATGCGCTCATCGCCAAAACACCGCTCGGCCGCAAAGGCGAGCCCACCGACGTCGCCGAAGCCGTGCGCTGGCTGCTGATGGACGCGCACTACACCACCGGCCAGGTCATCCGCGTCGACGGCGGCCGCGCACTCAACATCTGATTCGCGGTAACGCAAGGGCTACGTGATAGCACCGGCAGGGTCCGCTCCCACCGGCATCGGTTGGCTTCCAGCATCTACAAATGAAGAAGGCCCCGAACGTGGTCGGGGCCTTCCTCGTCATCACAGCGGTGCCTTAGTTCTTCTGACGAAACGCCGATTCCAGCAGAGCGCGGTCGAAGCCCTGACCCGGGTCGCCTTCCGTCGCGAAGCGATACAACGCAGCGGAGTAAACACCGTGCATCGCCGCCTGGAACAGGCTCAGCACGACGAGACTGACAACCGCCGCGACGCCGACCGTGATCATCAACGCCACCGAATGCGTCGCGACGGCACCGAAGAACAACACGGCGCTGGCGAAGATCAGGCAGAAGGTGAGGATGCCACCGGCGAGGCCGATGCCGGCGTTGCCGATCAGGTTTTCGCCCCAGGTTTCCTTCAGCAGCGAGGTGCTGCGCTTCACCGCGTCCACCGGGCCGATGTCCTGCGCGGCGAGCACCGGCACGACGAGGAAGGTGGCGACCGTCCAGCCGAAGCCGAGGATGCCGGCGACGATGCGGCCGACGAAGCCGAGACGTTCCTGCAGCGCACGCAGGATCATGCCGACCGTGGCGGCGATCAGGGCATATCCGATGATGTTCGGCAGCTTGCCCATCGCGGCGCGGAGGCCGTCACCGAGCGTCGGGTCGCCACCGTTGAGACGGATCATGGCGGCGGAGGCGAGCGCGACGTTGAAGAAGATCACCACGCCATACTGCACGAAGTAAAACGCGAAGCTGACCAGCATAAAGAGCGGCGAAACGTGATGGCGCTGGCCTTCGAGATCGACCTGATTCGATCCGACCATGGCGATCACCGGCCAGGCGAAGGTCGCGATGACCAGAAGCGAGGCGAGACCGGCCAGGAGTGGAAAGAGCATCAGCTCCTTGTCCTGGCGGAGGATCGTGGCGCTGGACTTCATCAGTGCCCAGCTGCGTGCGAACTTACCCATATCCTTTCCTTAGAACCCCTTGGTGGAACGCGTTGTATCACCTTGGCTGGCCAGCCGCCACCGGAGGCTGTCACGGGACAGGACGTCCAGACCGACGGCTTTCTCAGGCAACGGCGACCGTGCAGGCCTCGTCGACCACCAGCGGCTCACTCTCCGCCGGAAAGGCAGCCCAGAGTTCGCCCAGCGTCCGTCCATCCACAGGGTGGCGCACGTCCGGCGCGATATCCGCCAGCGGTTTAAGCACAAACGCATGCCGAAGCTCGCCCCGTGGCAGCTCCAGGTGCCCCTTCCCGCTCAGGACCAGATCGTCATAAAGGACGATATCGACATCCAACGTCCGGTCGGCGTAACGCTCGCCACCCCGAACCCGTCCATGCCGATCTTCAAGCGCATGCAGCCAGTCATTGAGCGCTTCCGGCCCCAGGTCGCTGTCCAGGGCCACCGCGAGGTTGAGGAAGTCCGGCCCATCGAAACCGACAGCCGCACTGCGATACACCTGCGACACATTCAGCGCGCCGAAGCGCGCCCGCAACTCGGCGACCGCCGCACCCAGCCAGCGCGCAGCGTCGATGTTGGAACCGAGACTCAGATACGCGCGGCCCATGTCAGTCCTCCGCCGCGACCGGCGTCACCACGGCGGCCGAGCGCATGGACGCGAAGCCCTCGCGCAGATCCCCACCCGACGGCTGCTGGAACGGCCGCAGCCCGAACTCGGGAAGGATCGCAATCAGATGATCGAAGATATCCGCCTGGATGCGCTCGTAGTCGAGCCACACCACCGTATTGGTGAACGCGTAAATCTCCAGCGGGATGCCCAGGGCACCCGGGTCGCGCATGCGCACCATGCGGGTCATCTTGTCGTGCACATCGGGATGCGCCTTGAGGTACGCATCCGCGTAAGCACGGAACGCACCGATGTTGGTCTGGCGACGGCGATTGACCGGCAGCTTGCCGGCGTCACCCAGCGCTTCGTTCCAGCGACGGATGTCTTCGCGCTTGCGCTCGAGATAGGCGGTCAGCAGATGCATCCTGCCGAAACGCTCGAGCTCCTCGTCCTCGAGAAACCGCACGCCCGCCGCATCGATGAACAGCTCGCGCTTGATCCGCCGGCCACCGGAATCCTGCATGCCGCGCCAGTTCTGAAACGACTCGGCGATCAGCCGCCAGGTCGGCACCGTCACGATGGTGCGATCGAAGTTGCGTACCTTGACCGTATGCAGCGTGATGTCAATAACGTCGCCGTCGACACCGGCGGACGTCATCGTGATCCAGTCGCCGACGCGCAGCATGTCGTTGGTGCTTAGCTGGATTCCGGCGACGAAGCCGAGAATCGTATCCTTGAATACCAGCAGCAACACCGCCGACATCGCGCCGATGCCGGACAGCAGCAAGCCGATGCTCTGATGGGTGAGTTTGGTGATCACTAGGACAAGGGCGACGATCCACAACGCCAGCTGCAGCAACTGCACCACGCCCTTGATCGAACGCTTGCCCGCCGGCGTGGCGCTGTACAGCGATTCGAATGCGATCAGTGCGCGACCCAGCGACGCGATGACGCAGACGATCATCCAGCAGACCGCGAGGTTGCGGATGAAGGCACCCATGTCGTCGTCGGCGATCGAGAGGAACATCCCGATGCCGTAATAGACAACGATGGCCGGCAGCATGCGCGCCAGCCACCGGGACGCGCCGTACTCATAGAGCGCGTCGTCCCAGCGCCAGGCGGTATGACGGGTGGCGACACGTACGACGCGATGCAGGAACACGCGGCCAAGCAGACCAACCAGCCAGGCCACGACGAACAGGCCTGCGACGAAAGCCACCCGCTTCAGCTCGGGGGACGCGACAAAGTCTTCCATGACGGTCAGTGTTTTCTCGAAGTGGATCATTCCGGTCGGGTGCCACGCTCGATGCGGACACCCACGGCCTTCGCCCCGCGTACGGCACCGGGCTTGGACAGCTTCAGGCGAACCCACGACACGCCGAACTCCTCACGGACGATCTCGGCGCAGCGCTCGGCCAGTGTCTCGACCAGGCCGAAGCTGGACAACTCCACATACGTCTGCAGGCGTTTGGAAATCGACTTGTAGTTCAGCGTCTCGTTGATGTCGTCACTGGCGGCCGGCTTGCGGTTGTCGAAAGCCATTTCGAGGTCGAACGACAGCGTCTGCCGGATCCGGCGCTCCCAGTCGTAGATGCCGATGACCGCGTCGATGCGCAGGTCTTCGATGAAGACGATATCCATGAGGGGTTCTGGTGGTGCGAAGGGGCGTACAGGGTCGGCGACCGGGGCGTTTTGTGCAACATACGCCCCGCTTGATCGCGCGCGGGGCGCGCTCCTACAGGGACGTCAGGCGGCCGGAAGGGTTTCGAGACTCCACCGCGGGTGCACCTGAATCGTGCGGTCCTGCTGCTGACCCGCCGCGAGGCGAATCGCTCCTGCCAGCGCGATCATCGCGCCGTTGTCGGTGCAGAACGCCAGCCTTGGGAAATACACCCGGAAACCGTCTTTCGCACCCGCTTCGGCCAGCTGCTCCCGCAGACGCTTGTTGGCACCGACGCCACCCGCGATTACCAGCCGTCTGGCACCGCTGGCCTCGAGCGCCCGGCGGCACTTGATCGCAAGGGTGTCGACGATGGCTTCTTCAAAGGCCCGCGCGATATCGGCACGGGTCTGATCCGTCTTGTCCGAAGCCTGCCAGGCCAGCAGGACCTGGGTCTTCAGGCCGGAGAAACTGAAATCGAGCCCCGGCCGGTCGGTCATCGGCCGGGAGAAGCGGAAACGCCCCGGCGTGCCCTGCTCCGCCAGCCTGGCCAGCGCGGGACCGCCGGGGTACGGCAGACCCATCATCTTGGCGGTCTTGTCGAAGGCCTCACCCGCCGCGTCATCCAGGGTGTCGCCAAGAATCCGGTACTCGCCGATGGCCTTCACCTCGACCAGCATCGAGTGGCCGCCGGAGACCAGGAGCGCCACAAAGGGCGGTTCCGGCGGGTCATCCTCCAGCAAAGGCGCCAGCAGGTGACCTTCCATATGGTGAACACCGATGGCCGGCACGCCGAGCGCCCAGGCCATGGCGCGGGCCGCCGACGCCCCCACCAGCAGGGCACCCACAAGGCCGGGGCCTGCCGTGTAGGCCACGCCACCGAGATCCGATGGTGTCAGACCCGCGTCCTTAAGTGCTTCTCGCACAAGGGGAAGTAGCTTACGGACATGGTCGCGACTGGCCAGCTCGGGCACCACGCCGCCGTACTCGGCGTGCAGGGCGATCTGGCTGAACAAGGCATGGGAAAGCAGGCCGCGACCCGGCTTCTCCGGGTCCCAGCGCAGAAGGGCGACGCCCGTTTCGTCACAGGACGTTTCCACACCTAACACGGGCTTTGAATTTTTCGAATCGATCACGTTATAATCCACGGCTCACCCGGGTAGACGGGTCAGTTTAAACAAGTGGAGTTTCCATGCCGAGCGTTAAAGTCCGCGAGAACGAGCCGTTTGAGCTTGCCCTTCGCCGCTTCAAGCGTACGTGCGAGAAGGCTGGCGTCCTGGCCGAAACGCGCAAGCGCGAATTTTACGAAAAGCCCACCCAGGAGCGTAAGCGTAAGCGCGCTGCTGCCGTGAAGCGTCACCTCCGCCGTCTGTCTCGCGACACGACGCGCCGGACCCGCATGTACTGATTGCCTCCCCGGCCTCACGGTCGGGTGTTGGATCCGCGGCTGGCGCGTTCGCCCGCTGCCGCCGCAATCAGGCGGAAAACCGAGCCGGCTTCGCCGAAAGGTGGAGCCGGCTTTTCGTCGTCCCGGAGAAATGCCATGAGTCTGAAATCCAAGATCACCGAAGACATGAAGGCCGCCATGAAGGGCGGCGAGAAAGACCGTCTGGCAGTTATCCGCCTGATGCAGTCCGAGATCAAGCGACGCGAAGTCGATGAGCGGATCGAGCTGGACGATAACCAGGTCCTGGCCGTCCTCGAAAAGATGCAGAAGCAACGCCGCGACTCGATCGAGCAGTTCGACAAGGCGGGTCGTACGGACCTGTCGACCATCGAGCGCTATGAGATGAGCGTCATCGAGGGCTACCTCCCGGCCAAGCTCAGCGACGCCGAGCTGGACGACGTGATCACCGCGGCGATCGCCGAGACGGGTGCGACGACCGCACGGGATATGGGCAAGGTCGTGGCGCTGGTAAAGGAAAGGGCCGCCGGACGTGCCGATATGGGCGCGGTGGCCGGGAAGGTTAAGGCCAGACTCGCCTGACCCAGTACTTGTAGGAGCGCGCCCCGCGCGCGACCCGAGCCCGACGCAAAGTTGGCTTCGCGCGAAGGGCGCGCTCCTACAGGCCTCGCCGTTTCACGGCGAGCCTACACATTTGTGAGCATGCTCCGCACCGCGGCTGGCAGGACGTTCCTCCGGCGCTCGACGGAGAGATCCCATGCTCAAGTACGCCATTATTTTCGGCCTCATCGCCCTGGTCACCGGCGCCCTCGGCTTCAGCCGGATTTCGGGCATCGCCGGCACGATCGCCAAGGTCTGCTTCGCCATCTTCCTTATCCTGTTCGTGATCGCGATCCTGGCGGTCATCGGCGTCTTCCACCTGGCGTTCTGATCGCCCGATAAGGGAATGCGGACTCCATACGGAAGCGGATGCGTGGCATCCTAGGCGACTGATGCGTGGCCGTATTCCCGACAGCTTTATCGATGAACTGCTGACCCGCGTCGACATCGTCGACGTGATCGAGCGGCGTGTCCCGCTGAAGAAGGCAGGGCGCGAATGGACGGCGTGCTGCCCGTTTCACAACGAGCGCTCGCCGTCGTTCTACGTCAGCCCGCAGAAGCAGTTTTTCCATTGCTTCGGCTGCGGCGCCCACGGCAGCGCGATCAAGTTCATCATGGACTACGACCGGCTCGAGTTTCCCGACGCGATCGAGGAACTCGCCCAGTCCGCCGGCCTGAAAGTGCCCTACGAGGGCGGCCGTGACGATAAGCCACGGGAAGACCGCAGCGACCTCTACACCCTCCTCGACGAAGCGGCCAGCTTCTACCAGCGCGAGCTGGGCAGCAGCCCCGAGGCGAAGGCCTACGTCGACGGCCGTGGGCTGGACGAGGAGATCGTCAAACGCTTTCGCATCGGCTGGGCCCCCGCCGGCTTCGACGGCGTGATGAAGGCGCTGGGCACCAATGACCGTCGGCGCCAGCTGCTCAACGAAGCAGGCATGGTCGCCAGCAACGAGCGCGGCAACAGATACGACCGGTTCCGCGAACGGGTCATGTTCCCCATTCTGGATCGCCGCGGCCGGGTCATCGCCTTCGGCGGCCGCGTGCTGTCGTCCGAGCAGAGCCCCAAGTACCTCAATTCGCCGGAGACCGCCCTGTTTCACAAGGGCAAGGAACTGTTCGCGCTGTGGCAGGTGAAGCAGGCGCACCAGCAGGTCACCCGGATCATGGTGGTCGAGGGCTACATGGACGTCATCGCCCTGCATCAGGCCGGGCTGCCCATCGCCGTGGCCACGCTGGGCACCGCGACCACGCCGGACCACGCGGAAGTCCTCTTCCGTGCCGCCCCCGACGTCTATTTCTGCTTCGACGGTGACCGTGCCGGTAAGGCTGCCGCGTGGCGAGCGCTCGAATCGGTGCTGCCGCGCATGCGCGACGGCCGCCAGGCCCACTTCCTGTTCCTGCCCGACGGGGAGGACCCGGACACCCTGGTCCGCAAGGAAGGCAAGGAGGGCTTCGAGAAGCGCATGAAGGACTCCATGCCGATGTCGGAGTACTTCTTCGAGGAACTGGCCCGGGACGTGGACGTGACCCGCCTCGACGGCCGCGCCCGCCTGGCCGAGCGGGCCCGTCCGCTGATCGCGAAGCTGCCCGATGGCGCCTTCCGCGATCTCATGGGCCAGGAGCTGGAGCGCCGCACCGGCGCCCGTGCCGTACTGGAGCCTGAGCCGCCGGCCCCGCGCCAGGACGCCAACCGCCCCACCAACGTCCAGCGCAGCCTGGTCCGCAGCGCGATCACCCTGCTGCTCGCCCAGCCCGATCTGGCGGCCGAAGTGGAGCCACCCTACCCCTTTCTCCGCCTCGACCGGCCTGGCGTGGCGCTGCTGGCCGAGCTGCTCGATGTGGCCCGCGCGCGTCCCGGCATCCGCCCGGCCGTGCTGGTCGAGTACTTCATGGAGCGTCCGGAGTACGCCTCGCTGCAGAAGCTGATGTCGGCCGAGGTCATCGGCGAGCCGGAGATGCAGCGCGTGGAGTTCCACGACGCGCTGATTCAGATGGAGCGACAGGCGACGACACAACGCCGCGAGTACCTGATCTCCCGGGTTCGCGAAGGCGTGCTGGACGACACCGAGAAGGCGGAACTGCGCGTTCTCCTGGCGGCCCGCGCCGCGCCGGCCCGCACGGCGGGCGAATGATGCGGCGCACCGCTCTCATAACACGATCCATGGGATCATCCCCGCCTCGTTCCTCGAAGGGACCGGCCCCAGCCGGCTTTACGCGCCACTGATGGATCTACTCAACGACCTCGTCGATTTTTTCGGAAGGAACGGCTACGCCGCCGTTTTCTTCGCGCTGATGCTTTGTGGCGCGGGTATCCCGCTGCCCGAGGACATCACCCTCGTGGCCGGAGGCATCATTACCGGGCTCGGCTATGGCGACGTCCACACCATGGTGGGCGTCGGCATGGCGGGCGTGCTGTTCGGCGACTCCACGATGTTCCTGCTGGGCCGGCATTTCGGCGGGCGGATCATGAGCTGGCGTGTCGTTGCCCGCCTGCTCACCCCCGAGCGCTATGCGAAAGTGCAGGAGAAGTTCGAGAAGTACGGCAACCGCATGATGTTCGTGGCCCGCTTCCTGCCGGGTATGCGTACCGCGGTGTTCATCACCGCCGGTGCCACTCATCGCGTGGGCTTCTTCCGGTTCCTGCTGCTCGATGGCCTTGCCGCCGCCATCAGCGTGCCGATCTGGGTGTATCTGGGTTACTTCGGCGCGCATAACCACGAATGGCTGTCAATGTGGATCCATCGCGGGCAGACGGGGATTTATCTGGCCATCGCCGCGGCAGTGATCGGGCTGGGCGTCATCTGGTGGCGAAAGCACAAATCTGCGGACGAGCGCTAAGCCTCCGTAGTGAATCGCGGCGGGTCACCTACAACGAACGGTCTATATCACTGCCTGAATCCAACTGCTAGCGTCCTGATACGCGACGTTCCGTCGCCTTAACCAAGGGAAGGATCCCTGATGAGCAGCGACAGCGACGTCACGAATGCTCCATCCGCCGCCACCATCGACGCGGCTACGTACAGCGCACTCTTCGCCGAGGATGCGAATCTGCTGACGGTGGCAGGAGCCGTCGACGACGAGACGGGCCCGGTGGCTTATCTCAGCGACTTGTTCACGTTGAGCAGCCGGCTCGAAGAGGGCGCCGCCCCCGAAAAAGCCTGCCTGCTCGCGATGCGACGACCAGACCTCCCCGACCTCGCTCTCGATAGCGCGGCGCTCCGTCGGGAATATTCCACGCTCGATCTCGTTAACGAGCTGCTGGAGAAGCGCATTGTCCTGTGCACCGGCAGCTCCGCGAGCGTCCAGGAGCGCATGGTCAGCGCCACGACACCCATCGGGCTCCCCTATGACGCGCCATGGAATCGCGTACTCAGCATCCTGCACCTGCGCGGCATCCCGCTATGGCGGGCAGTGCGCCATTCGGACCCGGAATTCCCGGCATTCGTCGCCACGGAGAAACCCAGTAAAGGCTTGCGCGACGCAGTGACAATGGGCTGCGGCTTCTCTCCCGCCGTGCGCAAGATGTTGATCGGGCCCGCCGTGACCACGGATGCGTCCGCGGCAGCGTTGTTCAGCAAAAAAGCTGGCGCCACCCTTGGCGAACTGAGCGCAGTGAAGACGCTCATGGAAGCCACGGGACTGAAACGTCGTGATGTACGCCATCTTCTGGCCGTCGACGGCGTTGCCAAGGAAGCCGATGCAGCCACCGCTGTGTCCCTCGCCCGATACGCTCCCGACGGCACGGGCAAGCCGTCCAGCAAAGCGTATGGCGCTGCGTTTATCAATGCAGGCGCCGGCCCGCTGTGGATAAAACAGCGTGCCGGATCCGCCGACGCCATGGATACGGAAATCGCCGGACTAACAGCCAAGCACATGGATCGCATGCAGCGCCTGCTGCAAGTCCGCACGCGCCTCGACGTTTCGTACGCCGAAGCCGACCTGCTGCTTCGCAGCGCGCTCGCTGCAGAGAAGGCAGCGGCGGATACCTTACCGACCGAGCAGACGCTACGCGCACTAGGCCTCTACGGCCATCTGAAAGCCAGCACAGAGATCACTCCGGACGGCTTCGCCGCGCTTATCGGGAACCTCCCCGTCTATGCGATCGGTCATACGCCTGCGCTACTCGACAGCCTGATCAAGGTAACCAACAAGCCGTTCACGGCAGACGACACCGCAGCGCTCGCCACCGCACTGCGCATCGACACCACGTTGCTGGAACAACTGTTGCAACGTGTCGACGCGGTGCAGAAAACAAGGGCGTGCACGCTGCCAGTGATCTCCGCCTGCTACCGCCTGACGTCGCTACCGCGTCTGCTCGGCCTTAGCATCGAAGAAGGACTCGCCATGTTGGACCTGCTCGAGCAGCAGACCAACGGTTACAACGCCCAGATCGCGGGTAACCCGTCTATAACCAGCTCGCTGGATGCTTTCGACATCCTCGATGTCATACCGGCCATCTGGAACGCGGCCGACTGGGCCCGGCAGCACCATCTTTCGTTTATTAAGCTCAAGCCGCTCTGTGACGACACGGCGCCGACCACCGCCACCAACGCCTGGTTGGCGGCTCTTGCCGATGCTGCCCAATCGCTGTCGACCAGTCGGCTGGATACGCTGACGATCAAGAAGCTCATGCGAGACACCGAGGTCGACTACGACCTCGGTGGAAAAGCGTGGAGCGAGGTCCTGAACGAGTTCGTGGACAACAACGGACTGATCCTTCCCGCCGCACAGGCCATGCAGAGTCCAGCCCTGCGTATCAAGCTGTCCGGGCTTCTGACGAAGCTGAAAAAGCCTGACACCGTATCGCCCGTCGAGGACTACGTGTCAAAACTCGGCAATGCGATCGCCGATACCGCCGCGTCTCAGAACGAGGTCGCGAGTCAATTGCTGCGCACGGCATTCGCACTTGACGTCGCCCAGGCCCCGGCCGTCCTGACCTGGGCCGGCGTCAGCGGTTACCAGTTGCTCGGCGACGCCATGATGGCTCTGAACAACCGCGTCGATGGTGACGCGGACGCAAGCACATTCTCCAGCGACATGACGCAACGCTGGCATCGGGTTCACCGTATCGCTTCGGTGGTCCGCATGTTCGGCCTCAGCGGCACTTGTATCGATGGCCTCGTCGCTCATCCGGAATGGTTCAACCTGCGGAGCTCTGACGGCAAGCCGACACATTCGATCAGGCTTGACATGCTCTATCGTTTAAGCCGCTACCGCGACTGGGTGGGAACGCTTGCAACTGGCTTCGACGAGCCAGATGCATTGGCGTACCTGAAGCGCACCCATGAAAAGGAGCCGCCTGCCATTGACGAAGCGGCAGCGAACCTGGCCAGACTGCTTGGCGCCACCCCCACGGAGATCCGCGAGCTCTCCAGGAGCATCGGAAAAAAAGCCGTTGCCGGCATCGCGGGAGACGTGGCGGACATCGACTATGTCATGCGTTTGCTGGCCTTGCAGCGGGAGCTGGGAATTTCAGTCGCCACGCTGAAGGATCTCAATGACATGAAGGAGACGCCGGACGCGCCGCAGGTCGAGCGCGTGGCTGCGGGCCTGAGTACCACCCTGGACGCCTCCCAGCGTACCGCCCTGGATGGCACGCTCGCGGAAGCCTGGCGCGACGCACTGTGCACGTGGCTTTTGCATTTCGGAAGCTCGCAGCCCGTACCACTGCCGGAGATGGTGCGCCGTGTCGACCTGTCCGCCTACTTGCTCACCGACGTCGAAGTGGGAAGCGAGCCTCGTACGACGCGTGTCGCCGCCGCCATCGCCAGCCTGCAGCAGTACATCCATCGCGTGTATGCGCGCCTGGAGGATGGCTATGCATGGCAGGAACACTTCGTCAGCGAACGCAAGGCGTGGCGAGCCTGGCGCAGCCAGTTCGGCTCGTGGCAGACCTACAACACGATGAAGCGCCAGCCATCGGGCTTTCTCGATCCATCCCGCCGGAGCAGCAAATCAAGCCTGTTCGAGGCTTTTGAGAAACTCGTGGGGCAGGGTAAGTTCGCTGCCGACGAGATTCAGACCGCTATGCTGACTTACCTGGCCGGCTTCGAGCGCGTCAGCAATATCCAGCCGCTATCCGCGTATCACGACGGGGTGGATCCTCAGAACGACACGTTTCACTTCATCGGCCGATCAAACGTGGAGCCGGCGGAGTATTACTGGCGCACACTGGACATGTCGATCCGGGACACCCGAGGCGCACCCAGTATGCTGGCCTGGGGAGAATGGCAGAAGATCACGCTGCCCGCCACGGGCGTCATCGTGCAGACACCTCTCAACAAGGAAACGAGCGCCAACTTCGGCAACGACCCGCGAACCTCGATCGATGCGGTTCGCCCGGTCGTCATTGCAGGGCGCCGATACATCGTGTGGCTGGAGCGTGACGGCACCGCCGCGAACTTCGACAACAAGACAAGCGACGTCTATGTCTTCCGGCTGTGTTACGCCTACCTGCAGACCGATGGTCAATGGAGCACGGCCAACGAGCTTATTCGGCTCGACGGCACCGATCCGGCGGGTCGGCCTGAACGGTGCGGTGGCCAACCTGACAAGACCCTGATGAAAACGCTGAGTTACCAACCCCGCATTGTCGTGATGGTGGACGAAAGCGGCCCACGTACGGACGATCCCTGGCTGGTCGCTCTACTGGTCACACGCGATACCGACGTGTCCTGGAAGAAGAAAAAGGCCACCTACGCGCGCAACAGCGATTACTACATCGCCGCAAAGGATCTTCTTCTCGTCGAAACGCGGGAGATCGATACAGACGACCCTGTCGGACGCCCACGCGAGGCAAAGCTCGTCGACCGGTGGAGCAGGATGTTCGACGACCCCAGGGTCATTCAGCATCGATATGTGGGAGCTGCCACCATCATACGCGACGAGTTAGCTGGCGAAAGCCAGAACGTCATTGCGGATGAAAAGTTGAATCGGACGTTGACCAAACTTAAAGATGAATGGAAGGCAGAAGCCGAAGCGATTGCGAGCGCGGATGAAAAGGATAAAGAGGCTCTGCGTGACAGATATTTCAAAGCTCCTGTCTCAGAACCTCTTCACATTCCTTTTATCAAATTAGATTCCGCGGCGAACGGGGATCGGATACGTGTCTTGTACGGGATAGAAGGGAACATGGCGTTACCGTCTTTACCTAGCGATATGCCGTCTACCGACAGCTACGATACGAACCTCTGGCTCTCACCGTCGAAGCCTGGCTACCTCCAGCTGAGAAGATATAGCAGAGCACCCGGAAAAATGGCCGAGTTGACTTTCTCGGACGGATCGAGCCGCTCACTTTCCTTCGCAAAGTGGTCCGGTAACTTTGGTTACTATTCTTACCAGGAAGCAAAAAGCTTGCTGGGCTCGGTAAGCGTCTATAACCGGGACTTCCGGTATTCGATGGGGCGGTGGGAGTGGAACTTTCCAACCTCCGGGATTGCTTTGGCTGACACGCTCGTTCGCGTTACCGATAGTAAGGGTGCGGAACTTGCACAATTCGTATGTAAGGCTGGTGACAGTCTCGCCGCGTTGACGAGTGAATTCTTCGTGGAGCGAAGCAAGCTCAACGATCCATTCGAAATCACGGTGACGCTCAGCCGCCTGAAGTCCAGGTCGGAACCATATGCCACGCGAACTGCGCGCCTGGCGATTGTCGACCTGCTGGCGGACGAGCTTCAACCCGACGATGGTGTGCCGTCGGTCGTCATGCGCTGCAATGCGTCGCGCATACATAGCCTGGACTTCACTGAGGCGAATCGTAAGGCGCAAGGAGGGAGCACGCTGCCACCGACAGCGATTCCCCTCAGCACCCTTTTCGGCAAGCGCCTCGTTGCCTTGGCCACACACTCCGTTCAGCGCGTGCTCGCCTGGCGCACGCAAACAATGGAAGAGCCTGGCGCGACCAGCGATGCCTCGCCGTCGCCCATCGACTTCGGTGGTTGCAACGGCGTGTATTTCTGGGAGCTCTTCTTCCACGTCCCATGGCTGGTCGCATGGCGTCTTCGCGAAACAAGGCAATTCCGCCTTGCTGAGGAATGGTGTACGAGGCACCTGTTCGATCCGCAGCGCGGTTTGCCTGATGGCGGTAATGGTATGTCGAGGTACTGGAATGCCGTGCCGCTCACCCTCAAGGGCGGTGCGCTCGCCAGCCAGACCTATGTGCAGGATCCGGATGCATTGGCCGACTTTAACTTCGACCACTATCGCCGCGCGACGTTCCTTTTCCTCGTCGAGCTATGGCTCGCCGAAGGCGACAGTTTCTACCGGCAAATGACGCGCGACGCACTGGTGGAGGCGTGGCTGTGTTACGAGAAGGCATTGCGTCTTATCGGTCGGCTACCGGAACCGTTAGCCCCGGAGCGGTGGCAGGTAACCGAACTGAAGTCGCTGTCGATGGAAGCCCTGCATGCCTCGCCAGACCGGCGGATCACGCAGGCTCACCGGAATCTCGTACGTCGCATGGACAACCTACGCCATGGCTTGACCCTCGACGGCAAACCCGGGTTACTTCCCCTGTACGCGGGCGAGACCTCACTCAATTACCTGCTGAATCCGCGCACGGGCTCATCGAGCCAGGGCAGGCCATCCCGGACGCTGACCGCGCCGGGCTACCGATATGGCGAGATCATGCCCAAGGCCCGGGAGGCGGCGGCTTGGTTGACGGAGATGGGCCAGCAACTGTTCCACGTGTATGAGGCGGAGTTCGACGCCGAACTGGCGGTCATGCAGCAGAAGAACCTTATCGATCTTCACCGCTTCACCATCAATCTTCAGAGCAACGGGCTCACGTCCGCACGAGCCGAGCGACTAAAGCTTGAGCGCGGTCGTGACCTTCTCCTCGAGCGCAAGAAGCATTTCGAACGGTTGGTGGACAATGGCCTTTACCACGCCGAGGCCGCTGGCTTCGTGCTCGGCACGACGGCCGGTTTCTTGCGCACCCAGGCTGGGGTGTTCGGCAGCGTCGAGAAAGGGAGCGAAGTCTATCCGACCATCTTCGGGGTGGCCTCAGGGGGTGCTAAACCAGGAGCCATCGCCGGTGCAGTGAGCCAGGCCGTGAAATACGCGGCCGACATGATGGACGTGGCGGCTCAGGCGGCTTTCAAAGAGGCCGAGTTCGCTCGCCGCACGGCGGAATGGAAATTTGAGATTGCGACCGCCAAGGCCGAGTTGTCGGTCTGCGACAGCGAGATAGCGGTGCAGGACCTTGCGGTGGCGGCGGCGGGTCTTGCGCTGGACGAAGCCCAGACCAAGCTGCGCCTCATGGATGACGAATACGTATTCATGACGACTGGCTTCGCCATCGGGCCGACCTATCACTGGATGATTTCCCAACTGACATCGATTTATTCGATGGCATATGACGCGGTCTTCGCACTGTGCCTGGATGCGGAGGCTGCTTACCAACGCGACACAGGCGATTTCGCCAGCGAGTTTGTCAGTTCCGCAGCGTGGTCCGACAAGTGGAAAGGCATGCTGGCCGGCGAATCGTTTCAACGCGATCTGTTGATGATCGACTCCGCTTACCTTCGCAAAAACGAGCGGCGGATACTGGTGGAGCGAGACATATCGCTTGCGGGGCTGAAGGGTGGCGATGACGTCACGGCGCTGCGCCATGGGCTGTCCGGCAGGGGCTTCGTGTTCTCGCTGCCGTCGCTGTTGTTTGATCAGGATTATCCGGGACATTACCTGCGCCAGATCCAGCATGTTTCGGTCACGCTTGTCCTGAACGGCGTGGAGGCCGTCGATTCCACGTGCCACGTGCCCGCTTTACTCACACAGATCAGCAGCACCATTCTTACTGAGGCGGACACGAAGGCACTCGAACGCCTCTACAAACCCGAGACCGGCACACACGAGGCGCTACGCACCTCTGTGCGGGCCAATCAGCAGACCGCGGTGTCGACACGGACCGCCGACGCGCTGACGGCGGAAGGTGAGAGCGTGCTGGCCTCGCTGCTTTTTGACGATTGCCGGCTACTGCCCTTCGAAGGCACGGGCGCCATCTCAACATGGCGACTGGAGCTGCCCGGCATCAGGACCGGGTGGGAGACGGTGCTGGGCAAAGGCGCCTCGCGACTCACCGACGTCATTTTCCGCGTCAAGTACACGGCTCGTGATGGGGGAGCCGCATTCACGGCCGCAGCCAGCGCCCTTGCGAACACACTCGGCAGCAAGGTCCTGGGCCGATCTCCGCTGGCCAGCCCGGTGGCGACATATCAGGAGAATCCAGCCGAGATCGACCCAGCGACAGCAGCGGCTTTCTTTAAGAACTTCTATGAGATCATCGTTGGCACCGCGAAGTTCGGCCCCCAGGCGAAGGCTGCCAGTGTTGCCCCTTACTACCGAAAATCCATGCCGGATGCCATTGCGAACGATACGACGCTGGCCATCCTCGGCTCGTTAACGTCGCGCGTTACAGGGCAATACGCCATCTTCGATATCGTCCTGGCCATGATAAGCGAGGACGGGACGTTACTGGACGAAGCTTCGACCGATACCAGGGGAGGGGTATACGACCGCGTTGTCGTGGACATCTCGGATGCGGCGTGGAAAATCACCGAGCACGCTCGTTCGAATCATCCCTTTGACGAATGACCCGAAGCCGATCGTGAACACTGGCGGTACCACGTCAGGGCGTGGATACCGCTCACGCCCCGACCGATACTTCGGCGAACAACCAGTCGCGAAAGACCATCGTCTCCTCGCGCGACGCCGCATCGCGCGACACTGCCAGGTAATACGTGTGCTGCAACGGCAGCTCGAGCCGGAACGGCTCGACCAGTCGCCCGGCGGCGAGGTCATATGCGACCAGCAGTTCCTGCGCCAGCGCCACGCCCTGCCCCTCGATCGCCGCCTGCAGCATCATCGTGCCGTCACCAAAGCCCATGTCGCGCGCGATGGCTCCGGGCTCGATCCCCGCGCGCTCGAACCACTGATCCCAGCTCGCCGCGGCCGCCGAGCGGCGATTGGACCGCTCATGCAACAGCATCTGGTCGAGCAGCGAGGCAGGCTCCCCGACACGAGCCGCCACAGCGGGCGAACACACCGGCGTGTAGCCGCTGCTCGCCAGGATGACCTGCTCGAGACCCTCGCCCAGCCGATCGTCGATCGCGAGGTCCCAGCCACCCTCCTCGGCACCGTCCGTCACGACCTCGACAGCGATCCCGGGATGCCTTCCGAAAAAGCGGAACAACCTCGGCACCAGCCATTTCGTACCGAACGTGGGCGGCACCGACACCCTCAAAGAGGCCGGGCGCTCGCCCATCACCTGGCCCGTAGCATGTTGCAGCGCACGAAACGCGTCGCGAACGCGGGGAAAATAATTCTCACCGGCCGCCGTCAGCGACAGTCGATTGTTGCTCCGCACAAATAACGGCGTACCGAGATAGGACTCCAGCAATTTGACCTGAGCGCTCACCGCGGCCGCCGTCAGAGAGAGTTCTTCACCAGCCTTCGTAAAGCTCAAATGCTGCGCTGCAAGTTCGAAGACGCGCACGGCATTCAGGGGTAGGGAGCGCTTCATTGCGAAGTCATCAAATTTTTTTTGGGGAAGACCCCGACAAATTCTAGTTTGCCTGCCTGATTCGCGAACGCCAAGAATCCGTAGCGCTCTTCCCACGGACACTCGATGAACATCCTCACCATCGACACAGGCACGACCAACACGCGAGTCACCGTCTGGCAGGACGGCAAGGTCGTTGGACACGGTGCCCGACAGGTCGGCGTACGCGACACCGCCATTACCGGCAATACGCGCAAGCTGGAGGAAGGCGTCCGCGAGACCATCGCCGAAGCTCTCGCCAACGCCAGGCTGGAAGCCGGCGACATCGGCCGCGTACTCGCCTCGGGCATGATCACCTCCAATGTGGGGCTCTGCGAGATTCCGCACGTACCGGCACCGGCAAGCATCGACGACCTGGCAAAGGCCATGCGCGAGTCGCTGGTCGAAAACGTATGGCACGCGCCGATCTGGTTCGTGCCGGGTGTGCGTAACGCCGTCGACCACATCGGCCTGCACAACTGCGAGGCGATGGACATGATGCGCGGCGAGGAGACCGAATCCTTCGCGCTGGTCGAACGCCTGGGCCTCGACGAACCCACCGTCATCGTGCTGCCAGGCTCGCACTCGAAGTTCGTCAGCATCGACAAGAGCGGGCGCATCGATGGCTGCGTCACGACGCTGGCCGGTGAGCTGCTGCACGTGATCTCGCACGACACCATCCTGGCTGGCTCGCTGAAGGAAGGCTTCGCCAAACGCATCGATCCGGAAATGCTGCTGGCGGGTGCCGCTTCGGCGAACAAGATAGGCCTGGGCCGTGCGTGCTTCAGCGTGCGTATCCTCGATCAGTTCGCGGTGTACGACGCCAATGCGCGCGCCAACTTCCTGCTAGGCGCGGTGCTGGGTTCCGACCTGCTCACCCTCAAGAATTCCAGCGCGATCCGGATGAGTCCGGGCACGCGCTTTGTCGTCAGCGGCAAGCCGATCCTGCGCGAAGCGATCGCGCGGCTGGTCGAAGGCGACGACTTTTTCTCCGGCACCGTGACGGTGCTGGGCGACGACGACCAACGCGATCTAGCGGGAGCCGGCGCGATCGCCGTGGCCCGTCGCCGTGGGCTGGTCGACCATGAGTAATCCGAGGAGGGAACGCATGAAAACGAAAATCGCACTGGGCCTACGTGTCCTGGCTGTCGCACTCGCTATCGGCTCGGCACCGGCTTTCGCCGCCGACGAGCCGGTCAAGATCGGTTTCGTGGTGAAACAGCCCGAGGAGCCCTGGTTCCAGGACGAGTGGAAGTACGCCGAACAGGCCGCCAAGGAAAAAGGCTTCACCCTGGTCAAGATTGCCGCTCCCGATGGCGGGCAGGTGCTCACCGCCATCGACAACCTGAAGTCCCAGCATGCGCAGGGCTTCGTCATCTGCACGCCGGACGTCAAACTCGGTCCGTCGATCGTCGCCAAGGCCAGGATCGACAAGCTTAAGCTGATGACCGTGGACGATCGCCTCGTCGACGGTTCGGGCAAGCCGATCGAATCCGTGCCGCACATGGGCATCTCGGCGACCAAGATCGGTGAGCAGGTCGGTCAGGCGATCTCCGAAGAGATGAAGAAGCGTGGCTGGAAGCCGGAAGAAACCGGCGCGCTGCGTATTTCGTACGACCAGCTGCCGACCGCCAAGGACCGTACGGATGGCGCGATCGCCGCGCTCACCGCCGCGGGTTTCCCGAAGGCCAACGTGATCAACGCGCCGCAAGCCAAGACCGATACGGAGAACGCGTTCAACGCGGCCAACATCGCCATCACGCAGAACCCGAAGTTCAAGCACTGGGTCGCGTTCGGCCTGAACGATGAAGCCGTGCTCGGTGCCGTGCGCGCTGCGGAAGGTCGTAACTTACGCGCCGACAACATGATCGGCGTGGGTATCGGCGGCAGCAAGTCGGCACTCAACGAGTTCGCCAAAGCCCAGCCGACCGGCTTCTTCGGCAGCGTACTGATCAGCCCGAAGCGTCATGGCTATGAGACCTCGGTGAACATGTACGAATGGATCAAGAACGACAAGGCCCCGCCGCCGCTCACGCTGACCACCGGCAAGCTGGTGACACGCGCCAACGTGACGGAAGTCCGCAAGGAAATGGGTCTCTGATGATGAGTGACACGCCACGCCTGGAATTTCGCCACATCGGGAAGACGTTCCCGGGCGTGCGCGCGCTCGGCGACGTGGGTTTCGCCGTGCGTGCCGGCACCGTTCACGGCCTGCTCGGCGAGAACGGTGCCGGCAAGTCGACGATGATGAAAATTCTCGGCGGCGAATACATCCCCGACGAGGGTGAGGTGGCGATCGACGGTCATGTCATGCATTTCCGCAAGGCCGCCGACGCCATCGACGCCGGTGTCGCCGTGATCCACCAGGAGCTCCAGTACGTACCGGAGCTCTCGGTCATGGAGAACCTCCTGCTCGGTCGCCTGCCAACGCGTTTCGGCCTGGTCGACCGGCGCAAGGCGCTGGCCTGGACGCGTGAGCGCCTCGACGCCCTCGGTGTCGACCTCGACCCGCGTGCGAAGCTCAGGCAGCTGTCGATCGGTCAGCGGCAGATGGTCGAGATCGTCAAGGCAATCCTTCGCGACGCGAAGATCCTCGCCCTCGACGAGCCGACCAGCTCGCTGTCGCACCGTGAGACCGAGGTGCTGTTCCGCCTGGTCAACGACCTGCGTGCGCAGGGCAAGGCCATGATCTACATCTCGCATCGCCTCGATGAGATTTTCGAGCTTTGCGATGCCGCCACGATCTTCCGCGACGGACGTAAGGTGGCCGACTTCGACACGCTCGAAGGCGTCACCCGCGACCAGCTCGTGCAGCGCATGGTCGGTCGCGAGATCAGCGATATCTTCGGTTATCGCCCCCGTGCGCACGGCAAGGTGCGTCTCGACGTCAAGGCCGTCACTGGCCGCGCCGTGCAGCTGCCCGTGAGCTTCGAGGTGAAGGCCGGCGAGATCGTCGGTTTCTTCGGCCTGGTCGGCGCGGGCCGCAGTGAGGTGATGCGAGTGATTTACGGTGCGGATCGCCGCACCGCCGGGGAAGTCACGGTGGACGGGCGTGCGGTGAAGCCATCGCACGTGCGCGACGCCATTCGTCACGGCCTGGTGTTCTGCCCCGAGGACCGCAAGGAAGACGGCATCATCGGCGTGCGCTCGGTGTCGGAGAACATCAACATCAGTGCGCGACGCAACCATCTTACGGCGGGGCTGTTCGTCAACGACCGCAATGAGGCGCGTACCGCCGACACCTTCATCGATCGCCTGCGCATCCGTACGCCGCATCGTCGGCAGGAGATCCGTCTGCTCTCGGGCGGCAATCAGCAGAAAGCCGTGCTGTCGCGCTGGCTGGCCGAGAAGGACCTCCGCGTACTCATCGTCGACGAACCCACCCGCGGTA
This sequence comes from Luteibacter sp. 1214, assembly GCF_031455395.1. Taxonomy (NCBI): domain Bacteria; kingdom Pseudomonadati; phylum Pseudomonadota; class Gammaproteobacteria; order Lysobacterales; family Rhodanobacteraceae; genus Luteibacter; species Luteibacter sp. 1214. The sequence goes on from NZ_JAVDSQ010000006.1 coordinate 182,611, forward strand.
TCGATGTCGGCGCCAAGAACGAAATCTACAACGTGCTTTACGAACTGGCCGACCGTGGCGTCGCCGTGGTGATGATCTCAAGCGAACTTCCCGAAGTGCTCGGCGTCTCCGACCGCGTCGTCACCATGTGCCGCGGTCGCATCACCGCACAGTTCGACCGCGCGCAGGCGAATGAGGAGAACGTCCTCGCCGCCGCTCTCAATGAAGGCGCCAGCGCCATCCCGACGAGGAACGTTTCACCATGACCGAACCCAACGCCGCCGCCATCGGCGCGACGCGCGAAACACGCGACGACCGCCGCCGTGCCCTGCTCTGGCAGGCTATCGACGACTACAGCCTGATCGGCATCTTCATCGTGCTGTTCGGGGTACTGAGCGTCACCGTGCAGTACTTCTTCTCGTGGGACAACATCGTCGGCCTGGCCTTGTCCGTCTCACAGATCGGCATGGTCGCCTGCACCATGATGTTCTGTCTGGCTTCGCGGGACTTCGATCTTTCGGTCGGTTCCACCGTGGCTTTTGCCGGCGTGTTCTGCGCCATCGTCTCCAACGCCACCGGCAGCGTCACGCTGGGTATCGGCGCGAGCCTGCTGGCCGGTGCGTTCATCGGCTTCATCAACGGCGCGGTCATCGCCAAGCTGAAGATCAACGCGCTGATCACGACGCTGGCGACGATGGAGATCGTCCGCGGTCTGGCCTTCATCTCGTCTTCGGGCCAGGCGGTCGGCGTCACCAGCGAGGCGTTCTTCACCCTGGGCAGCGCGGAGCTGTTCGGTCTGCCGGTGCCGGTGTGGGTCACGCTGGGCTGCTTCGTCCTCTTCGGTGTACTGCTCAACAAGACGATCTACGGCCGCAATACGCTGGCCATCGGTGGCAATCCCGATGCCGCGCGTCTTGCCGGTGTGCCGGTGGACCGCGTGCGGATCCTGATCTTCCTGATTCAGGGCCTGGTCGCCGCACTGGCCGGCATCATCCTCGCTTCGCGCATGACCAGCGGTCAGCCCAATGCGGGTGAGGGCTTCGAGCTCAACGTGATCTCGGCCTGCGTCCTGGGCGGCGTCTCGCTGATGGGCGGCCGGGCGAGCATCAGCGGCGTGCTTGTTGGCGTTCTCATCATGGGAACTGTGCAGAATGCGATGAGTCTGATGAACATCGACGCCTTCTACCAGTATCTGGTCCGCGGCACGATCCTCCTGATCGCCGTCCTCGTGGACCAGCTCAAGAACCGCAGGCAAGCCCGCTGATGACCGATTCGTTCAAACCCTTGTCCCCGCAGCGCCAGGCCCATGGCGAGGGAGTGATCTGGGACGACCTGATGGGACTGGTCCGCTGGACCGACATCTCCGCGTCAACGATCTACGACTACGACCCCGGCACGGGCGTGGTGCGCGAACACGCGCTGCCCGCCCGCGTCTGTTGCTTCGCCCTGACCCATGAGCCCGGCGTACTGCTGCTGGCACTGGAGAAGCAGCTGGCCCGTTTCGATACACGCGACGGCAAGCTGCACGTGCTCGGGGACATCGAGGCGGATGTCGCCGGCACCCGCGCCAACGACGGTCGCTGCGACCGGGGTGGCAACTTCATCTTCGGCACCCTCAACGAGCGCGGCCCGGAGCAGATCGCTTCGTTCTGGCGTTACACGCCGGCAGGCGGGCTCAGCCGCCTGTCACTGCCCAAGGCAGCGATCACCAACAGCATCTGTTTCAGCCCTGACGGGAAAACGATGTATTTCACGGATTCGCCGACGGCACGGATCATGGCCTGCGACTACGACGACAGCACGGGTGAGGTCGACCGCATCCGCGGTTTCGCCGAGCTGAGCGCCGGTCATGAGCCCGACGGCTCGACGATCGATGCGGAAGGCTACCTGTGGAATGCGCAGTGGGCGGCGTCCCGCGTGGTGCGCTACGCACCCGACGGTCGCGTCGATGCCACCATCGAGCTGCCCGCGCGCCAGCCCAGCTGCGTGAGCTTTGCCGGCGCCGAGCTGGACCGGATGGTGATCACTTCCGCGTACAAGGGTCTCGACGAGGCCGTGCTGAAGGACGAGCCGCTCAACGGTGCGATCTTCATCGGCACGCCGCCGCGCGGTCGCGGTCTTCCCGAAGCCCGCTACGGGCACAAGGTCGTCACGTGAGCGCTGTCATGACCGCGGACCCGCGCACGACACCGCTTCCCCGCCTGGCTGGGAAGGTCGCCATCGTGACGGGTGCGACGCAGGGCATCGGTGCGGCGACGGCGCGGTTGTTCGCGGCGCATGGGGCGAAGGTCGTGCTCAATGTGCTCGAGGACAACGCGCAGGCACGTGAGACGCTGGCATCGCTGAACACCGACGACGCGATGCTGTTTCAGGCCGATATCACCGACGGGGAGGCCATCACGCGCATGGTGGCCGCCGCGACGGAGCGCTTCGGCGCGCCGGACGTACTGATCAACAACGCGGGTATCAACGTCTTCAACGAGCCGCTGTCGCTCACCGATGACGAGTGGGCGCGTTGCTTCGAGGTGGACCTGAAAGGCGCGTGGAACTGCGCCAGGGCCGTCCTGCCGGGCATGCTCTCGCTCGGTCGCGGCAGCATCGTCAATATCGCTTCGGTGCATGGGCACAAGATCATTCCGCACTGCTTCCCCTACCCCGTCGCCAAGCACGGCCTTATCGGCCTGACCAAGGCACTCGGTATCGAGTACGCGCCGCACAACATCCGGGTGAACTCGATCTCGCCGGGCCTGGTCCTCACCGCGATCGCGGAAGCCGGCTTTGCCGCCGCCGCGGATCCGGTGGCCGAGCGCCGCAAGCAGACCGATATCCTGCCCAACAAGCGCATCGGCGAACCGCTGGAGATCGCCTATACGGCGCTGTTCCTCGCTTCCGATGAGGCCCGCTACATCAATGCCGCCGACATCCGCATCGACGGCGGTCGTTCGCAGCTTTACCACGAGTAATCGTCATGGCCTGGCCTACCGCTCTTCCCCTTATCGCGATCCTGCGCGGCATCACTCCCGACGAGGTCGTCGACCACGTCGAGGTACTGATCGAAGCCGGTTTCGATGCGATCGAGATTCCGCTCAATTCCCCGGACTGGCGACGCAGCATCCCGCTGGCCGTCCAGGCGGCCGGCAAGCGTGCATTGGTGGGCGCGGGGACCGTGCTGTCGCCCGAGCTGGCATCCGAAGTCGCCGATCTGGGCGGCCATCTGATGGTCACGCCCAACACGGATCCGGCAACCATCCGCAAGGCGCGCGAGCGCAATCTCTACACGGCGATCGGTTTCATGACGCCGAGCGAGGCATTCGCCGCCCTCGCCGCCGGAGCGCAGTCGCTGAAGCTGTTCCCGGCGACCAACCTCGGACCGGCGTACATCAAGGCGATTCGTGCCGTGTTGCCACCCGATGTGCCGCTGCTGGCGGTGGGTGGGGTCACACCCGATAATCTCGGACAGTTCCTCGACGCCGGTTGCATCGGCGCGGGTCTGGGCGGCGACCTGTATAAACCAGGACAGCCCGTCTCCCGCACGCGCGACCAGGCCGCCGCCTTCGTCAAAGCCTATCGTTCGGTCTGAGCATGAAAGTCACCAAGATCACCACCTATCGCGTTCCGCCTCGCTGGATGTTCCTCAAGATGGAGACCGACGAAGGCGTCGTCGGCTGGGGCGAGCCCGTGGTGGAAGGCCGCGCGCGCACCGTCGAGGCCGCCGTGCAGGAGCTGTCCGAATTCGTCATCGGACAGGATCCCGCGCGCATCAACGACATCTGGCAGGCGATGTATCGCGGCGGCTTCTACCGCGGCGGCGCCGTCTTCATGAGCGCCATCGCCGGCATCGACCAGGCGCTCTGGGACATCAAGGGCAAGGTGCTCGATGCCCCGGTATACGAACTGCTCGGTGGGCGCGTGCGCGACCGCATGAAGACCTATTGCTGGGTCGGCGGCGATCGTCCGGCGGACGTCATCGCGCAGATTCGTGAACGCCTGACCCATGGCTTCGACACGTTCAAGATGAACGGTTGCGAAGAAATGGCGATCATCGACTCGAGCAAGGCGGTCGACGCCGCGGTCGCCCGTGTCGCCGAGATCCGCGAGGCCTTCGGTAACACCATCGAGTTCGGTCTCGATTTCCACGGTCGCGTCTCCGCGCCGATGGCCAAGGTGCTGGTGAAGGAACTGGAGCCGTTCCGCCCCCTCTTCATCGAAGAGCCGGTGCTGGCAGAACTTGCCGAGTACTACCCTCGCATCGCCGAACAGACGTCCATTCCGCTCGCGGCGGGAGAGCGCATGTACTCGCGTTACGAGTTCAAGCATGTGCTCGAGCGCGGCGGCATTTCTATCCTGCAGCCCGATCTGTCACACGCGGGGGGGATCACCGAGTGCGTGAAGATCGCCGCCATGGCCGAGGCCTATGACGTGGCGCTCGCCCCGCATTGCCCGCTGGGCCCGATCGCCCTGGCCGCGTGCCTGCACGTGGACTTCGTCAGCTGGAACGCCACGCTGCAGGAACAGAGTATGGGCATCCACTACAACAAGGGTGGCGAGGTGCTCGACTACGTCCGCAACAAGGACGCGCTGAAGCTGGACGACGGCGGTTATGCGCAGCCGTTCACCGGTCCGGGTCTGGGTATCGATGTGGACGAGGAGCGGATCATCGAACGCAGCCGCGAGGCCGCGGAGTGGCGGAATCCGCTGTGGCGGCATAAGGATGGGTCGGTCGCGGAATGGTAAGCCATTGCGCGAATTGACGTTTCCAGGATTATCCACAATTATTCAACTTTGAATAATTATGGATAACTGGTATGGGCCTGTCGTTCGAACTGCCGTACTTCCCCCGGAAAGGACTCGTTGAGGACGTCCTTCGGATCCTTACCAGCGGACTGAAGCAAGGGGTGACGCTGTTTGCCCCTCGACGGCAGGGTAAGACTTCCTTCGTCCGGCACGAGCTCATCCCGGCTGCTCATGAGCTCGGCTGGAAGACGCTGTATATCGATCTCTGGAGGCGAAGAGGCGAGCCGGAACTTGCGCTCGTCGAGGGCCTGGAGGCTTTCCTCGAGGCAAGACGCAGCGGCTGGAAGCGACGTCTACGTTTCAGGCACCTTCGCGCCAAGGCGAGCGCCGGCGCCGCCGAAGTCGAATCGACTCTCGAGCCCGTGAGTTTCACGCCCGATGCCGTTCTGGAGAACAGGCTCGACTTCGCCCTGTCCGCGCTCGCGGAGAAAGACGTCACCCTCCTTGTGCTCGACGAGGTCCAAGCGCTGGCCGGAGCAAAGCGCGAAGACTTCGTCGCGGCACTACGGACGGTCATCCAGAAGCTGCAAGGGCGACTACTGGTGTTTTACACGGGATCCTCCCGCGAGGGTTTGAACCATATGTTCCGCCAGCAAAGAGCGCCACTGTTCGCGTCTGCGATGCCCGTACAGCTCCCCGACCTTGGCGACGACTTCATCGAAGACCGAATGGTTTTTCTCGCGGAACGTACCCGTGCCCGGATCGACGAGGCATCGCTCAGAAACGCGTTCGAACGCCTCGGCCGGACGCCCGAGTTCCTCAACGAAGTGATCCTGCACCTGTTGATCGCGGGCAACGGCAATATCGATGCCGCGATGGCGAAGTGGATGCAGTCGCACACGGAGACGGGTGCGGGCGCGCTGCTCGAAGAATTGCGACCACTCGAACTCGCCTTGATGAACATGCTGGCGCAACCCGGTCACCCGTCGGTATACAGCACCGAATCCGTCGCCTGGCTAAGCCGCTGGCCTGACATCGACGCGAGCCTGACGACTGCGAAGATCCAGGCTGCGCTGAAGCGACTGACCAGAATGGAACTCGTCGCACCCACGGGCAGGCAAGGTGACTATGAAATCGAAGATCGTGCCGTGCTGCTACACCTCCGCGCAGGCACGTGAACGTGAGGCCGAAGATGTCGCCCGCGAGTCGCGCTCCTACCTGAGAGAGCGCGGCTCGATGACCCGGAGCTCGCCCAGGCCCAGCCCGTCCAGGCGGTAGTCGCCGATCGCCTCGCGGATAAGCCGCAAGGTGGGGAGGCCTACCGCCGCCGTCATCCGCCGCACCTGGCGATTACGCCCTTCGCGCAGCACGATCCGCAACCATCCGTCCGGCACGGTCTTGCGAAAACGCACCGGCGGATCGCGCGGCCACAGCCACTCCGGCTCGTCTATCGCCTCGACCCCCGCCGGTAGCGTCGGCCCGTCGTTGAGCGTCACGCCGCGACGCAGGCGCCCGAGGGCTTCCTCGGAGGGCACACCCTCGACCTGCACGACATACGTCTTCGGCTGCTTGTGCTTCGGGTCGGCCAGGCGATGCTGCAACTTACCGTCATCGGTCAAAAGCAGCAGACCTTCGCTGTCGTGGTCCAGTCGCCCCGCCGCGTAGACTCCCTTCTGCGGCACGAAGTCGGCCAGCGTGCGCCGGCCGGCTTCGTCGGTGAACTGACAGAGCACCCCGTAGGGCTTGTTGAGCGCGACCAGCACCTTACTTCGCGGAAGCGGGCTTCACGAAGCGCAGCGTCATGCGATCGGACTCGCCGATCGCCGCCCACTTCGCCTTGTCCGTCTCGCCCATGTCGTAGGTCGGCGGCAGCGTCCACACGCCCTTGGGATGGTTGTGGTCATCCTTCGGATTGGCGTTGATCTCGCTCTGCGCGTCCAGCTTGAAGCCGGCATCGGTGGCGAGCTTGATCACGTAGTCGGTCGGCAGGTAGCCGGAGTTGACCACGTCGTCGAGCTTCTTGCCCGCGTCGGCGCGATGGTCTTCCACGCCGAGCACGCCGCCGGGCTTGAGCACCGTGAAGAACGACTTGAACATCGCTTCGGCACTGCCATCGGCGGCCCAGTTATGCACGTTGCGGAAGGTCAGCACCATGTCGGCCGATCCCGGTGCGCCCAGCACAGGGGCCTTGTGGTTGAACTCCACGATCTTTGCCGTGCCGTACTGTGCCGAGGCGAACGAGAACTTCTTCTGCATCGAGGCCACGCCCTTGGAGCCGGTCTCGATCGCGCCGATGTAGTGGCCGTTGTCGTGCAGGTAAGGCGCCAGTATCTCGGTGAACCAGCCGCCCGACGGCCAGATCTCGATCACGGTCATATCCGGGCGAATACCGAAGAAGGTCAGCATCTGCTTGGGGTGACGGTAGACGTCGCGCGCCTTGTTCTCCGGCGAACGCCAGCTGCCGGCGATCGCCTTGTCGAGCTGGGCCGAGCTGAGCTGACCGGCGCTGGCGGGTGGCGTGGTCTGCGCGGGCTGGTCGACGTCGGCCGCCAGCGCGGTGTGCGAGAGGGCCAGACCGAGCAGTCCAGCGCAGGCGAATGCGAGCTTCTTCATGGCGACACCGGGTGTTTGCGGGAATGTGGCCGGGAAGGCTAGCACGGCGATCCGGCCCTGCCACCTGCCTTTCCGTTCGTCTGCGGCGGACCGGTGAAAGCGCGAAAACATCCGTGCCGTTACACTGGTGCCTTCTGCATTGCAGCATTTGTTCCGCAGGGATCCTCACACATGCGCTCTTTCCCCCTTCGCCCGCTCGCCGCTGGCGTACTCCTCGCGCTGGCCGGCAACGCCGCCGCACAGGAAGCCACGCTGGCACCGGTCGTGGTCACGGCCACCCGTACCGCCCAGTCTCCCTACGATATTCCGGCGGCGATCGACGTGGTGACGACGCCTCCCGATGGCTCGCTGGACGTGAATCTCTCGGAGCGCGTGCAATCCATTCCCGGCATTATCGCCCGTGACCGCCAGAACTATGCGCAGGACGCCCAGGTGTCGATTCGCGGCTTCGGCGCGCGTTCCACCTTCGGCATCCGCGGCATCCGCCTGTACACCGACGGCATTCCGGCGACCATGCCGGACGGTCAGGGCCAGGTATCGCACTTCAACCTCGATTCCTCCGACCGTATCGAAGTGCTGCGCGGGCCGTTCTCGGCCCTCTACGGCAATGCGTCAGGCGGCGTCGTGCAGATCTTCACCGCCGACGGTACCGAGACCCCGGAGCTGCGCTTCGGTGTGGCCGGCGGCAGCAACGGCAACTTCCGCAGCTCGGTCAACGCGCGCGGCACCGAAGGCCCGGTGGACTACAACATCGACTTCAGCCATTTCCGCACCAGCGGCTATCGCGATCACAGCGCCGCGCGCCGCGAGTCCGGCAACGCGAAGATCGGCTGGAAGATCGACGACGACAGCAAGCTGACGCTGGTCGTGAACACTGTCGACGTGCCGGATGCGCAGGATCCGCTCGGTCTGACCCGGGCCCAGGTGAAAGCCGACCCGCAACAGGTCGCCTCGGTCGCGGAGACGTATAACACGCGCAAGTCGACCGATCAGCAGCAGGCCGGTCTGATCTGGGACCAGCGCATCGACAGCGCGAACAGCCTGCGCGTCATGGGCTATTACGGCCAGCGCAGCGTCACCCAGTACCTGTCGATTCCCAAGGCGACGCAGGCGGCTCAGCCGGGCAACTCCGGCGGCGTCGTCGACCTGGATAACGAATACGGCGGCGGCGACGCGCGCTGGACCTGGAGCGACACGCTGGCCGGCCGGCCCTTCGAGGTCGCCGGTGGCATCAGCTACGACAACCAGGAACAGCATCGCCAGGGTTACAACAACTACATTGGCAATACCCTCGGCGTACAGGGCGCGAAACGTCGCGACGAGATCGACCGCGTGTTCGACTTCGACCAGTACGCACAGGCCACGTGGCGTGTCGCCGAGGACTGGAGTCTGATGGGCGGCCTGCGTCACAGCGAGGTGCGCTTCCGCTCGACGGATCGATACATCGCCGCAGGCAACCCGGACGACAGCGGCACCACGAAGTACAGCGCGACCACGCCGGCCTTCGGTGTGATGTGGCGTGCGGCCCCATGGGCACATGTGTACGCGAACTGGGGTCGCGGCTTCGAGACGCCGACCTTCTCCGAGCTCGGATATCGCGCCGATGGCGGTGCGGGTCTCGCCTTCGACCTGAAACCCTCGCGCTCGCACAACGGCGAAGTCGGCATCAAGCTGCAGCCGTCCGACCACACGGAAGCCGGCCTCGCCGTGTTCCGTGCGGACAGCGACGACGAGCTGGCCGTGGCGACCAATCTGGGGGGTCGCACGACCTACCAGAACATCGCGCGCTCGCGCCGTCAGGGGCTGGAAGCATCGTTCCGCACCGAGCTCGCCCCGAACCTCGACTTCGTCGCGTCGTACACGCGCCTGCAGGCGACCTTCCGTACGCCGTTTCTCACCTGCGTGTCGACCGGCTGCTCCACGCCGGATACGCCGGTGGCCGCGGGGACGCGCATTCCCGGCGTGCCACGCTCGAACGGTTATGCCGCGCTGAAGTACGGTGCCGAGCGTGGCTGGCAGGTCGGGCTGGATATGAATGCCATGGGCTCGACCTCGGTGAACGACCTGGGGACCGAGTCGGCCGCGGGATACGCGCTGTTCGGTCTGTCCGGCGGGTACATCGTCGATGACGGCCCGTGGCGGATCAACACGTTCGCGAGGGTGGACAACCTCGTCGACCGGCATGTGGTCGGCTCGGTGATCGTCAATGACGGCAACGGGCGATATTACGAGCCGGCGCCGGGACGGACGTTCCTGGTGGGTGTGGATTTGCGCTGGCGGTAAGGCAGGAGCGAGTCAGCCCGAAATCGCCAGCCGCTCCGACCGGTACAACATCGCCGCGGCCCACACGGCCACGAGCGCCGCGGCAAACCCACCGGCAAGGCAGGTACCGATCTGCCACGCCGGCATGCCGTCGCCACGCAGCAACTGCACGATCCCCAGGTTCTGCCCCAGCAAAGGCACCGCATACATCCACGGTTCCGCGCGCACCGGAATCACCGACAAAAGCACGCTGGGCAGAATCGGGATCATCATCAGGATCGACAGATACGTCTGCGCTTCGCGGTAGCTTTTGGCCATCGCCGACACGAGCGACTGCAGCGCGGCCATCAGCACGATCAGCGGCAGCATGATCAGCGCCACCTGCGCACCGAAGCGAGGCCCCAGATCGAGCGCGATACCCAGCTTCTCCGTCGGAATGAAGAACGGCGCGGTCATGAACGCGGCGATCGTGAGGAACAGGCTGACCAGCGAGAACGTGCTGATCGCGGCCAGCTTGCCGGCGAGGATCTTCCAGCGCGCGACGGGGTTCACGAACAACGGTTCCAGCGACTGCCGCTCACGCTCGCCGGCCGTCAGGTCGATGGCGAGGTACATGCCACCGAGAAACACCGTGAGCGTGAAGAAGTAAGGCAGGAACGAAAACATCAGCGCCGAACGCGACTGTGAAGTCGCCTGGTCACGCTCCGCGACCTGCACCGGCCACGCCGTGGTCGGTGAAAGCCCGCGCGCGATCAGACGCATCGCGCCCTCACGACGTCCGTAGCTCTCGACCACGCTGCGCACACGCATCACGGGCGTCGATGCATCGCGTCGCGAGGAGTCGTAGATCAGCTCGACCTGGACGCTCTGGCCTTTGTTCCATGCCCTGGCGTAATCCGGCCCGATACGGATGACGACATCGGCACGCTGTTCACGGACGGCGTTCTCCGGATCGCTCATGCCGGGATCGGCGTTGATGCCCGCACCTTTCAATGCCGCCATGAGGTTGGGTGCCAGCTCGGCGCCGATCACCGGCACTTCGATGTTGCGGTCCGCTTTGGCGAGTTCCCGGTTCACCATGACGTTCATCAGCATGATGAAGATCACCGGCCCCAGCAGCGGGCCGGTGATCAGCGCACTGACCAGCGTCCGGCGATCGCGGAGGTTCTCGCGAACTTCCTTCCAGTAAACGGCGGAGAAGGCGCTCATGCGGCAAGCCCCTCGTCGGTACCGATGATTTTCACGAAGGCATCCTCGAGGCTGGTCTCGCCCGTCTGCTCCAGCAGCGCGGCCGGTGTTTCGTCGGCGACCACGCGACCGTGCGCGATCACCACGATGCGATCGCACAGCGCGGCCACCTCCTGCATGATGTGGCTGGAAAAAAGTACGCAGCGGCCCTCATCGCGCAACTGCCGCATGAAACGCCGCATGGCGCGGGTCGCCATGACGTCGAGGCCGTTGGTGGGCTCGTCGAGCAGTACGTTACGCGGATCGTGAACCAGTGCCCGGGCGATGGCGGTCTTCACGCGCTGGCCCTGCGAAAAACCTTCGGTGCGTCGATGGGCGATGTCACGCATCTCCAGCGCATCGATCAGCGCTTCGCGGCGACGTGCCAGAAGCTCCGGCGCCATGCCTTGCAGACGACCGAAGTAATCGATGTTCTCCGAAGCGGTCAGGCGCTTGTAGAGACCCCGGGCATCCGGCAGCACACCGAGCCGGCGACGCACCGCCAGCGCGTCGTCGTAGGCATTCACGCCATCGACCAGCACCTCGCCGGCGTCGGGTTTCATCAGCGTGTACAGCATGCGCAGCGTGGTCGTCTTGCCCGCCCCGTTCGGACCGAGCAGGCCCGTGATCTCGCCGTCGCGCGCGGTGAAGCTCACACCGTTGACGGCATGCACCTCGCCAAACGACTTCAGCAGGTTCTTCACCTCGATCATGGCGTCGCTCCGTTGAATCCGACAAACACCGGCAGCGGCTGCAGCCGATCGAGGCAACCGACGTCGAGCGTCTTCGCGTTGGCGTCGTCGACGAAGTGGTCGAGCACGCGTGGCATGCAACCGCGCGCGATCACGTTATGGCCCTGCCCTTTCAGCACGACGTGCCGACCGTTGGGAAGTCCCTTGAGCACCTCGTCACCGTAGCGCGGCGGCGTCACGGGATCGAACTCGCCCGACATCAACAGCGTGGGAACGTTGCTCCTGAGCGGTTCGTGGAAGTCGGCCGGGCGCTGCCCATGTGGCCACACCGAACACGCCGCACGGAATGCCTCGATCATCGTGTCACCGAGAATCGTGTCCTTGTCCTGCGGGCGTGACGTCAGCAGATCGCCGTCCTCGCTGCAGATCACGGAGTACTGCATGCCACCGTCCATCGTGTCACCGAGATCGCCGGTCAGCAGCTTGGCCTGACCGAGCAGCGGTCCGACATCGCCGCGCGCGGCGGCGTCGATGGATAGCGGCAGCAACGCCGCCGTCTCCGGCGAGTAGGCGAACATACGAACCACCGTAGCCAGGGCGTGCTCGCTGAGTACGCGTTTTACCGACGCGTAGTTCTGCGGGTCGCGAAAGCTCACGGTATGCGGGTTGGCGCGCAGCGCATCGCGCAGCTGGAACAGCGTCTGATAAGGGTCGCTGAAGCGCGCACGGCAGGCATCGTCCGCTTCGCAGCGGGCGAACTGCGCCTTCAGCGCCGCGTCGAGATTCACCGCGAAGTCTTCGCCGAGCACCAGCGCGTTAGGGGCCACGCCATCGAGTACCAGGGTGCGCAGACCGTCGGGGTGCCGCATGGCGTACTGCTGGGCCACACGCGTGCCATACGACACGCCGATCAGGTCGAACTTCGGCGTCCCCAGCGCATGCCTCACGTCCTCGAGATCGGCGACGGCGTCGGTCGTCGTGTAGAAACGTACGTCCGCATCCTGCGACAGCTGGTCGAGGCAGTGCTGGGTTTCCCTGCGCACCGCGGCTGCGTCGAATCCGTGAGGTTCGTCGTCACTGGAGGGCGCACCCGGTTCGTCGTCGCGACAGCTCAGCGGGTGCGAGCCGCCGGTACCGCGCTGATCGAGCAGGAGCAGGTTGCGATGCGCGAGCAGGGGCGCCATGGCCGGCGCGATCGCCGGGTAGCTCTCGGCGGCCGACTGGCCCGGGCCACCCGCGATGAAGGCGAGCATGTCGTCGGCGGGCACCTGGGCGCTGCTGCGAACGACGGCCAGGCGCAGCGTGATCTTGCGCCCCTGAGGCCGCGAGCGGTCCTCGGGAACCTGATAAGGCGCGCACCAGGCGGCGGTCGAGAGGCCCGAATGCGGTTGCGCCAGTTCGCAGGGCGTGAGCTCGACCGAGCCCAGATGCCAGACGCGCGGCGGCGCGGGACGGGTCGCCGTCGGCGTTGACGCGCGAGCCCCGTCCTCGACCGGGGACGCCTTCACGAAATGTCGGCCGGAGAGCACGGCGGCAAGGATCGCGACGATGATGGCGATGCGTGGCGGTCGTTTCATGCCGTCATTCCTCGGGAACGAAGATGGATTCGATGGACAGGTCGAACAGGCGGGCGATCTTGAACGCCAGCGGCAGGCTCGGGTCGTACTTGCCCGTCTCGACGGCATTAACGGTCTGACGCGAAACGTCGAGGCGGTCGCCGAGGTCGGCCTGCGACCAGCCCAGCGCGGTGCGGAGTTCACGGACGCGGTTATTCATCGTGCGCGGTGGTAGTACAGCCTGAAGACACACTTGGCCATGCCGAAGACGAACATCATCACCGGCATCACCCAGATCGCGACAGCCTCGGCGGGCGGTGCGGCCAGCACTTTGGCGTTGAGCAACATGCCGAAGGTAAAGAAGCCGAAGCTACCGATGCCGCCCGCCACCGCGAGGGCCTCGAGGTCGATCCGGCGCTCGAACTCGTCCTGATCGCGGATCACCCGGACCATGGCCCGGATAACGAAGGCGACGGGGATGGTGGGGAGCAAGGTCACGAAGGTGCGCGCGACAGTGCCTTCCAGCGTTTTCAGCCAGCTGACCGACAGGAGGATCAGCAGCACGTAGGCGAACATCGCCGGAAAGAACTCACGCAGATAACGCTTGTGCACGGCACGCATGGCCATTCCCCGATCTCCCTGGTCGTGTCAGGTCGAAACGTGACGTGCAACGCCATCACGAATCGTTCGTCAGCAAAAAGATGTAAAGCACCCTTGACACGCATCGTGACCCTCTCCGCGCGCCATGTCAAGCAGCCTTGACATAAGGGTGAACACATTCGGCATCGCTACGTCGTTCCGGCATGGCGCGAGGTCATCCACTCCCGTGACGTCCTACCTTCCCCGATCCTTGCTTCCGACGGAGACACAGCTCAGCGACGCGCCGGGAATACGACGCATCGAACCTCACAGGAGAACATCATGTCCTTCCGCTCGATCGCCGCCACCGCCACCCTGCTCGCCGCCTCCGTCGCCGCCACCTCCACGCAGGCCGCCACCGCGACCACGACCTTCAACGTCCGTATCACCATCACCGCCGCTTGCGACATCAGCACGACGGCACCGACGGACGTCAACTTCGGCACCGCGCCGTCGACCGCCACCAACGTCGACAATCAGGGCGCGCTCAACGTGAACTGCACGCCCAGCGCGCCGTACACCATCGCGCTCGACAACGGGCAGAACGGTACCGACGCCAACACGCGCAAGATGAGCAGCGGCACCGCACAGGTGCCGTATCAGCTCTATCGCGCCGCGACCCGCACCGCCGCCGACGTCTGGGGAAGCACCACCGGCACCGGCGGCAACGTGTATGCGGCCACCGGCAGCGGTACCGTGCAGACCGTCCCGGTCTACGGCCGTGTGCCTAACACCAATTTCCCGGCGGGCAGCTACGCCGACGTCATCACCGCCACGATCACGTATTGACGGTGTGCCCGTGGCCGCTCCGCTGGGCGCTGGCCGTCGCGCTGGCCGCCGCGGCCCTCGCCACGCACGCGAGCGGCCTGCAGGTCTCGCCTATCGGCCTGCGGCTGGCCGCCTCGGCGTCGGCCGAAGCCATGTGGCTGACCAATACGGGCACCGATCCGGTCCATGCCCAGGTACGCGTCTTTCGCTGGACGCAGGTGGATGGCAAGGATGTGCTCGAGCCATCGCGCGATCTCGTGGTGAGCCCGCCGATGGTGACGATCGCACCGGGCGACCGACAGCTGGTGCGCGTCATCCGTCGGGTGGCGCCGCCCACCGATGGAACCGAGACCGCGTACCGGGTGCTCGTCGACGAATTGCCGGTGGATGCGGGCGACAAGCCCGGGCTGAAGTTCGTCCTGCGCTATTCGGTGCCGGTCTTCCTCGCGCCCACGGGCGATCCCTCGATGAAGGCGACATTGCAGGCCACCTGGGAGCACACGCCGGAAGGTCCCCGACTGCGCGTGCGCAACACGGGAAACGGCCATGCGCAGATCGCCGACGTGACATGGCAGGGCGCCAGAGGCCAGCGAACGACACTCCTGCCGGGGCTGGTCGGATACGCCCTCCCCGGCGCGACGATGAGCTGGAAACTGCCGGACAACGCACGGCACGCGGATGGTGCCGTGCGCGCAAGGATCAACGGTGAGCCGGCCGAATCGACCTTGGTGGTGGACGCGGACGGCCGCTAGCATGCTGGCCCTCGACGCCGCTGCCGTGCATGCCGTGGAGCGCGAAACGGAGCCCGCACCGCCACCGGCGACGGTCACGCCGCGCGTACGCGTCGCGGGCGAAGACCTCTATCTCGAAGTGGTGCTCAACGGCACGCGAACCGAAAAGCTGGTGCACTTCACCCGTCACGGCGAAGCGCTGTGCGCACTGGCGCCGGATCTTCGGGGCCTCGGCTTCGTTCTGTCGCCGGGCGAAGACGAGCGCTGCCTGCCCGACCTTCCCGGCGTGCGCTACACCTACGACGTCGCACAGCAACGCGTGAACATCGACGTGCCGACCGGTCAGCTCAATTTGCCGACGCAGATCCTCAACGCCCCGGAGCACACCGGCACCCGGGCATCGAGCGGCACGGGCATCCTGATCAACTACGACATCTACGCGGCTCACGGCGGTGGTCTCAGCAATGTCAGCGGCCTGGCGGAACTCCGTGCTTTCAGCGACGGGCTGGGCGTACTCAGCAACACGTCGCTGACGCGTCGCTATCAGACCCCTGCCGACGGCTGGCAAGGCGACACGGTGCGACTCGACACGCAATGGCGACTGTCATTCCCCGACCGCGCACAGACGTTGACTGTCGGCGACACGTTCACCGGGTATCTTTCGTGGTCACGCGCCACGCGCATCGGAGGCATCGCCTATGGCACCGACTTCGCGCTGCAGCCTTACCGCGTCACCACGCCGCTGCCGCAGTTCTTCGGGCAGGCCGCCGCGCCCTCGTCCGTTGAGCTCTATATCGACGGCATCCGCCAGTACTCGGGCAAAGTCCCCGCCGGTCCTTTCCAGCTCACCGCCGTGCCCGGTGTGGACCAGGCGGGTCAGGCCCAGGTCGTTCTGACCGACGCGCTCGGTCGCAGCAGTACGGTGACCTTCCCGTTTTATGCCGCGCGCCAGCTGCTTCGTGCCGGCCTCGACGACTGGTCGGTCGAACTCGGCACCGTCCGCGAGGCATACGGTATCGACTCCTTCTCGTACGGCGACGCGCCCGTGGGTAGTGCGACGTGGCGGCGAGGCATCACCGACCGGCTCACACTCGAAGCGCATACCGAGGGCGGCGATGGACGAGGTACCGCAGGCGCAGGCATGGTGTGGAACCCCGTCGGGGCCTTCGTCGTTAACGGGTCGTACGCGAGATCGCGCGACGCCGGCGCCCAGTACGGCGGGGGCTTTTCGTGGAACGGGCGCTACATCAACGCATCCGTGGACACCCTGCGCAGCAACTCGCGCTATAACGACATCGCCAGCGGCTACGGCTCGCCGCCGCCCCGCACCAGCGACCGCGCGCTGATCGGTTTCAACGTGCGCGAGTCGAGCTTCGGCGCCAACTACGTGCGCCTGCGCTATGGCGGACAGCCGGCAACGCGCTATGCGGGGCTGTTCGCGCTGCGTAACTTCGGTCGCGGGATCTCGGTCAACGTCAGTTACAACCAGAACCTGGATCTGGCATCGGACCGTAGCTTCTTTCTCGGCATGACGATGTCGCTCGACGCGCGCACGACATGGAGCGCGTCCGCGCAGCGCGACCGCGAACAGACGTTCGGCATCGTCGATGCGAGCCGTCCGATCGACGGCGACGGCGGCTTCGGCTGGCATGTTCAGGGACGGACCGGCGATACCGGCGGCGGACTGGGCGAGGTCGGCTGGCTCGGCAACAGCGGACAACTCACGGTCGGTGCGAGCGACTTCGGCAGCTCGTCGTATGCGTATGCCGATGCGAACGGAGCGGTCGTGCTCATGGGTGGCCATGCCTTCGCCGCGCGACGTATCGACGACGCGTTCGCACTGGTCACCACGGAAGGAACGCCGGACATTCCCGTACTCCTCGAAAACCGGCGCACCGGCGTCACCGACAGCAGCGGACTGTTGCTCGTGTCACGACTGAACGCATACCAGGACAACCGGCTGGCGATCGACCCGATCGACCTGCCTGCGGATGAGCGCGTACAGCGGGTCGAGACCATCGTCGCACCGTCCGATCGCGCCGGCGTCGTGGTGCGCTTTCCCGTGAAGCGCGTACGTGCGGCGTCGGCGATCCTCGTCGATGCCGGCGGCCAGCCGCTGCCCGTCGGCGCTACCGTCGCGACGGGTGATGCGGCTCCCGCCATGGTCGGCTATGACGGCCTGGTGTACCTCGACAACCTGCAGGGTGGCGATACGCCTCTGAATGTGACGCTGCCCGGAGGGACACACTGCAAGACGACGCTGACGTACCCGGCACATGCGCGCGACCTGCCGGAACTCGGCCCGCTGATCTGCCGCACGGTGACGCCATGAAGTGGTTCGTCCTCATACTCCTGGCCATCGCGGCGATGGCAGCCACGCCGCGCGTCGATGCCGCGACCACCTGCAGCATCACCAGCATTACCAACCTGGCCTTCGGCACGGTGGATCCGACCGGTACCGTCGTCAACACGCAGGCGACCGTGAACTACAGTTGCAGCTACTCGGGCGTGCTCGGTGGCCTGTACGGCAGCTACATCTCGGCATGTGTCAGCCTCGCGCCGGACGAGCTGGGAAATTTCGCTCCACGAACCCTGCTCAACACCGCGAATACCGACCGCATGCAGTACCAGGCGTTCAAGGACGGGAGTTACAGCACGATCTGGGGGCGTGTGAACAATGCGACGTACACGCCGCAAACGTTCACCCGAAACTTCGGTTTGCTATCCAATAACGTGACCATCACCGGCAGCCTCACGATCTACGGTCAGGTACCGGCGCTGCAGAGCGGCCTTTCGCCTGGCAACTACAGCGGCACGCTTGCCGGGTCGCTCACAGGCACGTCGATTACCTGGAGCTACAACGAAGTTCTTCTGACGCTCGGCACCTTCCCTGCGTCATGCACCAGCGGCGGAACCGTAGCGGCGCAGACGGTGGCCGGTCCGGCACTGACCGCCACCGCCAGCGTCGCCGCCAAATGCACCGTCGGCACGGCGACCGAACTCAACTTCGGCAGCGTCTCCGGCCTGCTCCGTGTCAATACCGACCAGACCTCACTGGTACGCGCGACCTGCACCCAACGGGCGGCGTACCAGATCGGTCTGGACAACGGAAAGAATGCGTCGGGAACGACGAGACGCATGACCGATGGGACGCATTTCGTTACGTACCAGCTGTTCACCGACCCCGGACGGACGACGCGGTGGGGCAACACGCTCAACACCGATACCGCCGCGGGAACCGGTTCCGGGTCCGAGCAGACGCTCACTGTCTACGGTCGCGTACCCATACAGCCCGCACAACCGGCAGGTTCGTACAGCGACATCGTGACGGTGACCGTGACGTATTGAGATCGCGTGGCATCAGAACGCTATCGCGGCACCCAGGCGTACACCGAAGGAGGAGTCGCCCCGGCCGCCGATCCTGACTTGCCGGTTGATGTCGCCGGAAAGCGTGATGGCCCGGCGAAATGCCAACGTGGTACCCGCTGCCACCTGCAGCGCCCGGCCGCCATGTCCCGTTGCGAAGCGGACGCCCGACAAGGCCAGCGCCGCACCGGTATCCCGTGTCGCTTCGATACGACCGTCAAGAAACGCGGACCACGCACTCACCCGCTGCCCCTGCAACGGAAAGAGACGCGTAGCTCGCGCTCCGACACGCGCCGTCATGCGTTCCGGACGCCCAGGCTGCAGGATGATGCCGTCGCGGTCGGTGGCCTTGCCGAAGCGAAGACGCTGCCAGAGCAACGATATTCCCGGCTCGATGACGACGTTCCGCGGGGCCGTCCAGCGGAAACCCGCGGACAACGACGCATCGCTGCTGTTCACCCGCAACCGGGCGAGCGTCTCACCGCGTCGCGGCGTTCGCACGGCGACCCGGTAGTGCGTAAAAGCATAGGCCGCGCCGATACGCCATCCGTCATCGCCGCTGAACGTGTGGGTGATCGCCAGGCCGCGACCCTGCGCACGGGCGTCGCTCGCGCCGTCTACGGCACGAGGGGTGACCTGCGTGCTTCCGAGACTCGCGGACACACCCGAACGCATATGCCACGTCCCGGCATCGAAAGACGCGAGATCGCCACCTACCTGCAGGCCGCGGTCGCGACGGATGCTGTCGAAGCCAAAGCGCGTGAAACCGAGCGAATTGCGATAGCTGGCGCTCCCGCCGAAGCTGCGTGCGCGGAAAGTCGACCCGCCGTCGTTGGCGGAGGCGTCGGGTCCCGCGGCATCGATGGAAGTCCGGCCGTAGCCGAACAAGGCCCCGGCGAGCACCAGGTAGGATGGCACCTGCGGCGCCAGCGCATCGCGGGCAGGCATGGCCGGCGACGTCGGATCCGCCGTGCGGCCGAGCGCGTCACGCCAACGCCCCTGCGAATCGATCTTCGTGCTCTGCAGGCGGTAGTCCCAGAAGCCGGATCCGTTTTCCGCGACGAGTCGCTGCGATGCGTCCGACTCGCCGGGACCGTATGCGTTCAGACCGTAACGCCATGGTCCCGCAACCACGTAGTCGCCGACGAGACGGAACGATGTATCGCTGGCCGAACCGTTGACCTGCACGAGACTGATACCGCCAGAGCTACCGGGTGCGGTGCCGGCACCGCCGCCCTCCGCCGCCGCGACCTCGAGTCGTGTCGTTCCGTCGACGTCGCCGTCGACCAGTAGCCGGTCCGTACCCTGCCGCGAGAGGGTACCGCCGGCATCCAGGCGCGTACGCAGACGGATGGCGGCGTCGCCGCCCTGGCTGTCGAGGTGGCTCACGCGTAGCGTCGAAAAAGCGCCCGTGCCCTCCGGGAAAGACACGCGGGCGGCACCTGCGAGCGTCAGCCGTCCGAGGACGCTGCCCCCTGTCAGGGACCAATGGCCGTCATCGATGGTCAGAGCGCTGACACCCTGTGCACGCCCCAGCCACCGGGATCGCGCAAGAGTGACATCCAGCGATCCCGTGCCTGCCCGATGCAGATCGCCGCGCGGTTCGCTGTCCTCGGCGTTGAGCACGAGCGAAGCGTCGCCGCTGACGATGTCGCCCACCGAGCGTGAGCCCGCCAGCAGATCGACCTGCAACGTGCCTGCGCCGGGAACGCGCGTGGTGATCGCACCTCCGTTGCCATTCAACTCCGCCGCGGTGAGGATCGCGCGCCCCGAGGTACCGGAAAGCGCCCAGGCGTGTTCACCCTCGGCAACGATATGGCTGCGCGATGTGCTGAATCCCGAGGCCTCACCATCGATTACGACGGCACCGACATTCGCATGTCGGGCAATGACCGAGCTGTCGCTCAGGCTGATCCGCGCGCCGTCGCGAACGGCGATGGCTTGCGCGCGACCCGGCGCGGATGCGGCACCCCGGTGTTCTATGTCGGCAAGCCCGACGACGGCGGCGTCCGTGCCCTGTGCGACCAGCGCCGTGCTATCCGGTCCGTCGATACTCAGGTGCGCGCGGTTCATCAGGATCGCCGCACCTGACCGCGCGGTGATGCCGATGCTGTTCGCGCCGAGCGTAGTGAGCTGCACCCCGGCGAACACGGCACGCGAGGCGCCCTGCACCTGCACGCCCACCGACCGGTCACCGCGGGTGATGAGCGATCCGGCGGACATCGACGCCTGGCTGCCGTCGAACGCCAGCACGCCGTAGGCATAGCCTGCCGGATTGCCGCTCGTGCGGTTCTCGATCGAAACGTCCGTGGCGTCGAACGAGCCGCGCGACTCCACGGTGACGACACGCCCGGTCGCCAGGCCGCTTACCGAGATGCGGTCCCCGGGCTCGAGCGTGAGTGCCGTGCCTTTCTCGACGAGGATGCCGTAAGGAAACTCGGTAGCCGACGCGGACGCGGCAAAAACACCGCACAAGGCAGCCGCTACTGCGCGGCGCCGGTAACAATGGACGACCATGAAGACTTCCTCGCTCTCGTAGGGAGGAAGTCAACTTATTCAGCAGGTGGATGCCTGTATGTCGGGAGCGCGCGCGACGAAAGTAAGTGTTAGTCGTCGCCGCGTCGCCACTCGCCGCGTTTCGGTTTACCGGCGGGGCGCGGACCCGCCTTGCGCTTCAGGCGTGCTTCGAGGGTCGCCGCCTGCTCTTCGCGCTCGTCGTGCAGCTTGAGAAAATTGCGCCAGCGTTGCGGCGACAGCTCGCCGGAAGCGAGCGCGGCCTGGATCGCGCAACCCGGTTCGTTGCTGTGTCCGCAGTCGGCAAAGCGGCACTGCGCGGAAAGCGCTTCGATGTCGGCGAACAGGTCGAGGTTTTCCTCGCCGGTCAGCTTCAGTTCGCGCATGCCGGGCGTATCGATCAGGCAACCGCCGCTGGGCAGGCTGAGCAGCGCACGGTGCGTCGTGGTGTGCCGGCCGCGGCTGTCGTGCGAGCGTACCGCGCCGGTGGCCATGCGTTCTTCGCCCAGCAAGGTGTTGGTGAGCGTCGACTTGCCCGCTCCCGACGAGCCGACGAGGACCGCGCTGGAGCCCGGCCCGAGGTAGGACGCAAGCAAGGCCACCGTCGCGGGATCCTTCGCGTTGATCGCATGCACCGCCGCTTCGGCGGGCAGGCGCGCGGCGAGAGCGGCGACCGCTCCCTCGACGTCCACGTCGGTATCCGCCTTGCTGAGCAGGACGACCGGACGCGCCCCGGAACCCTCGACCAGGGTCAGGTAGCGCTCGATGCGCGACGGGTTGAAGTCGCCGTCGAGGCCGGTGATGACGAGAACGTAGTCGATGTTGGTCGCGATGATCTGCCGCTCGTATCGCTCGCCCGCGGCGGCACGGGTCAGGACGGAACGGCGCGGCAGCACCTCCTCGATCACCGGGTGGCTGGCGTGGTCGAGGAAGACGAAGTCGCCGACCGCCGGGCGAAGCGACGGGTCCAGCCCCCTTTTCAGAAACTGGCCGGCAGGCTGCGCGTTGAAGGCCGAGGAGCCGTCATGCAGCTCGTAACCGGCGCGATGCTGGGCCACGACGCGGGCAAGGCGGCGGGAATCGTCGGGCAAGGCGGGGTCGCGCCAGCCGATATGGCGCAGGCGCGCCAGGTCCGGGGTGTCGGTCATGGGCGGGATTATGCCCGCTTATCGCCCGAAATCCGCCTCGCGACGCCGCCGCGACGCTGTTAGGATCGGGTGACGACGGCGGGAAACGGCCCGCCGTACTTACCGGAACTCGTCAGAAGTGTCCTCGATCAAGCCCAGCGCGCACCTGGCGGAAGTGCGCTACGAAATCCGCGGCGCCCTCACCCGGCGCGCCCGCGACATGGAAGCGGCCGGCCAGCCGATCATCAAACTGAACATCGGTAACCCGGGCCGCTATGGTTTTTCCACGCCCCCGCACCTGCGCGAAGCCATCGGCGCCCATCTGACCGACAGCGAGGCCTACGGGCACGAGCAGGGTCTGGAGGAAGCCCGCGAGGCCATCGTGGCCCAGCAGAAAGCGCGTGGTTCGTTCGGCGTGGACGTGGAGCGCGTGTTCATCGGCAACGGCGTCAGCGAACTCATCGACATCTCCCTGCGCGCACTCCTGCAGCCGGGCGACGAGGTGCTCCTGCCCAGCCCGGATTACCCGCTGTGGAGCGCCGCCACGATCCTCAACGACGGCAGCCCCCGCTACTACCGCTGCCTGGCCGAGAACGCGCACCTGCCCGATCCGGAAGAGATCGAGGCCCTGATCGGACCGCGCACGCGCGCCCTGGTCCTGATCAATCCGAACAATCCCACCGGCGCCGTGTATCCCGGGGCCTTGCTCGAGCGCATCGTCGACGTCGCCCGCCGCCATGGCCTGCTGTTGCTGTGCGACGAGATCTACGACGAAATCCTCTACGACGACACGCCCTTCCAGCCACTGGCGGCCGTGGCCGGCGATCACCCCTGCGTCAGCTTCGGCGGTCTGTCGAAAGTGCACCGTGCCTGCGGCTACCGGGTCGGCTGGATGAGCCTGTCAGGCGACCCGAAGCGCACCGCGGAATACCGCGACGCATTGCAGTTGCTGGCCGCGCTACGCCTTTGTGCGAACGTCACCGCGCAGTGGGCCGTGCGTCCCGCGCTGCTCGACAAGCCGACCATCGGTGAACTCACCGCGCCGGGCGGCCGCCTGCACCGCGCGCGTCAGGTGGTGCTCGACAGCGTCGCCGCCAGCCCGTTCCTGGATGTCGTGGCACCGGGCGGAGCGATCTACGCGTTTCCGCAGATCCGCGCCGACGCCATCGCGCATTTCGACGACACGGCGTTCGCGCTGCGCCTTCTCGAACAGGAAAGCGTGCTGGTCGTGCCCGGCACCAGCTTCAATCTTTCCGCCAGCCGGCACCTGCGTCTCACGCTGCTGCCCGAGCCGACGCAGTTGCAGGAGGTGTTCGTGCGGATGAACCGCGTGCTGGAGCGGATGGCCGAGGAAGCCGCACCGGTCGCGAGCGCGGTCGCCTGAGCCGTGGCGGAAGCGAGCTTCCTCGCCCTCGGCGATTCGTACACGATCGGCGAGGGCGTGCCCGAAGAAGGTTGCTGGCCGGTGCAACTGGTTGCCCGGCTGCGCGAGCATGGTGTGGCCGTGGCTGCGCCAAAAATCGTCGCCACTACCGGCTGGACGACGGACGAGCTGTCGTCGGCGATGGATGTCGCCGGACTGCACGGCAAGTACGGGCTGGTGACCCTGCTGATCGGGGTCAACAACCAGTACCGCGGGCGCTCATCGGTCGAATATCGCGAGCAGTTTCTTGCTCTGCTCGAACGCGCGGGCAAGCTCGCCGGCGACTCGCGCCGCGTGGTGGTCGTGTCGATTCCCGACTGGGGCGTGACGGCGTTTGCCGAGGGACGGGATCGCGCGGCGATCGGGCGTGAGATCGATGCGTTCAATGCCATTGCGCATGACGAAACGCATCGGGCGCACGCACGCTGGGTGGATGTGACGACCGCGTCGCGCGAGGCCGGCGCGAAGCCGGACATGCTCGTGGATGATGGCCTTCATCCTTCCGCCAGGCAGTACGGGATGTGGGTGGAGCGGATTTTTCCGCAGGCGCTCGCGGCCGTTCGCGAACTGCCAGGCTGATCGTCGCCAGGCCACTGCCAACCGACCGCCGCAACCCGGAGGCAAACTGCCCGCCGCGATGCATGCCCCGGATGCCCACCCGCAACACACCTGCAACATCCACGCCATG
This sequence comes from Luteibacter sp. 1214, assembly GCF_031455395.1. Taxonomy (NCBI): domain Bacteria; kingdom Pseudomonadati; phylum Pseudomonadota; class Gammaproteobacteria; order Lysobacterales; family Rhodanobacteraceae; genus Luteibacter; species Luteibacter sp. 1214. The sequence continues at coordinate 206,930 of NZ_JAVDSQ010000006.1, forward strand.
CCCCGGTTACGTCCCGCCCCGAGACTGATCTCCCGGGACAACCCCGGAAATCGCCGCCATGGCCAAGTTCACGTGTCGCGCCGCCTTCATTTCCGACGTGCACCTCGGTACGCCGGACTGCAAGGCTGCCTATCTTCTCGATTTCCTGAAGAGCCTCGACTGCGAGCGCCTCTACCTCGTCGGCGACATCGTCGACCTGGAAGCGTTGGCCAAACGCCACTGGTGGCACCCGGATCACAGCGCGGTGATCGCCGAGCTGATCGCGATGGCGGCACGAGGCATCCAGGTGACCTACCTTCCTGGCAACCACGACTACCAGATGCGCGGCCTCGCCGGCTCGACCATCGCCGGGATCCGGGTGGAACTGGATGCGGTGCACGAGGGCGCGGATGGCCGCCGCTACCGCGTCAGCCATGGCGACGAGTACGACCCCGAGCACATCGGTCGCAAGTGGATCAACTGGCTGGGCGACACCCTGCACCGCTTCATCTGCTGGGCCAACCGCCGCGTGCATGCGGTGCGCAAGCGTCTCGAACTGCCGTACATGCCGCTGTCGATCATCCTCAAGTCACACGTCGGTGCCGCACTGGCCTATATCCGCGACTACGAACAACGCGTCGCCACCGATGCCCGCGAGCGCGGATTCGACGGGCATATCTGCGGGCACATCCACTTCGGCCACATCCGTCCGCTGGAAGGCGTGCTCTACATGAACGACGGCGACTGGGTCGAGCACTGCACCGCCCTGGTTGAGGACTTCAGCGGCGCGATGGAGCTGATTCACTGGACCGAGCGCCGCACGCCGCTGGGTCGCGCCAGCCGTGAGACGGTACTGCCCTCGCCCGAGGCCGTTCTGGGGTTCGCTCCGCTCGCCGATTGCCGGGCCAATCTGGCGGAGTTGCGGGCGGAAACGTCACTAGCAGGTTGAAAGTCACGAGAACGGGCCCATGTGCGAGGGATGCCGGTAAAATGGCCCCTTTCCTATCCGCGGTGACCCCATGGCCCTCGATACACCCACTCGCGAGCGCATCGAATCCCTCCTTTCCGAGCACGAGGTCGTGCTGTTCATGAAGGGAACGCGCCAGCAGCCGATGTGCGGTTTCTCCGCCGCGGCGACCAACACGCTCAACGACATCATCCCGACCTACCACACCGTCAACGTGCTGGAAGACCCGGAAATCCGCGAGGGCATCAAGGAGTACGGCCAGTGGCCGACGATCCCGCAGCTCTACGTCAAGGGTGAGCTGGTCGGCGGTTCGGACATCATCCGTCAGATGTACACCAGCGGCGAGCTGTACACGCTGTTCGGCGCCAGCGCGCCGGACCGTACCCCGCCGGAAATCACCATTACCGACAAGGCCGCCGAAGCCATTCGTGGCGGCATGGCCAATGCCCAGGGCCAAGCCCTGCATCTGGAAATCGGCCCGGACCACAGCGCCGGCTTCCAGCTGGCTCCGGCCGGCGACCACGACATCGTCGTCGTCGCCAGCGGTATCGAAGTGCACTTCGATCCGGGCAGCGCCCAGCGGGCCAAGGGCATCGTGATCGACTGGGTCAGCACCGTCCAAGGCGAAGGCCTCAGCCTCAAGTTCCCGGGTGCGGTCGAGATCACGTCGATCACCGTGCATCAGCTGAAGGACAAGCTCGCCGCGGGCGAGGTCATCCTCGTCGACGTGCGCCCGGCGCACGGTCGCGCCATGGCGGCCCCGCTGGCCGGCGCGCGCATTCTGGAAGACGAGGGCTACGAAGCCTTCGCCGCTCTGCCCAAGGACACGGCCATCGCCTTCATCTGCCACCACGGCATTTCCAGCCAGGCGGCGGCCGAGCGTCTGGCGGCGCACGGCTTCACCCACCTGTTCAATGTGGAAGGCGGCATGGATGCATGGGCTCGCGAGATCGACCCGACGGTTCCGCGTTACTGATCGCGTTCGACAGCGAAGAAAAAGGCGCCCCTCTCGCGAGGGGCGCCTTTTTCTTTAGGTACCCGCCGCAGCGAGCTTTTTACACGCGCTGCGAGCGGGCTTTTTCCCCGGATGCGTCGCCTCAGAAGGCGACGCGCACACCGGCAGTCACACCGTATGCCGTCCGGCCCGAACCCTGTTCGGCGGTGAGGCCGCCGTAGAGGTAGGTGTTGCGGGCAAGGCGCATCGTACCGTTCGCGTTGAACTGCACGAAACCGCGACCCGCATCCGGTGCCTTGGTTTCGAACTGTTCGCCGGCGAGCTGGGCGCGTACCGTCGGATCGAGCAGCTTGCCCGAATCCACGCCGCCGGCGACACCGACGCGCCAGGTCAGCTCGGAGGCGAGCGGATCGTTCGCGTTCGAGCCGGCGGTCACGCCCACCAGGGCACGGGTGCCGGTCACGGACAGCTTGTCCAGCGACAGCGCCGCCGGCGACGTGCCCGTCTCGTTCACCGCATCACGTTCCACCTTCTGCCAGATCACACCGGCATACGGCTCGATGCGCAGGCCACCGGCATTCATCGGAAGGCGCGCCGTGAGGCTGGCCATCGTGTCATGACCATCCGTGCGCGTCTCGAGCGAACCATTGCCGAACGGATCCATGCGACGGCTCGACCAGTCGTCCGAACCGTAGGACACGACACCGTCGACGATGACGGCACCGGCCTTCTGCTGGGCGTAGATCAGGCCGGCGTTGCCGCGGATGGTGCCCTGGCCGCCGGTGGCGATGATGTTGCTCTCGCCATGCGACGCGCCCACACCGATGACCGTGGTGTCGTTCGTGAAGACGTCTACGCCCGCGGTGACGTGGCTGGTGCTGGCGTTGTAGCCGGAGCCCTGGTTGTCGGCGACAAAGCGCTGGCCGTCCTGGGTCACGTTTGCCCAGACCTTGTTGGCCGGATTGGTCGTGTCGGTGCCCAGGTGATCGAAGGCATCGCGGTTGAGCGCCAGACCCATGCCGCGTGCTGCGGCCGCCTGGTCGGCGTGCACTTCGCCGGCCATCGCCTTGACGGTGTCGGCGATGCGACCGGTATCGAGCGCACCGATGGCGTTGACGACAGCGGTATAGGCCGCGCCGTTGCCGGCGATCTGCGCATCCACCGCGCGGTCCAGCGCACCGGCCAGCGCCAGCGTATTGCGCGTGGTACCCGTGCCGAGGAACTCGCTGTACGCCTTCGGCACGACGCGCAGGTCGATGCTGTTGCTGTTGGCGAGGTTGTAGAAGGCCAGGAAGCGCGTGTTCGCGGGCAGGCCGACGCTCGGCTGGTCGAGGCTGCTGAAGCGTCCGACGATACCGCCTTCGGCGGTGACGATACGGTAGGTATCGCCCAGCGTCGGCGTGAAGGTATTGCTCGCGTCACCGGTGATGCCGCGGAGCAGCGGTGCCAGCGTGCCATTGGCGATGAACTGATGACCCGCGCCTACCACGAGCAAACGGGAGTAGTTGCCTGCGCCCGTGCCGGTTCCCTTGCCATCGATGTCAGCTTCGAAGGTGCTGCCCGCATTCATCGTCACCGTACCGTTGACGGTCAGCGTACCCGGCGAGTTACCCGGTGCCAGGCGGCCTGTCACGTTGACGGGACCGTTGATGACACCGACGCCACGCAGCGTGCCGATCGCGTCGACATTGACGAAGCTGCTGTTGAGCGTGCCGTTCGCGCGGAGGGTACCGTTCTGCACGCAGGTACCCTGGTCGAGCGACGCCTTGCCGGTGAGGCTCAGTGCACCGGCGCCGCTCTTGATGAAGCAACCCGAGGCGCCACTGGTGTTGATGTCGCCCGACAGCACGGTGGTGGTGCCGGCGGAGACATTCACGCCTGAGTTGCCGCTGACCAGGACCGTCTGACCCGTACCGAGGGTCGCATAGGTCTGCAGCGTGCCACCTTGCAGGATGATGTCGCCGGTGCCGAGCGACGAACCGCTGTCGATGCGGATGGTGCCGCCGTTGACCAGTGTGCCGCCCGTGAAGCTGTTGTTGCCGCTGACGATCAGCGTGCCGCCACCGAGCTTGGTCAGCGTGCCGTTGCCCGAGATGCTGCCCGTCTGGCTGAGCGTGGCCCCGGTGTCCGTGGTGATCGAGCCGCCGCCGTTGTCGATGACGATGTTGCGCGCGGTAGTGATGCTCGAGGTCACCGTCAGGTTGCCGCCGTTGAGCGTGACGGCATTGGCGGCATCACCCAGGTTGGCATCGCTGGCGATGCTCAGCGTGCCGCCGTTGATCACGGTTCCGCCGGTGTAGGTGTTGTTGCCCGAGAGCACCAGCGTGCCTTCGTTGACGGTCGTGCCGCCGGTATGCGAGGCGACGCCGGTGATCGAGAGCGTACCTTCGCCGTTCTTGACCAGTCCGCCGTTGCCGACAACTGCGCCCGCGGCGGTGAACGAGGTGCCGGCGTCGCTGACGACGGTGGCATTGCCGGCGAGGTTGAGCGTGCGCTGGGTGACGATGTTACCGGTGGTGTGCAGCGAGCCGCCGTTGAAGGTCAGGCCGGATGTCGATGCGCCGAGGTTGGTGTCGGACGCGATCTGCAGCGTGCCGGCGTCGATCGTGGTCGCACCCGTGTACGTGTTGTCGCCGCTGAGAATCAGGGTGCCGTCGCCCTTCTTCGTGACGCCACCGTTGCCGGAAACCGTACCCGATGTCGCGAAGCTCGCACCGGCATCCGTCGCGATGACCGCGTCGGCGTTCACCGTGACGGCGCGCGCACCGCTTACGTCGCCGGTGGCGTGCAGCGTGCCGCCGTTGAAGACCAGGGCGTCCGACGTATTGCCGAGGTTCGCGTCGCTGCCGACCTGCAGCGTGCCGCCGTTGAGCGTGGTGCCGCCGGTGTAGCTGTTGTTGCCCGTCAGAACCAGCGTACCGTCGTTGATCGTGGTACCGCCGGTGTGCGACGCCGTGCCATCGATCTCGAGCGTGCCGCTGCCGTTCTTCACCAGACCGCCGTTGCCGCCGACGTTGCCCGTCGTGGCAAACGTGGCGCCCTGGTCGATGGCGAACGCACCGCCGTTCACCGTGACGTTGCGGGCCGAAGCGACATCGCCCGTCGCCTGCAGCGTGCCGCCGGCGAGCGTGATGGCGCCGGTTGCGGCACCGAGCGCCGCGTCGTTACCGATCCGCACCGTGCCGCCGTTCACGGAGGTACCGCCGGTGTACGTGTTGGCGCCGCCGAGGACCAGGGTACCCGTGCCGGATGCCACCAGACCGCCCTGGCCCTGCACCGTGCCGTTGAGCGCTACCGTCTTTCCGCCGTCGACGACGAGGTCGGCATCGGAACCGGCGGTCGTATCGACCGTGCGCGCCGTCGTGGTATCGCCGGTCACGTGCAACTGGCCGCCCTGGAAGACGACATGGTTGGCGGCGTCACCGAGGTTGGCGTCGCTGGCGATCTGAAGCGTGCCGTCGTTGAGGGTGTTGGCACCCTCGTAGGTGTTGTTGCCCGACAGGACCAGCGTACCGTCGTTGACCGTCACGCCACCGACCTGGCTGAGCGTGCCGGACATCGCGAGCGTGCCTTCGCCATTCTTGATCAAGGCTCCGGCACCGTTGACGGTACCCGAGGTGCTGAAGGTGGTTCCTGCGTCGACATCGACGCCGCCCGCACCGCCCGTTGTGACGTCGCGCGTGCTGGTGATGTCGGCGGTCGAGTGCAGGGTGCCGCCGAACAGGCCGATGGCGCCGCCCGCTGCGCCGAGATTGGCGTCGGAAGAGATCTGCAGGACGCCACCGTTAATCGCGGTGCCGCCGGTGTAGGTATTCGTTCCGGCAAGCACGATCGTGCCCGCGCCCTGCGTGTTCAATGTACCGCTGCCGGACACAACGCCCGTCGATGTGAGCGTGGTGCCCGTGCTGGCACCGAGGCTGCTACCCGCGCTGCCGACCGTCACGTCGCGCGCCGTGGCGAAGCTTCCGGTCGCGATCAGCGCGCCGCCGTCGAGATCGACCTGGTTCGCGGACGCGCCGAGGTTGTTATCGCGAGACACGAGGACGGTCGCACCGGTGTTGATGGTCGTGTCGCCGGTATAGGTATTGGTGCCGCCCAGGGAAAGCACGCCACCGTTCGCGGTCACGCCACCGGCCTGCGAGGCGACGCCGTCGACGATCAGGGTGCCGCCGCCGTTCTTGATCAGGCCACCGGTACCGCTGACGCTGCCGGTCGAGGTCAGCTGCTGACCGCCGTCCACCGCGATGGCGCCACCGGCCACGTGGATGTCGCGTGCCGTGCTACCCGTGCCGGTCGCTTCGAGCGTACCGCCGTTGAGGGTCAGGCTGCCCGCCGCGTCGCCGAGGTTGGCGTCGCTGGCAAAAGCGAGCGTGCCGTCGTTGACCGTGGTACCACCGCTGTAGGTGTTGCTGCCAGTCAGGACCTGCGTGTTGCTGCCATTCTTGATCAGGCCGCCGGTACCGGAAAGCACGCCGCCGTACGTGGTGGACGCGCCGTTGCCGCTGAGGGTCAGGGTCGTGCCTTCGAGATCGATACCGCCGTCGCCAGCAAGGCCTGCGACCGTCTGCGTGGCGTTGTTCATCGTTACGGCGGAGCCGGTGTCGACGTTCAGTATGCCGGTGCCGAGGTTCCCGCTGCTGGCGACGATCAGGTCGCCCCCGGCGACATGGGTGCCGCCGGTGTAGGTATTCGTGCCGGACAGCGTGAGCGTGCCCGTGCCCGTCTTGGTCAGCGAACCGGTGCCCGAGATGCTGTTCGAGACATCGGTATCGTAGGTCTGCAGGTCGAACGTGCCGCCATTGGCGCCAAGCGTGACGTTGCGTCCGCTGTTCAGGTCGAAGTCCGCGCCCCACTGCAGGCTGCCGCCATTGAACTTGAGGTCGTTGCTTGTATCGCCCAGGGCCGCATCGGACAGCACGTTGATCGCGCCACCGTTGAGGTCGATCTCGCCGACGGACGTGTTGTCGCCGCGCAGGTTGAGCGTGCCTTCGCCCTGCTTGATGAGCGCGCCGCGGCCATCCATCTCGCCGGTGAGCGTGAGGTTGTGACCGTTGGTGTCGAACGTGCCGTTATTGTTCGTGATGCTGACCATCTGGGTCATGGTGCCGTCGGCGGTGTTCTTCACCATGCCGCCGTCCATGATCAACGGATCGATCGCATACGTCTGGTCGACGACCTGGCCGGCCACCACGTGCGGTGCCGTGCTGAGGTCGGCATTGATGATCGTGATCGTGCTCGACAGGATCACGTTGTCGATCGGTGCCCAGACCTGGGTCGGGTTGGCGATGGGGATATAGGTGAAGGTGTAGGTACCGTGCACTAGGTTATTGAAGGTCACGCCCTGCCAGTTCGCGATCACCCGATTTGGCGTGCCGATGAGCTTGGTGCCGTCCGAGAAGAAGTTCGTGTCGCCGTCGACCAGGCCGGCGGGCTTGGTGCCGGTCAGGATGTTGAACGAGACGGTTTGGTCGAAGCCGGCCGTGGAGGTGAGGTGGAGCGAACCTTCCGTGTACGTCGCTTCGTCGGACTGATGGTACGTGCCGTAATAGAACGACAGCGAGTTGTTGCCCGAATTCGCGTAGCCGATGGACGTCGTGTGCGCGAAGGCGCCAGTCGTCCCGGCCAGGGCGAGAAGCACACCAGCCGCCAGACGGCCCCTGGTGGTGGCGATCGCGGAGCCGCCGCCGCCGGTGGAGCGTGCGCCCTTGGCGCGCGAACGGCAAAGTTCAGAGGCGACCACGAACTGATTAAGTGCGCGATTCCATACGATGCGAAAAACTCTGTTCAAAACGGCGATCTCCTGAATTTTGGGTGCGACAGGCCGTCACGGTTCCGTGGAACTGCGCTAGGTAAAGACGGCTGGATGCCAATGCGGCGGCTTCCCCTGTACGGAGAAGGATCAGAGCAAAGTGTGTGCCAACACCAATGAGATGCAATTTCGGCAAGACGTGAAGAAAATGTGGCGACACATAACAGAAATGAGAACCTGTGCACAGATTCCATGTGTGACGACGTGTAGTGCCTCATCGCGGCACGATCTGTCGCGCTGCGTCACCCATCCGGCCAGCCACGCGGCATGCGCAGGCTCGCCCCGCCAGACCGGGCGGACCCGATCGATGCAGACTCGGTGATTACCGGAGCGATCTACCTTTAGTGGACGCCGGGTGTCGTCGACAGTGGCGTCAGCGCGTCGCCACGAGCGCGAGCACCGTCGCCGCTTCCACCATCTCCACCATCGCGCCGGCGGTATCGCCGGTGAAGCCGCCAAGGCGAACCACGCACGCGCGCCGCCAGCAGGCGCCGACGACGAGGCCGACGCCGATTGCGATGGCGCCCCGCGCGCCGAAGCAGGCGGCAACGGCCACCGCGATGAAGAATGACGCCCGGCAGCCGGTGGCCGAAGCGCCGCGCAAGGCATCGCCCATCCCGCCCTTGCGAACATACGGCGTGGTGAGAAACAGGCCGACCAGCGCCGCGCGCCCCAGCAGGGGCGGCAGCACCAGTAACAAGGGATCGGCCAGCGAGGCCAGCGCCGAGAATTTGAGCAACAGGACGAGCGCCAGAGCGACGATGGCCGCCGGCCCGCTGCGCGGATCCTTCATGATCGTCAGGGTGCGTTCGCGATCGCCCATCCCGCCGATCCACGCGTCGGCGCTGTCGGCAAGGCCGTCCAGATGCAGGGCACCGGTGAGCGCGACCCAGAGCAGAAGCACGAGGGCGGCTCCCGGTAGCGTCGCCCATCGCTGCGCCACGAGGGCCAGCGCACTGAGCGCCAGACCGATCACCAGTCCGACAAAGGGGTACCACTTCAGCGAAGCGGCCTGTTCGCGCTCGTCCATCGCCACGCGGGGCATCGGGATGCGCGTGAGGAAGGCGAACGCGGTCACGAGTCCGCGCACTACGGTGTCCAGGCGATGCGGTGCAGCGACGCGTGTGGAACGTCGATGCCCGCCATGTCACCGAAGCAGCGATCTTCAGCCACGCAACGCAGCAGGCGAATCGCACCGCCGTGGGTCACGACGAGCACGCGCGCATCGCTCGCCTCTACCGCGATGTCGTCGAGCGCCGCCGACAGTCGCTCGCGAAAGGCGTCGAATGTTTCCGCGCCCGGGGGCGGATGCATCACGGGGTCGGCCCAGAAGCGGCCGAGCGCATCGCCGTCCGTCTCCGCGATCGTCTCGACAGGCACGCCCTGCCAGTCGCCGAAGTGATATTCCACAAGCCGCGTATCGATGCGCAGCGGCAGACCGCGCCTTTCGGCCAGTTCGGTCGCGAAACGCGAGCAGCGCGCCATCGACGAGCAGACGATGCGGTCCCACTCATGGCCCAGCACCGCGTCGCGGAGTTGTTGCCAGCCCAGTTCGGTCAGGGGATCGTCAAGCTGCCCGCGATAGCTTCGCTGACCGGTGTCGCCATGGCGCAGCAGATCGATGCTCATGCCTCGGACACTCCGGCCTCGGCGAAGGTCGCCATCGAACCGTGCAGGGTGCAGGCCAGACGCAGCAGCGGGACGGCCAACGCGGCGCCACTGGCTTCGCCCAGCCGCAGCTGCAGGTCGAGCAACGGCTCGCCACCCAGCGCGGCGAGCACGCGCGCGTGGCCGCGCTCCTGTGAGCGATGCGCAAACATCAGCCATGGGCGTACATCGGGGCGCAACGCGACGGCGGCCAGCGCGGCCACGGAGGTGATGAAGCCATCGACGAGCACCGGCATGCCATGCTGAGCCGCGGCGACGAAGGCGCCGGTCAAGGCGGCGATTTCGAAACCGCCCAGACAGCGCAGGCATTCGAGCGGCGTGATGGCTGCCGCGTTGGCACGCAGCGCGCGCTCGATCGTCGCGGCCTTGCGCGCGATGCCCGCCTGGTCGAGTCCGGTGCCGGCGCCCACGAGCACATCGGGCGATTCACCCAGCAAGGCGCAGGCAAGCGCGCTGGCGACGGCCGTATTGCCGATACCCATGTCACCGCCGATGAAGACCTGCGCGTCGGCGGCGACCGCGCGCTCGACACTACGTACGCCGGTGATCAGCGCCGCGTCGAGCTGGTCATCCGTCATGGCCGGCCCCTCGGCGATATTCGCGGTCGACGGCGCGATGATTTCACGGCGTACGCCGGCGACGTCGCCCGGATCGTTGACCGTGCCGAGGCTGACGACATCGAGGGTGGCGTTGAGCGCCCTCGCCAGCACGGATATCGCGGCGCCGCCGAGCGCGAAGTTACGCAGCATCTCGCCGGTGACCACCTGCGGGAACGCGGAGACACCTTCGACCGCCACGCCATGGTCACCGGCGAACACCGCGATCCAGACCACGTCGACGCGAGGACGCTCACGCCCCTGCAGCGCGGCGAGTTGTACGGCGAGCGATTCCAGTCTACCCAACGAGCCAGGCGGCTTGGTCAGCGTCGCCTGGCGCAAGGTCGCCGCCTCGGCTGCGGCGGCATCGGGGACCCGTGCGGGTGTGGCGAGCCAGTGCTTCATGGCAGGGTTCCTTTCAAAGCGAGGGGCAGGCCGGCGGCGGTAAACAACACGCGATCGCAGCGCTGTGCCAGTGACTGGTGAAGCCGACCGGCTTCGTCGACAAACCGGCGGCTCAGCGCGCCCATGGGAGTGACACCCAGACCGACTTCATTGCTCACAAACAGAATGTCGCCCGGCAACGTCGCCACCGTGGCCAGCAGCGCCTCGTGCTCACTGCCGAAATGACGACCGTCGTCGATGCCCAGCAGATTGGACAGCCACAAGGTGAGGCAATCGACGAGTACGCAGCGATGCTCCGCCGCGTGCTCCCGAAGGACGCGGGCGAGCATCAGCGGCTCTTCCACGGAGGTCCACGACGCGGGCCGCCGTGCGCGGTGATGCGCGATGCGTTCGGCCATCTCCAGGTCGAGCGCCTGCGCGGTGGCCACGTACACCACCTCGCGGCCGGACGCGCTGGCCAATCTCTCCGCCAGCGCACTTTTGCCGGAGCGGGCTCCGCCCAGAATCAGGGTCTGCATGCATCGAGTCCAAAAAGTCGGGTGAGTACCGCCGTATTCATGTGCGCGTCTATCGTGTCGGCCAGACGGTCGATCGTCGCCTCGCGTAACGCGCCGAGGTCGAAGGGCGCCGGCTCATCGAGGCCCGCGTGTCCCAGCCATGCGCGCAACGCATCCGGGTGATCGAACAGCCCGTGCAGGTAGGTACCGATGACGCGTCCATCGTCGGAGCGCGCGCCGTCGTCGCGCCCGTCGTCCAGCACGACGGCGGGACGCTTCATCCCCGCGCCGGTGCTTACACCGCAGTGAATCTCGTAACCGGTGACCATGGCATCGCCGTCCCCCACCCGACCGCTGACGATGCGCAGCTGTTTGGCGGGCGCCAGTGTCGTTTCGAGGTCGAGCAGGCCCAGCCCGCTGCTGGAACCCGCGGCCCCTTCGACGCCGAGCGGGTCGTGTACCGCGTGGCCGAGCATCTGCATGCCGCCGCAGATGCCGATGACGTGGCCGCCGTAACGGACGTGCCGGAGGATGGCCTGGTCCCAGCCCTGAGACCGCAGCCATGCCAGATCCGCGCGGGTGGACTTCGATCCGGGCAGGACGATCAGGTCGCATGCCGGAAAGCTCTCGCCCGGACCGACGAAGACACATGCCACATCGGGATGCAGGCGCAGCGCGTCCAGATCGGTGTGATTGCTGATCCGTGGAAGCGCGGGCACGGCCACACGCAGGCGCGCGTGCTCGCGACGCACCCGGTCCCGCGGCAAGGCGTCTTCGGCTTCCAGCACCATGCCGTGAAGATAGGGCAGGACGCCCAGTACCGGCTTGCCTGTTTCACGCTCCAGCCAGTCGAGACCAGGCTGGAGCAGCGCGATATCGCCGCGAAAACGATTGATGACGAAGCCCGCCACCCGGTTACGTTCGCTCTCCGACAGCAAAGCCAGCGTACCGACGAGATGGGCGAAGACGCCGCCACGGTCGATGTCGGCCACCAGAATGACAGGACAGTCGACCGCCTCGGCGTACCCCATATTGGCGATATCGCGATCGCGCAGGTTGATCTCGGCGGGGCTCCCGGCACCTTCGACGACGATCGCCGCATAGGCGTCGGCGAGTCGCGCATGCGATGCGAGCACCGCGTCCATCGCGACACGTTTGTACGCGTGGTAGCCGACGGCGTCCATGTTGCCGACGGGGTGTCCGTGGACGATCACCTGCGCACCGGTGTCGCTGTTCGGCTTGAGCAGGACGGGGTTGAAATCGGTATGCGGCATGACGCCCGCCGCCTGCGCCTGCACCGCCTGTGCGCGACCGATCTCGCCCCCATCGACCGTGACGGCGGAGTTCAAAGCCATGTTCTGCGGCTTGAACGGCGCGACCGCGACACCGCGGCGGCGCAGCCAGCGGCACAGCGCGGCGACGACGGTGCTCTTGCCCGCGTCGGACGTGCAACCCTGCACCATGAGTACGCGCGCGCTCAAGCCAGCACCTCGGCCAGTGCCACATCCAGGCGCTCGAAACCGACCTCGTCGCCTGGCAGGCCGAAACGCAGCGCCGGCGGATCGTCGAAGCGGCGGGTGAGGATGGCACGCGTCGCGAGGGCGTCGTGAAGACGAGCGGCGTCGGGATGGCGACAATACTGAAAGAGATCGCAGCCACCATCGGGACGCAGTCCGTGCTCCGTCAGCAACGCAACCAGCCGCGCACTGTCTTCGCGCACCCGCGCGCGCATCGTGATCTGCCAGTCGACGTCGGTCAGCGCCGCCTTCACGACGTGGCGCGTCGGCCCGCTCAGCGTCCACGGCCCCAGACATTCACGCAGTGCCTCCAGCAGGCCCGGCGACGACGCGACAAACCCCGCGCGCACGCCGGCGAGGCCGAAGAACTTACCCACCGAGCGCAAGACGATCAGACCGTCGCATGCCGCTGCGCACAGCGTGCCGTCCGGTCGCGTGTCGATGAACGCCTCGTCGACGATCAACCAGCCACCGCGCGACGCGAGCGATGCGTGCAACGCGAGCAGCGCCTCGCGACGGAACCGGTCGCCGCCAGGGTTGTTGGGATGAATGAGCACGATCACGTCAAAGTCGGCGGCGCGTTCGAACAATGCATCCGCCGGACACTCGCGGACGTCGTGACCGTGTTGCCGCCACGCATGCGCATGCTCGTTGTAGCCCGGCGAGATCACGCCCACACGCGAGCGTGACCGCATGCGCGGCAACGCCATGATCGCCGCCTGCGAGCCGGGAACGGCCAGAAGATGCGGCGCCGCGTAGTAGGCGCGGGCCACGTGCATGAGCCCGTCGTCGTCCTCGGGCAACCGGTGCCATGCCTCGGCCGGTACGGCAGGCACGGGATAGGCATACGGGCTGATACCCGTCGACAGATCGAGCCAGTGCTCGCGTGGGATGCCGTGCTGTGTCACCGCACGAGCCAGACGTCCACCGTGCTCAAGCATGAGCGGCTACTCCAGCCACGAGTGCGAGACCGATCCAGATCGCTACGCCCCGATCGACGAGACGCAGGGCGCGTCGTATCGAGGTGGCGTCGGGCGCATCCCCGGTACCGAGGACAGGACGGTCTTCCCACTGACCGTGGTATGGCGCGGGCCCACCCAGTCGGACGTTGAGTGCACCCGCACCGGCGGCCATCACCGGGCCGGCGTTGGGGCTGTCCCACAACGGTGCCTGCGTCGCCCAGCAACGACGTGCCGTCGTGAATTCGCCCGCCAGTGCATATGTCAGCGCGGTGAGCCTTGCGGGGATGAACCCGAGCACGTCGTCGATACGCGCCGCCGCCCAGCCGAAGCGCAGGTAGCGCGGCGTCCGGTAGCCCCACATCGCATCCAGCGTATTCGCCAGACGGAACAACAGCACGCCCGGCGCGCCCAGCAACAGAAACCAGAACAGCGCACCGAAGACGGCGTCGTGGCCGTTCTCGAGGACGGATTCCGTCGCGGCGGCGGCCACACGCGAGGCATCCAGGGCCTCCGTATCGCGGCTGACCATTCGACCGACCGCCTGCCGCGCCGCACCGATATCGGCCGCGCTCAGCGCATCGGCGACGGGCGACGCGTGCTCCGCGAGGCTGCGCCGACCCACGGCGAGATACAGCACCACCGTATCGATGACAAACCCGGGCGCGGCGGGCATCCCGTATCGGATCAGCGCGAGCAGTCCGACCAGCGGAAGCACCGCCAGGCACCAGGCCAGGACGCCCCGGGGGCGGCGACCGGCATAAAGCTGTCGCTCGATCCATTGAGCGAGATGGCCGAAGCCGACCAGCGGATGCGCGCGTCGTGGCTCGCCCCACCATGCATCGAGCAGCAGCGCCGCGAGCATCGCGAAGGCGGTGGTCACAGCAGGAAAAGACGCAGCGCGGCGTCGATATTCGATGGGAAATAAAAGTGCACGAAGCTGGCGGTCATGCGCCCACGGCGGTAGACCGCCTCGGCGGTGGGCCCGCCATTCGGGTTGCTCGCCACCGCCAGAGCCGTGGCGGCGATCGTCGCCGTCGCATAGTGAAACGAATGACCGCGCAGGATCCCTTCGGGCAGGTCCACCGACTGCATGCCGAGCGCCGCCATGCGCGGCTGCATCGTCGCGTCTCCGGCGATCAGCCCCGCCATGCCGGCTGCATGGCCATGCGTGTCGGTAAGCCGGTCGAGGGCATAGAGCAGACCGCCGCACTCCGCCAGCAGGGGGCGTCCGGCATCGACATGCGCGTGCAGATCGCGGCGCAGATCGTCACGGCTCGCCAGCGTGTCGAGGTGCAATTCAGGGTAGCCTCCCGGAAGCCAGATCGCATCGCATGGGGGCAAGGCGTCGCCCGCCAGCGGACTGAAGAAGATCAGCTCCGCGCCGGCGTCACGCAGCACGTCGAGATTGGCCGGGTACACGAAAGCGAATGCTTCGTCGCAGGCGATGGCGATGCGGCGGCCGTCCAGCCGCCGCGTGGAATGTCGGTCGACCGGTGGCTGGAAAACGACCGGGGGTGGCAGCTGGCCCACCGCCTCGGCGGGCAACGCGTCGGCCAGCGCATCCAGCCGCGCGTCGAGATCCGCCAGCTCCGCGGCGGACACGAGGCCGAGATGCCGCTCCGGCAGACCCATGGCCGCATCGCGCGGGAGCGCGCCGTACCAGGTAAGCGCAGGCGGCAAACTCTCGCGCAGCAAGGTGGCGTGATACGCGCTGCCAACACGGTTGGCGATCACGCCGTGCACGATGAGCCCGTCGCGATAACTGGCCAGTCCATGCGCCAGCGCACCGAACGTCTGCGCCATGGCACTGCCATCGATCACGGCGAGAACGGGCAAACCGAACCGCTGGGCCAGATCCGCGCTCGACGGGCGCCCGTCGAACAGCCCCATCACGCCCTCGATGAGGATCAGGTCCGCCTCCTCCGCCGCGGCATGGAGTCGCGCGCGAACGTCGTCTTCGCCACCCATCCAGGTGTCGAGCTGGTAAACCGGAGCGCCGGCTGCGCGCTGGAGGATCATCGGGTCGAGAAAATCGGGTCCGGTCTTGAAGACGCGGACCCGGCGGCCGGCACGCGCATGCGCACGCGCCAGCGCCGCCGTCACACTGGTCTTGCCCTGCCCCGACGCAGGTGCCGAGACCAGCAGCGCGGGACACGAACGGCTCACAGTTCCACGCCCTTCTGCGCGCGGATACCCGCCTGATAGGCGTGTTTCACCACGCGCATCTCGGTCACGGTATCCGCCAGTTCGACGAGCGCATCCGGCGCGCCACGGCCCGTGATCACCACATGCTGTCGTTCGGGCCGCGCCCGGCAGGCGTCGAGCACGCGATCGAGCGGGATGTATTGCTTCACCAGCGCGATGTTCAGCTCGTCGAGCAGGATGAAATCGTATGCCGGGTCGGCGAGCATGCGCTCGGCGACATCCCACGCGGCCATGGCCGCCGCGATGTCGCGCGCCTTGTCCTGTGTCTCCCACGTATAGCCTTCGCCCATCACGTGGTAATCGAGCGCACCGTCTTCGTACATGCGGAAGAATGCCTCCTCGCCGGTGGAAAAACTGCCCTTGATGAACTGGACGACGCCACAACGAAAGCCATGGCCGAGCGACCGCGCCAGCATACCGAATCCGGACGAGCTCTTTCCCTTGCCGTTGCCGGTGTTGACCACGAGCACGCCGCGATCGATGGTCGCTTTCGCGATACGCCGGTCGATCAGCTCCTTCTTCCGGCGCATGCGGTCGCGATGACGAGCCTCCTCGTCCATTTCACTCCATGGCGTGGTGTCGCCGCTCATGCGTGAGTGGTACGGGCGTCCCGTGCCCGCGGTGCGAAGCGCCAGACCGCCGCCTGGACCACCTGAGCCACCAGCACATACGCCGCGGCGGCACGCACGAAGAGCGGCGCCCATTGCATGAAGCGCTGGACGTACTGGGTCATGTTGGTATCGGTGTAACGGCCACCCAGCCAGTAGAACGCACCATTGGATATGGCGTACGAGACCGTGGCGCAGACCAGCAATGCCGCGAATACCATCGCATGCGATGCCAGTGAACCGTCGAAACGCGGTGCCACCAGGCGGCCGCCGTACCAGAGCACGGCGTACGCCAGCGGCATGAACGAATAGGCCACCGTGATGCAGAAGTCGCTCACGCCCGCGTAGCTGATCGAAACCCAGTCGATCAGCACCGCCAGGACGACGAAGGCCACGAAGGCCAGGTGCTTTCGCAGGTAGATACCCCCGAGGAAGAACAACGCCATCGACGCGTCGGGAAGATGGAGTACATCGCCGAAGTGATGAAAACGCGTGGCGATCATGATCAGCGCGAACCATGCCGACATGGCGACAAACAACGGACGTGACAGGGGTTTCATCGGGGCGTACCTCGTACGGGGGGACGGATTACGAGCGGGGCTGGTAGCGGAACGTGAGCATGTAGTTGCGACCCAGCTGATTGAAGTAACGCGCGGTCTCGTAGTGGCGATCGAAGACATTCTTGCCGGCCAGCTCCACCGACCACGCCGGCGCGAAGGCGTACGCGATGCGCAGATCGGTCAGCGCGTAGCCACCCAGTCGGTGCAGGTTGGTCGAGTCGTCATAGCGATAGCCCGAGGCGAACACACTGGCACCGACGCTCAGCGCGCCGAACGAGCGGTCGACGTCGATATTCGCGGTGCGGCGGGCACGTCGTGGCAACAGGTTGCCCTTGCTGTCGTCGTCGCTATCGTCTTCCGGCTGCAGCCACGTCGCGTTACCCGAGAGGTGCCAGTCGGCGACGGTGGTGTCGGCTGCCAGCTCCACGCCACGGATCCGTGCGCGGTCGATATTGTTCGCGCCACCAAACGGGAACAGCGGACCGGTCAGGCTCGAGTCGAAGACGATCAGGTTGTCGATGTGATTCTGGAAGGCATTGATCGACCAGTTACCCCACGTGGGCGTACCGCGCAGCCCCAGCTCCCAGTTGCGGGAAGTTTCCGGGCGGAGGTCCGGATTGCCGTAGTCGGGGTAGTACAGGTCGTTGAACGTCGGTGCCTTGAACGCGGTGCCGTAGCTGCCGGTGACACGCAGGTCCTTCGTCAGCATGTAGCCGTACTGCAGGCTGCCGGTGGTCTTGCCGCCGAACTGGCTGTTCTCGTCACGGCGCAGACTGGCCTGGATCGAGCTGTCGCCGAATGCCTGCAACCACTGGCCGAAAATCGCGTGGTTGCGACGCGCATCGACGAAGTAGTCGGTGCTGCCGACGACGCGATCGCGCTGCCAGTCGTAACCGAGCGTGGTCTGGCCTGCGTCCCCACCGACATGACCGAGGTCCGCCTGCGCCGAGGCGACGTCGCGATGCGTGTTGAACGTATCGGCGTAGACGCCGTTCTCGTGGTCGGTCGAGAAGTCACCGCTGCGACCGAGGTTGAGGGTGAACTTCACGTCCTTCGACGGTGTATAGCGCAGACGGCCGCCAACGACCTGCGTCGACGAGTCGGCGAAGTTGCTGCTGGTGCCGTCGTAATGGTTGGCGCCTTCGGTGCGCATGGCATTGACGTCGGCGTCCCACTGCTCGTCGAAGCGCCATCCGCCCTTCAGCGACAGCGCATTGTTGCGGTAACCGTCCTTGTCCGGCTCGTAGGTGTAGCAACCGCCGCCGCCCGGGCTGGGGCGGCCGCGGCATGCGTTGATGCCGTCGGTCTGGTCGTGGTTCGCTTCCACCGCGTACCAGCCGTTCGAGCCGCGTCCGCTGAAGCCGGCCGAGCCGCGCAAGGTGTCGTAGCTGCCGCCACCGATGGAGAAGTTCGGCACGAAGCTGCCTTCCGGGCGACGGGTAAAGATCTGGATGACGCCACCCAGCGCGTCCGAGCCATAGAGGCTGGAAAACGGGCCACGGACGATTTCGATGCGCTCGATCTGGTCGACCGGAATATCCTGGAAGGCCGCCGTACCGGAGGTCGCTGAACCCACCTTCACGCCATCGATCAGCACGAGGACGTGGTCGGACTCGGTGCCGCGCATGAAGACGGAGGTCGACTTGCCCGGGCCGCCGTTATTGGCGATGGACACACCGGGCGTCGCACGCAGCAGGTCGGCCAGCGAGCGCGGCTGCAGCCGCTCGATCCCGGCACGGTCGATCACCGTGGAGGCGGACAGCACCTGCGCCTGGGTCTGCTCGGTCCGGCTCGCGGTGACCACCACCTTGTCGAGGTCGGTGGAGGTGTCATCGGCGAAGGCCGCGGCGGGAACGAGGCATGCCATCGCGATGGCGACCGCGAGGGTGGAAATACGAAGCGACACGTGGTGACTCCTGCACTACCGCGCCCATCCGCGCGGCATGAATGGCGAGAGACAGGGAGACGGTAGCGGGGAGCGCCGATGGCGGAAGGCCGGCCGGCCACCCACGACATGGCCCTCCGCCTGTCCGGTGTTACCTCGAAGGCCGGTCTCCGGGCTTGCGAGCGCAGGGAGAATCCCTGCCGGTCGGCGCCTTCCCATGCCTTTCGGGGCACAGTGGCTTCATGCAGACCTTTGGCTCGCCTACCGTTGCGGGGGCAGCTCCGGAATGACGCGGACCTCGTGGATCGCGCGGGTCACCGGATTCCCGTTTCAATCCCCGGCTGCGACGCCGGGAATCACCTTGGGCGGCGGTAGTGTATCCGAAGCATGAACGCGGCGGTCGCGCCAGCGCAGGAACGGGCGCTCGACACCATAGTGAAGCAGCGCACCGCCAGCCAGGGTCGCGGACGCATAGATGGCGAAACGGACGAAGCGATGACCGGCCAGACCGTCACCGAGCAGCCCCTCCGTCAGATGAAAAACGCCTTTGTGGCAGAGATAGAGGCTGTACGAAGCGGCGGCCAGCCATCCGGCACCGGGCACCCGCAGCCTTGCGAAGACGGTCGGGCCGCTGAAGGCGGCGACGAAGCCACCCATCGCCAGCGACAGCAGGGGGTAGCCGATGACGCAGGGCCAGAACAGGGGGCGTGCACCGTCGAAAAGGACCAGACAGACGCCAAGGAGAACGGTGGCGGCGCCGAGCACCCAGCCCGCGCGCGCATGGATCCATGCCATCCACTGCGGGCGATACACCCCGCACGCCGCCAGGGCGACACCGGCGACGAGCCCATCCAGGCGCGACCACGTGGGGTAATAGAGGTAACGGAGATAGAGCAGGCCCGCACTGATGTCCGTATCACGAGCCGGTCCCAGCAAATCGGACCACAGCCACGCCCGCAACAGGAGGCCGCCGGCGACCACCGCGACGCATACGGTGATGAACTTCCACAGAGCGGGTTTGCGCGTCAGCGCGAAGGCCAGCAAGGGAAAGACGAGATAGAAGTGTTCTTCCACGCATAGCGACCACACGTGGGAGAACGCATAGTTGTCGCCGTTGTCGAACAACAGGTTGAAGGTAAACGTCGGAAATTGCCACAACGGCTGCATACCCGGCGTTTCTCGCCATGCCGGCCATAACGCATACATCGCCAGCACGACGATGAACGCAGGAAATATCCGTACGAAACGGCGCCGGTAGAAGCCAGGGAAATCGAGTCTTCCGGTGGTCTTCAGGGACTTCAGCACCTGCGTGCCGATGAGGTAGCCGCTCAGCACGAAGAACAGGTCGACGCCCATCCACCCCGACCATTCCAGCTTGCTGAAGCCCTCGCCGAGGCCGCCGACCAGATAACTGTGAAACAACATCACCCAGGCGATGGCGATCGCGCGCAGCGTGTCGAGGCCGGGAGTGCGGTTCATGCGTGGGATCCCCTGGGTGTCACGTCAATGTGCGGGCGCGTCCGGGCGGATGCACGGCGCGTTTATGGCGATTCGCGGGCGCGCTCATTGCCCGCGGTGCAACGCGGCGAGCAGGGCATCGATATAGGTACGACTTGCGCGCAGCGTCGCACCATCTTTCAATCGAACCACCGCGTCGCGGTTGGACCGTGGCAGGAGTTCGGCGACCTGATCCACCCGAACGATGGCCGAGCGGTGCACCCGGAGAAAGCGCAGCGGGTCAAGTCGCCTGGACAGCGTATGCAGGGTTTCGCGGAGCAGATACCGTTCGCCGCGTACATGCAGCGCCGCGTAATCGCCGTCGGCCTCGATCCACTCGACCTCGTCCGCAGCGACGTAGTGAATGCGGGCGCCGATGCGAATGGCGAAGCGTTCGGCCTGCCTCGTTGTCGTGGTCACCGCCCTGCCGAGTTGTCGACGAGCCCGTTCAATCGCTTCGGCGAAGCGTTCATCATCGATGGGCTTCAGCAGGTAATCCACCGCGCCCAGTTCAAAGGCACGGAGAGCGAAGCTGTCGTGCGCGGTCAACAGGATCGCCAACGGTCGGTCGGGAGGCGGTATGGCCGCCAGGGCATCGATACCGGTCAGGCCAGGCATCTGGACATCGACGATCGCGAGATCCACATCGGTTCGACGCATGGCGGCCAGCGCCTGACCATCCACCGCCTCGGCGACGACGATAACGTCGGGCTCCGCATTAAGGCGGACCTGCACGCCCCTGCGAGCGAGGGGCTCGTCATCGACGACGGCGATGCGAATCATGCGGTTGTCCGCATGACGGCAGAGCGCACGGGCAAGGTGACCGCCGTGCGCCACCGATCGCCGCGAGGGCCAGCTTCCAGCAGGTGATTGCCGGGATAGAGCACATCGAGGCGGGCACATACATTCGTCAGACCCACGCCCTGCCCTCCTGCTGAAGGCCCGTCGAAGCGATCGTTATCGACCCACACGCGAAGTGTTCCTCCGTCACGCTCGACACGAATGTCGATCCGGCCGCCCTCACGGCGGGGTGCGATGCCATGCCGGATGGCGTTCTCGACCAGCGGCTGCAGCAGGAGGTAGGGCACCTGCGCATCGAGCGTGTCCGGACCGGTGTGAATGTTCACGCGCAGCCGGTCGCCCAGCCGCGCCTTCTCGATATCCAGGTAGGTAGAGGTAAAGGCGATCTCGTCCGCGACCGTCACTTCGTGCCCGGGCGACTGCTCCAGCGTCGCGCGAAGAAAATCGCCCAGGCGGGCGATCATGCGCGTGGCATCGCGCTTACGATCGTCGCGTACCAGGGCCGAGATCGCATTCAGCGTGTTGAAAAGGAAGTGTGGCTGCAGCTGGTAGCGCAAGGCACGCAACTCCGCATCACGGGCCGCTTGCGATGCCTCGCGCAACCGAAGGCCTTCGGCGCGAAGTTCCGCCCGGTGCAGCACCATTGCCTGCATGCCACAAAAAGCGATCAGCGCCAGCCAGCAGCCGTCGAGCCCGCCGAACACCCAGGCCCAGCCGACCCGCGCTCGCATGGCCGGACTCGCGAGAAATTCGAGGGCGAAGAGTGCATTGGCGACGGACATCGCGTAGCTGATCGGCAGCAACCAGGCTGCCATCGTCCATGCGCTCGCCGCCCGTCGCCATAGCACGCGCTGGAGCCAGCCCAGCGGGACGATCCATGCCAGGTACGCAGCGGTGTAGAAGAGGCGAAACGCGAGGACCTTCGGATCGGCAAGCGACGGCAAACCCATCACCAGCATGCAGCCGAGGATAGGCAGGCCTGCGATCCAGGCCATGCCCGGCGATACTGTTACGTTCCTGTCTTCCCGCATGCGCCGCCCTCGTTCGCCCGGATCCGATTCTATCGGTCAGAAGTTCGACGAGTAGAGCATGGCCGCGATTTTCCAGCCGTCCGGCGTATGGATCATCTGCCAGGTTTCGGCGCCATGGTTGGCTATCTTGCCGTCGGCGAGGAAGTCGAAATCGAAGTAGACGGAGGCGACCGTTCCGTCGGTATCGATGCGGACGTTGTGGAAGCGCTCCTCGACCTGGACCTTGCCGGAGCCGATGAAGTCGGTGAACTGTTTGAGGGTGCCGGCTTTGTAAGCCGTGGTTACCTCGGAGTGTCTGGCCTTGACGCTCGTGAAGGACGCATCACCCAGTGAGGTGTACCAGGAGATGTTGTCGTTGAGAAACAGGGAGGAGACGCTTTTGGCGTCGTGAGCTTTCAATGCGGTCTGGAAGGTGTCGACGACGTGCTGGATTTCGGCTTTGGGTGCGTCGGCGGCGAAGCAGGGGAGCGTGAGCAGGAGAGCGAATGCGCTGAATGCGGGGTGCAAGGACATGGTCAAGGCCTCGTACGTGGTGAGACGTACGAGGAGATCAGGTGTGGGGATGGGTCGCCAAGAGTGTGTGCGGTGGGGCGGGCGTGGAGTGCGATGAAACGGTTGGGAAGCGTTACTGGCACAACGGAAGTTCGCCGCGTCACCGCCTTGTTGGCTTTTCGCCGGCAGGGCTGGCTCCGACGACAGCGGGAAGCCGCCGGCGCCGCTTTCGCGGAGCCGGCGGCCCGGGTCGTATCAAACCTTACCGGTATAGCCCGATGGGCTCAGAGACAGCCGACGAGGCTGTCGTAGACGGAATTGCGGGACCCGGGGAGCTTGGCGTTGAGGGCGTCATCCGCCTTCATGGCCTCGTAGAACTGTTCCACCAGCATGTCCTTCGGCAGACGGATCTTGCACTTGTACAGCTTGCCGGCGGCCTGCACGGCACCGGACTTGGTGACCACCGAAGCGGTGGTCCCGGCAAAGGTCCACACGCACTGCTTCATGCTGCTTTTGGTCGCGTCGACCGAACAGGTCAGCTGCATAGGGCGGAGGTTGTGAAACTCGCCTTCGCAGAAGGTGTCGCCGCAGATCTTGTCGAAGCCACCGTTGAGCGTGGCTTCGACACCGGCGAAACGGTCGAGGCTGGCTTCCGCGGTCGGCCAGTTGACGATGTCGACGTACCGATCGGCGGCGGGCGGCGTCTGGGCGAAAGCCGCCAGCGGCAGGACGAGAAGAGCGGCAGCGAGGGTGTTTCGAAGCATCGTTGTGACTCCGTGGTTGAGGAGCACACATGACACCGTGTTCGGCGCGGCGGGTCTGTCCCGCCGCGCCCGGGGCACATCGTAGCGTTCGGGCGACGCTTCCTGTGGGACGCGATCCCTACAGCCAGTGGCCGTAGCGCTTGATGTAGATCGTCTTCATCACCTGGGTCAGCACACAGTAGGACGCGAGGGTGAGCGCCAGCCAGGCGAAGTAGATGCCCGGCAGCGGCTGCATGCCGATGCGCGCACCGATCGCCGTGTACGGAATGAACATGCCGATGATCATGATCGCGACGGTCAGCGCCAGTACCGGCGCCGATGCGACGCTCTGCAGGAACGGAATGCGTCGCGTGCGGATCATGTGCACGACCAGCGTCTGCGAAAGCAGACCCTCGATGAACCAGCCGGACTGGAACAGCGACTGGTGAGCGACATCGTTCGCCCCGAAGTAATGCCACATCAGCCAGAACGTCGTGATGTCGAACACCGAGCTGACCGGACCGATCCACACCATGAAACGACCGATATCGCCCGCGTCCCACTTACGCGGCACACGCAGGTATTCCTCGTCCATGCGGTCGAACGGGATGGACAGCTGCGACAGGTCGTACAGCAGGTTCTGCACCAGGATCTGCAGCGGCAGCATCGGCAGGAACGGCAGGAACGCGCTCGCCACCAGCACGCTGAACACGTTGCCGAAGTTGGAGCTGGCGGTCATCTTGATGTATTTCATGATGTTGCCGAAGGTGATACGCCCTTCGATCACACCCTCTTCCAGCACCATCAGGTTCTTTTCGAGCAGGATGATGTCCGCCGACTCCTTGGCGATATCGGTCGCCGTATCGACCGAGATGCCCACGTCAGCGTCGCGCAGTGCCGGCGCGTCGTTGATGCCGTCGCCGAGGAAGCCCACCGTGTGACCACGGCGCTGCAGCGCCTTGACCACGCGCGCCTTCTGCACGGGCGACATCTTGGCGAAGACCGTGGTGCGCTCGACCATCGCGTCGAGAGCATCGTCGTCGAGCTGCTCGATATCGCGGCCCAGGACGGACTCCTGCACATCGAGACCGACCTCGGTGCAGATCTTGCGCGTCACCGCCTCGTTGTCGCCGGTTATGACCTTCACCGCCACGCCGTGGTGGTTCAGCGCGCGAATGGCGGTCGCTGCGGAGTCCTTCGGCGGATCGAGGAACGCGAGGCAGCCGACAGCCGTGAGGCCCGCTTCGTCCGCCACGCCATAAGCGCGGTCGCCGGTGGGATCGCGACGCACGGCGACGATCAGCACGCGCAGCCCGTCCTCGTTGAGGCGATTTGTCATGGCGCGGATCTCGGCGCGCTTCTCCGAGGTCATCGGCTCCGTGACCTCACCGATGCGGGCCTCGCTGCAGATCGCCAGCATCTCTTCCACGGCGCCCTTGCAGACCAGCAACTGCTCGCCCTGCCCGTCCGCCACCACCACCGACATGCGGCGGCGCTGGAAGTCGAACGGAATCTCGTCGACGACGTGGAAGCGACGTGCCACCGGCTCGAGGTCGCGGTGGGCCAGCACGGCCTTGTCCATCAGGTTGCGCAGGCCGGTCTGGAAGCGGCTGTTGAGGTAGCCGTATTCCAGCGCGTCGTCGGAGTCGTCGCCGTTGAGGTCGACGTGACGCTCGAGCACGATCTTGTCGAGCGTCAGGGTGCCGGTCTTGTCCGTGCACAGCACGTCCATGGCACCGAAGTTCTGGATCGCGTTGAGGCGCTTCACCACCACCTTGCGCTTCGACATGGCGATGGCGCCCTTGCCGAGGTTGGCGGTGACGATCAGCGGCAGCATTTCGGGGGTCAGGCCCACGGCGACCGACAGGCCGAACATGAAGGCGCCCAGCCAGTCGTGCTTGTCGAAGCCGTTGATCAGGAAAACGACCGGCACCATGACCGCCATGAAGCGAATCAACAGCCAGCTCACCGAGGAGATACCGCGGTCGAAGCTGGTCTGCACGCGCTCGCCCGAGAGCGTGTGCGCCAGCGAGCCCAGGTAGGTGCGCGCACCCGTGGCCATCACCACGGCGGTCGCGGTGCCGGACACCACGTTGGTGCCCATGTAGCAGACGGTGGGCAGGTCGAGCGGACCGTTGGCGTCGCTGGCGAGAGTGGCGCCGGCCGCGGGCGCGACTTTCTCGACGGGGATGGACTCACCGGTCAGGATCGCCTGGCTGATGAACAGGTCCTTGGCCGCCAACAGGCGGAGATCGGCGGGCACCATGTCGCCCGCCCCGAGATGAACGATGTCACCGACGACGAGTTCCTCGACCGGCACCTCGATACGCTCGGCGTGGCCGTCCTCGGCGCGGCGGGTCACCGTGGAGGTATTGCGGACCATAGCCTTGAGCCGCTCGGCGGCCTGCGACGAGCGAAACTCCTGGGTGAACGACAGCAGCACGCTGATGCCGACCATCACGCCGATGATGATCGGCCCGGTGTAGTCGTCCTCGGTGAACAGCTGCACGACCGCGAGCACGAGCAGCACGATGATGAACGGGTTGCGAAAGGCATGCAGCAGCTGGATCGACCAGTGCGGCGGCTTCTCGTGGCCCACCTCGTTGATCCCGTCACGGTCGAGCCGCTCGGCGATGGCCTCTTCATCCAGGCCGTCCGGCCGGGAATGCAGCGCGCGCAGCAACTCGTCCGCCGGACGGTAGGCGTCCGCGGCGACGGTGGTGAAGGTCTTGGCGGCGACGGCCGCCTGCGAGGTGTGCTTCTTCATGACTCGCTGCCTTTCCGGACGCGGTGTCCGGTAGGGCGCGGGCGGCTCTCAGCGCTTAGCTGAAGGCGTGCGCGCCGGCGCGGAGCCGACGTTCGGTGTTCCGGGTAAACGTGAGGAACGGCGTAAGCCGCGCCGTAGTGTCTATGTCGCTGTTCATCGTTACGGGAGTTTGACGTCAGCCGGTTTCGCCTGGCTTTCCGCAAGTTCCAGCGGACGCGGCACGGTGATCGTGCGCTTGGCCGGGGCGGAGGCAGCGCCACGACGGCGGGCGAGAGCAAAAGCGAGACGGCGACCGAACATGCGCGGGCCGGTCTTTTCGATCTGGAGGTTCATGGCTCAATCCTCGGATAGCGGAAGCTCACGGCTTCCGACCGGGGAGAGCCGGACTTTCCCTAGCGGAGGAAAGCGCCGGCCGACCGGGTACGGTCGCCGTAGGCGTTGTTGTTTGCCAGCGCCGGGACCCGATGCGTGCGGGAGCCGGCGCGTCGACTAGGGTAGACGTCCATATGCCTGGGTAAGCTAAGAAGGGTGCCAGCCGAACCTGAGACGGCTCGGTAGCCGGGCAATTGTCGCGCCGCAGCGAAGATCGGTCAAGGGGTGGCGACGTTCCTACGCCGGTAGCGGGGCGGCGTCGGTGATTCGGGCCTCATACTCACGCGCCTCGCCCAACAACCATTCGCGGAAGCGCCCTACGCCACTGTGTGACTCGGACCGCTTCGGATACACGAGGTAATACGCTTCCGCCACGCGCAGCCTCTCCTTGCACAACACGGTCAGCGCGCCGCACTCGATCAGCGACCGCGCCATGACCAGACGTCCAAGCGCGACGCCCATGCCTTCGAGCACCGCGCGCTGCAGGTGCTCGGTATTGTCGAAGCGGGCGACATATCGGGAAGGCAGTGGCATGCCGAACGCCTCGGCCCAGTCGTTCCATCGACCCGACGGATCGCCCAGCAGCGGCCAGCCTGCCAGCGACACGTCCGGCAGGCCGCCCATCTTGCGCACCAGCGACGGACTGGCGATCGGAACGATGTACTCGCCGAACAGACGATCCGACTTCGTACGCGGCCATGACCCGAGCCCGTAGCGGAACGCGACGTCGATCGTGGGCTCGCGGTCGAAGTCGACCACCGAGACGGATGATGAGAGGCTGAGCTCCAGTTCGGGATGCGCGCCCACCAGTTTCGGCAGTCGCGGTACGAGCCAGCTCGAGGCCACGGAAGGCATCACGCTGAGCGTCACGGCGTCCTCGTGGCGACTCTCGTAACGATTGAGCGCGTGCTCGATTCCCTCGAAATGATGGCCGATCGCATCGAGCAGATGGGCGCCATCCGCCGTGAGGGTCACGCCGCGCGGACCCCGGTCGAACAGCGACCGCCCGAGACGCTCCTCCAGATTGCGGATCTGATGGCTCAACGCGCTGACCGTGAGGTTCAGATGTTCCGCGGCGCGCGACAGCTTGCCCGTGCGGGCGACCAGGACGAACCCCTGAAGCAGACCGAGCGGGAGGCGGGACATGTGAATTTTCCTCAAGGCCGGGTTGCAAACATATCGCTTTTTGGCGTCTTGCGGAACGGGCACCCTTTAGCTCACTGATAGTCGCAAGGGGTTGCGACTCCACCGCACGGGAGCACTCTCATGGCATCGATCTTCACCGGCCTCGCCTTCATGCACGGTCACATCGTGGACCGCGATCTGGTCATGCGCCTGGGTCGCGATGAGCCGACGCCGCAGGCAGGTGCGGGGGCCCCGGCGCCGGTCGCCCGTCCGCGAAAGGAATGGCCCCGAACCGTCGACGCAACCGCGGTGCACGCCGCGTGCCCCACCTGCTGCTGACCGACACATCACGTGAACCTTGCGTGCTTCACCATGGGGGTTTCCGCCCACATCGGAGAGACGCATGAAGCATCGTCAACTGGGACGCTCGTCCCTGCAGGTCGCGCCACTGGCGTTCGGTGGCAACGTGTTCGGCTGGAGTGCGGACGAAGCGCGCTCGTTCGAACTGCTGGACGCGTTCGTCGATCACGGGCTCAACCTGATCGACACGGCGGACGTCTATTCGCGCTGGGTCGAGGGTAACGAAGGGGGCGAGTCGGAAGCCATCATCGGCCGCTGGCTGAAACAGTCGGGCAAGCGTGACAAGGTGCTGATAGCGACCAAGGTGGCCAAATGGGACCGCTATCCCGGCCTGTCGCCGATCAACATCAGGGAGGCGGTGGAGGATTCGCTGCGTCGGCTTCAGACCGATCACATCGATCTGTATCAGGCGCATGAAGACGATCCGAAGGTGCCGCTGGAGGAAACCCTGCGCGCGTTCGACGACCTCGTGCAGGCGGGCAAGGTACGCGTCATCGGCGCATCCAATTTCGAAGCGACGCGTCTGGACGATGCATTGAAGACGAGCGAGGAAAAAGGCCTTTCACGCTACGAATCGCTGCAGCCCGAATACAACCTGATGGATCGCGCGGGGTTCGAAAGCGCTCTGCAACCGCTCTGCGTCAGGGAGCGCGTTGGAGTGATCAGCTACTACTCGCTGGCCAGCGGGTTCCTCAGCGGCAAGTACCGCAGCGAAGCGGATCTGAGCAAGAGCAAGGCACGCGGCGGCAAGGTCAAGGCTTACCTCAACGACCGGGGCTATCGCGTCCTTGCCGCGCTGGATCAGGTTGCCGAAGCCCACAGCGCAAAGCCCGCGCAGGTGGCGCTCGCCTGGGTGATGGCGCAGCCTTCCATTGCTGCCGCCATTGCCAGCGCAACGACGGTGGAGCAGTTGGCGGAACTGGCGAAGGCCGCGGAGCTCACGCTGTCCAGCGAGCAGCTGGACGCACTGAAGCAGGCGTCGGATAGCTGAGGTCTGGCGATCAGTGACTGCCGCGTCGTCAGACGTCGGCCGTGTATAAAAAAACGGGCCCCGGTCGTCATGACGACCGGGGCCCGTGCGTTTCGCGGCCAGGGGCCGCTCCTACATGATCAGCGTGCGGCGTTCAGCGCATCCAGTGCCGCGTTGAGCGTAGCGCTCGGGCGCATCGCCGCGCTGACCTTCGCCATGTCCGGATGATAATAACCACCGATTTCGACGGCCTTGCCCTGCGCACCGTTGAGCTCCCCGATGATCTTGTCCTCGTTTTCAGCCAGCGTCTTCGCCACCGCCGTGAACTTCGCCTTGAGGTCGGCATCGTCGCTCTGTGCCGCCAGCGCCTCGGCCCAGTACATCGCCAGGTAGAAGTGGCTGCCGCGATTGTCGATCTCGCCGACCTTGCGAGCGGGCGACTTGTTGCTGTCGAGGAAACGGCCGTTGGCGATATCGAGCGTCTTCGCCAGCACGCGGGCATGCTTGTTGTCGTAGCGCTCGCCGAGGTGCTCGAGCGACGCTGCCAGGGCGAGGAATTCACCGAGCGAATCCCAGCGCAGGTAACCCTCTTCGACAAACTGCTGGACGTGCTTCGGCGCCGAACCACCCGCGCCGGTCTCGAACAGGCCGCCACCCGCCATCAGCGGCACGATGGAAAGCATCTTCGCCGACGTACCCAGCTCCATGATCGGAAACAGGTCGGTGAGGTAGTCGCGCAGCACGTTGCCGGTGACCGAGATCGTATCTTTCCCCTGGCGGATGCGCTCCAGCGAGAACGTCGTCGCGGCGACGGGATCGAGCACGCGGAGATCGAGGCCACTGGTGTCGTGATCCTTCAGGTAACGCTCGACCTTGGCGATCACCTGCGCGTCGTGCGCGCGGTTCCTGTCCAGCCAGAAGACCGCCGGGGTTTCGGAAAGACGGGCGCGCTGCACGGCGAGCTTCACCCAGTCCTGGATCGGCGCATCCTTGGTCTGACACATGCGCCAGATGTCGCCCTGCTCCACGGCATGTTCGAACACGACCGTGCCGTCGTCGGCGACGACGCGAACCGAGCCATCGGCGGGCACCTGGAACGTCTTGTCGTGCGAACCGTATTCCTCGGCCTTCTGCGCCATCAGGCCGACGTTGGGCACACTGCCCATCGTGGCCGGATCGAACGCCCCGTGGGCGATGCAATCCTCGATCACCGCCTGGTAGACGCCAGCGTACGAACGATCGGGAATCACCGCCTTCGTATCCTGCAACTTGCCTTCGGCATTCCACATGCCGCCGGAGTCGCGGATCATCGCCGGCATCGACGCGTCGACGATCACGTCGCTGGGCACGTGCAGATTGGTGATGCCCTTATCCGAGTTGACCATGGCCAGCGACGGACGGTTGGCGTATTCGGCCGTCAGGTCGGCTTCGATAGCGGCGCGGGTGGCGTCATCGAGTTTGCCGAGCCGGGCGTAGAGGTCACCGATGCCGTTATTGGCGTCGAAGCCGACCTGCTTCAGCGCGTCGGCGTGCTTTGCCAGCACGTCCTTATAGAACTCGCGCACCACGATACCGAACATGATCGGGTCGGAGACCTTCATCATCGTGGCTTTCAGGTGCAACGAGAACAGCACGCCCTTAGCCTTCGCGTCGGCAATCTGCGCATCGATGAACGACGCCAGCGCCTTCCGGCTCATGACCGCGGCGTCGACGATTTCGCCGGCTTTCACCGCGACCTTTTCTCTCAGAACCTTGCTGCTGCCATCCTTGCCGGCAAATTCGATGCGCAAGCTGCCGGCCTTGTCGATGGTCGCCGACTTTTCGCTGCCATAGAAATCGCCGCCCTCCATGTGCGAGACATGCGACTTCGACTCGGGCGACCACTTACCCATGCGATGCGGATGCTTGCGCGCGTAGTTCTTGACCGAAAGCGGTGCGCGGCGATCGGAGTTGCCTTCGCGCAGCACGGGATTGACAGCGCTGCCCATGGCCTTGCCATAGCGCGCGTTGATCTCTTTCTCTTCGTCGGTCGACGGCGCGTCGACGTAATCGGGCAGCGTGTAGCCCTGCGACTGAAGCTCCCGGATGGCCGCCTTCATCTGCGGCACGGAGGCGCTGATGTTGGGGAGCTTGATGATGTTGGCTTCGGGCGTCGTCGCCAGCTCGCCGAGTTCGGCAAGGTGGTCGCCGATCTTCTGCTCAGCCGTGAGGCGGTCGGGGAACTGCGCGAGGATACGAGCGGCGAGCGAGATGTCGCGCGTTTCGACGGCCACACCCGCCGTGCCGGCGAAGGCTTCGACGATGGGCAGGAAGGAGGCGGTGGCCAGGAACGGCGCTTCGTCGGTGAGCGTGTAGATGATCTTGGGCGAGCTGGACATGATTCGGCGAGCCTTATGCTTGAGTGGGCCAGGTCATGGGGGCTGGCCGGCGCAAGCCTCAAGGGGCGCGCCGGCGAGCGGGAAACCGGACCATTGTGGCCCGATTGGGCGACTATCGCCAACAGGCCCGGGCGCCACCGCGGGCTGTCCGACTGACACCCGCCCCTGTCGCCAGCAGGCCTGCATGCCACCCGTCTGCGCCGAGCCGGTGGAGACGCGTCCGTGCTCCCGTGGGAGCCACCCTCCTGGCGATGCGTTACGCGCCGGTATCGAGCGCGAGCCGCCGGGCTTTCCGACGTGCCTTACGCGCTTTCCAACGCTCCGACAGGCAGGCGAAGATCACGTACAACGCCGGCGTCGACAACAGGGTCAGGCTCTGCGAAATCAGCAAGCCGCCGATCATCGCGATACCCAGCGGGCGACGCAGTTCCGAACCCTCGCCCAGGCCGATCGCCAAGGGCAGTGCCGCCAGAATGGCGACCATCGTCGTCATCATGATCGGACGGAAGCGCACCAGGCAGGCCTCACGGATCGCCTCCTTCGAGGTGAGGTGATGCTCGCGCTCGGCCACCAGGGCGAAGTCGATCATCATGATCGCGTTTTTCTTCACGATACCGATCAGCAGCACCAGGGCGATCATCGCCACCACGGACAGTTCGGTATCGGTGATCACAAGCGCGGCCAGTGCACCCACACCCGCGGCCGGCAGCGTAGAGATGATCGTCACCGGATGGATCAGGCTCTCGTAAAGCATGCCCATCAGCAGATACACCACGACGATCGCGGCAAGAATCAGCAGCGGCATATCGCTCTGCGACTGCTGAAAACGCCGGAAGTCGCTGCCGGTATCCAGACGGATGTCGCCCGGCATGCGCATGCCGTCGATCGTCTTCTGGATGATCTCCATCGCCTCACCCATGCTGACGTTGGGCGCGAGATTGAAGCTGACGCCCATGCTCGTGTACTGATCCTCGTGCACGATCTGGCTGGGCGCGAGGCCCGCCTCCTGCTTCGTCACGGCGGACATCGGCACCATCGCGCCGTTGTCGGAACGCACGTAGATCTGGTTGAGCGCTTCCGGGGTCGCCGCGAACTGCGGCAGCGAGTTGACGATCACCCGGTACTGGTTGATATCCGAATAGATCGTGGATACCGCGCGCTGGCCGAAGGCGTTGTACAGCGCCCCGTCGATGTTGCCGATCGACACGCCGAGGCGGGACGCCGTGTCTCGGTCGATCACCATGTTCTGACGCAGGCCCTGCGCGTCGATGTCGCTGCCCACGTCGGTCAGCATCTTGTTCTTCTTCAGCGCATCGACCAGCTTCGGCAGCCAGGTCTGCAGTTCGACGATGTCGTTGCCCTTCAGCGACACCGAATACTGACCGCCCTGCGTCGAACCGCCACCGCCACCGGTCGGCAGGTCCTGAATCGGACGGAGCCGCAGGTTGAGATCGGGGTATTTGTTCGCCGCCGCGGAGAGACGGTCGAGCACGTCGAACGTCGTACCCTTGCGGCCCTCGGCCACCGTCTTCAGCTCGATATTGAACTGACCGGTGGAACCCGTGCGGCTCGTACCCAGGCGCGAGCCCACGGCCTTCACGTCCGGATCGTCGAGCAGCATGGTCGTCAGTCTGGCCTGGCGCGTCTGCATCTCACCGAACGACACGGTGGAGCTGGATGTCGCACGCGCACCGATGAGCCCGGTGTCCTGGGGCGGGAAAAAGCCGCCCTTCACCATGCCGAAGAGGACGATCGTGATGCCGATCAGCACCAACGGCGTGAGAGCCATCAGCAAGGCGTGACGCAAGGTCCAGTCGAGCGCACGGCGGTAGACGCCGACCATGCGCTCGTGCATGCGCTCGAGAGCCAGCCCGAACTTCGACTCCGGCTCGTCGTTTTTATGCGCGGTGAGAAAATGCGCGCACAACGAGGGTGTCAGCGTCAGCGAGATCACGGCGGAGACGAGAATCGCCGCCACCAGCGTGACCGTGAACTCCTTGAAGAACATGCCGATGATGCCCGGCGCGAGCAGCAGCGGAATGAATACCGCGACCAGCGAGCCGGTAATCGAAACGATGGTGAAACCGATTTCGCGCGCACCGAGCAACGCGGCCTCGAATCGGGGAATCCCTTCGTCCATATGACGGATGACGTTTTCGATCACGACGATGGCGTCATCGACGACGAAGCCGATCGCGATGACCAGCGCCAGCAGCGTCAGGTTGTTCAGCGTGTATCCGAACGCATACATCACGACGAACGCGCCGGCCAGCGACAGCGGCACGGCAAGCCCGGCGATCACCGTCGGTGCCAGTCGGCGCAGGAACAGCGCCATGGTCATGATCACCATGGCTAGACTGATCAGCAGCGTCGCCTGTACTTCGTGCAGCGACGCGCGGATCGTGGGCGTGCCATCGAAGAACGAATGCAGCTGGACACCGGCGGGAAGCCAGGTCTGCATCGTGGGGATCTGCGCCTTGATGCGATCCACGGTGTCGATGACGTTCGCGTCCGACTTGCGGAACACGTACATCAGGATACCGGGGCGTCCGTTGAACCACGCCGCCTGGTACGCGTCCTGCTGACCGTCGTACACCTTGGCCACGTCGGACAGGCGGATCGGCACACTGTTGTTCACGCCGATGATCAGCTTGCCGAACTCCTCCGCCGTATGCAGCGAGTCGGTGGCGGTCACCGCCATCGTCGTCTTGCCGTCCGAAAGAAAGCCCTGCGGCGAGGTGACGTTGGCCGCGGTGAGCGCATTACGCAGCTGATCCGGCGACAGGCCCATGGCGTTGAGCGCGCGAAGGTTGACGTCGACACGGATCGCGGGCGTCGCACTGCCCGCGATGTCCACCGAGGCGATGCCTTCCTGCTGGCGAAGGCGCTGGGCGAGGATCGAGTCGGCGACGTTGTAGAGAGCGGTGGGCGCGACGGTGTCCGAGGTCAGCGCCAGCACGATCACCGGATCGTCGTTGGGATTGGCCTTCTGGTACGACGGCGCATTCAGCAACCCGCTGGGCAGGTCCGGCTGGGCGGCATTGATCGCGGACTGAACGTCGCGTGCCGCGGCATCGATATTGGTGCCGTTCTGGAAAAACAGCAGCACGAAGCTGCTGCCCTCGGAGCTGTTCGACCGCATCGACTCCACACCGGGCACCTGGCCCAGGTGGCGTTCCAGCGGCGCGGCTACCGTCGATGCCATCGTGCTGGCGTCCGCACCCGACTGCTGCGCCTGGACGAAGATCGCCGGGAACTGGATGTTCGGCAGCGCGGCCACGCCGAGCAGCGAATAACAGATGACGCCGATCACGAAGATACCGATCGCCAGGAGCGATGTACCGATGGGACGACGGATGAACGGACCGGAGATATTCATGGATGGGAACGGGACATCGTGCTCGGGATGGCGCGGAGTGATCCGTTCCTAACGCGCCATCCGGAAAAAGGTTTCGCCGGGCGGCGAACCGTCCGGCGAAAAAGGGGGTTTCCAGGGGCTTCGAAGCCTGGCGTCATCGGCTAGCCGGCCGGGCCTGCGAGGCTTCCAGTGCCAGGGCGCGTTGTCGCTTGCGCTCCGCCAGCCAGTCGGAGAACCGCTCCATGTAGAGGTAGATGACCGGCGTGGTGTACAACGTGACCAGCTGCGAAAGCAGCAGGCCGCCTACGATCGACACACCCAGCGGCTTGCGCAGTTCCGAGCCGATACCGTTGCCCAGTGCCAGCGGCAGCGCGCCGAGCAGCGCCGCCGCCGTGGTCATCATGATCGGACGGAAGCGAAGCAGGCAGGCGCGGCGGATGGCGTCGTGCGCGTTCAGGCCGGTCCGCTTCGCCTCGATGGCGAAGTCGATCATCATGATCGCGTTTTTCTTCACGATACCGATCAGCAGCACGATACCGACGATGCCGTCGACCGAGAGGCTCATGCCGCAGAGGATCAATGCGAGCAGCGCGCCGACACCCGCGGGCGGCAGCGTCGAAATGATCGTCAGCGGGTGGATGTAGCTCTCATAGAGCACGCCCAGCACGATGTAGATCACGATGATCGATGCCAGCAGCAGCAACACTTCGTCGCCGACGGACGAGGAGAACTCCGCGGCCTTGCCGATGAACTGACCGCGCACCTGCGGCGGGAAGTTGAGCTGCTGCTCGACCTCGTGGATCGCGTCCACCGCGCTGGAAAGCGATTCGCCCGGCGCCAGGTTGAAGGAGATCGTCACCGCGGGTAGCTGCTGCAGGTGGCTGACCACCAGCGGTGCCGTGGTGACGACCGCGCTGGCAAGAGAGGCGATGGGAATGTTGCCGCCTGCACCGACCTGAAAGCCGACGTTACCCGTGTTGCCGATGCCCGACGGGGTCGCCGAGTTGCTCGACGCCAGCTGACCGAAACTGGTCGCGTTGGAACCGGTCAGGGCGCCGTTGCCGTTGCCGCGGACCGTCAGCTTGTTCAGCAGATCGTTGCTGTTGCGGAACTCCGGCGCGACTTCGAGTACGACGCGGTACTGGTTGAGCTGGGTG
Organism: Luteibacter sp. 1214; assembly: GCF_031455395.1. Lineage (NCBI taxonomy): Bacteria > Pseudomonadati > Pseudomonadota > Gammaproteobacteria > Lysobacterales > Rhodanobacteraceae > Luteibacter > Luteibacter sp. 1214. The sequence goes on from NZ_JAVDSQ010000006.1 coordinate 242,594, forward strand.
AAGATGGTCGAGATCTGGCGCTGGCCGTACGCGTCGTACAGCGTGTCGTCGATCGTCTGCACCGGCACGCCGAGGCGGCTGGCGCTGTCACGATCGATGGTCAGCTTGAGCGCGGTGCCCTGATCGGCCAGGTTGTTGTCGACGTCGGCCAGTTCCTTGCGTTTACGCAGCGCGGAAGTCATCTGCTGCGCATAGCCGGCCAGTTCGGTCGAGCTCACGTCCGACAGCGAGTACTGGTACTCCGTGGCGGACACCTGCGTGTCCAGCGTCACGTCCTGCACGGGCTTCAGGTAGAGCGCGACGCCGGCGATACCCGACGCCGCCCGCTGCAGACGTGGCAGGACGGTGTCGAGCGCTTCGCGGTCGCCGCGGTCCTTCAGCACCAGCGACAGCTGACCCTGATTGAGTGTCGGATTGATCGAACCCGCACCGATGAAGGCGGCCACGCCGGCCACGGCGGGGTCCTTGGCCAGGGCATCGGCCACGGCCTTGGTGCGGACTTCCATCTGGGGGAAGGCGACGTTCTGGTCGGCCTGCACGACAGCCGTGATCATGCCGGTGTCCTGCTCGGGCAACAGGCCTTTCGGAATGACGATGTAGAGCACAACCGTGAGGGCGACGGTGAGCGCGGCGACGATCATCGTCAGCGGGCGATGATCGAGCACCCAGTCGAGGCTGCTGCCGTAACCTTCGACGATGCGCGACCACGCGTTGTGCTTGCCCGAGGCGGCCGCGTGCTCGTGCGCGTCTTCCGCGTCCGGCAGTTCGTCGGCCTTGAGCAGGTAGGCGCACATCATCGGCGTGAGCGTCAGCGAGACGAGCATCGAGATGATGACCGCGATCGTCAGCACCCAGGCGAACTCGTGGAACAGGCGACCCGTGACACCCGGCATCAGCAGGAGCGGCAGGAACACGGCCACCAGCGAGACGGTCAGCGACAGCACCGTGAAGCCGATTTCCTTCGCGCCGACTTCCGCAGCGGTCTTCGCGTCCTGACCCTGCTCGATATAGCGGACGATGTTTTCGATCATCACGATCGCATCGTCGACCACGAAGCCCGTCGCGACCGCCAGCGCCATCAGCGACAGGTTGTCCAGCGACATGCCGGCGAAGGACATCACACCGAACGTGCCCATCAGCGACAGCGGCACCGCCACGGACGGAATCACCGTGGCCCACAGACGGCGCAGGAAGACGAAGATCACCGCGACGACGAGGCAGATGGTGAGGATCAGCGTGAACTGCACATCCTCCACCGAGGCGCGGATGGTGATCGTGCGATCCGAGAAGACCTTCAGGTGGACGTCGGCCGGCAGCACCTTCTGCAGATCGGGAATGGTCTGACGGATGGACTGCACCGTCTGCACGATGTTGGCACCGGGCTGGCGACGGATGTCGAGCAGCACGGCCGGTTTGCCGTTGGCCCAGGCCGCCAGCTGATCGTTCTCGACACCATCAATGACATTGGCCACGTCGGACAGGCGCACGGGCGCACCGTTCTTGTAGCTGATGATCGTGCCCTTGTAATCGGCGGCGTCGGCCAGCTGGTCGTTCGTGCCAATGCTGTAGGACTGCGTCTTGCCGTTAAGCGTACCCTTGGGCGCGTTGACGTTGGCTTCCGTGAGCGAGCTGCGCACGTCTTCCATGGTCAGGCCGAGGTTGGCCAGCTGCGCCGGGTTGACCTGAATGCGCACGGCGGGACGCACGTTGCCGGCGATCGAGACCAGGCCCACGCCCTGAACCTGGGCGAGTTTCTGCGCGATGATCGAGTCCGCGTAATTGTTGACGTCGCGCAGCGGCAGGCTGTCGGACGTGAGCATCAGCGTCATGATCGGCGCATCGGCCGGGTTCACGCGGTTGTAGACGGGCGGATACGGCAGGTTGTTGGGCAGCGTGCCGCGTGCCTGGTTGATCGCCGCCTGTACGTCCTGCGCGGCGATGTCGATATCCCGGTCCATGTTGAACTGCAGGATGATCGTCGACAGGCCCGCCGACGAATCCGAGCTCATCGAGGCCAGACCGGAGATCTGTCCGAAGTTACGTTCGAGCGGCGTGGTGATCAGCGCCGCCATCGTGGACGCGCTGGCGCCGGGATACTGCGTGGTGACGACCAGGCTCGGGGCATCGATTTCCGGCAGCGCCGAAACCGGCAGCTGGCGGTAGCCAAGGATGCCGAGCAACAGCACCGCCACCATCAGCAGCGAGGTCGCGATCGGCCGGCGAATGAAGAGTGTCGAGAAACCCACGAGTAAGTCCTGGTGTCGGGACCTTGCGGTCCGTTGGTGGCGCGTCCGTCATGGACGCGCCACGCGCGCTATCAGCCGCGGCGACCGCCGCCCTGGCGACCCTGCTGACCCGTCTTGGCCTTCTGCAGTTCTTCCGCCGTCGGCGCCGCGGGCACCTGGCCCGGCGCCAGCGGGTTCACCTTCGAACCCGGCTTCAGGCGGAACTGGCCTTCGGTGACGATCTTGTCGCCCAGCTTCACGCCCTTGGTCAGCATCACGTGGCTGTCGCCCACTTCCGTGGCGATTTCCACCGTCTGCATCCTGACCGTGTTGTCGCCCTGCACGACGTAGACGTAGTCGCCATCCGGACCACGCTGTACGGCCTGCGAAGGCACCACGAGGCCGTTCTTGACGGTGCGCACCTTCAGCTGCACGTTGACGAACTGGCCCGGCCACAGCTGGGTCTTTTCGTTGTCGAACAGCGAGCGCAGACGGAAGGTGCCGGTCGTGGTATCGATGGTGTTGTCGAGCACGTCCAGGTGGCCCGTGGCGATCGGATGCGCATCGACACGGTCGAGCGCCGACACCTCGAGCTGGGACAGACCGTCGCCACTCACCGAGCTGCGGACCAGGTCCAGGTTTTTCTCAGGGAGGTAGAACATCACGTAGATCGGATGCAGCTCGGTCAGGGTGACGATGGCATCGCCCGACGCGACGATGTTGCCGGCGTCGACTGAGCGGATGCCGGCCAGGCCGTCGATCGGCGCGATGACCTTGGTAAAGCCCAGTTGCACCTGTGCGGCGCGGATGGCCGCCTGATCGGCCGTCACGGTCGAAGCCGACTGGTCGAGGGTGTTCTTCAGGTTGTCCAGGTCCTGCTTGGACACATACTGCTGGCCGCCCTTGCTGACCAGATTCTGGGAACGGTCGAGGTTGTTCTTGGCCGTCGCCACCAGAGCCTGGTCCTGCCTGAGCTTCGCGACGGCCTGGTCGTAGTTGGACTGGATGGTGCGCGGATCGATTTCCGCGATCACGTCACCCTTCTTCACTTCCTGGCCTTCCTGGAAGTTCAGCTTCATCAGCTGACCGCCGACCTGCGGGCGGACCGTGACGGTGTTGCGCGCCTGGACGGTGCCCAGCGCGGTCAGGTAGACGGGCACATCCTGGCTGGCCACGGGCACGACCGTGACCGGAACCGGCGGCTGATCCTTGCCCTGCCCCTCGCCGTTGGCCTGCGCACTGGCCGCGTGGGCGGGGTCGCCCTCCTTGGCACGGTGGCTACGAACGACAAAGAAGCCCGCGATCAGCACGACGACAATGACGGCCAGCGCGATTTTCCAGAAACGCGACATGAAACACTCCCAGGTGGATAACCGGACGAAACAGCGTTCTCGTCCGTGCGCGCCGTGCGCCAGGGGGTTTATAGCCCCTGAAGGTTAAGATTCGACGCCGACAATATAGGGTTAGGGGAACGGCATTGAACAATGCCGGTTGACAGGGGTACAGCATGACTGACGGCACGGGTTGGCGGGTGAGCAGGCCGTTTCGGCAGACCGCCGACTCCCGGGGAGGTTCCGTTATACTCGCCCGGTTCGACGCCGCATCGCGGCTTGCAGGCACGCCGAATCCCGGGGAGGGGGCCGGCACACCCAAATCCAGTGGAGTGAATGCGTGAGCGGTTCTCCAAGCAAGTCCGACCAGAACTTCATGCGTCAGTTTTCCCTGCTGACCGCCGGCCTCAGTGTCCTCGCCATCGTCCTGATGGTCGTGGCGTACCTTATATACAGTCGCATCCCCAAGGATGAGGACCCGGCCGTCGCCAAGCGGACCGAAGCCCGTATCGCGCCCGTCGGCGCGGTCTATGCCGGCGACACGGGCCGTGCGGCCATGCAGGCCGCGCAGGAGGCCGCCGCCAAGGCCGCCGCCGCGCAGGTCGCCTACGGCGGCAGCACCGACGGCAAGACGATTTACGACAACCTCTGCCACAGCTGCCATACGGCCGGCGTCGCCGGTGCGCCCAAGCTGGGTGACAAGGGCGCCTGGTCGGCACGTCTCGCCGAGGGCATCGCGACCCTGACCAAGCACGCCATTGAGGGCTACACGGGCCCGGACGGCAACCACATGCCGGCCAAGGGCGGTAATCCGTCGCTGACGGACGAGCAGGTCACCAACACCGTCAAGTGGATGGCCGACCAGGCCAAGTGATCGCGGCCGGGGCTTCCCCGGTCCGTTCCGCTTGCCGGACGATCAGCTCCGCCCGAGCACCCAGTTCGCCGCGAAGGCCCTGAGTTCCGGGAAGAAACGCTCGAACGTCCCCTTCAGCGCGTCGTCTTCCGAGAGCAAAAGCGGCATGGCATCGCCCACCGGGTTCGCTCGGGAGAGTCGCTGGGAAATCCCGCGCAGCGCCTTGCCGATCGCCTCGGCGTTCCGATAGCCCGCCGGCAGGTCATTGGCGTCCATGTAGCCGAGGAACCGCTTCAGGTGGTCCGGCAGCAGGGCATCGGCCTCGTGCAGCTCCTGGCGTAGCCGGGTCGAGTAGGTCTCCAGCGGCACATCGGACCAGCGGGCGAAGTCGCGCGCCAGACAATGGTCGAACCACATGTCCAGAAGGATTCCCGCGTAGCGGCGGAACGGCGCGGGCATACGCTCGCGGGCGGCACGAACTTCCTCATGCCGGTCGGTGAAGCTGTCGATGGCCCGGTGCAGATGGATCCCGTCGCGGACGCGCGGCGGCAGGTGATCGCCGGGGGTGCCGTGCACGAAGTCCCCCATCGTTCCGCCCAGCCGCAACGCCGCGTCGTCACCCGCCAGCAGGGCGTGGGCGAGGACGTTCATGGCGTGTCACCGCCGCGTCGCGAACGGCCACCGGTTATCATGGAGGGCATGAGCGCACTTCAACCTACAGCGCCGGAGCATTTTCCGGACGAGACCGTGAGCTTCGCGCTGGCGGGTCCCGCAGGCAAGCTCGAATGCGAAGCCAAGCCCAGCGACGCCGAACTCCGCCGCGATGCCATCGCCGTCATCTGCCACCCGTTGTCCACCGACGGCGGCAGCATGCATAACAAGGTGGTCACGATGGTCGAGCGCGCGCTACGCGAGTCCGGCCTGGACACCGTCATCTTCAACTTCCGCAGCGTCGGTCAGTCCGAAGGCGAGTTCGACGGCGGTGAGGGTGAGAGCGACGATCTCGCCGCGGTGGTCGACTGGGCGCGTAAGGCGCGACCGGGCGCCGCGCTCTGGCTCGCCGGCTTCTCCTTCGGCAGCTACGTGACCCTCCGCAACGCCGTGCGCCTCGACGCCCGTGCGCTGATCAGCATCGCGCCTCCCGCCGCCGGTCGCGGCTGGGATTTCTCACAGGTCGAGCTGCCCGCGTGCCCGTGGCTGGTCGTCATGGGCGACGCCGACGAAATCGTCGAGCCGCAGGCCGTCTACGACTGGATCGAGAGCATCCCCGACGCGCAGCGGCCGCATCTGGTGAAGATGGAGGAGACCAGCCACTTCTTCCACCGCCGTCTCATGGATCTGCGGGGCGCCATCAAGAACGCGGTCAAGGAATGGCCGCCGGCGCCGCACGCCGCATGAACGACACGGCAGCGACACCCGGCGAGCGTTACCGGGACGGCATCGCGGGCCACCGGTGGGAATCCGACCCCGCCCAACTGCCGGTGATCACCGAGTTCGACCGGCTGCACGCCGGCCTGTGCGCGCCGGTATCGGCGCCGGCCGGGGGCTTGTTCGGCCGCCTGCGCAACATGCTCGGCAGCGAGCCGCGTCAGGCGGTTCCCGGGTTGTACCTGTGGGGAAGCGTCGGTCGCGGCAAGACCTTCCTGATGGATCTGTTCGTCTCGAGCCTCGCCCCCGGGCTGGCGCTGCGCCGGCACTTCCACCGTTTCATGCTGGAGGTTCACGGCATGCTGCGCGAGCTGGGCGAACGACAGAACCCGCTCGACGAAGTGGCCGGGCAGCTCGCCGCGAAGTGCCGGGTGCTCTGTCTCGACGAGTTTCTCGTGTCGGACATCGGCGACGCCATGATCCTCGCCGGGCTGCTCGACGGCCTGTTCGCCCGTGGCGTCACGCTCGTCACCACTTCGAATACACCGCCATCCGGGCTCTACAAGGACGGCTTGCAGCGTGCGCGTTTCCTGCCCGCCATCGCGGCGATCGAGAAGCACTGCGTCGTCCACGAGATGGTCTCGCCGCGCGACTGGCGACTGCGCGCACTCAGCCAGGCGTCCGTCTATCTGGTGCCGCCCGGCCTGGAAGCCGAGCATTCGCTGACGCGGATCTTCTCGGGTCAGGCGCAGGGCGACACGATCGACGGTGGCGAACTCGCCATCAACGGACGCGAGGTGCCGGTTCGCAAGCGTGCCGGGAACATCGTGTGGTTCGACTTCGCCGCGCTCTGCGAGGGGCCCCGTGCCGTCGCGGACTACATCGAACTGGCCAGGGCCTACCCCGCCGTCATCGTGTCCAACGTGCCTCAGTTCACCGTCTTCACCGAGAATGAAGCCAAGCGCTTCGTGCTGCTGGTCGACGAATTCTACGACCGCCACGTCAAGCTGGTGATATCCGCCGCGGCGCCGATCACCGAGCTCTATGACGGAACGAAGCTGCGCGCGGAGTTCGGTCGTACCGAGTCACGGCTGATCGAGATGCAGAGCGAGGACTACCTCGGGCGTGACCATAAGCCTTGATCCAGCGTGGACAGCGACGGCTGGAAGGCCGCATGCTTGGGGCTTCATGCTTTACGGGCGGGGTCACCCGCGCCACCTGACGAGGAACGCCATGGAACATTGCGAGCTGATTCCGGGTCGCGGCATTCGCCGCGGCGACACCGACATTTTCTTTGGCATGACGCGCAAGAAGCTCCGCGACGCGCTCGGCTGGAAGTCCGGTGGTGACAACATCTGGGACGATGAAGACGAATACAGCGATGCCGAAGGCAAGGACTGGGTCCGGCTGCGCTTTCTCGACGACAAGCTTTGCGACATCGAAGTCATGGGCGGCCAGCTCACCCACGAAGGCATCGATCTGCTTCCCACCAGCATGCCCGCGTTGCGCGCGGCCCTGAAGAAAGGCGGCATGGCCCTGGAGAAGACGGAGTGGCTGTCCGAAGGGCACGACTGCGTCGACCTGCAGATCGTCGTCGCGTCCAGAGACGATATCGGCGACGCGGGCGACGAGATCGAATGGGTCATCACCAGCAGCGACTTCCGCGTCGAATGATCGGCCATGGCGCCATGATGGCAGGGCGCCTGCGCGCCGCTTCAGGCGTCCTGCTCGCCTTGTTGCTCACGGCCTGCGCCTCCGCGCCGGCCATCGCGCCCCAGCGCAGTCCGCTGGCTCATTGGACGCCGTCGCCGAACTTCAATGCGCGCAAGCCCCAGCTCATCGTGCTTCACCACACGTCCATCGGCGATGCGAGCGCCGCGCTCCGCGTCCTGCGCACGCGCAACAGCGAAGGCCCGGTCAGCGCGCATTACCTGGTGGAAATGGATGGCCGCATCGACCAGCTGGTCGATGATGGCAACCGCGCCTGGCATGCGGGTGCGGCGCGCTGGGGCGACATGACCGACCTCAATTCATCGTCGATCGGCATCGAGATCGACAACGACGGGGTGTCGCCCTTCACCGAACCGCAGATCCAGGCACTGATCAACCTGCTCGCCGACCTGACCTCACGCCTTGGCATCCCGCGACAGGCCGTGGTCGGCCATGGTGATATCGCACCGGGCCGCAAGAACGACCCCAGCGCACGCTTCCCATGGGCCACGCTGTCACGCTACGGCTTCGGTCTGTGGCCCGATGCCGCGCTGGTACCCGCACCGGCCGGCTTCGACAGCCTCGCGGCCATGCGCCTTGTCGGCTACGACGTATCCAATCCTCGCAGCGCCATCATCGCGTTCCATCGGCACTACCGCGCCATGGAGACCGATGCGCTGGACGTGACCGACGCGGCGATCCTGTATTCGCTTCAGCGCAAGCTGATGGCGCCGCGTCAGTAAGCGAACGACGCGAACGCGGCGATGGTCCGGTCCACGCCTTCATCGTCGATGTCCAGATGGGTCACCAGGCGGACCGACGGCAGATAACCGATGCTCAGTCGCACGCCGGCATTCGCCATGTGCGTGGCCAGATCCTTCAGCCGCGGGGCCGGAACGTCGACGAAAACCATGTTCGTATGGCAACCGGTGACATCGAGGCCATCGATTGCGCGCAGTCCGTCAGCGAGTCGCGCGGCACGGGCATGGTCGTCGGCGAGGCGCTCCATGTGGTGATCGAGCGCGTACATCGCGGCGGCGGCAAGCATGCCTGCCTGACGCCAGCCGCCACCGGCGACCTTGCGCCAGCGGCGGGCGCGTTCGATCAGGGCCGTGTCGCCCAGCAGCACCGAGCCCACGGGCGCGCCCAGGCCCTTCGAGAGACAGACGGAGACGCTGTCGAAACCTGCGACGACATCGCGTGCCGGGCGACCGTAGGCGGTGGCCGCGTTGTAGAGGCGCGCGCCATCCAGATGCAGGCCGAGACCGCGACGGGTCGCGACTTCGCGCGCCTGCGCCAGATAGTCGAAAGGCAATGCCCGACCGTGCCAGGTGTTTTCCAGCGCCAGCAGGCGCGAGCGGGCGAAGTGCGGGTCCACCGGCTTGATCGACGCCTCGACCTTATCCAGCGGCAGCGTGCCGTCGGCGGCCTGCGGAATCGGCTGCGGCTGGATCGAACCGAGCACCGCCGCGCCGCCGCCTTCAAAACGATAGGTGTGGGCATCCGCACCCACGATGTACTCATCGCCGCGCTCGCAGTGAGCCATCAGCGCCAGCAGATTGCTCTGCGTGCCGGTCGGCACGAACAGCGCGGCGGCAAAGCCGAGCTCACCGGCGAGGCGCTCCTGCAACACGTTGACCGTGGGGTCCTCGCCATAGACATCGTCACCGACCGGCGCACGCAGCATGGCCTCGCGCATGGCGTCGGTGGGACGGGTAACGGTGTCGCTGCGCAGATCGATGAGGTTCATGAGCGTTGTCGGCAAGGAAGACGTATCGCCGATGGTACGCGAAGCCGTTCACGAACCAGTGGCCGACGCCGCGGCATGCTTGTCCGATGATCACTATCGTCATGGGCGTCTCCGGCAGTGGCAAAAGTACGATAGGCGAGGGCCTGGCCGCGCGCCTTGGCCAGCCTTTCGTGGATGCCGACCCTCTCCATCCGCAGGCCAATCGCGACAAGATGGCCCGTGGCATTCCACTCGACGATACGGACCGCCAGCCCTGGCTGGAGGCCATCGTCGCCGAGATGGATCGCCATCGCGCGCTCGGCGAATCGATGGTGCTGGCGTGTTCGTCGCTGAAGAAACGCTATCGCGATTTCCTGCGGCATGGACATGACGATGTGCGCTTCGTCTACCTGCATGCTTCGCGCGAGTTGCTGGCGGAACGGCTCGGTCATCGTAGTGGGCACTTCTTCGATCCGACCTTGCTGGACAGTCAGCTGGCGACGCTGGAGGAACCGTCAGCGGATGAGGCGCTGCGGATCAATGTGGGAATGCCTCCGGCCGAGGCGATCGAGAAAATCGTCCGGGCGGGGTGTCACGATGAGCAGGACGTGTGACGGTTCTAGCCGCGGTAGTGACTCGGTGGCTTGCCCAGCGCCCGCCGGAACATCGTCGAGAAGCTCGCCGGACTCTCGTAGCCCAGATCCAGCGCGACCGTCGTCACCATCGCGCCCGCGCCGAGGCGCGGCAATGCCGCAAGCAGGCATGCCTGCTGCCGCCATTGCGCGAAACTCATGCCGGTTTCCCGCCGGAACAGCCGCGTAAAGCTTCGCCGGTGCGTACCCAGCTCATCCGCCCAGTCGTCGATGCCCTCGGTCATCCGCGGGTGCTCCAGAAAGCGCGCGCAGCGCGCGGCAAGCCGCGTGTCGGTAGGGAGCGGTAACGCCAGCGGTATCGTCCGGGCGCTGCCCACTTCGGCCACCAGCAGCGACATCAGCATGCCGTCGCGGCCGACCAGATCGTATTCGCGAGGCACCTCGACCGCCGCGACCAGCAGCGCGCGCAGCAGGGGCGAGACGGCAAGTACACGGCAGACATCGCCCAGCGGGCTCGCGGCATCGTGTTCGATGTAGACGCTGCGCGTGCTGACCGTGCCGATCATGCGCACGGAATGGGGCGTGGTGGCCGGAATCCACACCGCGCGTTCGGACGGCGCCAGCCAGGCCCCGTCGGGCGTGGTCACGGCGACCGTGCCGGCGGACGCGTAGAGCAGCTGGCCGCGACGGTGCCGGTGTGTCGCCAGCTCGAACGACGAGGGGTATTCGTTGCCGCTCGATACGACCGCCCGCGGCGTATCGTCGAAGACGTCGCGAAACGGGATGTCTGCGGTGTCCCGATCTCCAATACTCATGACCCATATCCTAGCGCGGGACAGGGTGGCCTCGTGTTCTCATAAGCCTCCCCCGCCCCAGGACACCCGCATGCAAGCGCCCGCGAGCGCCGCGGCAGACACGCCGCGCGCCGACCCGACCGTTTACGGCGTCATCTTCGCTATCAGCTTCTGCCATCTGCTCAACGACATGATGCAGTCGCTGCTGCCCGCCATCTATCCGGGTCTGAAGGCCGGTTTTCATCTGGACTTCGGCCAGATCGGTCTGATCACGCTGACCTACCAGATCACCGCGTCGATCCTGCAGCCGCTGGTGGGCCTTTATGCGGACCGCCGGCCGACACCGCTGGCGCTGCCGGGCGGCACGCTGTTCTCGCTGGCCGGTCTGCTGGTGTTGTCGGCGGCACATACCTACCCGATGCTGCTGATCGGCGCGGCGTTGCTCGGCATGGGCTCGTCCGTGTTCCACCCCGAATCCTCGCGCGTGGCGCGGATGGCCTCGGGTGGTCGTCATGGTCTGGCCCAGTCACTGTTCCAGGTCGGCGGCAACGCCGGGCAGGCACTGGGTCCGCTTGCCGCGGCGATCGTCGTGGTCCGCTGGGGCCAGTCGAGCCTGGCCTTCTTCGCCATGCTGGCCCTTCTCTCCGGCGCGGTGCTGTGGAACGTCGGCCAGTGGTATCGCCATCACGGCCTGCCACGCCTCAAGGCGAGCGCCGGCAAGCACGCGTCCATCGCGCCGAGCAGCAAGGATGCGAAGCGCGGCATCGCCGTCCTGCTCGCGCTGATCTTCTCCAAGTACGTGTACCTCGCGAGTCTGACGAGTTACTTCACCTTCTACCTGATCCACCGTTTCAACGTGTCCGTGCAGAACGCGCAGCTGCACCTGTTCGTCTTCCTCGGCGCGGTCGCGGTCGGGACGGTGCTGGGTGGTCCGCTGGGCGACCGTTTCGGGCGCAAGCGGGTGATCTGGTTCTCGATCCTGGGCACCCTGCCGTTCACCCTGTTGCTGCCGCACGCCAGCCTGTTCTGGACGGCGCCGCTGACGGTGGCGATCGGGCTGATTCTGGCCTCGGCGTTTCCGGCGATCGTGGTGTTCGCGCAGGAGCTGGTGCCGGGTAAGGTCGGGATGATCTCGGGATTGTTCTTCGGCTTTTCGTTCGGGATGGGCGGGCTGGGTGCCGCGGGGCTGGGCGAGCTGGCCGACCACCTCGGGATCGAGGCGGTGTATCAGGTTTGTGCGTTCTTGCCGTTGATCGGGTTGCTGGCGGCGTTCTTGCCGGAGCCCAGAAAGGCCTGATCCTGCAGGAGCGCGCCTTGCGCGCGACATCGGCATGGCAGACCGGTCGCGCGCGGGGCGCGCTCCTACAGGAGCGGGCCCCGCGACGTTTTTTTACTTCGGCAACGCGTAAGCGATCACCCAGTCGCCCTGCTTCGTGCCCAGGGAACCATGTCCGCCGGCGACCACCAGCAGGTACTGCCGGCCGCTGCTGTCGGCATAGGTCATCGGCGTTGCCTGGCCGCCGGCCGGCAGACGCGATTCCCAGAGCTTCTTGCCCGTACGGACGTCGTACCCACGCACGTAATAGTCGAGCGTGCCGCTGAGGAAGGTGACACCGCCAGCCGTGGTCACCATACCGCCAAGGCTGGGCACGCCAAGCGGCATCGGGATTGGCAGCGGCGCGCTGTCGACGATGGTGCCGTTCTTGTGCCGCCACATCATCTTGCCGCTGCGCAGGTCCACGCCCGCGACATAGCCCCACGGCGGTGCCTGGCACGGAATGCCCAGCGGCGACAGGAAGGCCGACAGCTCGATGCCGTAGGGAATGCCTTCGGCTTTCTTGACGCCCTCGGTCTCGCTCTTCGCCGGGCCGACTTCCATCTTCGCCAGCTCTTCCTTTGGAATCAGCTTCGACTGGAAGGCCATGTAACTCGGATTGATCAGCATCAGCTGGCGCGTCGGATCGACCGACACGCCACCCCAGTCGAACACGCCGAAGTTACCCGGAAACACCAGCGATCCCTGCATCGAGGGCGGAGTGAACATACCGTCGTAACGCAGCGAGCGGAAACGTACGCGGCACCAGAGCTGATCCAGCGGCGTGGTGCCCCACATGTCCCTCTCGCGTACCTGCGGCGGCGCGAAGTTCAGGTCGGACAACGGCTGCGTGGGTGCCGTATGGTCGCCCGCCACGGCACCCTGCGGGCGCGGTACTTCCTGAATCGGCACGATCGGTGTCCCGTCGCGGCGGTCCAGCACGTACACGCTACCCTGCTTGGTCGAGGCGATCACCGCGGGCTTTACGCCGTCCGCGGTCTGCAGGTCGATCAGGGTCGGCTGGCCACCCACATCCATGTCCCACAAATCGTGGTGGGTGAACTGGTAGTTCCACTTCACCTTGCCCGTGGCGACGTCGAGGGCGACGAGACCTGCACTGTACTTTTCCGACGTCGGCGTACGACCGCCGCCGAACTGATCCGGCGTCTGGTTGCCCATCGGCAGATAGACGATGCCGAGGCCTTCGTCGACGCTGAAGAGCGACCAGACGTTGGGCGAGTTGCGCGTGTAGATGCCGTCGGGCCCGATCGGCGCGGTCGCGTCCGGATTGCCCGGATCCCAGTTCCAGACGAGGTGACCGTCATGCACGTCGAAGGCACGGATCACGCCGGACGGCTCGTTGGTCGACTCGTTGTCGGTCACGTGACCGCCAATGATCACGAGGTCTTTCGTCACGGCGGGTGGCGACGTCGAGTAATAGCCGCCCGGGGTGAACGGGCCGACATTCGTCCGCAGGTTCACCGTCCCCTGCTGGCCGAAGTCCGTGCACGGCTGGCCGTTGTCCGCATCGAGCGCGATCAGGCGCGCATCCGCCGTCGGCAGGAACAGACGGCGCGGGCAGCTTGCCGTGGCGATGGCCGACGGCGGCAGCGGTGCGGTCGACGCGACCGCCGGCACTCCGGCCGCCGTGGTCGCCGGAGCGGGAATCACCGCCGCCGCATACTTCGCATCGTCGTGATAGGACACGCCGCGGCAGGTCATGTGCTCCCAGTGTTTGAAGCCGACGGGGCTCTGGATCTTCGGGTCGAACTCCCAGCGCTTCTCACCGGTGGCCGCGTTCACCGCGATCACCTTACTGTGCGGCGTGCACAGATACACGGTGTCACCGATCTTCAGCGGCGTGTTCTCCGCCGTGGTCTCGGCGGGGTCATCCGGGCCGGGCACATCGCCGGTCTGAATCTTCCACGCCACCTGAAGCTGGCCGACGTTATCGGGGGTGATCTGCTTCAACGGCGAGTACCGCTGACCGTAGGGCGAACCGCCGTAGTCGGTCCAGTCGCTGTCCGGGCGCGCGGCACGGTCGCCCTGCGGTCCCGAGACATCGGCCATCGGAAGCTCGCCCGGCAGGTCGTGATCGATATGCAGCGCACCGACGATGCCGACGGCGGCGACGATCAACAGCGATAGAAAGAGAAAACCGCCGCCGGTGCCGCGTGCCGTTTCGCCAAAGCGATCGTGGCCGAGCCCGCGTCGCGGCCAGGGCAACAAGAGCCATAGGCCGAGCACAAACCAGACATCCAGGCGCGGCAGAAGCTGCCACCAGTCCCACCGTACTTCCCACACGGCCCAGGCCGCGGTGGCGATCAGCAGCAGGGCGTAGATCGGTACGGCGAGCCGCACGCGGAACAGCAGCAGCGCGGCGACCAGCAACGTGATCGCGCCCGCCGCCAGGTAATACACGGATCCGCCCGACCCGAAGAGGCGGATGCCGCCCAGCAACATCACGGCGCCCCAGAGGGCGAAGACCAGCGCGCTGAACAGCGTCGCCGGGTGGAATCTCCTGACTCGGTTCATACGGACTCACTCATGGCGTCGGCCCTCCCCTGGCGGACAGATTCGTGCGGAAGACGTGAATCCGAGGTAGAGGCGCGGATGAGCCGGATCGTGCCCAGAATCATCCTTTCGCGGGGCTTACATCGCCTCGCTTCCGGCAAGCTCCGCGATCATCGTGTCCCGCATCAGATACTTCTGCACCTTGCCAGTGACCGTCATCGGAAACGCGTCGACGAAGCGCACGTAATGCGGCACCTTGAAGTACGCGAGATGCTTGCGGCAATAGTCCTGAATCGAAGCGACCGTCGCCGGCGAGCCTTCACGCAGACGAATCCAGGCGCATACCTGCTCACCCAGCCGCGGGTCGGGCACGCCGAACACCTGCACGTCCTGAATGTCCGGATGGCCGTAGAGGAACTCCTCGATCTCACGCGGATAGATGTTCTCGCCACCGCGGATGATCATGTCCTTCAGCCGGCCAACGATGGTGCAGTAACCGGCATCGTCCAGCGTCGCCAGGTCGCCGGTGTGCATCCAGCGCGCCTCGTCGAGCGCCATGCGCGTGTTCGCATCGTCGTTCCAGTAGCCGCGCATGACCGAGTAGCCGCGGGTCAGCAGTTCGCCCGTCATGCCTCGCGGTACCACGCGGCCCTGCTCGTCGACGATCTTCACCTCGACATGCGGGTGTACGCGGCCCACCGTCGACACACGCAGGTCGAGCGGGTCTTCCGGAATGGTCTGGAAACTGACCGGGCTGGTCTCGGTCATGCCGTAGGCGATGGTCACCTCGCTCATGTGCATCTCACGAACCACGCGTCGCATCACCTCGATGGGACAGGGCGAACCCGCCATGATGCCGGTACGCAGCGTGCTGAGATCGAACTCGTGAAAGCGTGGATGCTCGAGCTCCGCGATGAACATGGTGGGCACGCCGTGCAAGCCGGTACATCGTTCCTCGGCCACGGTCTCCAGCGTCGTCAGCGCGTCGAACCCTTCGCCCGGGATGACCATGCAGGCGCCGTGCGTCACGCAGGCCAGATTACCCAGCACCATGCCGAAGCAGTGATAGAACGGCACCGGAATGCACAGACGATCTTCCTCAGTCAGACGCATCGCCTCACCGATGAAGAATCCATTGTTGACGATGTTGTGGTGGGTCAGCGTGGCGCCTTTGGGCGCACCCGTGGTGCCGGAGGTGAACTGGATATTCACCGCGTCGTCGAAACCCAGCTCCGTTTCGATCGCCCGCAGTCGGGCGCGTGCGGCGTCATCCGCGCGCAGGTCCTGCCAACGCAGCGTGCCGGGGGCGGCTTCATCGTCCAGCAGGATGACGTGGCGCAGATCGGGCAACGCAGCCGCACGCAGACCGCCCGGCGGGGCGGAGGCCATCTCGGGCGCGAGACCGGTAAGGATCTCCAGGTAATGCGAACTCTTGAAGACGCGGGGCAGGATCAGCGCGCGACAACCGACCTTGTTCAACGAATAAGCCAGTTCGTGAGAACGATAGGCCGGGTTGATGTTGACCAGGATCAGTCCGGCTTTGGGCGCCGCGAACTGGGCCACCACCCACTCCGCGCGATTGGGCGCCCAGATGCCGACGCGATCGCCCGGATCCAGACCGAGGGCGAGCAGCCCGGCCGCCACGCGGGCGACTTCGGCCTGGAACTCCGCATACGTCCAGCGCACACCCTGCTGACGCACGACCAGCGCGGGCCGGTCGGGCCAGCGCCCGGCGATACGGTCGAGCAGTGCGCCGACCGTCTCCCCGAGGAGGGGCGTGGCGCTTGCGCCGTGGACGTAGCTGGGAGCGTGGTGCATGCGGGGTCTCGTGCCGGTGCGATGACACCAGCATAAAACACCCTCAGGCGAACTCCACCCAGGCATCGCTGCCGGTCGCGGCCGGTGCGGTCGCCTTGCCGACCTGACCGAAACGGGCATCGTGCGCGGCGCGTTCGGCGGGCGAGGCTTTCAGCGCCGGCCGCTCGACCGCGTCCACGGTGAAGAACGCCACCTGATCGCGCAGCGACTGGGCCTGGTCCTGCATCGACTTGGCGGCGGCCGCGGCCTCCTCGACCAGTGCCGCGTTTTCCTGGGTGACCTGGTCGATCTGTGCGATCGCGGTATTGACCTGATCCACGCCGGCCGACTGCTCGGCGCTCGCGGCGGCAATCTCCGCGACGATATCGGTGACCTTCTTGACGCTGGCGACGATGCTCGTCAGGGCGGTCGACGACTGCTCGACCAGTGAGGCACCCGCTTCGACACGCTCGCCACTCTCGACGATCAGGCGTTTGATCTCCCTGGACGCGGACGCGCTGGACTGAGCCAGGCGGCGCACCTCGGCGGCGACTACCGCGAAGCCACGCCCCTGCTCGCCGGCACGTGCCGCTTCCACCGCCGCATTCAATGCCAGCAGATTGGTCTGGAAAGCGATCTCGTCGATCAGGCCGACGATGTCGGCGATGCGACGACTGGAATCGCCGATCTGGATCATCGCGTCCATCGCCTGGGCGACGACGTCGCCGCCCTTCTCCGCTTCGCCACGCGCATGCCGGGAGAGGCGATCCGCGGCGACGGCGTTCTCCGCGTTCTGTTTCACCGTCGCGGTCATCTCTTCCATCGACGCGGCGGTTTCTTCGAGGCTGGACGCCTGTTCCTGCGTGCGCTGCGACAGGTCGTCGTTGCCACGGGCAATCTCGCCCGAGGTGGTCGACACGACATGTGCGCCTTCCTGTACCTCGGTCACGATGGACGACAGCGTGGCGCGCATGCGCTCGAGCGCGCCGAGCAGGCTGGCGGGCGCGAACGTGGTGCCATCGGTGCGCAGATCGCCCCCGGCGATACGCCCGGCGATCTCCACCGCGTCACGCGGCTCGCCGCCCACCGTGGTACGGATGCTGCTCATGGACAGCCAGACGATGAACATCGCGAGCACCGCGATGATGCCCGACTTCATCAGGTCGCGTTTCAGCTGCGCGGCGAAGGCGGCGTCGATATCATCGAAGTAGGCACCGGAAATCAGATGCAGATCCCACGGCTTGTACCACGACGAGTAGCTGATCTTGTCGCGCAGCTCCTTCGTCTTGGGCATGATCTGCGTGTAACGCGTGACGCCGTGGCCGGCGGCGATATCCGCCTTGAGCATGGCCTCGTAATGGTGGAAGCCCTTGCCATCCGCATCGTCGCGGATGTTCTGGCCGACCTCGTCGTGGCGCAGAGGATGCATACGCATGGCCAGCGTCGAATCGAAAGCGAACACGTAGCCCTTGCCGTCGTCCCAGCGCATCGACTCGACCACCTCAAGGGCGGCGACACGGGCTTCCACGTCGCTCATCTCACCCCGGGCGGCTCGCGCGTGGTAGCCGTCGACGATGGCGATCGCCGCGTCCACGTGCTGGGTCAGCGTGTCCTGCAGGTCGCGCATCTGCACCGCGCGGCTTTCGATGCCCGACATCACGGTCTGCGCCAAGAGGCCGAGCACCACGACCGTCATCACCATCCACACGCGCGTATTCAGCCGCGTGCGGCCAAACCAGTTTTTTATCGACGACATGCCCCTCACCCCCGTGATTCCCCGTATAAGCGTTATCGGCAAGCCGGGCGTCAAACTTTATTGCAGAGATGTGAAGGGACAATGCGGCAGCGCATCATCCGGTAAAGAGCAGGCGCCTCCCTCACGCGACTCACCTACGGCGTGGAAAAGCGATGCCTCCCCGAGGAAACCACCACCTCGCCCCGCCCCGGTAACCGCACCACCGCCTCCGCCCCCACCGGCACAAGCACCTCGGCCACCACTTTCCCACCCTCTTTGCTCCAGGCCACCGAGGCCTCGCCATAAGGCGTCATCACCGATGCCGATGCGTGGTCCAGCCATGCTGTCAGCGCGGGACGCACCTCGAACCGGCGCCATCCCGCCTCCAGCGGACGCAGGCCCGCGACATCGCCAAAGAGCCAGTCGTCCACGGTGCCCAGGAAGTAATGGCCCCTGGAGCGCGATGCGAGCTTCCAGTGCTCCCACAAGCTGGTCGCCCCGTGGTCGCGCCAGAACCCCCAGCTCGGAAACGTCGTCTGCGTCGCGATACGCCAGGCTTCATCGGCGTGACCGGTCGCGGTGAGCACCGGCAGAATCACCTTCGTCGCGAGCGCACCCGTGTCGAGGTGATCGCCCCGCGTTTTCGCATCCGCCGCCACGCCGGCGGCGACCCGCTCGCGCAACGCGTCGGGCACGAGCCCGAACGACAGCGCCAGCAGGTTGTGCGCCTGGCGGTAGCCGCTATCCCCTTCCCCACGGTATCGGGCGGCGTCGCGGTCGAGGAAGCGCGCATTGAACGCATCGCGCACGATCGCCGCCTTCGCGTCGAAACCGTCCGCGCGCTTTGTGTCGCCGCTGAGGCGATACATGCTCGCCACCGTACGCTCCATGCCGTAGAGGTACGCCGTCGCTGCGACATGCTTGTCCTCGGGCGCGTTCTCGCCACCCGGGTCGGTCTCGGGACTGACCCAGTCACCCAGTTCGGTGTCCGCGATGCCTCCCGGCGACCGGGCATCCTCCATCGCGACATAGCGCGAGATGCCATCGAGGTGTTCCTCCATGGGTCGACGGTCTCCCGTCTGCATCCACAGCGACCAGGGGATGAACACGTACGCCGAGTGCCAGGTGGGCGCGCGCACCTTGCCCCAGCCGGGGTTGGGTGCGATCAGCAACGGGGCACCATCGGGCCCGCGCGTGTCGGCGATATCGCGGACCCATTTCGCCAGCAGGCGTCCCGTGTCGAGGTTCCGCAGGAACATGTCCGCACCGACCATGCCGTCACCGGTCCAGCCATTCTTCTCGTACATCGGCGTATCGGTCGGAATGCCGTAGAGATTGTTGAGCATGGTGTCGACGGCCGCGCGGTGGATCCAGTCGAGCAACGCATTCGCGCTGTCGAAGTGCCCGGTCTCGGCGACGTCGGTGTGTATGACCTGTGCGGTCACCGCGCCGGGGAGCGGCTTGCCGCCAGGCCATCCATCGACCTGTACATAGCGAAAGCCCTTGTACGAGAAATGCGGATGCCAGTGCTCACGCACGCCAGCCAGGGTAAGCCGGTCGGTCTGGAAACCCTGCCTGAAATAATGATGCTCATCGCGTGCGTCGACCGTGCCGTCGGGCATCAGCTTCTCACCGTAGTGCGCCGTGACCGTCGCTCCCGACGGTCCCGACACGTCGAACGTCGCCCAGCCCGCGATAACGCGCGGAAAAGCGAAAACATACGTACCGGGTTTCGGCTCCGTCACCTCGACGGCGTTCAACGTATCCACGACCCGTATGGGCTGCTCGGTCTGCGCGACGAGCGTTCCGCGCGGGGCGGGCAGCTCACTTGCGGCGGCCCATGTCGACGGGGATGCGAGACGCGCATCGTAGTTTTCGCCGCCGTACAGATCGTCGAGCCGTGTCGGGCCATCGGCGAGCTTCCACCCCGCGTCGCTGACGATGTCCTGCCGGTGACCGTCGGCATAGCGGATGCGCAGCAGTGCTCGCAGGCGCGGCTGCCCGTGCCACGGGGCTTTCTCCCAATGCCAGACGTTGGGGTTGGTCATGCCATAGAAGCC
The DNA here is from genome assembly GCF_031455395.1 of Luteibacter sp. 1214. NCBI lineage: Bacteria > Pseudomonadati > Pseudomonadota > Gammaproteobacteria > Lysobacterales > Rhodanobacteraceae > Luteibacter > Luteibacter sp. 1214. The sequence goes on from NZ_JAVDSQ010000006.1 coordinate 262,618, forward strand.
GCGGCCGAGCTCGGCACTCAGCGTATGCTCCCCGGCATCGAGCCGCACGTCGGTGGCGACGACTTCCACGCGCTTGTCGTAGTCGGTGAAGCCGGGCGACAGCACCGCGTCGCTCACGGGCTGCCCGTCGATCGACATATCCGCGTATCCGCCAGCCGCCACGTAGAGCGTGGCGCGATCGACCTTGCCGTTTACCCGAAACGTCTTGCGCAACAGCGGCGCGGGCAGGCTCGTGGCGTCCGCCTTGCCGATCCAGCGCGCGCCCTGCCAGCCTGAGTCATCGAGCGCGGTGTCGAAGTGCGAGCTCACCACACCCTGGCCGTCCGACGTACGCACCTGCGCACGCCAGTCGTAACGTTCGCCTGGTGCCAGCGCGGGTCCCGCGTAGTCGATGTCGAAGGATCGGGTCGAACGTACGTCGCCGCTGTCCCACACGGTTCTTCCGGCTTGCGTGACGACGATGCGAAAGCCCGTCTGCACCGTGCCGTTGCGATCGCTCCGGACGATCCACGAAAAACGTGGCTTGGCCACGTCGACATACGTGGGAGTGTCGCTGCGCTCGACACGTGGCGCATGGACGCTGACGGTGGCATGGGCCAGCGGAGCGAAGGGCAGAAGAACGAAAGCGAACCGGCGGAGTGCGTGCAAGCGGATGGCCTCGGGCGCGATGACTTCCGAGCATATCGCGAAGGCGCAGTGAGGAGACCGCATACATCCATCTAACGTGAAAAGGTTTATCCCTTTCCCACCTTCGCCACCGGAGCCACGTCATGAAGACCGCCATTGCCGGCATCGTCCTCGCCGCCACGCTTGCCTCGGGCGGCGCCGCCGCAGCCCAGCTCGACAGCCTCAAGGGCATGATGGGAGGATCCGGATCGCTCACCTCGGGCAGCGCCAGCAACGCCGCAGGCATTCTCCAGTACTGCATGACCAACAACTACCTCGGTGGCGACAGCGGCGCCAGCGGGGTCAAGGACAAGCTGCTCGGCAGCCTGAGCGGCGACCACCAGGCTGCGGACAACGACGCCGGCAGCTCCTCGACCCGCTCGATGCTCGGCAAATTTACGGGCGGATCGAACACGAAAACCGACACCGCGCCCACCCAGGACAAAGGGTACCTGGATGGCGCACGGGGCATCCTGACGTCGGGCGACGGCAAGTCGCTGAATCTGGGTGGCGCCAGCGGCGCGTCATCGGGCAACGGTGACCTGAAGGCGCAGCTCACCCGCAAGGTGTGCGACGCCGTACTGAAGCAAGGCAGGAAGATGGCCGGCATGTAACGAACACTGACAGTGCGTGGACGGCGCATGGACGCGCCGCCCCGTACACCTGACGTCCTCCCCACCCAAGAGGACTTCCCCATGACCGATGTCATGAACGACCCGTATGCGATGCGCGACCCACGCACGCAGTATCCGCAACCCGACTTCTCCAAACAGCCGCAGCCCGCGCCGGGTCTCGCAAAGGAGATGTCACCGAAACCCGATCACGGCGAAACCAGCTATCGCGGTAACGGTCGCCTGAAAGGCCGTAAGGCACTGGTGACCGGCGGTGATTCCGGCATCGGCCGCGCGGCGGCGATCGCGTTCGCGCGGGAAGGTGCCAGTGTGGTGATCAACTATCTTCCGTCCGAACAGAAGGATGCCGACGAGGTCGTCGCGCTGCTCAGCGGCGAAGGTCACACCATCGTCGCCGTGCCGGGTGACCTGAGCGACGAGGCGTTCTGCAAGGATCTGGTCAAGCGCACCGTGAAGGAACTCGGTGGCCTCGACATCCTCGCCAACGTGGCAGGCCGTCAGCAGTTCAGTAAGTCGATCGACGAACTGGACACCGCGTCGTTCGAAGCGACGTTCCGCACCAACGTCTTCGCGCTGTTCTGGCTGAGCAAGGCTGCGCTGGAACACATGCCGCCGGGCGCGACGATTGTCAACACGGCCTCGATTCAGGCTTATGAGCCGTCGGACATCCTGCTGGACTATGCGCCGACGAAAGCGGCGATCGTCGCCTTCACCAAGGCATTGTCGAAGCAGGTGATCGAGAAGGGCATCCGCGTGAATGCCGTGGCGCCGGGTCCGGTCTGGACACCGCTGCAGCCGAGCGGTGGTCAGCCGCAGGAGAAGGTGGTGGAGTTCGGCAAGAACGTACCGCTGGGACGTCCGGGCCAGCCGGTGGAATGTGCGCCATTGTACGTGTTGCTCGCCAGCCAGGAGTCGAGCTTCATTACCGGTGAGACGTACGGGGTGACGGGGGGCAATACCCTGCCCTGACTTCCGGTGTCGTCCTCGTGGCGGCCGGTGCACTGGCCGCCGTCAGCCCCGGGTGATCCGTCCCAGTGCTTCCATCAGATCGGCGACGCCGTAGGGCTTGATGATGACCGCCGTATGCGAATCGCGCTGAACGCCATTCGCCAGGTGATCGCCTGTAGCGAATATCACCGGTAGCTCCGGCTGGTTTTCGCGCAGGCGCTCCGCCACCTCGACACCGCTCATGCCGGGCAGGCCCACATCGGCGAGCAGCACGTCAATACCCTCGACACCGTGCAGGCGGATCGCCTCGTTGCCGTCGCCCGCCTCGAACGCCGTGTGCCCGCGGCTTTCCAGCATCTCCGCGATGGACATGCGGATCAGCGCATCGTCCTCCAGGACGAGGACACGCAAAGGACGCAGCGCGGCAGAAGACGACGCTGAGGAACCGGCAGCGGGTGCCGATACCGTTTCGGCGATCGTGCGCGGGACGCGCGAGCTCAACAACTGACGCACACGCCGTGCCAGCTGCTCGCGCGTGTACGGCTTGCTGAGCAGTTCAACGCCTTCGTCGAGACGGCCACCGTGGACGATGGCGTTCTCCGTGTAGCCCGAGGTGAACAACACGGCGATCCCCGGCTGGCGCTCGACGGCTTTGCGCGCCAGCTGCGGACTGCGCAGCGGACCGGGCATGACCACGTCGGTAAACAGCAGGTCGATGGCGATGCCACTTTCGATGATCGACAGGGCGCTCTCCGCGTCACGCGCCTTGAGCACGCGATAGCCGAGTTCACCCAGCATGCCCACGACGGTCTCGCGCACGGCTTCATCGTCTTCGGCGACGAGGATCGTCTCGTCACCGCCGCGCACCGCTTCCTCCTCGATGGCTACCACGCGATCTTCGCTCTGCGTCGAACGCGGCAGGTAGATCTTGACCGTCGTGCCTTCACCGGCCTCGCTATACATCTTGACGTGGCCGCCGGACTGTTTGACGAAGCCGTAGACCATCGAAAGGCCAAGGCCCGTTCCACGCCCTTCCGGCTTGGTCGTGAAGAAGGGATCGAACACCTTGTCGAGGATGTCGTGCGGAATACCGGTACCGGTATCGGTCACGGCGAGCATGACGTACTGGCCCGGACGCAGGTCGCCGTGTGCTGTGGCATAGGCCTCGTCGAGCAAGGCGTTACCGGCTTCGATGGTGAGCTTGCCCTGCCCGTGCATCGCGTCGCGTGCATTGATCGCGAGATTCAGCAGCGCGTTCTCGACATTGGACGGATCGACCAGCGTGTTCCACAAGCCACCGGCGATGACGGTCTCGACCTCGATGGCCTCACCGAGCGCGCGGCGCAACAGTTCGTCCATGTCGCGGATGAAGCGACCGATGTTGACGACCTTGGGGGCGAGGGGCTGACGCCGACCGAACGCGAGCAACTGGGCGGCCAGCTTGGAGCCACGCGTGACGCCGGCCATCGCATTGGCGACACGCCGTTCGGCCCGCTCGTTGCCCGACACATCCGCGCCAAGCAGCTGCAGATTGCCGCTGATGACTTGCAGGAGGTTATTGAAATCGTGCGCGACGCCACCGGTCAGGTTGCCTATCGCATCCATCTTCTGCGCCTGGCGCAGCTGTTCCTGGGCGGCATCCAGTTCAGCGTCGCGTGCGCGCTCGCTGGTGACGTCACGCGCCACGGCGAAGATCATGCCCTCACTCGGGACCGCCCGCCAGGACAGGTGCCGGAAGCCACCGTCCGCGGTGCGGTAGCGGTTCTCGAAACGGAGCGTAGCCACACCGTCGGCCAGCTGCTCGGTTTCCTCACCAGTGCGCCCGGTGTCGTCCGGATGCACGAAGTCCAGATAGGAGCGGCCGATGGTGTCGCGCTCGCTCCAGCCGAGAATCGCGGTCCACGCCGGGTTGACCGAGAGCAGGCGGGTGTCGGTGTCGGCGACGACGAGGATGTCGCTCGACAGGCGCCAGATGCGGTCGCGTTCCAGCGTACGTTCGGCGACCTGACGCTCCAGACTGTGCGCGAACTCGAGCAGCTCGGCCTCGGCGCGACGGCGCTCCACCGCGACGCGCGTGCGATGGGCGACCTCGCGGACGAAGTCGATCTCTTCTTCCGGCCACTCACGCGGGCTTTCGTGGTTCAGATAGAGCAGCGCCACCGTGCCGCCACGCTCGGTCACCGGCATGTTGATGAACGAGGTGGCGCTGATCGACGCCAGCGCATCCGCCGTATGGATCGTGCGCGGGTCCTTGTACGCGTCGGACACGACCGCGGTACGGCCGGCCTTGATATCGTCGATGTAGGAGCCGTATTCACGGAAGTTGAGGACACCGGCGATCGTGACGATGCCCGGCGCGTTCCAGTCGCGCTCGATCGTGATGGTCTCCGCGATCGTGTCCACCGAGCCATAGCCCGCACGGCTGACATGAAGCGCGCGGCCGAGTACCTCGGCCACGCGGTAGGCGATCTCGGCGGGATCTTCGACTTCGCGGAGGATGTCGCTGACCTCGATCAGCGCCACACGACGCTCTTCGATGGTGCGCGCGGCCTCGGTCTGCCCGGACAGCGGGCGGATGCTCACGACGAAGGACGCCTGGCCCAGCGCCGATGCGCGCCACGGCTCGATCGAGACCCGCCAGGTGGCGCCCTCCACGGAGCCCAGGGCCAGCTCTCGGACGCCCCCGGCGTCAGCAAGCGACAAGGCGGTCTCGAGGCGAGACCGGCTTTCCTCATTCCACCAGGTCAGAAAGCGGCACGCACCCGCGTCGCGGAGGCGTGCCGTCATCCAGGCATTGGCATACAGGAGCTCGCCATCCGCCGTGACGGCGGTGAAGCCGAAGGGCAGCGCGTCGAACGCATCGGTGACCAGGGCATGTTCCTGCAGCGCGAACGTCAAGGTCATCTAGCGAGCGATCCTATGAGGGATCGCAGATGTTATCGGTTAGAGGTCATGCGCTTTGTGTAGACGATCTTCACAAAACCCTCATGGTCCTCTTCGTCGCGGGGCGGGAAAGGGGTTGCAAAAAATCACTTGCGGCGGATCAAGCACATAGCGGCGACACCCTACATCTTGTGTTGACGCTGCCACCCCCCGCCTATATGGTGTGTCCCGTTGGTGTCCGGAGAGGCGCGACTGCCCGTCGGACTTAATAGGGAATCCGGTGCGAATCCGGAACTGCCCCGCAGCGGTAAATGGAAACGATCCCGTTCAATGCACTGGTCCTTCAGGGGCTGGGAAGCGACGGGTAGGCGGACCGAAAGGTCCATGTCCATGAGTCCGAAGACCTGCCAGCAATCGGTGCCCGGGCGGCCTCGATAGTGGTGACGGCTTCCGCGGGGAAGCACGTCGCGGACCGGAGCCCCTTCGCGGCGCGCTCCGTCCCCGGCCGTTTCCCGCATCAGCCCCATCCCTCACGAGCCAGCCGACCGGGAACGGGTGATAGAACCTGGGGCGAGCCAAGACAATGACCACGATGGATTCTTCCGCGCGCGAGCGCACCGAGACGGCCGATGCCGCCGTCTCCGCCAATAACACCACGGACAAGGCGCCTGCCGCCGGCTACCGCAACGACCCGCCGCCGGCGTTCGCGCTGACGCCCCCGCACAACCCTGGCCAGATGCGCGTCACCAAGCGCAACGGCGGCCAGGAAGTCGTCGACGTGAACAAGATCGTGCGCGCGGTGACCCGCAGCGCCGACGGCCTGTTCGCGGTCGACCCCATGCGCGTCGCCCTGAAGACCATCGGCGGACTCTACGATGGCGCCACCACGCAGGAACTCGACCAGCTGTCGATCCGTACCGCCGCGGCGCTCACCGCCGAGGAACCGGAGTACGGCCAGCTGGCCGCACGCCTGCTCGCCGCCTTCGTCGACAAGGAAGTATCCGGTCAGGACATCCAGTCGTTCTCGCAGTCGATCTCCACCGGTTTCGACCTGGGCATCCTCAACGAGCGTCTGCGTGACTTCGTCCAGGTCAATGCGCGCAAGCTCAACGACGCCATCGACACGACCGGTTCGCGCCGCTTCGAGTACTTCGGCCTGCGCACGGTTTATGACCGCTACCTGCTGCGTCACCCGACGAAGCGCTTCGTCATCGAAACGCCGCAGTACTTCTTCATGCGCATCGCCTGCGCGCTCGGCGGCAACGACGTGGCCGAGACGCTCGAGCTGTATCGCATGCTGTCGTCGCTGGAATACCTGGCCAGCTCGCCGACCCTGTTCAATGCCGGTACGGCGCACGAGCAGCTGTCGTCGTGCTTCCTGCTGGACTCGCCGCAGGATGCCCTGGAGTCGATCTACGCCAAGTACGGCGACGTGGCCCAGCTGTCCAAGTTCGCCGGCGGTATCGGCCTGGCTTACTCGCGCATCCGTTCGCGCGGTTCGCTGATCAAGGGCACCAACGGTCATTCCAACGGCCTCGTGCCCTGGCTGAAGACGCTGGACGCCTCGGTCGCCGCGGTGAACCAGGGTGGCAAGCGCAAGGGCGCCGCCTGCGTGTACCTCGAGTCCTGGCACGCCGACATCGAGGAATTCCTCGAGCTGCGTGAGAACACCGGCGACGACGCGCGCCGTACGCACAACCTCAACCTGGCCAACTGGGTGCCCGACCTCTTCATGCGCCGCGTGGAGACCGACGGCGACTGGTCGCTGTTCGATCCGAAGATCGTGCCGCACTTCGTCGACACCTGGGGCGCGACGTTCGAGGCCGCCTATGAGAAGGCCGAGGCCGAGGGCCTGGCCGCCAAGTCGATCAAGGCGCGCGAGCTGTACGCCCGCATGCTGCGCTCGCTGGCACAGACCGGCAACGGCTGGATGACCTTCAAGGACCGCTCGAACGCCACGAGCAACCAGACCGCGCGTCCGGAAAACGTCATTCACCTGTCCAACCTGTGCACCGAGATCCTTGAAGTCACCTCCGAGGGCGAGACCGCCGTGTGCAACCTCGGCTCGGTCAACCTGGCCCGGCACGTGGTGGACGGTCAGTTCGACTACGAGAAGCTCGGTACCACGGTGCGCACCGCCGTGCGTCAGCTCAACCGCGTCATCGACCTCAACTTCTACCCGATCGCCACGGCGAAGACGGCCAACATGAAGTGGCGTCCGGTGGGTCTGGGCGTGATGGGCCTGCAGGACGTGTTCTTCAAGCTGCGCCTGCCCTTCGACTCCGAAGAAGCGCGCAAGCTGTCCACGCGCATCCAGGAAGAGATCTATTTCCACGCGCTGTCGATGTCCAACGAGATCGCCGAGCGCGACGGTGCCCACCCGGGCTTCGACGAAACCCGCGCCGCCAACGGCGAGCTTCAGTTCGACTACTGGCCGGCGGCCACGCCGACCGGCGTAGAGGGCCGCTGGGCCGAGCTGCGCGAGAAGATCAAGGCCAAGGGCCTGCGCAATTCGCTGGTCATCGCCATCGCTCCGACCGCCACGATCGCTTCGATCGCCGGCTGCTACGAGTGCATCGAGCCGCAGGTGTCCAACCTGTTCAAGCGCGAGACGCTCTCGGGCGACTTCCTCGTCGTCAACCGTTATCTGGTCGATGAGCTGAAGACGCTGGGCCTGTGGACCGCCGACGTGCGCGATCAGATCAAGCTCGCCGAAGGTTCGGTGCAGGGCATCGCCGCGATTCCGGCCGCGCTGCGCGAGGTCTACCGCACGACGTGGGAGCTGCCGCAGAAGGCACTGATCGATCTCGCCGCCGCGCGTGGTGCGTACATCGACCAGAGCCAGTCGCTGAACCTGTTCATGGAAAACCCGAACATCGGTCAGCTTTCCTCGATGTACATGTACGCGTGGAAGTCGGGCATCAAGACGACGTATTACCTGCGTTCGCGTCCCGCCACCCGCATCGCCAAGACCACGGTGAGCTCGTCGTCGGCCTCGCTGCCCACGCCGGCCGCTCCGGTCGCCGATGCGCAGGAACAGGCCGAAGCCGCGGTGTTCTGCTCGCTCGAGAACCCCGAGTACTGCGAAGCCTGCCAATAAAAGCAACGCGCCCCTACAGGGGCGCAGCACCCCTGTAGGAGCGCGCCCCGCGCGCGAAGCCGCTGCCTGCGCCAAACGTTCCAGTATCGCCGCTTCGTTGGTTTTTCGCGCGCAGGGCGCGCTCCTACACGTAATTAATTCGAGGTAGCCCGATGTCCGCTTCTCCCGTCACCCGCGATACCCATATTCTCGATCCCGGCTTCGAGCTGACCCTGCGGCCGATGAAATACCCGCAGTTCTACGAGATGTATCGCGCGGCGATCCGCAACACCTGGACCGTGGAAGAAGTGGATTTCTCGCTCGACACCACCGACCTGAAGTCGAAGATGTCGGATGCGGACCGTCACCTGATCCATCGTCTGGTCGCGTTCTTCGCCACCGGCGACACCATCGTGTCGAACAACCTGGTACTCAATCTGTACCAGCACGTGAACTCGCCCGAAGCGCGCATGTACCTTTCGCGCCAGCTGTACGAAGAAGCGCTGCACGTGCAGTTCTACCTCACGCTGCTGGACACCTACATTCCGGAACCGGCCGAGCGCAACAAGGCCTTCGCCGCGATCGAGAGCATCCCGTCGATCCGTCAGAAGGGTGAGTTCTGCTTCAAGTGGATCGACTCGATCCAGAACCTCAACCGTCTCGAGACGCGCGAGCACCGTCGCCAGTTCCTGCTCAACCTGATCTGCTTCGCCGCGTGCATCGAAGGTCTGTTCTTCTTCGCCGCCTTCGCTTACGTGTACTACCTGCGTTCGCGCGGGCTGCTGCACGGCCTGGCTTCGGGCACCAACTGGGTGTTCCGCGACGAGTCCGGCCACATGGCGTTCGCCTTCGAGGTCGTGCGCACCGTGCGCGAGCAGGAGCCGGACCTCTTCGACGACCAGATGCGCCAGGAAGTCGAAGCGATGCTCGAGGACGCCATCGCCTGCGAGACCCAGTTCGCCGCCGACGTGCTCTCGGGCGGCGTGGCCGGCCTGTCGGTCAACGACATGCGCCAGTACCTCGAATACTGCGCCGACCAGCGTCTGGTCCAGCTGGACATGCCCAAGAAGTATGGCTCGAAGAATCCGTTCGACTTCATGGACCTGCAGGACGTGCAGGAACTGACCAACTTCTTCGAGCGGCGCGTGTCGTCGTACCAGGTCGGCGTGCAGGGCGAGGTCGCGTTCGACCAGTCGTTCTGAGGGAACGGGGGACCCTGTATGATGCATGCTGCACTGCAACAGGACTCGTCCCCCATGACCGCTATCGACCGCCCCACCGAGGCTCGCGTCCTCGAAATCGTCTTCCCCGACCACACCAACCACCTCGGCACGCTGTTCGGCGGCCAGGCGCTGGCGTGGATGGATAAGGCCGCCTTTCTGGCGGCCTCGCGTTACTCCCGCCAGATCGTCGTCACCGCCCGTTCGGAGCAGGTCGACTTCCACGTGCCCGTCCGCAAAGGCCAGATGGTCGAGCTGATCGCCACGGTGATTTCGGTGGGCCGTACGTCGATGAAGATCGACGTGGCGATGTACACCGAGGATCTGATCACCGGCGCGCGCGAGCTGTGCACGCGGGGTACGTTCACGATGATCGCGCTGGACAGCGAGTACAAGCCGACACCCGTGCAGCCGCTGCCCGCAGCCGCATAAAAAGAGGCGCTTGACCTAGAGCGCACTCGAAGGCGTAGGCTTTCGGCATGACCACCTACCTGACCATCGCCGAGGCCGCCCTGGCGACCGGCCTGACCGTCCATACCCTGCGTTATTACGAGCAGATCGGCCTGATCGACCCGGTGCCGCGCCGCAGCGGCCAGCGGGTATACGGCGAGCACGAGCTCGCCCTGCTGCGTTTCGTCGTCCACATGCGCGCCACCGGCATGTCGATGCGTACGCTGCAGGAGTATTCCGAGCTGCGCCGCCAGGGTGAGACGCCCGACAGCATCCGCCTGCGCGGCGACCTGCTGGCACGCCACGCCGCTTTTCTGCGCGACGAACTGGTCACCCTGACCGAGACGATCGCGCGGCTGGACAAGAAGATCGCCATGTACCGCTCCGCGTATGGCGAGGAAGGTGTGTCATTCCCTGAACCGGCGCCTCCCGCCGTGACGGCGCCCCCGCCGCCCACGGCGCGGCCCCGCGAAAAGGCCCCCACCTCCCCGCGCAGGAAACAGGCATGAAGACACGCAAACTCGGTAAGAACGGCCCGGACGTATCGGCTCAGGGCCTCGGCTGCATGGGCATGAGCGAGTTCTACGGCCCCGGCGACGAGAAAGAGTCCATCGCGACACTGGAAACGGCGCTGGATCTGGGCATCACCTTCTGGGACACCTCCGACGCCTACGGCCCGCACACCAATGAAGAACTGATTGGCCGCTTTCTCGGCGGTCGTCGCGACAAGGTGTTCCTCGCCACCAAGTTCGGCATCGTGCGCGATCCGAACGACCCGTCGAAGCGCGGCATCAGCGGTCGCCCGGAATACGTGCGCGAGTCGGTGGAAGGCAGCCTGCGCCGCCTGAAGACCGATCACATCGACCTGTATTACCAGCACCGCGTGGACGCCAACGTGCCCATCGAGGAAACCGTCGGCGCCATGGCGCGGCTGGTCGAGGAAGGCAAGGTGCGTTACCTCGGTCTTTCCGAAGCCTCGGCCGAGTCGATCCGCAAGGCGGCGGGCGTACACCGGATCACCGCCCTGCAGAGCGAGTACTCCCTGTGGACGCGCGATCCGGAAACCACCGGCACGCTGGCCGCCTGCCGCGAGCACGACATCGGGCTGGTCGCGTATAGCCCACTGGGCCGAGGCTTCCTCACCGGTGCGATCACCTCGCCGGACGACTTCGCCGAGGACGACTATCGCCGCAACAATCCGCGTTTCGAGGGCGAGAACTTCACGAAGAACCTCGAGATCGTCGAAAAGGTCCGCCGCTTCGCCACCGACAAGGGCTGCACGCCGGGTCAGCTGGCGCTGGCGTGGGTGCTGGCGAAGGGTGAGGACATCGTGCCGATCCCAGGCACCAAGCGTGTGAAGTACCTGAAGGAAAACGCCGGCGCCGATGACGTCAGCCTTACGGCTACCGAGATCGCCGAGATCGACGCGGTGTTCCCGCCGGATGCGGCGCTTGGCGATCGTTATCAGAGCAGCATGATGGGCTTCGTCAACGCCTGAACGCCCGGACAGCCGCCCCGATACCGGTACCCGGTCGCGGGGCGGTCGTCCCTTATAATGGCGGCCTTTACCGCCGCCGTTGCCGCCATGTCGTCCCCCGAACATTCGCCCCTGGGCAAGTCCACCGTCTACGCGGATCGCTACGACGCCGGCCTGCTGTTTCCCATTCCCCGCCAGGGCAAGCGCGATGAGATCGGCGTGGCGGAAGCCGCGTTGCCCTTCCACGGGGTGGACGTGTGGAACGGCTACGAGCTTTCGTGGCTGGATAAACGCGGCAAGCCGCACGTGGCGGTGGCTGAATTCCGCTTTCCGGCGACGACGCCCAACATCGTTGAATCGAAGTCGTTCAAGCTGTATCTGAACAGCTTTGCCCAGGAACGCGTGGCCGATGCGGCGACACTGCGCCAGACACTGGTCCGCGATCTCTCAGCCGCCGCGGGTGGTCCGGTCGGCATCGTCCTGCACGCGCCCGGCGAGCTGGACGGCACTCCAATCTCGGAGCCGGAAGGCCTGCTGCTGGACACGCAGGAGCTGGACTTCGACAGCTACGGCCCGCCCAGGGCGGATTTCCTCGTCACGAACGACGGGGACGCCCGCGAAGTACTGGTTTCGCACCTGCTCCGCTCCAACTGCCCGGTCACCGGCCAGCCGGACTGGGGCAGCGTGCAGATCGCCTATACCGGCGCGCCGATCGACCGCGCGGGCCTGCTTCGCTACCTCGTCTCCTTCCGTAACCACACGGAATTCCACGAGCAGTGCGTCGAGCGCATCTTCATGGATGTCACGGCCCGCTGCGCGCCCCGCGAGTTGTCCGTGTACGCCCGATACACCCGTCGTGGCGGCCTGGACATCAATCCGTTCCGCAGCACGGACCCGGCCGCCGTGCCGGCCAACCCGCGCGGCGCCCGCCAATAATGAATGACACATTCATGCGTTCTTCATTGGTCTTGCCTTTAGTTGTGTAGCCTGTACTCTGCGGCGGCCAAGGGGATCGGCCCCGATACCGCCCCGTTCGAACCTGACTCGTCATTCCGGAATCCAGACATGAAGCTTTCCTTCCGCTCGTACGCCCTCTGCACGGCCACCGTCGCCGGCCTGCTGGTCCTCACCGCCTGCGGCAAGAAGGAAGAGCAGCAGAACACCGCGCCGGCCGCTGCCGCGACCGCCCCGGCTCCGGCTGCCGCCCCTGCGGCGGCGACCACGGCGCCGGCCGCGCCTGCCACCTCGCCCACCGCCGCTGCCGCTCCGGCTGCTCCGGCCGCCGCCCCGGCTGCGCCCGCCGCCGCCAGCGAGTCGCTGAAGGTCGGTTCGGTCACCCTCGGCAGCGCCGTCGGCGCCGACAAGAAGGTCGCAAAGGCGAAGAACGCCTTCGCCCCGGGCGACAAGACCATCTACGCTTCGGTCGCCACCGAAGGCACCACTGCCGGCGCTACGCTGAACGCGAAGTGGACCTTCCAGGACGGCGAAACGACCACCACGGTCAGCGACATCAGCCAGTCGATCAGCACCGACGGCCCGGCCGTCACCACGTTCAAGATTCAGAATCCGAACGAGTGGCCGGAAGGCAAGTACAAGGTCACCGTGTCGCTCAACGGCCAGGCCGTGGGCAACGAAGCCTTCGAGGTCAAGAAGAAGTAATTCATCGACCCCGATGCGATGGAAAAGGGCAGCGAAGGCTGCCCTTTTTTTTGGGTCCGGCGTGCATTGCCGATGAGGCAACAGGGTCGCGCGCCCGCCCGGATGCGTGTAGACCGTGTCAGCGAGCGGTGAGAACACGCCTCACCGCGTGAAGACGCTCCTTTCAGACCGGCGATGGTCGAATGGCACCCGACTCGACGCGGCGATGGACGCCCGGCGGGGCGCCATCAACCAACCCGCATCCCTAGGAGAAACATCATGCTTCAGTGGGCCGTTATCTTCTTCGTCATTGCGCTGATCGCAGCGATCTTCGGTTTCACCGGCATCGCCGCCGGCGCAGCCAGCATTGCGAAGATCCTGTTCGTGGTCTTCCTGATCCTGTTCATTCTGTCGCTGCTGTTCGGCGGCCTGCGTCGCGGGCCGAGGATATAAGCCTCGACACACCCAGGTAAGAAAGAAGAGCGCCCCGGCCCCAGACCGGGGCGTTGTTCTGTCCGCGGTACGGATTTCCCACACTGAGGGCCCAGGCCATGAATCGCATTCTCGTGACGCTGCTTGCGTTGTCCATGACCGGCACCGCCATCGCCCAGCAGGCGAAGACGACTGCCACCGATACCGACTTTATCCGGCGCGCCAGCAGTGCCAGCCTGACCGAGATCGCACTGGGCAAACTCGCCGCCGATCAGGCGTCGTCCAGCGACGTGAAGAAATACGCCGAACGCATGGTCGCCGACCACACGAAGGCGAACGAGTCGCTGGGCAAGCTTGCGGGTAGCAAGGGCGTGCAGATTGCGGTCGCACCGGAGCCGGCGCAGCAACAGGACATCGACCGGATGAAGGGCCTGGACGGTGCGAAGTTCGACCGCGCTTACTCCGATGCGATGGTTCGGGACCACAAGCTGGCTACAGGCCTCTACGAACTCGAAGCGGAAAAAGGCGAAGACGTGGACATCCGCGATTACGCGCGCGGCCAGTTGCCCATGCTGAAGGAACACGAGAAGCTGGCACAGAGCCTGCCGCCGTTCTGACGTCGCCGCGAGGCGCCGTCGATCAGGCCGGATGCCGCTTCAGAAACTCACACGCTCCGGATGTCAGCACCGAAGCAGTTGAGCCCTAAGTGGCGTGATTGGGCATACCCAGCAGTTCCGACAGTCCACCCCAGAGCAACTGGATGCCAATGCAAAAAATCACGAAGGCCAGCAGTTGCAGAATGACCTTGGTGCGCTCCTTGCCCAGCCGGTGCCCTATCCGGTCGGCGTAACGCATGCTCAGATAAATGCTGACGCTGATCGCAGCGAGTGCGACCGCTGCGGCCACGAAGTGCACCCAGTCGACACCATGGCGCGGTGAGCCGGTACCCACGGCGATGGCCACCGCGATGGAGCCCGGCCCCACGGTGAACGGCAGTGTCAGTGGGTAGAACGAGGGGTCGCCATGGTGCCGGTGCACTTTAGCGTCGTCCTCATCATCGTCGTTCGGGCCGTTGAGCATGCGCCAGCCAGCGGCGGCGATGACCAGACCACCGCCGACCCGCAGCACCGGAATCGAGATGCCGAAGAAGGCGAGCACATAAGCCCCGATGAACAGCGATCCGGTCAGCAGGAGCAGGCTGTTGAGGGCGACTTGTCGCGCAAGGCGCTCGCGCTCTTCCGCCGTGGCTACAGGCACGATGCCCAGCGACATCAGCGCCGAGCCGGGCGGGTTCACGATGGGCAGCAAGGCTGCCACGATGACGAAGATGGCCTTACCGATGTCCATCCACATGCGCGCATCGCTCCGGGTCGCCACTATGCAGCGTTGTATACCTCAGTGACGGCCTGCCCGATAGCAGGTAACAGCTGCGCCACGAAGCCAGCCATCGTTACCTCGCCCATGTCGACGGACTTCGCCCCACCACCCGCGACGAGCAGCACATCCAGCTGGTGCTGACCGATCCGGTCGACCCGGGCACGGAAAGTTACGGACTGGCGATCCACGCCGCCCGCGCCGTATCGGCGCAACCCGGGGCGAGCGATACCTTCCGCTAACTTCGACGGGTGTACGCTCGACGGGCTTCCAACCACAGAGAGATGACCCATGGAATACCGTTCGCTTGGCGGCTCCGGCTTGCAGATTCCCGCCCTGATCCTGGGCACCGCGACCTTCGGTGGCGGCAACGAGTTCTTCAAGAAATGGGGCGACACCGACGTCAAGGAGGCAACCTCCATGATCGACGCCTCGCTCGAACTCGGTTGCAACATGTTCGATACCGCGGACGCCTATTCGGGCGGTTTGTCGGAAGAGATTCTCGGCAAGGCCATCGCCGGCCGTCGCGATCAGGTGCTGCTGTCGACCAAGACCGGCATGGGCATGGGTGCCGGCCCGAACGACATCGGCACGTCCCGTGACAAGATCATCCGCAGCTGCGAAGCGAGCCTGAAGCGTCTGGGTACCGACTACATCGACCTGTACCACCTGCATGCCTTCGACGCGCTCACGCCCATCGAAGAAATGCTGCATGCCCTCGATACGCTCACGCGCGCCGGCAAGATCCGTTACTTCGGCGTGTCCAACTACTCGGGCTGGCACCTCATGAAGATGCTGGCACTGGCCGACCGCCACGGCTTCACCAGGCCGGTCATCAACCAGGTCTATTACGCCCTGACCGACCGCGAATACGAGTGGGAGCTGATGCCGCTCGGCCTCGACCAGAACGTAGGTGCACTTGTCTGGAGCCCGCTTGCCGGCGCCAAGCTGACCGGCAAGGTCGGTCGCCACAAGAAGCCCGCCGAAGGCAGCCGCGCCGCAACCGACGCGACGTGGGCGGTGCCGGACGAGCACCTCTTCGCCATCACCGACGTGCTTGAAGCCCTCGAGAAAGAGACCGGCCACAGCGTGCCCCAGATCGCCCTCGCCTGGGTGCTCTCGCGTCCCACCGTGTCAGGCATCGTCATCGGCGCACGTAACGTGACTCAGCTGCGCGACAACCTGGGCGCCACGTCGTTCAAGCTGGACGCCGACCAGATCAAGCGTCTCGACGACGCCAGCGCCACGCGTCCGATCTATCCGTACTGGCATCAGCAGGCGACTCTGGCGTCGCGCAATCCGAGTCCGGTGACATTGGGCAAGTAAGCGATCGCGGTGCGGGTCGCAGAATCCTGCGATCCGCCCCATCTACGAACGTGCGACGGCGTCGCTGGATTTAGCCCCGCCGGGCGGGCAATCTCGGTGAGGGCAGCCCATGGGCCCTGGTGGCTACGAGGTCTTTGCGTGACGACATTCAACCCGGTGCCGAATGCGCGTGCGCATGCGCTGCGGCTGGCCATGCTGGAAGACGACGACCTGCTGCGCGAACGCGTACTGACGCCGAAACTCGCGCAGTTTGGGTTCGAGGTCACGGCTTACGCCAGCGCGGCAGCGCTGGATGAGGCGATACGGCGAAACGTACCGGATATCTTCCTGCTCGATATCGGCTTGCCGGACGGCGACGGGTTCGAGGTCGCACGACGGTTGCGCGCGGCGATACCGGCTGCGGGCATCGTCATCCTCACCGGCCGGGGCGATAACGTGGATCGCGTGCGAGGCCTGTTCGAAGGGGCCGACGCCTACCTGTCCAAACCCGTAGAGATCGACGTGCTTGTGGCCACGTTGTACAGCGTCGCTCGACGTCTGCATCCCTCGCCACGAGCCCACGAACGATGGGCGCTCAGTCCGGACGAATGGTTTCTGCTCTCGCCTTCCGGTGCGCGCGTGATGCTCAGCAAAAACGAGCGCAAGCTGCTGGAAGCGATGCTTCAACACGCCGATGAGGTGGTGCCGCGTGAGGCGCTGATCGCCGCCCTGACCGATGACGTCCACGCCTTCGACCCGCACCGGCTGGACTCGATGGTCCATCGTTTGCGCCGCAAGGTGCTGGCCGCCATCGGCGAGCCGTTACCCCTCAACGCGGTACATGGGACCGGATACATCCTGGAAGCCTGATTCCACGGCCGAGACGCCCGCCCGCGGTAAGGACAGCCGGATCGTCGTGCCCTGCCCCGGCGTGCTCTCGACCGCGGTCCATCCACCGGCCTGTACTACGAGCCCCTGCACCACGCTGAGTCCGAGACCCGTACCGCGCCCCGCCGGCTTGGTCGTGAAGAAGGGTTCGAACACCTGCGCGCGTATCGACTCCGCCATGCCCATCCCGGTGTCGCTCACCGACAGCACCGTGTGCTCCGCGCCATCCTCGATGGCGATTGTGCAACACCCCCCATCCGGCATGGCGTCGCGCGCGTTCGTCACCAGATTGATGATGGCCAGCTCGAACTGGCTGCGATCGAAGCGGATCAGTCGAGGCGCATCGGGCAACCGCAGCATCAACTCGTTGTGCGAGGAGAGCGACTGCCGCAGCAGCGGATGCAGCTCGCGCAACGCCGCGACCACGTCGAACTCTTCCGTGAATGCCACATCGCGGCGGCTGAAGTTGAGCAGCTTGCGACACACCGCGGTGCCACGGCGGGCGGCCAGTTCGATCCCTTCGAGCGCATCCGCGATGGTCCGCATGTCGCCCGGGGGCAGATCGTCGCTTTCCGGCAGGCGGTCCCGCTCCGTGGAAAACCCCAGGATGATGTCGAAGACGTTGTTGACGTCGTGCGCCACGCCGCTGGCAAGCTTGCCCACCGCGTCCATCTTCTGCGCGTGCAGCAGTTGCTCCTGCGTACGTTCACGCTCCGCGATCTCGCGGACCAGTTGCAGGCGCCGGTGTTCCGATTCGATCAGGCTGTCGCGCAAGGCATGGATACTGCGATCCACGATCAGGGCGATAAGCAGGTAGCTGGTCAGGGCGCGCAGGGGCAGGACGTCGTAGACGGCCATCATCATCCCGGGAAGATGGCTGGCCGCCGATGCCTTCAGCGGATCCACGCTCATCACGAGAATGAGCGCTTCGACGCCGTAAGTGATCCACAGCGCCCTTCGGCCCAGCATCAGACCGCTCAGCGCCAGAATCATCATCAGCGTCAGGTTGCCGTCGGTCGCGCGATAACCGAAGGCGGCATAGGCCACCGCGCCGCACGCAAGCATCGTCGCCACGAATTGTGCGACGGCCTGCGAAAAACGACCGCGACGGATGAGGCAGAGACCCAGCCACGCCGACACGGTCATCGCCAGGTCGGTACCGATGTCTATCGCCATGGCGGCAGGCGCGCCGATGCGTGCCTTGCCGTAGAAACGATCCTGCAGATACGACCAGTGAAGGCCGAACAGATAGAGCTTGGTCGCCGGTATCCGGACACCTTCGAAGATCAGCAACAGCTGCATGAAGGTGGCATTGCGCCTGTCGACCGGATCACGGATCGGCGTGTCGGCGAGCCACTGACGGATACGGGACATCATCGTGCGGCTCCCAGGCAACCGACGGTGAGAATTCGGTGAGAAACGTGCCAGTCGAGCGTGTGTGACTTTGCCGGGAATGTAAAGCTATGGTGGGACAGCGTGCCGAGGGGCAGTCCTCCGGGCTGGGCACGAGCGACGTCACGGCGTTACGGGCTCTTTCCTTCGGGGGTACTATGTCAGCAATTCTTTCCAGGCCTTGGCTGGCCGGCGCGGCGATGCTCATCGCCACCGGCGGCGCGTGCGAGGCACACGCTTCCGTCGACACCGCGGGCAGCACCACGGCGACACCGCTGATCACCAGAACGGTCGACAGCCACCAGATGACCACGCTGCCGGGGAGCATCCCGGCGAGAGTCCATACCAGTGTCGACGCGGGGCCGATGGGCACCGCCGAGGTCATCCCTTCGATGACCCTGGTACTGAAGCGCAGCGCGGAACAGCAGAAGCAGTTCGATGCCTACCTCGCGTCGCTGGATAACCCCTCGTCGCCCAACTTCCACCAGTGGCTGACCGCGCGCCAGGTGGGCGAACGGTTCGGTCCGAGCAGGCAGGACATTGCCGCGGTAAAGACGTGGCTGAGCAGCCAGGGTCTCGGCGTGAAGACCATCTCCGCCGACGGCATGCTGATTCGTTTCACCGGCTCGGTCGGCGCCGTGCAGCAGGCCTTCGGTACCTCGCTGCACCGTTTCAGTGCGAACGGAAAGACGCACTTCGCCAACGCCGCCGAACAGAAGCTGCCGACCGCACTGATACCGGTGGTCCGTGGCGTCGCATCCCTGACCGACTTCTTCCCGGAGCCGCAGGTGAAGAACGTACGGCCGGTGAAGCGCGACAAGCAAGGGGCATGGATCGCCGCCGGCGCGCCCTCCGGCGACTTCAACTTCGTTTATCAGGGAGAGACGTTCTTCGATCTGGTACCCGCGGATTTCGCGACGATCTACAACGTCAATCCGTTGTGGAATCAGGCGAGCCCCGTGCGCGGCGCCGGACAGACTGTGGCCGTGCTGGAAAGAACCAACGTTCTCGATGCCGACATCAAGACCTTCCGCCAGGTATTCCTCCCGACGGATGCCAAAGGTGTCTTCACCCAGGTTCATCCCGCGGCTTTCACCGGCGACACCAGCTGCGTGAATCCCGGTACCAACGGCGATGAAGGTGAGGCCGCGCTCGACGCGGAATGGGCCGGCGCCGCCGCACCCGATGCCGACATCACGCTCGCCTCGTGCCAGGACACCGGCGCGGACTTCGGTGCGTTTCTCGCCGCGCAGAACCTGCTTGAGCAAGCCGCCCCACCACCGATCCTCAGCCTCAGCTACGGCGAGTGCGAACTCGTCAGCGCAGCGGTGGGTGACATCGACGAGGCCAGCGCGCTGTGGGCGACCGCCGCGGCCGAAGGCGTTTCGGTGTTCGTCTCGACCGGTGACTCCGGATCCGCGGGTTGCGACCAGGGACAGTCGGCTTCCAGCTTCGGCCTAGCCGTCAACGGCCTGGGCAGCACGCCGTATAACGTGGCCGTCGGCGGTACCGACTTCAACGACTACAAGCAGACCAGCAAGTACTGGCTGCCCGGTAACGGCGAACTCGGCGCCAGCGCCATCGGCTATATCCCGGAGCAAACCTGGAACGACTCCTGCGCCAGCGCGCAGCTGGATACGATCCTGGGATACAGCGACCCCAACACGGCCTGCAACTCATCCGCCGGGCTCGACTTCCTCAACACGGCGGGCGGAAGCGGCGGACCAAGCTACTACTGGAGTCAGCCCACGTGGCAGCAGGGTCTGGCCGGCATGGATCAGAACGTCACCCGTGCCACACCGGACGTCTCGCTGTTCGCGGCCAACGGCATTTACGGTCACGCGCTGATCTTCTGCATGTCGGACGCCGACGAAGGCGGTACGCCCTGTAATTACCTCAGCCCCACGGACTCGATCTACAACAGCGCGGGCGGCACATCGTTCGCGGCGCCCGCGATGGCCGGCGTGCAGGCCCTGGTGAACCAGTCCAGCGCGGCTCGCCTGGGTAACGTCGCGCCAACGCTGTACAGCCTGGCCCGCAGCCAGTACGGCACCATCGCTTCGCCCGGCACCGGGTGCGCCGCCACGGACGCCACGTGTGTGTTCCACGACGTCGCCACGGGGGATATCGACGTGCCTTGCTTCGCCGGCACCGGCGACTGCTACGTGAAGAGCGGACAGTCGTACGGCATCGTCAGCGATGGCGGTCGTGCATCCCTCGTCACCGCATGGAAGGCCGGCAAGGGCTACGACTATGCGACAGGCCTGGGCTCGATCGACGTGACCCATCTCGCCAACGCCGTGGCCGCCCGGTCGGCACGCGGCAAGACGATCTCGCGCACATGGGATCTGGCCGGCCGCGACGACAGCGGCAACCCCGGCGTCGGTCTCAACGCGATCCTCGACGGCAAGAGCACCTTGCTGCTGGTCGGTCCGAAGACCGGCAACGCCACGTTTGTCCGTATGAACGGCAGCACGGTGCTCAGCACCGACACATGGTTCCCGGGCAGCCGCGATGGCGGCGACACGATCGTCGACGGTTTCCAGGCCGGCGACCAGATCAAGGCCATTCCGTACGACATCTTCGGCGGCACGCTCGCCGGACAGACGGTGATGGAAAGCGATAACCCGACCACGCACACCATGAACCTCGCGATCTACAGCTATGGCTGGGAGGCGTTCCGCTTTCCGTACCCAGCCGGCTGGACGCTGGTCGGCGCGGGCGATGTGGATGACGCGGGCACGCCGCAGCAGATCTGGTTCAACGCCAGCACCAGCCAGCTGTCGTTCTGGACGATCAAGTGCAGCGGTGGCCTCCTGTTTGGCCGTCTGAACGATCTGGACTGCACGCAGGCCGTCGACCGCACGGTACCCGCTCCGGCCGGCTTCACCCCGCATCTGGCCGATCTCAATGGCGACGGCGTAATCGATATCGTCTGGACCAGCGCCAGCCGCGCGGTGAAGTACTGGGTCAACACCGGCAAGGACCGCTTCACCAAGACCGATGCACCGGACGCGTCACCGAACGGCTTCGACCTGATCGGCGCGGGCGAGATCGCCGGCACCGGCAGGACCGACCTGATCTGGTTCAACGCCGCGACCGGCAACATCGGCTGGTGGCTGATGGACGGCACGACGGTGACGGGCCGCAAGACCACGGCGGGCCCGGCGGGTTACAGCGTCGCCACCATCGAGGACTTCGACGGTGACGGTCTGGCGGACGTGTTCTGGACCAACGCCAAGAGAACGGCGTATGTCTGGCAGGGCACCGGCGGCGGCTTCATCTCACAGCAGGTCGCCGACGGGGCGGGCACGCCTTACGTGGTGCCAACCGGCTACAAGGTGCAGATGAACCGTTTGCAGGGCGTGGCCAACCCCATCGCCGCGCACGCCGCCAGGGCGCAGATCGCCGCGGGTTCGCACTGACTCGGGAGAGGTTCTGCGGAGAGGCGGACGGGAAACCGTCCGTCTTTTCTGAATGGTGCGCCTGGAGGGATTCGAACCCCCGACCAATGGCTTCGGAAGCCACTACTCTATCCGGCTGAGCTACAGGCGCTGATGCTGCGGTCGGGCATTGTAGCGGGAATCCCCGGGGCGGCCTAGCCTCAGTGTCAGGGCCTGGCCGCCAGGGGCTCAGCGCCGGCCGCCGTGGCGCGAAGGCTTTCCCTGTAACGCCGGCTGCACGGCAGAACCGTGCCGTCGGCCATGTGCAGGCGGGCTTCGCCCGCGTCCAGCGGCTCGATCGAGGTGACCTGAGCCAGTTGCACCACGTAGCTCCGATGCGCGCGGACGAAGACGGCGGGGTCGAGCTTGGCCTCCAGCGCGGCCAGGGTCGTCCGCAGCGGGTAGTCGCGACCGCGCACCCGCAGATTCACGTAGTTCCCCGACGCCTGCGCCCACTCGATATCGGCGGTGGCCACCAGGAAGTCGCGTCCGAGCTTGCGGACGAGAAAGCGCTCCGGGCGGTCGACCGGCTCCACGGGCGGACCTTCATCCGGAATGTCGAGCAGACTGGCCTCGCCTTTGACGTGTCGGCCGAACCACTCGACCATGTGGCCGACGGCGACGATCGTAAAGAACGTGCGGATGTCCTTCAGATATTCGTAGACGAACTGCAGGCCCAGCGACCCGGGATCGTAGTGGGCGCCGCCAAGGGTGTAGCCGAGCAGCCGGAGCAGGTCCATGCCGACGACGTGACCCACGCACCAGGCGAGACTGCCGGCGAAGTACAGCGGGAGATAGCGCCGCCACGTATCCGCATGCAGCGGCCAGCGGTCGCACGCCCGCAGGAGGAAGGGCAGCATGAGCAACGAGACGAGGACGCTGCTGAATTCGTTGACGGCGATCTGCCAGGTGGCGACGTGGATGTCGTAACGGTCCGCATCGATCCGCGCGGTCATCGTGTTGCCGATCGCGGCCGCACCGAAGACTGTGCCCCAGAAGACGATCATGAAGAGGCGACGACGGCGGTGAGCCTGGTCGAGTTCTTTGCCGGGAGGTGTGGGGGTGGCTTCCATCCGCCGGATGATAGCCGTGTCGCGGGTTGGAATCGCCCGCGGGGCGCGCTCCTACGTAAAGAAGAAGGGCCCCTTGCGGGGCCCTTCGGTGCATCACTTGGTCTTGTAAAGCTCGCCCAGCCAGTCGGGCTTGCTCTTGTCGCGTTCCAGGTGCGGGTACATCAGGCCGCCGTGGTAGTCGATCTTGATGGTCTTGTAGTCATCGAAGTTCTTGACCAGCAGCTCGATCGGCGCCTTGTCGGTCTTCGCGGTGGTGACGGCTTCCTTCAGCGCGTCGCCATCGAATTCCTTGTTGTTGACCGCGACGATGTGCATGCCCGGCGAGAGGCCGGCATTGAAGGCCGGGCCGTCCCAGCGCACGTCGGAGATATCGCCCTTGGACGACACGGCGAAGCCGGCCGAATAGGTGAGATCGACGTAGTGACGACGGCCTTCGAACGCCTTGACCGCTTCCGACGGCTTGTCGTTGTAGACGAGCTTCCAGCCGCCGCGCTCGATGCCTTCCAGGTCGCCCTTGTGACCGTCGATGCGGTCGTGCAGGTAAGTCGCCCAGTCGTACGGCGAAATGCCGTTGAGCGTCGAGACCACGTCCTCGAAGGTATACGGATTGACCTTCCAGTCGCCGTCCTTCATGCCGAAGAAGGCCTTGGCGAAATCGTCGAGGCTACGCTTGTTTCTGGTCAGTTCGCGCAGCTTGGTGTCGACGTCGAGCCAGACCATCTGGCCGCCCGAATAATAGTCTTCACTCATCTGGTAGTTGCGATACGACAGCGGACGACGCTGCGCGATCGTCGGATCATTGGTCGTGTCACCGATGGTGCGCCACGACAGACCCGGTCGACCCTTGTCGTACGTAGCGGCGACGAGTGCGAGCACGTCACGCGCCTGATCCTGCGAAACGAGGCCCGAGCGTGCGGCGACGACGTTGCCCCAGAACTGCGTCTGGCCTTCATACACCCAGAGCAGGCTGTCGCCCATCGGCACGTTGAAGCTCGGCGTGGCGAGGTCGGCACCGCGACGGTACTTGCCGTCCCACGAGTGGTTGTATTCGTGCGAGAGCAGGTCGCGTCCCAGCCAGCTCTTGTCCCACTCGGTGAAGTAGTTGGGCTGTGCGCTGTTTTCGGACGAACGGTGGTGCTCCAGACCGATGCCGCCGAGCTTGTCGGTCAGCGCCAGCAGGAAGTCGTAATGGTTGTAGTGACGCGCACCGTAGAGCTTGTCCATCTGCTGGACGAGCTTGCGGTGGATCTCGAGCGCTTCGGGCTTGATCTCGAGCGCCTTCGCGTTGTCGGCCACGATATTCAGGTGCACCGGCGACTTACCGTTCGGGTCGAGGTCGACTCGCTTGAAATAGCGACCGGCGAAGATCGGCGAATCGACGAGGTCGTCGTAGTTGATCTCCTTGAAGGTCACCGTGTCGCCGCTCTTGCTGGCCTGCTCGAGCGCGGTGCCGAACTGGAAACCGGCCGGCAGCTTCACGGACGCTTCGACGTTGACGCGATCGGCACGGTAGCCGGCCGGATACAGGGAGACCTGGTTCCACTGCACGTTGACGATGTCGGGGGTCATGACGATCCGACCCTGACGCGTGTCCTGCGGGGTCAGCGTCTGAAACTCGACGTCGACCGACGAGGCGCCGGCCGGCACGTCGACGTGGAAGGCGTAGACGTTGTACTCGTCACGCTTCCACTCGAGGCGCTTGCCGCCGGCGGTCACGATGAGACCGGCGAACTGGTCGATCGGGCCGGTCGGCGAATGGTGGCCCGGGATCCACTCGGGGAACAGCAGGGTCAGCGGACCGGCCTGCGCGGGAATGGATTCCTTGACGCGGAAAATGCGGTGATCGGTATCGGTAGCGTCGACGGCGAGCTTGACGGTACCGGCGAACGCGACGTCCTTCGGCGGCGGAACATCGTCCGCGCGGACGGCGGTGGCGCCTGCGCTGGCCAGGGCGGCCAGAAGCGCGGAGGCAAGGATGGTGGATTTCACTGGAATTCTCCCGTGGAGCGTGTGGATCGCCCGGCCATCCCTGCGAGCGGGTCGGCGCGGTCCCCTGCGGTCCGCGCAAGCCTTCGATGCTAAACGTCATGGTCCGGAGCGCCCTATGCCAGAGGTCACGGTCACGGCACTCAGAATTCTCGTAAAATGCCGCGCCCGCCCATGCGGGACCGTACGGCGCCGGAGCCGACGGACATCATCAGGAACAGGGAACACCATGCATAAGGTCATGCGCACGGCGGTCGTTACCGCTCTTCTCGCGATCGCTCCGATCGCCGCCCAGGCCGACGGCCAGGCCTTTATCACTGCCTCGGCTGGCAAGTCGCACTACAACGGGGATACCGGGGAAAGCGGCACGTATTCCTATTACGGCATCGACGCGACCGAGCGTGTCGACAAAAAAGACACCGCTTTCGGCGTCACCGGGGGCTACCGCTGGATGATCGACGACGTGTTCTCGATCGGACCCGAAGCCGGCTTCGTCGACCTGGGCAAGTTGTCGGACCGGGTGGATGCGACCTCGCCAGGCCGATGGACGGAGACCGACCGCTCCGAGATCAAGAACAAGGCCGCGCTACTGGGCATCAATGCCAAGTGGATGCTCGGCCACTCATGGTCGCTGGGCCTGCGCACAGGCTTCCTTCACATGTGGTCGCGCCTGCGCAGCGATGTCGACGGCGTCGATCTTTACTATTCGCCGGGCAGCCGCGACCACTATTCCTACAAGGACTCGTCGCACGACAACGGCTTCTACGGTGCGTTGAACGTAGGCTACGACTTCACCCGCAACTTCGGCGTCACGCTGGGTTACGAGCACTACCACGGCGACTACAAGAGCGATGCGGGAAGCGTCAGCCAGAAGATCGGCGTGTGGGCGGCGGGGGCTGAGTTCCGGTTCTGAGAAGTAGGTAGTCTCAGGTGCAAAAAAACGGCCGCATCATGCGGCCGTTTTTTTGGCTAGAAATAGCTAGCACCCAGTGCTACCCTAAGCCATGGACGAATGGACGCAAGGCCAGCGTGTGTTCAAGACCGCGTGGTTCGCCAAGATGGCGAAAAAACACCTGATCAGCGACTCGGAGCTACGAAACGCGGCGCTCGAAGTCATGCGCGGCCAAGCCGATGACCTGGGCGGCGGGGTTTTCAAGAAACGCCTCAACCGCAACATGCACAGGTCTATCGTGGTCGCGAAAGGACGGCGGTACTGGATCTTTGCCTATCTGTTCGCGAAAAGGATCGGGCAAATATCGACGACTCGGAACTCGCCGCGTTCAGGAAGCTTGCGGCACTTTACAGTCGAAAGGTAGAGCAAGACATCGACAAGGAAGTGGCGATCTCGGAACTCATTGAGGTACGTAATGAACGCTAATCGTAAGCATAAGAGCGACGCATTCGAGGCGATTCACAGCGCCGTGTCCGGAATGCGCAGAGCTGGGACCATCGACAAGGCAACCATGCGGGACTTCGATGATCTCTGCATCGCTACACCCCCAATGATCGACTCGTTGCAGATCAAGCAGCTTCGCGAGCGGAATCATGTGAGCCAGCCGGTATTCGCGCGCTACCTGAATACGAGTGAGAGCACGGTTGAGAAGTGGGAATCCGGGGCCAAGAAGCCTAGCGGTATGGCGCTGAAGCTTCTTGCTGTTGTTGCCAAGCACGGAATCCAGGTGCTGGCCTGATACATCAGCTACGCGACGGAATCTTCAGCCCTCGCTCCACGCCAGGCCGCGACGTGCCTCGCTCCAGCCAAGCGATGACGTTCGAGAAGTCATCGAAGCCCACCAAGTCACGGGCACCATAGAACGTCACCAGATTATTGACCCAGCCCAGCGTGGCGATATCCGCGATGGTGTACTCATCGCCGACGATCCAGTCCTTACCGTCGAGCTGCCGGTCGAGCACTGCGAGCAGTCGTTTGCTTTCCGCGACGTAGCGCTCCAGCGGACGTTTATCTTCGTATTCGCGGCCGGCGAACTTATGGAAGAAGCCGACCTGGCCGAACATCGGGCCGATGGCCGCCATCTGGAAAAAGACCCACTGGATCGTTTCCCAGCGCTTCGCTTCGTCCTTCGGCAGGAAGCGGCCGGTCTTCTCCGCGAGATAAAGGAGGATGGCGCCTGATTCGAACAAGCCAAGTGGCTTTCCACCCGGACCGTCCGGGTCGATCATCGCAGGGATCTTGCCATTCGGATTCAGCGACTCGAACTCCGGCAGCTTGCTCTCGTTCTTGCCGATATCCACGAGGTGGACCTCGTAAGGAATGCCCAGTTCTTCGAACATGATCGATACCTTGACGCCGTTAGGCGTGGGCAGCGAGTAGAGCTGGATACGATCGGGGTGTGCGGCAGGCCAGCGCGACGTGATCGGAAAGGCGGAGAGGTCGGACATGAGGCATACCTTCGGGCCATAAAGCACCGAAGGTAGGCCGTCGGCGCGTTCGATTCAATGGCCGCAGAGTTGCGCTGACCGAGCCACCGAGACACACTCGAAACCAATGCTTCATCCATGGAACGTGATGGAACTGATCGAGCTGTCTATCGTACTCGGACGGGTCGTACTGGCCTCGCTACGCTCGCCCTTCGGCATCATGGCGGTGATGCTCATGACGCGGCTCGTCCTCATCGGCGTGCTGGCCTTTGACGACTCGATCGTGCACGGCTGGCCCGGCGTGATCGGACGCACCTTCGCATGGTTGGGTACGGACGACGGACTCTTGCTATTCGGCGGCGTGACGATTGCCACCCTGCTTGTCATTGGAGTAAGCCTGCTTATCTGGCCTCATGAACACCTCGGCATCTGAAGCAGCTTCGCCGAGGCCCATGGCGAGGGTCGGCCATGACTGCCGCACGTTGTAGCCATACCTCGACACGTAAACCCGCACCAAGCCGAGCGCTGCGTAAGTCCCTGGCGCGAAGCGGCGCCACGACGGGCATTGGCAATGCATGCCCTGTAGGCAAGTCCCAAGGCGCGGCGCCGCTGGGATCGGCACAACGGCGGCGCCCTTCCTAGAATGCCGCCCCACGTCCGCAACGGGACGTACCGTCACCACCCACCAGAAGGGAATATCCCATGCAAAAGATCTTGCATGCGACGCTCGCTGCCGTCGCACTCGCTTCGCTGTCCTTACCGGCTGCCGCATCCACCGGCACCTTCCTGAAGTTAGGCGCAGGCGAAGCGCGCTATGGCACGGGCGAGAAGCGCTTCGACGGAAAGAAGCACATGTCATACGACGTCGTCGGCGGTTATCGCTGGCAGATCGCCAATACGTTCGCGCTGGGCGTCGAGACGGGCTATGTCGACCTCGGCGGCAGCACCCACCGCGTGGCGGATCCGGCGGCGAAACAGGACACCCGCAACAGCCGCCGTCCGATCCCCGGTAAACCGCAGAACAAGCCGAAGCGCCCCGTTCCCACCTACTGGGAGAAATCGACCCTCAGTGCGCGCGCCTTCGTTCTCGGCGTCAACGCCCGCTGGCAGGTCGGCGAACAATGGTCGCTGACCACGCGTAGCGGCATCGCTCGTACGCACACGGCGCTGGAGGTGCACACGCGTCGGAGAAGCGCCGCCGTCTCCACCTCGGGGATCACCCCTTATCTCGGCGCGGGCATCGGCTTTGCCGTCACGCCGAATACCGATCTCTCACTCGACGTTTCGCGCTATGCGCTCGCAGGAACCCGCGGGCGGGCGGGCGGCACCCGCATGCACGTTCATACGATTCACGCCGGCGTGGATATGCGTTTCTGAGGCCCTGGCCGCGCCGGAGCGCCCCCTGGCGCCGACGCAGCCGACCGGACGTTCTTTCGAAAAGGCCGTCTAAACCCCTATACATCCCCGTAACTTTTCTATATAACCGATAGCAAGTGCTGCGACGCAGCACGTGAAGTCTTCTGAAGGGAAGCGACGCGCGGATGCGCGTTTACGCGGCTCGTCCCGCTCTGACAACGCGCGTTGTCAGCGTCGGAGACGTGCGCCAGGGTTTGCCTTTATCAGCCATTACGGGTGCCGCGCCGCGGCCACCCGTGCATGTCCGTGCGTCCAAACAGATCCAGGGAGACGTTTCTTCATGCTTAGCCGTAACAAGCCCTTGAACAAGTCCGCGCTGGCCATCGCCCTCGCAATCGTCGCGAGTCCCGCCGCCTTCGCCCAGTCCACCACCGGTGGCATCTTCGGCCAGGCGCCTGTCGCCGCCGGCGAGACGGTCGTCATCACCAGTGACACCGGTATCACCCGCGAAATCGCCGTGGATGAGCGCGGCCGTTATTCGGCCGGCCAGCTGCCGCTGGGCACGTATACGGTATCCCTGCGCGCCAATGGTCAGACCGTCGACACGCGCCAGAACGTCGTTCTGAAGGTCGGCGCAGGTACCGAAGTGTCGTTCGCTCCGGCCGAGGCACAGACCACCGACATGTCCGGCGTCTCGGTCTCCGCTTCCGCGCTGCCCAAGATCGACGTATCGACGATCGATTCGCGCACCGTCGTCACCTCGGAACAGCTGGCACGCCTGCCGCTGGGCCGTAACTCGGAAGCCATCGCGCTGCTCGCGCCCGGCGTGGTGCAGAACGGTGGCAGCTTCAAGGGTCCGACCGGCAATTCACTGGTGAGCTTCGGTGGTTCGGCCGCGAGTGAGAATGCCTATTACGTCAACGGCTTTTCGACCACCGACCCCCTGCGTGGCTTCGGCGGCCTGTCGTTGCCGTATGGCGCGATCGAGCAGCAGGAGGTTTACACCGGCGGATACAGCGCCCAGTACGGCCGATCCGACGGCGGCGTCATCAATGTGGTCGGCAAGCGCGGCACCAATGAATGGCACTTCGGCACGCAGGTGCTGTGGGAGCCGAGCTTCGCGCGCGCCAACCAGCGCAACCGCTACTACGAAAGCGGCCTGCCCGCCTCGCCCCGAGCCGGCAATCTGTACTCGCCCGATAGCGAGAACGGCGGTGACAGCACCACGGTCAGCGCCTATGCCGGCGGCCCACTGATCAAGGACAAGCTGTTCATCTTCGTTGCCGGCGAATACCAGCGACAGGAAGGCAATACCGTCAACCCGGTGAGCGGTTACACGAGTACCAAGCCCTACGTCGATTACCGATACAACTCGCCGCGCTGGTACAGCAAGATCGACTGGAACATCACGGACAACAACATCCTCGAGTTGACCGGCGCGTCGGACAAGTATCAGACCTCGGGCAGCATCTACAACTACGACTACGTCAACCGCGTGCGGCAGGATCGCATCGGCCAGGACGACGATATCAAGACCGGCGGCAACCTGTGGACGGCCAAATACACCGGCTACATTACCGATGACCTGACCGTCAGCGCGCTGTACGGCAAGCTGCATACCACCGACTACGATGCGCCCGGCGGCTACAACTCGAGCCTCACGTACGTCGATGGCCTGGTCAACCAGAACCCGGCGCTCAACGGCGGATCGTCGCGCGGCAACAGCCAGACCGTATCCAGCCTCAGTCCCTCGGGCCGCGGTAACCGCACCACCAATACGCGCATCGACATCACCTACAAGATCGGCGATCACACGATCACCGCCGGTATCGACAACCAGACCGCGGTGGCCATCGACCAGGGCTCGGTGACGTCGGGTCCCGGCGGGTACTCGTGGACGTATGGCCAGTCCGATCCGAACACGCCGATTTCCACGGGCCTCGGTGTGCCGGCGACGGCCGGCTTCCCCAACGGTGCCGGCGGTTACTACGTCATCCAGAACATCAACAGCAGTCTCGCCACCGTTCGCTCGACGCAGCGCGCGCAGTACATCGAGGACAAGTGGCAGGTGAACGATCGCTGGCTGCTCTCGTTCGGTATCCGTAACGATCAGTTCGAGAACTTCAACGCGGATGGCGACGCCTTCATCACCCAGCACAAGCCGCAGTGGGCGCCCCGCCTGGGAGCCAGCTGGGACGTCTTCGGTGACGCGACCTTCAAGGTGTATGCCAACGCGGGGCGTTACTACCTCGGCCTGCCGCTGAATCCGGCGCTCAATGCCGCCGGCGGCGCGCTGACGACGTCGCAGTACTTCACCTATGGCGGCATCGCGGCCGACGGGACGCCGACCGGCCTTACAGCGATCTCGCCGCCGGTCGCCGCCAACAACACGTTCGGTCAGCTGCCCGATCCGAAGACGGTGACGACGCAGGGCCTCAAGTCCGAGTATCAGGACGAGTTCATCCTCGGCTTCACGAAGACGCTGGGTACCGACTGGGTCTATGGCGCCAAGGCCACGCAGCGCATCCTGCGTAACGCCATCGACGACTACTGCGACATCGACCTCGTGCTGGCCAAGGCACAGTCACTTGGCTACGACGTGACCGACCAGAGCAATCCGGTCAGCTGCTGGCTGTTCAACCCCGGCAAGTCCAACACCTTCAACCTGGTGGATACCTCGGGCAATTACGTGAAGGTGCCGCTGTCCAACGAGGAGTTCGGTTTCGATCGCCTGAAGCGCCGTTACTACTCGCTGGAGACCTTCCTCGAACATCCGTTCGCCGACGGCTGGTATGGCAAGGTCAGCTATACGTATTCGCGCAGCTACGGCAACACGGAAGGCCAGCTGCGCTCGGACCTGTACCGCGAATCGCGGGGCACCGGCCAGACCGCGGTGTCGACCACGCAGGACTGGGACAACTCGTACATCATGGTCAACACCAACGGTGTGCAGAACAACGATCACAAGCACCAGCTGAAGTTCTTCGGCTACTACCAGTTCAGCCCCGAATGGCTGGTCAGCGGCAACCTCAGCATGATCTCCGGTGCGCCCAAGCCCTGCCTCGGCTACTTCGGCGCGGATCGTACCGACCCGGCGGGCTACGGCAACAGCTACCACTTCTGCAACGGCGAGCCCTCCCCGCCCGGCAGCCACGGCCGCCTGCCGTGGGTGCGCCAGGTGGATCTCGGCGTGACCTACCGTCCCGCCTTCGCCGATGCGAAGCTGGCCTTCAACGCCAATGTGTTCAACGTGCTCAACGAGCAGCGGACGATCGGTATCTACCCGAACGGCGAGCAAAGCCCGAACCTGGCGAACCCGCTGTACGGGACGCCGACGGCGGTGCAGCAGCCGCGTTATTTCCGCCTGAGCGTGAATTACGACTACTGAGCCCTGACCCGAAGGACCTGACTCCGGGGTAGTGCCGCGAGGCACAACACGGGGTTGCCGTTGACGAGAAAGCCGACCAGGCGCAGCCCGGTCGGCTTTCTTGCGTTTAGGCCGCCCGCGCCATAAAGGTCG
Source organism: Luteibacter sp. 1214 (assembly GCF_031455395.1). Classification (NCBI taxonomy): domain Bacteria; kingdom Pseudomonadati; phylum Pseudomonadota; class Gammaproteobacteria; order Lysobacterales; family Rhodanobacteraceae; genus Luteibacter; species Luteibacter sp. 1214. The sequence goes on from NZ_JAVDSQ010000006.1 coordinate 294,759, forward strand.
ACTGCGTCACATTCGTGAATGTGACCTTCATCACACTTAGGGCCGCTTTCGGCTAGTCTTGCCGAAAACGTGCCTCGCCTGGATTGCCCGCAAAGCGCATCCGCAAGTTGTGAGTAGCCCACGAAGCGAACGTTTCAGTGCGTTTTACCAGCCAACCGGTCAAAACAAGGAAGCCTCTGAGATGTCCGGAAATTCGATGAAACGCGCCCTCATCGGGCACCTGCCTGCCATCGCGCCGGTCGACCACCTCGTTCACCTGTTCGGCTTCGTGATGCAGCACCGGCGCCTGCCGCGTCGACGACACCCCTTGTTCAACGACGTCATCCATCGCATCAAGGCCTCCACCGAGATCGTGGACCCGTTGCGCGTCTACGTGACCGACAAGGAATTCGTGAAGACCTTCGTCCGCGACCGAGTCGGCGACGAGCACAACGTGCCGACGCATACCGTGTTCCGCCGGGTGGACGACGTCGACATCGATCTCATCCCCGACCGCTGCGTGATCAAACCCACGCATGCGAGCGGGCAGATCATCACCCGCAAGCATGGTGAGCCGGTCGATATGGCGCGCATCCGCGGCTGGTTCGAGCTGAATTATTACCGGACCTCAAGGGAGCGAAACTACAAGAACCTGCAGCCGAAGGTGATCGTCGAGCCGTTGATATTCAACGACGCGGAAATCACCGACTACAAGGTGTTCTGCTTCCAAGGGCGGCCGCGGCTGATTCAGGTCGACTACGGAAGGCACTCGCGGCATGTGCGCAAGTTCTACGACCTGGACTGGCGCGAGCAGGGTTTCGGGCTGGTGTACGAGCGTGGGTCGATCGACTTCGAGCGGCCGGCGAATCTCGACAGGATGCTGCAGGTGGCAACGCGGCTGAGCCAGGGGTTTTCGCTGGTGCGCGTGGATATGTATTCGGACGGCGAGTCGGTTTTGATTGGCGAGATGACCAATTGCCCGAGCGGCGCGATGGGCGTGTTCAGTCCGCCGGATGGCGAGCGCCTGGCGTCGGCGATGATCTTTGGCGATCTCACCGACGAGATGCTGCACACGCAGGTGGCTTGAGTTCCGTTGGGCGCACGCTCTTTGTGATTTTGGCGCACGACCGTGCGTAGTCCTTCTCCCAGTCCCACGTAAGCGCTTGCTGAGAAGCACGGACGGATGCGCGTAACCACTTGCGCTGGAGATTGAATTCTCGCTCTGAGGCTGTCCGATGGCCCCGCTGTCGATGCCGTCATCCCCCATCCTCGTGATGGCGCACTCCGCCTAGACTGCCGTCGCCTCCACGGCCCGTCGGCGCACCGCCCGGCGGAATGCTGCACGCTTCCCAAGGATGCCTCATGCAAAAGGTCTTGCTCGTCACCACAGCCGCCCTGGCTCTGACAGCCGTTTCCTTCACCGCCGCCAACCCGGCCGGCGCTTTCCTCCGTTCCGACATCGGCAAAGCTCGCTACGCCGTGCCGAGCAAGCTCTACGACGGCAAGTCCGCGCGCGCCTATGAACTCGGTGGCGGTTATCGCTGGGGCCTGGGTGAACACGTCGCCCTCGGTGCCGAGCTTGGCTACGCGGACCTGGGCAAGGTGAAGTACCGCGCCACGGGCACACACCGGTACGGCAGCCGGACGTATCCGCTGAGCACGCGAAGCGAGATCGGATCGCGTGCCGTACTCATCGGCGCCAACCTGAAATGGGAGCTGCCGCAGAGCTTCTCCGTCACCGGCCGCGCCGGTATCGCCCGCATGCGAACGCAGCACTGGAGCCACACGCAGGCTGGCCCGGGTTCGGACTATTACCGTGGGACGCTCAAGGGCGGCAGCCGTTATCTCGGGCTTGGTGTGGGGTATGCGGTGACGTCGCATCTCGACGTTGGCATCGATGTGACGCGTTACACCTCACAGATCTCCGGGATTGCTTCCAGGCATCGAACGCTGTCGACGCGCGTGCTCGGCATGGCGATCGAAGCGCACCTGTAATGGCACGGCCACCGTGCGGAGCCTCGCTCGCGCACGGAGGCTCGCTACCGGAATCAACCCGGACAGGCACGCCCCCGGTGACGACTCAAGCTTGCACACCCCCGGTCGCCTGGACCGTCGATACATGCATGCTAAGGCTATCTAAGCGGAAGTACAGAGTCGAACGTGCCCCACAAGCAAAGGGAACTCATGGCATGCAGCCGAGACGAGACTCGGATCTTTTCGCGAGAGGTACTCGCCCGCGCTGATACGCGAAGCTGCAGCTCGCTCCTTAACTTCGAACAATATCGCGGGCCCAATCGCCCAATTAGTTCCTGGAAGGCCTTCCCGCTCGTGACCGAAGAGAGACCAAGTAAGTATGCCTCGAAATGCATCTACAGCTTCACGCAGACGTTTCGTAACAGATGCGTCTTCCAGCGCAAATCTGAAGGCTACAAACGGACACCACATGACGGTCTTCGGCTCATCGCTTCCTCGAGCATTGCCAGATCCAAGTCCGTGCTGTTGATACCTCCGCCAAGCCAACGGATTCAGCCCAAATATCAAATCTAGAAGCTCAATCTCCGAAGAAACCAAAGCATCTATGTTCATTGAAGGCCCTTTAGTTTATCCGAGATAGTTACCCCACCCGGACTTATTGAATTGATGTGCTTCTCCCAATCACCTTTGGGAATGGGCGTGGATGAAAGGCGTGGATCGTAAACATAACGGCCAGGGGACCAATCAACGGACCAAGTAAACCCCATATACCACCGCCTATCATGGTCACTTTTCCTGCTGAGGTTTCGGACCATCGTCACCCGTCACACCTACCGCAAGATTCAACGGTTTTTCCAACCGCCATTTTTGTTAATCTCGATCACTATCCCCTCGGCGGTAAGCAACGATTCAAGGCCGTAGGGAACACCTGCCGAAGCTGACACCCACGCCACCACCGCGTTCTTCGAAGCGTTCTTGACTGAATGATTCTCCGGCTGGCTCAGCGGATTTCTGTCATGGGCCGCCGCAAGGGAAACGTTGTCCGACGTCCCCCCGCCTTGAGTAGCGGTCCGATCTTGAGTTCAGGATTAATGTAACTGTTTCGCGTAAGCGGCGGGAGTCAACCCGCCGAGTGCCTTCTTGGGTCGCTCTTCGTTGTATTCCCG